>NZ_CP048836.1:605234-1210469 GCF_010983895.1 Nitrogeniibacter mangrovi
CGTCATCATGTGGCTGCAGTAACTCACCAGCTGGGCGCAGGAGAAGATCATGTGGCGGCTGTTGCCCGTCTGCATGCGCTCGCCGTTGACCGACAGCCACAGGTTCAGCGCCTGCGGATCGGGGACTTCGTCGGCGGTCACCAGCCAGGGGCCGACCGGACCGAAAGTGTCGAAACCCTTGCCCTTGCCCCACTGTCCACCGGAACGCTCGATCTGGTACCAGCGCTCGGACACGTCGTTGGCCACGCAGTAACCGGCCACGTGATGCAGGGCGTCCGCCTCGCTCACCTGACGGGCTCGGGCGCCGATGACCATGCCCAGCTCCACCTCCCAGTCGAGCTTGCGAAAGTCCGCCGGCGGCACGATGTCGTCGTTCGGCCCTGACAGGCAACTGGTCCATTTGGGGAACATGACCGGCTCGTCGGGGACCGGCAGGTTCGATTCGACGGCGTGGTCGTGATAGTTCAGCCCGATGGCCACGAACTTGCCGCAACCGGTCCATGGCACCCCCGGGCGCGGTGTGCCGGAAACGACTGGCAGGCCGGCCGGATCGAGGGCATGCAACTGCGCCAGGCCGGCCGGTGAGAGCACCTCCGGGGTGATGTCGTCGACCACCGCGGACAGGTCGCGGAGGGTGCCCTGCGCGTCGAGCAGGGCGGGGGTTTCCTGGCCCGGCGGGCCCACGCGCATCAGTTTCATGGCGATCTACAGATTGAGCATGAGCTCGTGCTCTTCCGGCAGGGGCAGGAAGCCACGGGTCTCATAGTGTTTGAAGATGGCCTCGACCACCTCGTCGGGGTCGTCGATCAGGTGCATGATGTCCAGATCTTCCGGATGGATCATGCGTTCGCTCACGAGGCGCTCCTTGAACCAGTCCACCAGCCCTTCCCAGAACGGCCGGTGCACCAGGATGAGCGGAATCTTGCGGCTCTTGCCGGTCTGGATCAGCGTCAGCGCTTCGGTCACCTCGTCCAGGGTGCCGTAGCCGCCGGGCAGGACCACGTAGGCGGCGGCGAACTTCACGAACATGAACTTGCGCGCGAAGAAGTGCTGGAAGGTCTGGGAGATGTCCTGGTAGGGGTTGGCGGCCTGCTCGTGGGGCAGCTGGATGTTGAGCCCGATCGACGGACTCTTGCCGAAGTAGGCGCCCTTGTTGGCCGCCTCCATGATGCCCGGGCCGCCGCCGGAGATGACCGAAAAGCCCGCGTCCGACAGCTTGCGCGAGATCTGCTCGGCGAGCACGTAGTAGGGATGGTCCGGCGCCGTGCGCGCGCTGCCGAACACGGAGACGGCGGGGCGGATCGCGTTGAGCCGTTCGGTCGCCTCCACGAACTCTGACATAATCCCGAAGATTCGCCAGGACTCGCGCGCGTTGTACTGCGGCACCGTGGCATTGGGCAGGTCGTCGGGGAGTTTGTCCTTCGCGGTCATGTGGCCTCGTGTTGCGTGCGCAGGCGGCGGGTTCGCCCTCCGACAACCTCTGCCGGTGACATCTCCATGCCCACACTTCTGCTCGTTGATGGATCGAGTTATCTGTTCCGCGCCTTCCATGCCATGCCCGACCTGCGCAATGCCGCGGGCGAGCCGACCGGTGCGGTCTATGGTGTCCTGAACATGTTACGTCGGCTCGATGCCGACGTCCAAGCCGACTACCGCGCCTGCGTGTTCGATGCCAAGGGCAAGACCTTCCGCGACGAGTGGTTCCCCGAGTACAAGTCGCACCGCCCGCCGATGCCCGAGGATCTGGCGGTCCAGATCGCGCCCCTGCATGAGGCCATCGTCGCGCGCGGCTGGCCGCTGCTGATGGTCGATGGCGTCGAGGCCGACGACGTCATCGGCACCCTCGCGCGCCAGGCCAGCGCGGCCGGCATGGACGTGGTCATCTCCACCGGCGACAAGGACCTCACCCAGCTAGTCGACGAGCGTGTGCGCTGGGTGAACACCATGAGCAACGAGGTGCTCGACCCGGCCGGCGTCGAAGAGAAATTCGGCGTGCCGCCCGAGCGCATCATCGACTACCTGGCGCTGGTGGGCGACACCGTGGACAACATTCCCGGCGTCGAGAAATGCGGCCCCAAGACCGCGGTCAAATGGCTCACCCAGTTCGGCTCGCTCGACGAGATCGTCGCCCATGCCGACGAGATCGGCGGCAAGGTGGGGGAGAACCTGCGCAAGCACCTGGACTTCCTGCCCCTGGGCAGGAAGCTGGTGACCGTGGCCACCGATCTCGACCTGGGCGTCGGGCCGGCGGACCTCGCCCCGCGCGAGCAGGACCGCGACAAGCTCATCGACCTGTTCAGCCACCTGGAATTCAAGACCTGGCTGCGTGAAGTGCAGTCGGGCGACAACCCCAAGGCGGTGGAGGCGGCGGCCGGGGAGGACCCGCCCGCCGACCCGGCCAGTCACCGCAGCGGCGGCTACGACACGGTGCTCACGCGCGACGCCCTCGACGCCTGGATCGCCCGGCTCGAAGCGGCGCCCATCGCCGCCTTCGACACCGAAACCACCAGCCTCGACCCCATGGCCGCCACCCTGGTGGGCCTCTCTTTCGCCGTCCCCGACGGCGGCGCGGCCTACGTGCCCGTCGCCCACACCTACGCCGGCGCGCCCGAGCAGCTCGGCATCGACGCCGTGCTCGCCGCGCTCAAGCCCTGGCTGGAAAGCGACCGGTACAAGAAGGTCGGCCAGAACCTCAAATACGACATGCATGTGCTGGCCAACTACGACGTGACGCTCGGCGGCATCGCCGACGACACCCTGCTGGCCTCCTACGTGATCGAGTCCGACAAATCCCACGACATGGACAGCCTGGCCCGCCGCCACCTGGGGCTGGAGACCATCCCCTACACCGCCATCTGCGGCAAGGGCGCCAAGCAGATCGGCTTCAACGAGGTGGCGCTGGAACAGGCGAGCGAATACGCCGCCGAGGACGCGGACATCACCCTGCGCCTGCAGCAATGCTTCGAGAAACAACTGGCCAGGGAAGAGCGCCTGCGCGCGTTGTACAAAGAAGTCGAGCTGCCCGCCATGGCGGTGCTGTTCGAGATGGAGCGCAACGGCGTGCTCATCGACGACTTCCTCCTCGCCCAGCACAGCCAGGAACTGGGACGGCGCATGGCCGAGCTCGAAACCGAGGCCCACAAGCTCGCCGGCCAGCCTTTCAACCTCAATTCGCCCAAACAGCTCGGCGAGATCCTGTTCGGCAAGCTCGAACTGCCCGTGGTCAAGAAGACCGCCACCGGCCAGCCGTCCACCGACGAGGAAGTGCTGCAGAAGCTCGCCGAGGACTACCCGCTGCCCAAGTGCCTGCTCGACTACCGCGGCCTGGCCAAGCTCAAGAACACCTACGCCGACAAACTGCCGCTGATGGTGAATCCGAAGACCGGCCGGGTGCACACCAGCTTCTCACAGGCCGTCGCGGTCACCGGGCGTCTGGCCAGCTCCGACCCCAACCTGCAGAACATCCCCATCCGCACCGAAGAGGGCCGCCGCATCCGCGCCGCCTTCATCGCGCCCAAGGGCCACCGCATCGTCAGCGCCGACTATTCGCAGATCGAGCTGCGCATCATGGCCCACCTGTCCGGCGACAAGCGCCTGCTGCAGGCCTTCGCCGAGGGCGAAGACGTGCACCGCGCCACCGCCGCCGAAATCTTCGGCGTCACCCCACTGGAGGTGGACAAGGAGCAACGCCGCTACGCCAAAGTCATCAACTTCGGTCTCATCTACGGCATGAGCGCCCATGGCCTGGCCAAGAACCTGGGCATCGAACGGTCTGCCGCCGCCAGCTACATCGACCGCTACTTCGCCCGCTACCCCGGCGTCGCCGACTACATGGCCCGCACCCGCGCCGAAGCTGCCGACAAAGGTTACGTGGAAACCGTCTTCGGCCGCCGCCTGCACCTGCCCGACATTCACGCCCGCCAGGCCGGCCGCCGGCAGGCCGCCGAGCGCGCCGCCATCAACGCCCCCATGCAAGGCACCGCCGCCGACCTCATCAAGAAGGCCATGATCGCCGTGTCGGCCTGGCTGAAGCAGGAACAGCTCAAGTCAAAGCTCATCCTGCAGGTGCATGACGAACTGGTGCTGGAGGTGCCGGACGCCGAGTTGGCGACGGTGCGCGAACAGTTGCCCAGGCTCATGGCCGGGGTGGCGAAACTCGACGTGCCGCTGGTGGCGGAGGTGGGGGACGGGGTGAATTGGGATGAGGCGCATTAGGAGCGTGAATTCTCACACCGGATTCAACTGTGCCCGCCAATTCAGATTGGGCTGATATGAAACGATGACTAATGAGTGTGTCTACTGTAGGGGAGCTTCTGGTTCAAAGCTTAGCCGAGAGCATTTAATGTCTCGAGTGGTTCGGCAAAAACTTATGGCGGAACCGCGAGCGTGCAATATATCGCGCGATGTTAGTCACGCTGGGCAACCAGTTGTAAAAGATGTATGTAAACGCTGTAATAGCGAGCTGTCTTATCTCGATAGTGTGGCAGGGAATTTGAGTGAGTATTTGCTAAGGCCGTCGGGCAGAAATCAAGACGTCTTTCTCGGCGAGCTGGAGTTCTGTTGGTTGATAAAAACGCATTTGAACTACGTTCGGACTATGCCTAATGAGATGTCGAGCTTCAAAGGGATAGACCATTCCATTTATTCTTCGATTCTTGAAAGGCGATTGCCAGAGAGAGGGCAGTATGAGTTGTATTTTGCCCTTTACGACGCGCCGAACGCATTGAGATTTGCATGGCCGATCTCGCATCTCAGCGTTTCGTTTCCGAGTGAGCGAGTCATCGTTTCCAATCTCCGTATTTCTTGGCTTGAGACTGTTTTGATCGTGAATACAAGCCAGAAAGAAGAAATTGCGCTTCCTGAAGTGGGGAATCTGCTGAAGTCGCATCCTGCGATTGTGAGGGCATCCAGTCCCAATGAGCTTCCATGTTTCAACGATCTATATGCTAGCGAGAGGGTGATTGACGAAACTTTTGCAATTGAAGGCATACACCGCGTTGGGCCTCCCTTTGTACTTCTGTCGGCGCTGGGCTCGCAGAGTGCTCATGCCTTTTGCGACAAACACAACGCATATCCCACACGCTAGGGCCGTAGGGCGGAGAAGCGAAGCAAGCGTAGCCCGGCCGAAGGCCGCAGGCCTGATGCCGGGGATACCATGCCGAGCTGACGACGCTGACCTCGGCGTCGCTACGCTCGGCCGGGCTACGAAGCTGAATGCAAACGGCCGCCGTGTCCGGCGGCCATCGAAACCACTCACTTAGACTGGATTCGACTCAGGTAGTCGATCAAGGCCAGGATGCGCACGCGTGCATACATGTCCATCGTGTAGGGCATTTCGAAGAAATATGCCCCCGCTTCCGCGCTTTCCTTCTTGTACATGTTGCCCCAGATGGGCATGTCGCGACTGCCGTGGCCCCTCACGACCTGGCGACCATCGATGACCTGATAGACCCGGTCCACCGGAAAGACGCCTCCATTGTTTTTAGACAGGACGGTGAGGTCGGCTGGGGCCACCTTCAGCAGATCGACCGCGCCACCGTCTCCCTTCCCCGATGCGCCATGACAAACAGCGCATTTGTTCATGTACTCGGTCTGGCCGATGTCAGGCACTTCTGCACTGATTGCCAGACTCGTTCCACCTTGGAAGAGCAACAACACAAGCCACGCGTAGAACGTTCTTTTGCCGTTTTTCATTTCCCTTCTCCATTGTCGAACGGCACCCGCCGGACGTGCGTGACGCCACGTTCGGCGCTCCACACCCGCAATGCCGCGAGTTCAATGTAGCACCGGGCTCGACGACAAAATTGCCGATGATCAACTCCCGATGAACCCGCACGCCTAGCCCGGCCGACGGTCGCCAGCCTGACGCCGGGGGATGCCGTGCCGTGCTGGCGATGCGGAACCCGGCGTCGCTGCGCTCGGCCGGGCTACGAAGCGCCATGCCTTGGCGGGCGGACGAGCCAAGCGCCATTCGCCGCATGTCTGCATCTGGGCTGTCACGGAGGCATGGTGGCTCGCCGGACTCGGGTCCTTTAGGGGCGTGCCAACGGGTTCCTGCGCCGTTCTGGCGAATCGTCGATCTGGCGCTTCCATCGCCCGCCGCGCCATCGCCGTAGCGAGTGGCTTGTTGTCAGGCGGGGAGCCGTTCGTCATATTTTCGGGCTGTTCGGTGTCATGCAGTGGACATGTTTCCGGTTGTTTTGCCGACGGCCGTCGCCGATGTGCCCCAAGCTGGTGCGTGGGGCGCCGGATCCCCTGTGATCGTACGGGGCGTGGCGTGTCGCCGCATAGCAACATCCGTTTGGAATATGTAAAACACGTAAGCGAGTGTGTCTGCGTGCTTGCGCTTGGATCGAAAAAGTCTCATAAATCCATGGGTCTTCGGGGGTGTCGCCGCGTTTTGATTTGGCAGCGTGTGTTTCGGTGAGTTTGATTGCCGACGACGGATGTTGCGTTGCGGTGCTTGTTGAGGATGTACCTGCCCCCGACGACTGGAAGGACTGTTCGTATTGGGTAACCGAGGATTTGACTCAGGAGATTTACGATGAGGATGAGACCATGGATGGCGTCGGTCGGTCTGGCGCTGTTGGCGACGAGCGCGCATGCGCTGGAAAAGGATTTCGGCGATGTCGGGGCGGCGCCCGGCGGGACCTATTTTGCGGAGGGATTCATCGAGCACACCCCGGGAGCGTTTACCGATTTCCTGATGTTCTCGCTGTCCAGCCCGGCCTATGACATGTGGTATGGGCTGGGGACCATTTCGGACCAACCCAAGGTCGACGGTTCGAACATCGACGGGCTGACGGCAGCGCTGTACATCGACAACGGTGTGGCTGGCGAGTCGGCGGACGATTCGTTCTACGCACTGATCGGGTCCGGAGACTATGTGACCGGTGGCGGTCCGCTGGCCGAGGGGGCCTATTACTTCAAGGTCCAAGGGACGGCCACCGGGCCGAGCCCGTCGTCCTACGCCTACACCGCGACCGTCGCGGCGGTACCCGAGCCGCAAAGCTATGCCATGCTGCTCGCGGGGCTTGGCCTGATGGGGCTGATCGTGAAGCGACGCTCCAGCTAAGGCCGACGCGGCAAGCGTTTGCCGGACGGATCAACGGGGCTTCGGCCCCGTTGTTTTTTGCCTCGAACCGCCCGGACGTGTCGCTCGGATTGACGCAATGTCATCCGCCGCAGGTAGGATGGGTGTATCGAATCGATCCATCCCCAAGGACCGTCAACATGAAACGCTTCCACGTGCACCTCGCCGTCGACGACCTCGACGCGAATATCGCGTTCTACACCCAGCTCTTCGGTCTGCCGCCGAGCAAACAGGAGGCGGACTACGCCAAGTGGATGCTGGACGATCCCCGAGTGAATTTCGCCATCTCGGCGCGCGGGCACGCGCCCGGGGTGAACCATTTCGGCATGCAGGCGGAAACCGCGGAGGGGTTGGCGGAGCTCAAGGCGCAGGCCGGGGCCGCCTCTGCCGGTGCGGTCCTGGATCAGGGCGAGACCGTCTGCTGTTACGCCAAGAGCGAGAAGCACTGGGTGACCGATCCACAGGGCCTGGCCTGGGAGCATTTCACGACCCTGGGCACGTCGGTCACCTTCGGTGATGACAGCGTGTCCGCGGCGGGGGCGTGCTGCGTGCCGGAAGCTCCGGCCGCGGCAGCGGGCTGTTGCGCACCGGCGCCCGCCGAGTCCGCGCCGAAGTCGGGGTGCTGCGGATAAGGATCCGCCGACGCCTGGGGGCGCCAGGCCAGGATGGCTTCAGTCCCCGGTCGGCGAGATCCGGTAGTCGATCACGGCGTCGTTGGCCTGCAGCGTTTCGGCAAGCTTGGAGGCGCTGTTGTTGTCGGTGGTGCGCAAGATCATGCTGTGGCGGCGCAGTTGTTTGTCGCTGTCGAGCCGGTAGCTGAAATTGGCGATGCTGAAATCGAAGGTTTCGATGAGATGTCGCAAGGTCAGCTCGGTCATGTCGGAGCTGCGCTCGAAGCGTACCTCGAAGTGGTAGTAGTTCTGGCTCGGCATGTGCGACTCGATCCAGCGGAACAGGGACAGCAGGCCGAGGGTGAGGAGCACCGACACCGCGAGCGGAAAGTAGAAGCCAATGCCGGCGAGGATGCCGATGGCGGCGGTGATCCAGATCGAGGCGGCGGTGGTGAGTCCGCGCACCGAGAGGCCTTCCTTGACGATGACGCCGGCACCGAGGAAGCCGATGCCGGTCATGATGCCCTGCGCCATGCGGGTCGGGTCGAGGCGCACCATGTCGATGTCGCTGCGCACCCAGTGGGCCTCGAAGACCGTGACCAGCATCAGCAGGCTGGAGGCGGTGCACACCAGCGCGTGGGTGCGGAAGCCGGCGGGGCGGCCGTGGTAGGAGCGTTCGTAGCCGATGAGTGCGCCGGCGAGCATGGCGGCCACGAGGCGAAAACACATTTCCAGATTGTCGGTGGTGACGGGCATGACATCCTCCGCGGTGGGGTCGCTGCGATGTCCGTACCTGGGCGTGGCGGGGCTCAGGCGTGGCGAACGCCCCTTCTTGTTCGTATGACGGGCGCTGGCGCCGGGCACGCAGCTCCGTGGGGTGTTTGAACGCGTCGCGCCGCAGGGGTTCGCCGTGTCAGGGCGTCCGTACGATGAAGCGCACCGGTGGTGACTGGGCCACGAGCCGGCCCGGTGCGCGGACCGGGTGCGTCCCGGCGCCGTTGCGACGCCGCCGCCTTTCGTCGGCCGACCAAAGGCAGGTCTTTGAATTTTCTGAACTTGCCCCTTAAGTTACGGCAAGCGTGACACTCAGGTCGACGCCTACACGCCGAAGGCGCGGCGGCGGTCCTCCCACCGGTGAATACGAGGAGAGCGTATGCACGGATTGGCAAGGCGCTTGCACTGGCGACGCGGTGCGCTGGCGGTGACAGGGCTGTTGGCGGCCGGCGCGCTGGTGCTCGCGATCGAACGGGCCTCAGGGCCGTGGGCGTGGGCGGCGGCGGTGGCGATGGCCGTGGTGCTGGGGCTGGCGTGGATCGAGCTGGCCGACCTGCGCGCCACCTTCCGTGCCCACAAGCTGGCCATGCGCGGTGCGCACGATGGCCTGTGGTGGTGGAATCCGGTCACCAAGCGCCTGTGGGTGGGCGACCGCCTGCTTGAAATTCTCGGCTATTCGGACAACTTCATCGCCGACACCCATGTGTGGCTGCACCTGGTGCATCCGGACGACCGCGGCGGCTACAACCGGGGCGTCGCGCAACACCTCAAGGGCGAAACGCCGCACTTCTACCACGAGTATCGCGTGCGTGCGAAGGACGGCAGCTACCGCTGGATCGCCTCGCGCGGCGAGGCGGTGCGCAACCACCGCGGCCGGGCGGTGCTCATGGCCGGCTCGGTGACCGACATCACCGCCCGGCGCCAGACCGAGGAACGCATCCGCACCCTGGCCTACCACGACCAGCTGACCGGCCTGGCCAACCGGGCGCTGCTGTTCGACCGCCTCAATCTTGCCATCGAGCGGGTGCGCCGGCGCGGGCAGGGGCGCATCGCGGTGCTGTTCATCGACATCGACCGTTTCAAGGATGTGAACGACGTCCATGGCCATGAGGTGGGCGACCTTCTGCTGGTCGAACTGGCGCGGCGCCTGCGCGCCAACGTGCGCGCCTCCGATACCCTGGTACGTCAGGGCGGCGACGAGTTCATCATCGTGCTGCCCGAGATCACCGACTCGGCCGGCGCCGCGCCGGTGCTCGACAAGGTGCTGCAGGCGGTGCACAAGCCGATTCACGTCAACGGTATCGAGCTGTGCATGAGCGCCAGCATCGGGGTGAGTGTGTTCCCCGACGACGCCCAGGACGTGCCGACCCTGTTGCGCAATGCCGATACGGCGATGTACGAAGCCAAGCACGCGGGCGGCAATCTGGCACGCTTCTATACCCATGCGATGAACGACGCGGTGCGCGAGCGCGTCAACATCGAGGCCGGCCTGCGCCAGGCCGTCGCGCGCGGCGAGCTGGCGCTGCACTTCCAGCCCAAGATGCGTCTCGGCGATTCGAGCCTGATGGGCTGCGAGGCGCTGCTGCGCTGGCGCGACGCCGAGGGGCGCCAGATTCCGCCGGACCGGTTCATCCCGGTGGCCGAGAGCTGCGGGCTGATCGTGCCCATCGGCCAGTGGGTGGCCGACGCCGCGCTCGATCAGATGCTGGCCTGGCGTAGCGCGGGGCTCAAGGTGCCACGGGTCGCCATCAACGTTTCCGCCATCCAGCTGGCGCAGCCCGGCTTCGCCCCGCTGCTGCTCGACGCCCTGGCGCGGCGTGGCCTGCCCAATTCCCTGCTGGAGCTGGAAGTCACCGAATCGGTGTTTCTCCACCCCGAGGGGGCCGCGCTGGAGGCGTTGCGCATGCTGCGTTCGCGCGGGGTGCGGCTGGCGCTGGACGATTTCGGGACCGGCTATTCTTCGTTGGCGTACCTGGGCGTGCAGGCCTTCGATACGCTCAAGATCGATCGCAGCTTCGTGGCCACCGCCGATGCCCCGGGTCAGGCGCGGTCGGCGGCGATCCTGCGGGCGATGGTGGCGATGGCGACCGCCTTCGGCATGGACGTGGTGGCCGAAGGCATCGAGCGCGATGCGCAGCGTGACGCATTGTGGCGACTCGGCTGCGAATCCGGGCAGGGCTACCTGTTCGGTGCCCCCATGCCGGCGGCGGACTTCGAGGCCCGCTGCCTCTCGGCGCGTCCGCCGTCGGGGGCCAGTCTGCGTGTGGTCAAGGGGTAGACGGCGGGGATGTCGTCACCCCGCCCCCGCCGGGCGGGCGCAGGCGGTATGCTCGAGGTCTTGCCAATCCTCGACACGAACACGAGCCCATGATTCCCGACGGCGACAGCACGATCTACAAGACGCTTCTCGAGTCCACCAAGGCCATTCCCTGGCAGATCGACTGGAAGACGCTCAGGTTCTCCTACATCGGCCCCCAGATCGAGTCGCTGCTCGGCTGGCCGCAGGACAGCTGGAAGTCGGTGGAAGACTGGGCCGCCCGCATTCATCCGGACGAACGCGATTCGATCGTGAACTTCTGCGTCGCCCAGTCGCAGTCGGGCGTCGACCATGAAGCGGACTACCGGGCCCTGACCCGCGACGGCGAGCACGTGTGGATCCGCGATGTGGTGCACGTGGTGCGCAACCCGGCGGGCGAGGTGGAGTCACTGATCGGCTTCATGTTCGACATCACCGAGCGCAAGCAGACTGAGCAGAAGCTGCTCGCCCTGCAGAAGGAGCTGGAGTCGCTGTCGTTCAAGGACGGGCTGACCGGCGTGTCCAACCGGCGCATGTTCGATTCCATCCTCGAAGCCGAGTGGGTCAGCGCGCGGCGCAACGGCCAACCCCTGTCGGTGATCCTCATCGATATCGACTACTTCAAGCAGTACAACGACGCATACGGCCACGTGCAGGGCGACGCCTGCCTGCGCCAGGTGGCGCAGCTGCTCAATGCGGCGGCGAAACGCTCGCGCGACGCGCTGGCCCGCTTCGGTGGCGAAGAGTTCGCGCTGATCCTGCCGGAGACCGATGCCAATTCCGCGATGACGGTGGCCGAGCGCTGCATCCACATGATCTTCAAGGCGCAGATTCCCCATGCCGCCTCGCCGATCAGCCAGCTGCTGACGGCCAGCCTGGGGGTGGGCACCATCGTGCCGGCCCATGACGACGACGCGGTCGACTTCCTCGAACGGGTCGACCGCCGTCTCTACGCCGCCAAGGAGGGCGGGCGCAACCGCATCGTCAACGCCTGAGGGCGGGCCTCACGGCTCCCAGTGGGTCGGCTGGCTGACCGCGATGTACACCTCGCGCAGGAACAGCCCGAGCCCCGCGATCATCGACAGCATGGCGAGGATGAACAGGGTGGCGATGGCGTGGGTGGCGTCGATGCGGACCATCGTGCCCACGAAGGCACCGGCCACCACCAGGCACACCAGCAGCGCGCTGAGCACCTGGCAGAAAATGGCCTGGTAGATGTGGGTGCCGCGCCGGGAGAGCAGATCCAGCTCGCGTTCGAGCGCCTCGACCTGCGCCGGCGCTGCCTGCTCCTGCAGGCGCTTGCGGATCACCCGACGCCGATCGACCACCCGGGCCAGGCGCCCGTTGAGCGCGTTGATGAGCGTGGCCAGCGCGGTGAGCAGGAACACCGGCGCGACGGCCAGCTGGATGGCATGAGAGAGATCGGTCAGATGCTCGGGCATGGTCGACAGCATAGCGCGACGGCGACCGGATCGGGCGCTATACTCGCGTTCATGCGAATGGCATTAATCATGTTTGCTTTGTGGGTGGGCGCCGGGCTGTCGCCGGTGCTGGCGCAGACGCCGCCGCCGCCCGTCCTGCTCGCCCGTGAGGCGGTGGCCGATGTCGATCCGGCCCCGTACTGGGTCAGCGAGAAGCTCGACGGCGTGCGTGCGCTCTGGGACGGCAGGCAGCTGCGCTTTCGCAGTGGCCATGTGGTGCCGGCGCCGCGCTGGTTCGTCGCCGCCCTGCCGCCGCAGGCCCTCGATGGCGAGCTGTGGCTGGGGCGCGGGCGCTTCGCCGAGCTGTCGGGCATCGTGCGCACCGCGGTGCCGGTGGATGCCGACTGGCGCCGGGTGCGCTACATGATCTTCGAACTGCCGGGCGCGCCGGGGGATTTCTCCGCACGGGTCGCGGCCATGCGCGCGGTGGTCGGGGCAGCTCACTGCCCATGGCTGCGCGTGGTCGAACAGCGCCGGATCGCCGACCGTGCGGCGCTGGCGGCCTGGCTGGCAGCGGTGATCGACCAGGGCGGCGAGGGATTGATGCTGCACCGGGCCGATGCGCCGTACCTCACCGGACGCAGCGACGTGCTGCTCAAGCTCAAGCCCTGGCAGGACGCCGAAGGCATCGTGGTGGCCCAGCTCCCCGGCCAGGGGCGCCTGGCCGGCATGCTCGGGGCGCTCGAGATCCGCCTTGCCGACGGGCGCCACCTGCGCCTGGGCACCGGTTTCACCGACGCGCAGCGCCGCCATCCGCCGCCCCTCGGCACCCAGGTCACCTTCCGCTACCACGGCCTGACCGCCACCGGCCTGCCGCGCTTCGCCAGCTTCCTGCGGGTGCGTGAGCCGCTCTGAAGGGAGGGGGCAGCCATGATGGCGAGCCGTCGACGCGGCGCCGAGGGCATGTCGCGATCCGGCGACATCGCTCGGTGTGGCGGTCGATCCGGCTAGAATACCTGCCATGAAACCCATGATTCCCCTGTGCGCGTTGGCGCTCCTGATGGCCGTCCCGGCGTGGGCCGACGACGATTTCGACCACTGCCTCGAACAGCTGCGCGCCCAGGCGCCGGACCAGGGGGTGAGTGTGGCGGCCTTCGACCGCTTCACCGCCGGGGTGGCGCCCGATCCGAGCGTGCTCGAGGCGCTCGACTACCAGCCCGAGTTCGTCACCCCCATCTGGGACTACATGGCGGCGCTGGTGGACGAGGAGCGCATCGCCGACGGCCGGGCCATGCTCGCCCAGTGGCGCGAGGTGCTCGACCGGGTCGAGGCCACTTACGGCGTGGATCGCCACGTGGTGGTGGCGGTATGGGGCGTGGAGAGCAACTACGGGCGCAACTTCGGCAAGCGGCCGCTGGTCACCTCGCTGGCCACGCTGTCGTGCGAGGGGCGCCGGCAAGGCTATTTCCGCGGCGAGTTCTTCACCACCCTGAAGATCCTCGCGGCCGGCCACATGGCCCCGGAGCGCCTGACCGGTTCCTGGGCGGGCGCCTTCGGCCACACCCAGTTCATGCCCTCCACCTTCATGCGCACCGCGGTCGATTTCGACGGCGACGGGCGTCGCGACCTGATCGACAGCGTGCCCGACGCGCTGGCCTCCACCGCCAACTATCTCAAGCAGGCCGGCTGGCGCAGTGGCGAGGGCTGGGGCTACGAGATCCGTCTGCCCGCCGGTTTCGATGCCTCGATCGCCGGGCGCAAGGCGCGCCGATCGGTGAGCGCGTGGGCGGCGATGGGCCTGCGGCGGATCGATGGCAGCGCGCTCGAGGCCATCGACGACACCGCCGCGGTGCTGCTGCCGGCGGGCGCCGAGGGGCCGGCCTTCCTGGTGTTCCGCAACTTCAACGCGATCTACAGCTACAACGCGGCCGAGAGCTACGCCCTGGCCATCGCGCACCTGTCCGACCGCCTGCGCGGCGGCGGCCCGTTCGTGACGCCCTGGCCCACGGACGACCCGGGCATCGCGCGCAAGGAGCGGCGCGAACTGCAGCAATTGCTGATCGACCGGGGGCATGATGTCGGCGAGGTGGACGGCGTCATCGGCAGCCGCACCCGGGCGGCCATCGAGGCCGAGCAGGCGCGCCTGGGGTTCGAAGTGAATGGCCGCGCCGGCATGAAGATCCTCAAGGCCTTGCGCGCCAAGCAGTGACCGCAAGCGTGCGGATGTAAGGTTCCGGGTCGCGGGGGCGTCCAAGGGGTGTTGGAGGCCCGACCGGAGAGTGTCCCCCCCATGCTCCGCTGCAAGGATGCCACCCGTCTGGTGTCCGCCCAGTTCGATCGAATCCTGAGCGTGCGCGAGCGCCTGGCGCTGCGCACGCATCTGCTCGTGTGCACCGGCTGCGCCCGCTTTGAACGCCAGCTCCGCTTCATGCACGCCGCGCTGGGGCGCTACCGGCGTGGCGAGACCCCGCCGCCGGACGACGATCCGGCGTGATCAGGCGGTCGCGTCGGCGAAGGTGTAGCCGTCGCGCCGGATCATCTCGCGCTTGGGGTTGTTCTTCATGTGCAGGCGCCAGAAGTAGCCGATCAGGTTGTCGCCGTAAGAGATCGCCTTGCGCGGCAGGGTGAGCGGATCGTCCGCCGGCGTGGCCGGGGCGCGCACGCAGGTGGTGGCGCAGGTGTAGCCGGCGGCGGCCACCGCGTCGACCGCGCGGCGGTCGTGGCTGCCGAACGGGTAGCAGAAGTGATTGACCGCCTCGCCCAGCACGTCTTCCAGAATCGCCTTCGAGCGCGTCACTTCCTCATGGATGGCGGGCGTCTCGAGAGTGGCGAGCTTGGCATGGGAGGCCGAGTGGGAGCCGAAGTCCACGCCCTCGGCGCGCAACTGGCGAATCCGCTCCGGACTCATCAGCAGCGGGGTGTCGCGGCCGTCGGATGCGAACCAGTAGGATGGCTTGCCGAGCAGGTCGGCGATCAGATACACCATGGCCGGGAAGCCATGGCGCTGCAGGACGGGCCAGGCGTATTCGTAGAAATTCTCGTAACCGTCGTCGAAGGTCAGCGCCACTGCCCGTGGCGGAATCGGCTGCGCTCCACTCAGGCAGGCCAGCACCTGGTCCATGGACAGGACGGTGTAGCCGAAGCGCGCGAGATAGGCCATCTGGCGGGCGAAGCGCTTGTGGTGACAGTAGGTGGAGCGATGCGCCTTCATCGGCGCGAAGTCGCCCACCTGGTGGTACATGAGGATGTTGATGCCGGTACTCATGGCTAGCGATTGTCCAGCAATTGGGCGTAGAGCGCACGATATTGATCGATGATCACGCGCTCGCCAAAGTCGTGCTCGATGCGCCGCAGGCCATGTTCGATCAGCTGGCGCTGGAGCGCCGGGTTGTCGATGATTTCGCGCATGTGCGCGGCCAGGGGAGCGGCGTCGTCGCAGGGGCTCACCAGAGCATCCTCGCCGTGGCGGGCGATCTCGCGCGCGCCGCGGAACGCGGTGCACGCCAGCGGCTTGCCGTAGGCCCAGGCTTCGAGGATCACGTTGCCGAGGGTCTCGCGGTCGCGCGAGGGGAACACCACCATGTCGGCCAGATGGAACCAGGGCGCGGGGTCCTGCTGCCAGCCGGCGAAATGGACGCGGCTGGTCAGGCCCGCTTCGGCCACCTGGCGTTCCAGGGTTTCGCGCAGTGGCCCGTCGCCCAGGAGGATCAGGCGCAGGCGCTTGCCGTCGAGTTCCGCGGGTAGCTGGCGCATGGCCTCGATGAGGGTGGCGTGGCCTTTCACGTCGATCAGGCGCCCCGCGGTGACCATGAGCCAGTCTTCCGGCTGCACGGCCAGTTCCCGGCGCAGCACTTCCAGCGCCTCGGGGTCGGCCGGTTTGGCCGGGTCGGCGAAGTTGGTGATGTGAAACACCCGATCGGCGGGCAGGCCGCCGGCGATCATCCAGTCGCACAGGCCACGGGTGTTGCCGATCCAGGCGTGCGCGTGGCGGAACGGGTCGAGCTTGTAGTAGCCGCCGAGGCGCGACAGGTGCACCTGGCCGCGACCGCGCTTGACGTGGGTCAGGCGGGTGGCGCGGCCCATGTAGGTCTGCACGATGGGCGCGCCGCTGTCGGCGATGAGGCGCGACAGCTCCCAGCGCGAGAACGGATCCCACACGGTGCGCATGCCGGCGGTGCGCTTGGGCACATCGTGGAGGTGATGGCGATCCAGTTCGGAGCCGCGCCGCACGGCGACCTCGATGTCCTCGCCGGCGCGCTGCATGGCGGCGACGAAACGCAACAGCCAGCGCTCGGCGCCGCCCATTTCCTTGCTGCCGAGGATGTGCAGGGATTTCATCGCGTCAGGCCCGAGAATTTCATCGGATCGCGATTCGGCCGTCAGCAGCCGCGAAGGCCGAGCGTGCCGAGTTACCCCGAAAGGTTTGTGCGACAAGTGACACGTACATCATCCTGTTCTCCATATCAGGGGCCGGTCCGGTGGAATGCTCGGGCCAATACCTTGTCGTAGATGGCCAGATTGCCCTCGCACATGACGTCCACCGAGAACTCGTCGAGCACGAGCGCGCGCCCGGCCGCGCCCATGTGCCGGCGCAGGTCGGCGTCGTCCAGCAGGCGGATCATGGCCGTGCCCAGCGCGGCCACGTCGCCCACGTCGATGAGCAGGCCGTTGATTCCGTCACGCACCGCCTCGGGCATGCCGCCGGCGCGGCAGGCGATGATCGGCACCTGCGCGGCCGAGGCCTGCAGCAGGGAGACACCCAGCCCTTCCATGTCGGCCGGGTGCACCAGCAGGTCGAGGCAGCCCAGTTGCGCGGGCAGGTCGTCGACGAAGCCCATCAGGCGCACATGATCGCCCAGATTGGCGTCAGCGATGGCCTGGCGCAGCTCTGCCTCGAGCGGGCCGCGGCCGAACACGAGCACCTGCAGGCGCGGATGGCGTTCGAGCACCCGGGGCAGGGCGGCGAGCAGATGGCGGTGTCCCTTGCGCGGAATGAGCTGGGCCACCATGCCCGCCACCGGCGTGTCGGCGGGCAGATCCAGGGTGGCGCGGAAGGCGGCCTTGTCATACTCGCGCAGGTAGGGCGCGGGGTCGAGCGCGCTGCGCACGCAGCTGACCCGTTCCGGGGCCAGGCCTTCGGCCAGCAGCACCTGGCGGATGCCTTCGGAGATGGTGATCACATGGGCGTAGAGCCCGTACTTGAGCGTCACCGCCCAGCGCGATTCGGGGTTGTCCACCCGACGCGAAATCAGCGCCGGCACCCCCGCGAGCCGGGCCGCCACGCCACCCCAGACGTCGGCGCCGCGGCGGCTGTGGATATGCACCAGGTCGGGCCGGTGCTGGCGGATGACACGCTTGAGGCGCCCGGCGAGGCCGATGTCCACGTCGCCCTTCATGGGCAGTTCGATCACGGTGCCGAAGGCACGCGCCGGTTCGGCGATGTGGGCGCCGTCGGGGCAGGCGAGCAGATTGTCCACGCCGCGCCGGGCGAGGCCCTCCATGAGGTAGAGCACCTGCTTGCCGCCGCCGTACAGGTGGCGGCCGGATTCCACGTGCAGCACCTTCACGGTCGCGGCTCCGCCAGCGCCGAGCGCGCCTCGTCGAGCACCCGCTCCGGGGTGATCTCGCGCAGGCAGGTGAAGGCGCCATGGCAGGTGGGATTGCGCCGGCATGGCGAGCACTCGAGCCCCAGCCAGATCACCCGGCCGTTGGCGCGGCCGGTGCTCAGGTAGGGGCGGGTGGAGCCGAACAGGGCCACCGTGGGGGTGGCGAAGGCGGTGCCCATGTGGGTGAGGCCGGTGTCGACCCCGATCAGCAGCGCCGCACGCTCGATCAGCGCCGCCGCCTGCGGCAGATTGGTCTGGCCGGCGAGCACCACCGCGCCCGGGATGGCGCCGGCGATGCGGCGGGCAGCGTCCACGTCGGCCGGGCCGCCGAGGATCACCGGGGTGAGGCCCAGCTCCGCCGCGACCTTCGGCCCCAGGGCCTGCCAGGCGTCCTCGAACCAGTGTTTCTGCGGGCGGGTGGTGAAGGGCGCGAACACGGCGTAGCCCCCGCGCGCGAGGCCATGCTGCGCGAGCAGGGCCTCCGTCTGGTGTGCGGTGACCTCGCCCACCACCAGGCGCGGCAGGAATTCGCCGGTGTCGAGCCCCAGCTGTTCGGCCAGGTACAGGTATTCCGAACTGATCCGCCCCGCATCGCCCCCTTTGGGGACGACCTCGGTCATGAGCCACTGGCTCCCCTCGCGGCTGCCCAGACCGATGCGCCGCGGCGCCCCCGACAGCCAGGTGAGCAGCCCGCTCTTGAGCAGGCTCTGCAGATCGATGGCGACGTCGAAGCGGCGCGCCCGCAACTGGCGGCGAAAGTCGCGGATGGCGCCGAACAGCGCCCCGAAGCGCCGCGCCTGCCACAGCGCCTTCCATTCCCCCTTCGGCCAGTGAATCAACTCGTCGATGCACGGATCGTCCGCAATCAGCGGCGCGATGCCCGGCTCGACCAGCCAGCTCACCTGCGCCTCGGGCCAGGTCCGCTTGAGCGCGGCGGCGAAGGGCGAGGCGAAGACCACGTCGCCGATGGCCGAGGCGCGGACGATGAGGATGCGTTTCATGGGTCCGTTCGCCCGGCTTCGTCCGCCTGCCCCATGAGGCGCAGGGAGAGCAGCAGAACAATGGTGAAGAAGCGCATGTCGGGGTGGGACAGGCGGTAGTCGAAGGCCGCCCACACCGCCGTGTAGATCAGGATGCCCCACATGGCCGGCAGCAGCGCGCCCACGCGGCGGTTGCGTCGCCCCGCGCGCACCGCGCCGGCAATGAGCGCCACGCTCAAGGCCCCCCACAGTGCCACCCCGATCAGGCCCTGGGTCCACAGGGTCTGCAGGTAGCTGTTGTGCACATGATCGTAGCGTTCGCCCTGGAGGAGGCCGCCGCGCGGGCGCAGATCCCGGTCGATGACGTCGCGCAGATCACCGAAGCCGTGGCCGATGAACGGGTGTTCCGGGAAACGTTCGAGGACGTACTGCCAAAGCCGGAGGCGAACCGTGACCGAGGCGGCAGGGGCGTTCTGCAGGCCGGATTCCACGGCGGTCAGCATGGCCCGGCGTTCCTGCATGAAGCGCCCGGTGATCGCTTCGAGGTTGGCGCCGACGATCAGCACGGTCGTGATGAGCCCGGCAGCACTGAGAGCGAGGATGCGGCGGCGCCGACGGGGGTGCGGCGAGCGATAGGCGCGCATCAGCGCGTAGATGAGGAGGCAGGCGAGCAGGACCACGACGCCCAGCATGTTGCTGCGGTTCTGGGTGCTGATGACCACCTGCACGAACAAGGCGATTGTCGCCATGGCCCCGATCCGGACCGGCCACCGCCAAGGGCCCGCCACCCGCCACCACTGGCGTGTGGTGCCGAGCAGGGCAATGGCGAGACAGCCGGCGTAGAGGCCGATGCCCAATGGGCGATCAAGGTGGAAGCGGAGCCGTTCGTCCGACCACAGGGCCATGAAACCCTTGGTCCACAGGTAGCCGACAATGCCGACAAGGAAGCCGGCGCCGGCCAGCAGCCACAGCTGATGCACCCGCGCCACCCGGTCACGCGTGGGCAGGGCCGCGAGCATGGCGAAAACGAGAACGAAGAACCAGTCGATGAAGACCGCCTTCTGGTCGTAAAGCCCGGGTTCGACCCACCCGGCCGTGACCTGCAGGGCGTAGCGCAACAGCAGCCACAGGGCGAGCGCGAGAGTCAGCCAGGTGGCCGGGGACCAGGGCAAGCGACGCTCGCGCCACATGGCGATGAGGGTGGCCGGCAAGGCAAGCGCAATGGCGAGGTGGGCGGGGGCCGTCTTGAGCAGGCTGAAGAAGGCGAAGATGGCCAGGCCGAGGCAGGCAAAGCGGTTGAGCCAGACAAAAATCATCGCGATTGCATCCGATCGAGGAACGCAAGCAGCCGGCCCGCGCGCGCGGGCCAGCTGAAGTCGGCCGCCGTGCGTCGTCCGGCCGCTGCCATGCGCGCTGCGTCGTCGGGGTGGGCCCGCACCCGCATGACCGCCGCGATCCACGCGGCGGGGTCGTCCGCGGGGACGAGCAGGCCGTTGTCACCATCGCGGATGACTTCACGGATCGTCGGCAGATCGGAGGCGATCACGAGGCGGCCGGCCGCCATCGCTTCGAACAGCTTGATCGGGCTGATGGTCGCGGCATGCTGGAGATCCGCCTGATAGGGCATCAGCGCGATCGCACCGGCGGCCAGGGCGTCGGGAACCTGGGCGTGGGGAATGGCCGGGCGACAGGTGAGGTGTGGCAGATCGGTGGCTGGCGGATCGTCCGCCGGGCCGATCAGGGTCACCGGCAGGCCGGCGCGGGCCACCGCTTCCAGCATCGGAAGTCCCCGGTCCCGGCTGATGCGCCCGACGTAGAGGCCGTGCGCCTCGGCAAAGGCTTCCGGTGTCGGTGCCGGAACGCTCGCAAAGGCCGTCAGATCGACACCGCTGTGCAGCACCTCGATCCGGGTCGCCGGCAAGCCGGCTCCGACCAGGGCGTCGCGGCCGGCGCCGGAGATGACGGTGAGCCCGCGCAGCCACCCGGCACGCATTGCTTCGCGCAGCCAGCGGCCGCCGTCGGCCAGCAGGGCCACGGTGTCGTGGATCTCGAGAACATGGCCGATCCGCAGGCGGGTCATCAAGCGGGAAAAATCGGGCACGCGGGTATAGACCGCATCCGCCCGCCGCAGCTCGCGGCGGTGCGCGAGCATGAAGGGCCAGCCGCCCCAGTTGCTGTGCAGCAGCGCGGATCCGCGCACATCCACCGGCGTGCGGAGGCCCATGCCGGCGAGGAATCCGGTCAGGTCGAAGCGGCGGGGAATCGGGGGCAGGTACAAGCGGACGGTGGCGCCGGCCTGGCCCAGGGCTGCGACGGTATGCAGGGTCTGGATCAGGTTGGCCCGGGGTCGCTGGGGGCGGCCGCGGGCAAGGTAGATGATGTGTGGCGGCATGACGCCCGGCGCAGACTGAAAACGCGGATTATAGCTTGGACCGCCACCCCGGTCGTGCCCGCGGCGAGCGCGGTCCGCTCGGGTATACTTGCCGCTCTTTCGGAGCCGATCCATGCGTGTGGCCATCTTCATCCCTTCCTACGGCGACGGCGGTGTCGAGCGGATGCTCGTGAACCTTGCCGGCGGCCTGGTGGCCCGCGGGGTGCGGATCGACTTCCTCACCCATTCGGCGCAGGCACCTTATCTGGATCGGCTCGATGCCCGTGTCCGGCTCGTCGAAACCCCCCGCGGTGGTTGGTCGCTCGCGCGCTGGCTGTGGCGCTATCTGCGTGTGCAGGCGCCGGACATCGTCCTGTGCGGCAAGGATCGCGCCGGGCTGCTGGTGGCGCGGGTGCGCCGCCTGGCGGGCGCCCGCTGCCGGCTGGTGATGCGCCCCGGTACCACCTATTCGCAACGCTTCGCCGAACTGGGCGCCTGGTCGCGCTGGCGCGCGCGGGCGCGCGTGCGGCGTACCTACCGTGCGGCCGATGCGGTGGTCGGCAATGCCCGGGCGGTGGTGGACGATGTGGCCCGGGTGGCCGGTCTGCCGGCGGCGCGGGTGCATCTGATCCGCAACCCGGTGATCACGTCCGACCTGCAGGCACTGGCCGCAGCGGCGCCGGCCTATCCCGGATTCGGGCCCGAAGCGCCGCCGGTGGTGCTCGCCGTGGGGCGGCTGGCCCAGGTCAAGGGCTTCGATGTGCTCATCCGCGCCTTTGCCCGGGTGCGCGCACACCGACCGCTCAAACTCCTCATTCTTGGCGAAGGGCGGCTGCGCGAGGCGCTGCTGAAGCTGGCCGATTCGCTTGGCGTCGGCGACGACGTCAGTTTGCCCGGTTTCGATCCGAACCCGTATCCGTGCCTGGCGCATGCCGCCCTGTTCGTGTTGTCGTCGCGGCGCGAAGGCTCGCCCAATGCGCTGACCGAGGCGCTGGCGCTGGGCACGCCGGTGGTGTCCACCGACTGCCCCTCCGGTCCAGCCGAGGTCCTCGATCAGGGGCGCGTGGCGCCGCTGGTGGCGGTGGATGACGAGGTCGCGCTGGCCGACGCGATGGCGCGTGTACTCGATGCTCCTGGCGACCCGCAGGTCCGGCGCGAAGCGGTGGATGCCTACCGGGTCGAGCACTGCGCCGAACGCTATCACCTGCTCTTCGAGCGCCTGCTGGGCGAGACCGCCTGATGGCCACCGATCTGGCCATCTTCGCGGCGACCTCGGGCCATAGCGGTGTGGACCGGGTGCTGCGCAATCTCGTACCGGCCATCGCCGCGCTGGGGATGCGGGTCGACGTGCTGGGGGTCGAGGGGCACGGGCCGGTGTTCGCCGAGCTGCCCGATGGCGTGCGCCACCTGCCGCTCGGCGCATCGCATGTCAACACCGCCATCCCGGCCTTGGTCCGTTACCTCAAGGCGGAGCGACCCGCGGCCCTGCTCTCGGACAAGGACCGGGTCAACCGTGCCGCCCTGTTCGCGCGCTGGCTGGCGCGGGTGCCGACCCGGGTCGGGGTGCGCCAGGGGACGACGGTGTCGGTCAATCTGGCCAGTCGCAAAGCTTCCGAGCGCTGGCTGCAGACCGCCTCCATGCGCTACATCTATCCCCATGCGGACGCGGTGCTGGTGCCGTCGCATGGTGCGGCGGACGATCTGGCCGCCTATGCGCGCCTGCCACGCGAGCGCATTCATGTAGTCCCCAGCCCGATCATCACCCCGACGCTCCAGCTGCGCGCGGCCGAAGGGATCGAGCATCCGTGGTTTGCGCCGGGCGAGCCGCCGGTGATCCTCGGTGTCGGGGAACTGTCGGAGCGCAAGGATTTCGCCACCGTGGTGCGCGCCTTCGCGCGGGTCCGGCGCGAGCGTTCGTGTCGGCTGCTGATCCTCGGCGAGGGCCGGCGCCGCCCGGCGCTCGAAGCGCTGGCGAGCGAGTTGGGGGTGCTGGATGATGTCGCCCTGCACGGCTTCGTGCCCAATCCCTATCCCTTCATGGCACGCGCGGCGGTGTTCGCGCTGGCGTCGCGCTGGGAGGGCATGCCGGTGGTGCTTATCGAGGCCCTGGGGCTGGGGCGGCCGTGTGTGGCCTGCGATTGCCCGAGCGGACCGCGCGAGGTGCTCGACGCGGGCCGTGTGGGCCCGCTGGTGCCGGTGCAGGACGACGCCCGCTTCGCCGACGGGCTGCGCCGCCAGCTCGACGAACCCACCCCGGAGGCGGTGTCGCGTGCGGCGGTGGCCGACTATACCGACGTGGCCAGCGCTCGCGCCTACCTGGCCGCGCTCGGCTTTACGGAGTTCCAATGACATTGGCCGACGATCTGCGCGCGCCACCTCGACCGGATCCGCAGCCCGGTGCCGGACGGATCGCCATCCTGATCTCCTTTTCCGGTGAGGGCGGGGTGGAGCGCATGGTGCTCAACCTGGTCGACGCCTTTGCGGCATGTGGCTACGGCGTCGATCTGCTGGCCATCCGGGCCGACAGCGCCCATCTGGGGCAATTGCCGGCGGGTGTCGAGCTGATCGATCTGGGGGTGCGCCACAGTGGTCTGGCGATCTTCCCGTTGGCGCGCTACCTGCGCCGGGTGCGGCCCGCCGCGCTGCTGGCGGCCAAGGATCGGGCGATCCGCGCCGCGGTGCTGGCGCGCCGGCTGGCGGGCACGTCGACCCGCATCGTCGGGCGCCTCGGCACCAACCTGTCGGCGGCGCTGGAGGGGCGCGCCGGGGTGTCGCGCTGGCTGCGGGTGGCGCCGATGCGCTGGATCTATCCATCGGTCGACACCGTGGTGTGCGTCTCCGAAGGCGTGCGCGAAGACACCGCCCGCCTCACCGGCCTGAGTGCCGGGCAGCTGACCGTGATCCGCAATCCCGTGGTCACGCCTCGGCTGGCGAGTCTGGCGGCCGAGGCGGTGGATCATCCCTGGGCGCATGGCGCCGAGGTGCCGCTGATCCTCGGCGCCGGCCGGCTCACCGAGCAGAAGGATTTCGACACCCTGGTGCGCGCCTTCGCGATCGTGCGGCGCCAGCGCCCGGCGCGGCTGGTGATCCTCGGCGACGGGCGCCTGCGCGGGCGTCTGGAGGCACGCATTGCCGAACTCGGCCTGGGCGAGGACGTGGCCCTGCCGGGCTTTACGCCCAACCCCTACGCGTGGATGGCGCGGGCGAGCCTGTTCGTGCTCAGCTCCGCCTGGGAGGGCTCGCCCAACGTGCTCACCGAAGCGCTGGCGCTGGGCACCCCGAGCGTGGCCACCGACTGCCCGAGCGGGCCGCGCGAAGTGCTCGCGGGCGGGCGCTTCGGACCACTGGTGCCGGTGGGCGACGCCGAGGCAATGGGGGCCGCGATGCTGGCCACCCTGGCGGACCCGCTGCCGGGCCCGACGCTACGGTCGGCGGTGGCCGACTACCATCGCGACGCCTCGGCCGCCGCCTACCTGGCCGCCTTGGGGCTGGGGAGCGCAAACGGGTAGGATGTCGCCCACATCACGGCCTGCCGCCGGGCGGGCGGAGCCTTGCAAACGATGCTGCTGTCACTGAAATACAACTTCCTGTTCGTGCATATCGCCAAGACCGGCGGCACCTCGGTGCGCGACTCCCTGCGCCCGCTGCGCCTGCGCGACCCGTGGTTTGCGGTGCAGTTCCTGTGCTCGCGGCTGTCGGCGATGTCGGGGCACCGGCTGGGGATCAAGTTTCCGCGCCACTCCAAGATCATCGCCGCCAAGGAGATGCTGCCGGCCGAGACCTTCGACGCCCTGTTCAAGTTCGTCTTCGTGCGCAACCCGTGGGACCTGCAGGTGAGCTCCTACCACCATATCCGCCGCGAACGCCCCCACCTGATGAGCCACATCGACAGCTTCGAGGACTTCATCCGCTGGAAGCTCGACCCGGAGCGGCCCTACCAGTTCCACGTGGACACCAGCATCGAGCTGCAGAGCGACTACGTGGTGGATCTGCACGGCAAGGTGCTGGTGGATTTCATCGGCCGCTACGAGCGCCTGCCGGAAGATTTCGACGAGGCCTGCCGCCGCATCTGCATCGCCCCGCCCACGCTGCTGCACAAGCGCCAGGCCACCGACCGCAAGAAGGACTACCGCAGCTACTACACGGATGCGGTCGCGGAGCGGGTGGCGCAGCACTTCGCGCGCGATATCGAGATCTTCGGCTACGGCTTCGATCCGGAGCCGGACGAGGTGTAGGGCGGCTTTCAAGCCGCCAGCGACGTTGCCCTACGCGGGCCTTTCGTCGTCGATGAGGACCCCTTCGCCGCTGGCCAGTAACGCCGCGTAGGCGCCGCCCGCGTCCGCGAGTTCGGCGTGGCTGCCCTGTTCGACGATACGCCCATGGGCCATGACCACGATGTGGTCGGCATCGCGGATGGTGGTCAGGCGGTGCGCCACCACCAGTACGGTGCGGTTCTGGCGCAGCTCTTCGAGGGCGTCCTTGACCGCGCGTTCGGAGGCGTTGTCCAGGGCGGAGGTGGCCTCGTCCAGGAGCAGGATCGGCGCGTCCTTGAGGAAGGCGCGGGCGATGGCGATGCGCTGGCGCTGGCCGCCCGAGAGCTGGTTGCCGTTGGGGCCGACGCGGGTGTCCAGGCCCTCGGGCAGCTTGTCGATGAACTCCATCGCATGAGCATGGCGGGCGGCCGCCTCGATGGCTGCGCGCGGCACGTCGGGGCGACCGTAGGCGATGTTGGCCGCCACCGAGTCGTCGAACAGCACCACCTGCTGGCCCACCCAGCCGATCTGCGAACGGACCCAGCCCAGCGGCAACTCGCCGATGGGTTCGCCGTCGAGCAGGATGCGCCCCTCGGCGGGCGCGAAGAAGCGGGCGATCAGCTGGACGACCGTGGTCTTACCGCTGCCCGAGGCGCCCACCAGCGCCACCGTCCTGCCGGCCGGAATGTCCAGCGTGAAGGCGTCGAGCGCGGCATCGGTCTGGCCAGGATAGCGGAAGGTGACCTGTTCGAAGCGCAGCTGGCCCCGGGCGCGCGGTTTGTCGGCCATGGCGGTGTCGGGCTCGGACGGGTTGTCGAGCAGCTCGAAGATGCTCATGGCGCCGGCCAGCCCCTTCTGGATCACGTTGTTCACGTTGGTCAGGCGGCGGATCGGCTCGAACAGCATGGCCATGGCAGCGACGAAGGCGACGAAGGTGCCGGGCGTGAGCCGGTCCTCGGCCGACAGGGCGGAGGCGAACCAGATCACCAGCGCCACCGCGGTGGCGGCCACCATCTGCACGATGGGCACGTTGGCCGCGGAGACCCGCACCGTGCGCATGACCTCCTTGCGCAGACGTTCGGCGATGGCGCCGAAGCGCTGGTCTTCGTGGGCGTGGGTGCCGAACAGCTTGATCTCGCGGATGCCGTTGAGGGTTTCCTCGACCGCGCCGGTCATCTGCCCGGTGGTGGCCTGCACGGCGCGGTTGCCGCCGCGCAGCTTCTGGCTCGCCTTGCGGATGATGAAGGCCATCACCGGGGCGACGAACAGCAGCAGCAGGGTCAGCTCCCAGGCGGTCCACACCAGATAGCCGGACAGGCCGATGATCACCAGCGTGTCGCGCACCACGATGATCCAGGCGTTCGACAGCGCCGTGCCCACCTGCGGGATGTCGTAGAGGATGCGCGAGAGCATCCGCCCCTGCACCTCCATCTGGTGAGCCGACAGGGGCAGATGCAGCTGGTGCTGGAAGACCCGCTGGCGCAGGTCGGTGATGGCACGCTGGGCCACCCACTGGCTGGAGACGCTGGCGACGTAATCGGCGATGCCCTTGGCGATGAAGGCCACCATGATCAGCAGCGGCACGCGCCACTGGGCGGTCTGGTTCTTCTGGATGAGGCTTTCGTCCACCAGTGGCTTGAGCAGGGCCGGCAGCACCGGCTCGAGCGAGGCGGTCACCACCATGGCCAGGATCGAGATCACCACGACCTTGCGGTAGGGCACGATGCTGCCGAGCAGGCGACGATAGAGCGCGATCCCTTCCTTCACCGGTCGGTTACTCCCTGTGTAGCACTTTGTCCACGATCAGGCTCGACCAGCCTTCGGAGCGGAACTGCCGCTTGACCGCATCGGGGTCGTAGACCGTATCCACCCAGGTCATGAAGTCGATGGGCGTGTGGGCGTGGTAGGCCATGTAGCTGGCGAGGAAGAAGTCGAGCACGCCGGTGCGCGCCCGGCGCGAGTGACCGTATTTCCAGTGCAGCTCGCGCATGGCCGCCTCGACCGGATGGTTCAGATGCAGGATGCGGTACAGGGCGGCGGCGATGCCGGCGCGGTCGGCGCCCGACTTGCAGTGCATGAGCGCCGGATACTCGATCGAGTCGAACAGATCCTTGAGCATGTGGATGCGCGCCGGGCTCGGGGCGCCGCGGGAGAACAGCCGCGCGTCGTGGAAGGCGATACCGAGCTCTTCGCAGATGGCCTGTTCGAGCGGATAGGAGCCGTAATGACTCTCGCCGCGCAGGTTGATGATGGTCCTGAGGCCGAAGCGATGCCGGTAGCCGCGGATCTGCGCCGGACTGGGCTGGCTGCTGCGGTACATGCCGCCGCCCAGGTCGTGCAGGTTGTTGTACACCGAGCGGAAAAAGCCATGGTCGACCACATGCATGTCGAGCCAGGCGCGAAAACGTCCGGATTTCTTGGAAAGGTCCCAGGCCACGTGGCGCTCACCGCGCAATTGACAATTGGCGGAGTATACCGGAGCGCAGGCCGCTCACCGGTTGAACCACTTGAGCATCACGCCCCAGGCGTGCACGTCGAGGCGGCTGGCGTGGCCGCAGGCGAAGTCCAAGCCCAGCCAGCGGTCCGGCGGCAGGCCGAGCAGCTGGCCGGCGATGACCCGCAGCGGGCCGCCGTGGCCGACCACTACATGGGCTTCGGCCTCGGGGTCCAGCCGTTCGCTCATCCACTGGCGCACCCGCTGGGCCATCTCCAGCGGGGTCTCGCCATTGGGCGGGCGGAAGTTCATCGGGTCCTTCGACCAGTCGTCGATGGCGCTGCCGATGGCCTCGAAGGGCTGGCCCTCCCAGTCGCCGAAGCTCACTTCCTTGAGCCGGTCGTCCAGTTGCGGTTCGCCCAGCTCGACGGCCAGCCGGTGGGCCCGTTGCAGCGGGCTGGCATGCAGCGCATAGGCCTCGGGGAGCAGGGGGCGCAGGCGCGCGGCGACGTCGGCGGGGGCTTCGGCGAGGCCGACGTCGGTCTGGCCGTAGCAGGTGCCGGCGGCCACGTCGGGCCGGGGGTGGCGGATCAGATAGAGTTCCATGCGACGAGAATCCCGATGTAGCAGGCCAGCTCGGTACCCTGTTGGGCAGCACCCAGGCAGTCGCCGGTGTAGCCGCCGAGCCGGCGTTTGAAGAGGCGGGCGGCCCACCAGGTGACGATGAGCACGGCCACGCCGCCCCCGACCACCTCGATCCAGCCGAGCAGCAGCAGTGGCGCCAGGCCGCCCAGGCCCGCGACCACCAGTTCCATGTCGGAGAGCTGGCGTGCCAGCGGCTTCGACTTGCTGGTCTCGTCCTCGCGGACATAGACCAGGGTGTGGATCAGGCTGGTGGAAGCGAAGCGCGACAGGGCATGGCCGGCGATCATCGCGGTGATCGCGCCGGGTGTGCCGTGGGCGGCGATCTCCACCAGCGCGGCGGCCTTGGCCAGCAGCATCAGCACCAGCCCGGCGGCGCCGTAGCTGCCGATGCGCGAGTCCTTCATGATGGTGAGCGCCTGGGTCTTGTCCCAGCCGCCCCCGAGGCCGTCGCAGGTGTCGGCGAAGCCGTCTTCATGGAAGGCGCCGGTCAGGCGAATGGTGGCCGCCATGGAGAGGATGACCGACAGGCTCGCCGGCAGCCACTGGCGGGCGAACCAGAACACTGCGGCGCCCGCCACGCCCACGACGATGCCGACCCAGGGAAAGAAACGGGCCGCATGGTTGAGCCGGTCGGTGGAGAATGGCACCCAGCCCGGGATGGGGATGCGGGTGAAAAAACCCAGCGCGGTCAGGAAGAGTTCGAGCTGATAGCGCATGAGCTCAGCGTCTCCGCCCTCCGCCGGACCGCCCCAAGGAGGGCGCGGCCCCCTCGGGGGGCAGCGAGCGAAAGCGAGCGTGGGGGCTCATCACCACCTCATCAACGCTTGTCGCTGACGCCGGCCGACTCGAAGCTGGCCATCTGGTCGAGAAAGTTGGCGGCGGCCTGGATCAGCGGCCAGGCCAGCGCGGCGCCGGTGCCTTCCCCCAGGCGCAGGCCGATGTCCAGCAGCGGGGCGGCGTTCAGGTGCTTGAGCTGATAGGCGTGACCCGGCTCACCCGAGTGATGGGCGAACACGCAGTAGCCGGTGATGGCCGGAATCAGCGCATGGGCCACCAGCAGGGCGGCGGTGACGATGAACCCGTCCACGAGGATCAGCATGCGTTTTTCGGCGGCGCCGAACAGGGCACCGACGAGCATGGCGACCTCGAAGCCGCCGTATTCGGCCAGCACCTCGAGCGGATTGGCCGGTACGCCGCCGCGCGCCAGCGCCCGGGCCAGCAGCATGTGCTTGCGGTCCAGTCCGGCGTCGTCGAGCCCGGTGCCGCGGCCGATCACCTGCGGCAGCGGGGTGCCGGTGAGGCAGTGGGTGATCAGCGAGGCCGAGGCGGTGTTGCCGATGCCCATCTCGCCGAAGCCGATCACGTTGCAGCCGCCCTCGGCCAGGGTGTGCGCGAGTTGCCGACCATAGGCCATGGCGGTGTCGCGCTGGCTGCCGCTCATGGCCGGGCGCTCCAGGTAGTTGGCGGTGCCCGGCGCGATCTTGCCGTTGATCAGCCCCTCGCGTTTGCCGAAGTCGTGGGCGACACCGGCATCGACCACGCGCAGGGCGATCTCGTTCTGGCGCGCGAACACGTTGATGGCGGCGCCGCCGGCGAGGAAGTTCTCCACCATCTGCCAGGTCACGTCCTGCGGATAGGCGGATATGCCGGCGGTGGCGGCGCCGTGGTCGCCGGCGAACACCACCACGTGCGGGCGCTTCAGGGCCGGGGTGAGGCTGCGCTGGATGCGGCCGAGCTGCAGGGCCAGCGCCTCGAGGCGGCCGAGCGAGCCCACCGGCTTGGTCTTGGTGTCGATCTTGTGGCGGAGCGCGTCGACCAGCGTGTCGTCGAGGGGGGCAATGGCAATGTTCATCGGGTCAGGATCCGGCACGCGATGGGGGCCGATGGTAGCACGGCGGGGCGCTCAGGCCGGGGTGCCCTTGAGTGTCAGCGGCAGGCCGGCGGCGACGAAGGTGACCGTGTCACAGGCGGCGGCGACCGTCTGGTTCAGGCGTCCGGCCTCGTCGCGGAACAGGCGGCCCAGCGGCGACTCGGGCACCAGGCCGAGGCCGACCTCGTTGGCCACCAGGATCACATGGCCCGGCAGACCGGGCAGGGCGGCGACCAGCGCGTCCACCTCGGCCTGCCAGGCGGCCATGTGGTCCACCGAGTGGGGGGCGGCCAGCGAGGCGGCGTCGCGGGTCAGCAGGTTCGACAGCCACAGGGTCAGGCAGTCGACGATCACACAGCCGTCGCCGTGCGCCGCCAGGCGCACGGCCGCGGCCAGCGCCACGGGGGCTTCGACCACCGACCAGTGCGCCGGGCGGTCGGCCCGGTGGCGGGCGATGCGCGCGGCCATCTCCTCGTCGCCGGCCTCGGCGGTGGCGATCACGGTGACCGGGCCGCCGTGGGCGGTGGCGCGTTGTTCGGCGAGGCGGCTCTTGCCCGAGCGGGCGCCGCCGAGAATCAGTTCGGTACTCATGGGTGATGCACTGCAAAAGCGGGAAAAACTCGTGTAGTATCGGCGCCTTGCCTAGCGATAGGCAAACGTGTTTCAGGTGCCTGACGGCGAACCCGCCCGATGGATAAACGGGAAACAGGTGCGCGATATCGGCCCCCATCGGGGTCGAACCGCAAGGCCTGTGCTGCCCCCGCAACGGTAAGTGGCATCAAGGTGCATCCAGTCGCCACTGGGTCGAAGGACCCGGGAAGGCGATGTACCGAGCAAGCGACGCTTGCAGCCACGAGCCCGGATACCGGCCCGGAACGCTCATGACGGAAGTGCCGCGGGGTGCGGCGGATGCATGTCGATTCGACCTCCATCCCCCTCTCTCCCGCGTCGCCTCCGGAACATTGTGTCGCACGTCGGGCGGGGACGCCCGGGGTGCCGGGGAGAGTCTCTTGAGTATCCGTTCGATCGTCGCCGCGATGGCGACCAGCCTTGTGTTGCCTTCCATGTCGGCTGTGGCCGATTCCCAGGGGGAGGCGATCGTCGTCACCGCCACCCGCACCGCCCGTACCGTCGACGAGACGCTCGCGCCGGTCACCATCATCACCCGCCAGGACATCGAGCGCCTGCAGCCGCAGTCGGTGGTGGACCTGTTTCGCGGCCTGCCCGGCGTGAGCTTCGCCAACAACGGGGGGCGTGGCAAGCAGACCTCCCTGTTCCTGCGCGGCACCGAGTCGGATCATGTGCTGGTGCTCATCGATGGGGTGAAAGTCGGTTCCGCCACCGCGGGGCAGGCCGCCTTCCAGGATCTGCCGGTGGACCTTATCGACCGCATCGAGATCGTGCGCGGTCCACGCTCCAGCCTTTACGGTTCGGAAGCCATCGGCGGCGTCATCCAGATCTTCACGCGGCGCGGTGGCCAGGGCTTCACGCCCTCGTTCAGCATCGGCGCAGGGACCGATCACCACTACAAGGGCACGGCCAGCGTGAGTCAGCGCAACGACCACGGCTGGATCAGCCTGAGCCTGAGCCGTGAGCTGACCGACGGCTTCAACTCCTGCCGGGTCGAGGCCGCGGGCGTCGGCGGCTGCTACACCGCCGAACCCGACCGGGACGGCTACGACAACAACTCGGGCAGCCTGAATGCCGGTTACCGCTTCGGCGGCGGCACCGAGGTGGCCTTCAACTGGATGAAGACCGACGCCGAGTCGAAGTTCGACGGCAGCTACCAGAACAGCGCCAAGTCCAGCCAGGAAGTGGCGGGCCTGAAGCTCTCGGTGAAGCCGTTCGCGCCGTGGACCTCGAGCGTGTCGGTCGGGGTGAGCAAGGATCACGCGAACAACTACCTGAACGGCGTCTATGCCAGCACCTTCGACACCCAGCGCACCACCGGCACCTGGCAGAACGACCTGATGCTCGGCAAGGCGGTGACCCTGACCGTGGGGGTCGATGCGCAGCGCGACGAGATCGACAGCAGCACCGCCTACGCCGAGCGCGCGCGCGACAACACCGGCGTGTTCGCCCTCCTGCAGGCGGATGTCGGGGTGCATGAATTGCAGCTGTCGGTGCGTCGTGACGACAACGAGCAGTTCGGCCGGCACACCACCGGCTCGGTGGCCTGGGGCATGGGCCTGACGCCGGCGATCCGGCTGGTGGCCTCCTATGCCACCGCGTTCAAGGCACCCACCTTCAACGAGCTCTACTTCCCGTTCTACGGCAAGGCCGACCTGCGCCCCGAGACCTCGGATACCGTGGAACTGGGCCTGCGCGGCGAGCACGGCTGGGGGCGCTGGACGGTGAACGTGTTCGAGTCCGACGTGGAGGACCTGATCGCCTACGATGCTTCGATCTTCCTGGCCAACAACGTCGATTCGGCACGTATCCAGGGCGCCGAGGCCACGCTGGCGACCACGCTGGCGGGCATCGACGTGCGCGGCAGTCTCACCCTGCTCGATACCAGCAACGAATCCGACAACGCCTACCAGGGCAACTGGCTTGCCCGTCGCCCGGCCCAGTCGGCCCGTCTCGACCTGGATCGCGCCATCGGCCCGGTGCGTGTCGGCGCCACGGTCGTGGCCGAAGGCAAGCGCTACGACGATCTGGCCAACGAGCATCGCCTGGGCGGCTACGCCACCCTCGATCTGCGTGCCGAATACGCCTTTGCGCCGCACTGGCGCGTGCAGGCGACGCTGGGCAACGTCTTCGACAAGGCCTACGAGACGGCGCGTTTCTATCGCCAGCAAGGGCGCAACGTGTTCCTCACCCTGCGCTACGCGCCGGGGCGGTAAGCGCGCATGAGCCTGGCCCCCGGCGCAGATGCGCAAGGCCCGGTTTCGGGCGACACTACGGACTTCGTCGTGTCGTCCGGAGCCCTGCGTCGGGGAATGTTCGCCCGCAAGAGAGCCTTCTTCATTCTCGGCCTGTTGTGCCTGAGCAGCGTGCTGGCGGTGCTCCTCGCCTTGCGCGCGGGCAGCGTCGGTGCCGGCTGGGGCGACGTGATCGCCGCGCTGGGCGGCCATGTGGATACCACCCTGACCGCCGTGGTGCGCGAACTGCGCCTGCCACGTGCGATGGCCGCCTTCGCCAGCGGCGGCCTGCTGGCCCTGGCCGGGGCGCTGATGCAGGTGCTGCTGCGCAATCCGCTGGCTGATCCCTATGTGCTGGGCGTGTCCGGCGGGGCGGCGGTGGGGGCGCTGTCGGCGATCTTCCTCGGCTGGGCGAGCTGGCTGGTGGACGCCTCGGCGTTCGCCGGGGCCTTCGGCGCCATGGTGCTGGTGTTCGGCCTGGCACGGGGCGACGGCTCCTGGACCCAGAGCCGTCTGCTGCTCACCGGGGTGATCGTGGCCGCCGGCTGTGGTGCGGTGGTGGTGTTCATGCTGGTCATGACCACCGACACCCGCGTGCAGTCCATGCTGTTCTGGCTCACCGGCGACGTCTCCGGTGCGGCCCGCCCGTGGCCGGCGCTGTTCGTGCTGGTGGCGGGCCTGGTCGCGATCCTGCCCTTCGCGCGCGACCTGAACGTGCTGGCGCGTGGCGAGCTGGGGGCGCAGGCGCTGGGGGTGGGCACGCGCGGGCTGCGGGTGTGGGTCTATGTGCTCGCCTCGGTGCTCACCGCCGCGGCGGTGACGCTGGTGGGGCTGGTGGGCTTCGTCGGCCTGATCGTGCCGCATCTGGTGCGCCTGGCAATCGGCAACGACCAGCGCCTGCTGCTGCCCGCCGCCGTCCTCGCCGGCGGCACCCTGCTCACGGTGGCCGACACCGCTGCGCGCACGCTGGTGGCGCCGACCCAGTTGCCGGTGGGTGTGCTCACCGCCCTGATCGGCGTGCCGGTGTTCCTGTTCCTGCTGATCCGCCATCCGCGATGAGTGCCCATCCCACCTTGCTCGAAGCCGACGCGCTGGCGGTGCAGATCGGTGAGCGCTGGATCTGCTGCGATCTGTCCATGCGCATCGCGGCGGGCGAACGCCTGGTCTTGCTGGGACCCAACGGCGCCGGCAAGACCACCTTGCTGCACACCCTGGCCGGCCTGCGCGAGGCACAGCGCGGGAGCGTGCGCCTGTTGGGGCGGGCGCTGGCCGACTGGCCGGCACGGGAGCTCGCCTGTGAGCGGGGGGTGCTGCCGCAACGCCAGCCGGACTGGTTCTCCGCCACGGTGATGGAGACCGCCCTGGTGGGTCGCCATCCGCACCTGGGGCGCTGGGCCTGGGAGGGCCCGGAAGACATGCGCATCGCCACCGAATCGCTGACGCGCATGGGGCTGGAGAAGATGCCCGAGCGCAACATCCTGGCCCTGTCCGGGGGCGAGCGCCAGCGCCTGGCCATCGCCAGCCTGCTCGCCCAGCAGCCGGCGCTGTATCTGCTCGACGAACCGCTCTCCCATCTCGACCTGCACTACCAGATGGTGGTGCTGGACCATTTCACGCGCCTGGCCCGCGCCGGTGCCGGGGTCGTCGCCGTGCTCCACGACCTGAACCTGGCGGCCCGCTTCGCCGACCACGTGGTGCTGCTCGACGGGCACGGCCACATGGTGTCGGGCACCGCCGACACGGTGTTGCGCGCCGATGTGCTCAGCGCCGCCTTCGGCCATCCGATCCGGCGCCACGTCATCGACGGCCAGGTCGCGTTCCTGCTCGATTGAGGTTTCCCATGCGTTTTCTTGTTGCGTGCCTGATGCTCGCCCTGCTGGGCGTCGCCCAGGCCCGCGCGGGCGAGTGCCCGCGCATCGTCAGTCAGTCGCCCTACCTGACCATGGCGCTGCAGTGGCTGGATCGGGGAGCGTGCATCGTCGGCGTCTCCCGCTACGACACTTTCCGTCCCGAGCTGCCGCGCACCGGCGGGGTGCTCGACCCCGACGCCGAGGTGATGACGCTGCTCGAGCCCGATCTGGTGGTCACTTCCACCTGGGTCGATGCGGACGTGATGGCGCTGTCGGTGCCGCGTGGCACGCGGGTGCGGCGCCTGGGTGGCTTCGAGTCGATGGCGCAGGCCGAGCGGATGCTCACCGATCTGGCACGCATCACCGGCTCGCCCCGGGCCGACCGCGCCGCCGGCTTTCATCGCGCCTGGCGCACGCGGGCGGCGGCCAGTGGCGCTCACGGCGAGCGGGTGTTGCTGCTGACCGCGTGCACCGGCACGCCCTATTCGTACGGCCGCCGGCACATGCTCGGCGACCTGTTCCAGACGGCCGGCTTCGACGTGGTCGATGCCGACACCCGGGTGCGCGCGGTGCGTCCCGGCGAGGCCTTCCCGACCCTCGAGGCCTTGCTGGCCCACTTCCGGCCCGACATCGTCTTCACCTTCGATCGCGCTGCGGCCGAACGGTGCCGTGTCGTCGTCACGCAGGCGAATCAGCGTATTGTTCACCTGAGCGGCGACGACTTCCTCAACCCGGGCCCGCGCCAGCTCGACGGGCTCGAGGCGCTGGCCCGCGTGATGCACGAGAACCACAATGACCGAAACGACTGACAAAGACGCGCGCCACAATGCGCGCATGGCCCGCAAGAAGGCCGTGGTGGATGAAAAAATCGCCCGCGCGACCCGCGAACAGGGCGTGCTGCTGGTCAATACCGGCAACGGCAAGGGTAAGTCGAGCGCCGGCTTCGGCCTCATCGCCCGGGCCCTCGGCCATGGCCAGCAGGTGGGGGTGGTGCAGTTCATCAAGGGCCGCTCCGATACCGGTGAGGAGGCCTTCTGGCGGCGCCAGCCGGGGGTGCGCTGGCACGTGATGGGCGAGGGCTTCACCTGGGAGACGCAGGACCGTCAGCGCGACATCGAGAAGGCGCAGGCGGCCTGGGCCGTGGCGCGCGAGATGCTCGCCGACGCGGCCATCGGCCTGGTGGTGCTCGACGAGCTCAACATCGCGCTCAAGTACGGTTATCTGGATGCGGACACCGTCATTGCCGATCTGCAGGCCCGGGCGCCGATGCAGCATGCGGTGGTGACCGGCCGCGGCGCGCCGCCGGCACTCATCGATGCCGCGGATACGGTTACCGAGATGCGCCCGGAGAAACATGCCTTCGCCGCCGGTATCCAGGCGATGCCCGGCATGGAGTATTGAGCATGAGTGGATCTCGCCCCGTTCAGCCCGGCTGGGTCTATCTGGTGGGCGCCGGCCCCGGCGATGCCGAGCTGCTCACCTTGCGGGCCGACGCCATCATCCGCGCGGCGGACGTGGTGGTCTACGACAACCTCGTCGGCGACGAGGTGATGGCCCGGATGCCGGCCGGATGCACACGCATCTACGTGGGCAAGAAGGCCGCCAACCACAGCATGAGGCAGGCCGACATCTGCGCCTTGCTGGTCCGGCTCGCGCGCGAGGGCCACCGGGTGCTGCGCCTCAAGGGCGGCGACCCCTACGTGTTCGGGCGCGGCGGCGAGGAGGCCGAGACGCTGGTGGCGGCGGGCGTCCCCTTCGAAGTGGTGCCGGGCGTGACCGCGGCGTCGGGCATCAGCGCCTACGCGGGCATCCCGCTCACCCACCGGGATCACGCCCAGAGCGTCGTCTTCGCCACCGGCCACAAAAAAGAAGGGCCGGTGGATCTCGACTGGTCCGCCCTGGCGCGCCCGAAGCAGACCGTGGTGATCTACATGGGCGTCTCGCGCATCGCCGAGATCGCTGCGCAGCTGGTCGCCCACGGGCTGCCCGAGACCACCCCTGCCGCCCTGGTACGCCGCGGTACGCTCCCGGACCAGTTCGTCGTCGTCGCCACCCTGGCCGACCTGGCCGACAAGGCGGAGGCCGCCAGCATCAAGCCGCCGGCGCTGATGATCATCGGCACCGTGGTGACGATGGCACCGACGCTGGGGTGGTTCCAGGGCGGCTGAGCGCGCCCGTTTCGATCCTTAAACGGAAAAAGCCCAGTCGCGATGACTGGGCTTTTTGGTGTCCTGGTAGGCCGTGCGTGGCTCGAACACGCGACCAACGGATTAAAAGTCCGCTGCTCTACCAACTGAGCTAACGACCCGTAAGGAAGGGCGCATTATAGGTAGCACCCGTAACGCTGTCAACCTTATGTGTTGCCGTTTTCCGCGTAACGCGTCGGATCGGGAATGTCCGCTTCCTGAAAGCCGGCGCGGCGCAGCTTGCAGGCCTCGCAGCGGCCGCAGGCACGGCCACTGTCGTCGGCCTGATAGCAGGTGACGGTCTGGGCGTAGTCGACGCCCAGCGCGGTGCCGGTACGGATGATCTGGGCCTTGCTCATCTCGATCAGCGGAGCGTGGATGGTGAGCTTCTCTCCCTCCACGCCGGCCTTGGTGGCCAGGTTGGCCATGGTCTCGAAGGCCTGGATGAAGGCGGGGCGGCAGTCGGGATAACCGGAGTAGTCCACCGCGTTGACGCCCACGAAGATGTCGTGCGCCCCGAGGACCTCGGCCCAGGCCATGGCGATGGAGAGCATCACGGTATTGCGCGCCGGTACGTAGGTGACCGGGATGGGACTGGCGGCCTCGTCGCGTGCTTCGGTGGGCACGTCGATGGCCGGGTCGGTGAGCGCGGAGCCGCCGAACTGGCCCAGGCCCACGCGGGCGAGCCGGTGTTCGCGGGCGCCAAGGGCGTCGGCGACCCGCTTCGAGGCGGACAGCTCGGCGGCATGGCGCTGCCCGTAGGCGACGGACAGGGCGTAGCACTCGAAGCCCATGTCGAGGGCGATGGCCAGGCAGGTGGCCGAGTCGAGGCCGCCGGAGAGGAGCACGACGGCGCGTTTGACGGGAGGTGTCTGTTCGGTTTCGGTCATGGCATGACGAGTGTCGGTGGGGTCAACGACCGCGTGCGTCGGCCCACAGGATCTTGTGCAGCTGCATCTGGAAGCGGACCGGCAGGCGGTCGCGGACGATCCATTCGGCCAGCGCGGCGGGTTCGAGCGCGCCGGCGACGGGGGACAGCAGCACCTTGCAACGATCGGTCAGCCGGTGAGCGCTGATCTGCTCGGCGGCCCAGCGGTAGTCGGCGGCGTCGGCGACGACGATCTTCACTTCGTCGTCTCGGCGCAGGTGGTCGAGATTGGCCCAGCGGTTCTTGTCCGCTTCGCCCGACCCGGGGGCCTTGAGGTCCATGATGCGGGCGACGCGCGGGTCCACCGGGGCGATATCGAGGGCGCCGCTGGTCTCGAGGGAGACTTCGTGGCCGGCGTCGCACAGGGCGCTCAGCAGCGCCAGGCAGGCCTTCTGCGCCAGTGGCTCGCCGCCGGTGACGCACACCTGGGGCAGACCGTGGCCGGCGACCTCGGCGAGGATCTCGTCGATCGCCATGGTGGTGCCGCCGTGGAAGGCGTATTCGGTGTCGCACCAGGTGCAGCGCAGGGGGCAGCCGGTGAGGCGCACGAACACCGTGGGCAGGCCGATGCGGCTGGCCTCGCCCTGGACGGAAGCGAAGATTTCCGTCACCCGCAGGCGGGTGACGGAAGGGTTTTCACGCATGCGTTCGCGTTCCGGTCAGCCGCCGAGGCGTTGCTTCGCCGACTTGGCGGCAGCGCTGTCGGGGTAGCGTTCGATGACGCCCTGAAGCGTCTTCTGTTCGAGCTTGCGCTCGCCCAGGGCGCGCTGGCAGTTGGCGACGCCGAGCAGGGCGTCCGGTGCGCGCGGATCGTCCGGCCACTGGTTGACCACCGCGTTGAAGTGCTCGGAGGCGCGGTTGATGTCCTTGGCCTGGAGGGCGGCGCTGCCGGCCCAGAAATGGGCGCTGGGCAGGAAGCTGCTGCTCGGGTACTTGGCGACGAAGGCGTCGAAGGCCGCGGCGGCATCGCCGTACTTGCCGCCCTTGAGCAGGTTCAGGGCCGACTCGTAGTCGGCGGACTCGGCCGCCGGGTCCACCGGTCCGGCCGGGCCGGCGCCGGTCTCGAGACGCCGCAGGCGCTCGTCCAGGTCGACGTAGAAGTCCTTCTGGCGCTTCTGCACCGACTCCATGGTGTGGCCGAGCAACTCGACGTCACCGCGCAGGCGGGCCACTTCGGCCTTGAGCGCCTCGATCTGGTTGGCCAGGTCGAGCTGCGCGCGCGAAGACGCCTCGAGCGCCTGCAGGCGGGCGTTGTAGTCCTCCCGCATCCGCATCAGTTCCTTGCGCGCTTCGGTGTCGTCGAACAGACCGGCATGCGCCGGCAGCGAGGCTGCCAGCGCAAGCACGGCGATCCACTGGCGCGTGCGCGCCATCAGAACTCACCCGAGTAGAGCATGTCGCCACGACGGTTCTGGGCGTAGCAGTCCTCGGTGCTGTCGGTGCAGCGCGGCTTCTCCTCGCCGAGGCTGACCGCTTCGATCTGGCCTTCCTTGGCGCCGAGCAGCAGCAGGGCCTTCTTGATGGCGTCGGCGCGCTTCTGGCCGAGGGCGAGGTTGTATTCCCGGCTGCCACGCTCGTCGGCGTTGCCCTGGATCAGCATCTTGATGTCCGGATGGGCGACCAGGAAACGGGCATGGGCCTCGACCAGCGGCATGAATTCGCCACGGATGACGAAGCTGTCGTAGTCGAAGAACACGCTGCGCTTGGACAGCGGGCTTGACGGATCGGTCAGTTCGGCCAGGGAACTGCCGGCGGCCTGGGTGGGGGTGACCGTCGGGATGGTGTCGGGGGTCGTGCGATCCTCGACGGCCGCCCCGCTGTCCTGGGTCATGGGAGTGCTCGAGCAACCGGCCAGCAGGCCGATGACTACGAATGAGGCGGCGAGGGTTGAACGCATGTTTAACTCCTTGGAGTTGTTGAGCGGGGGTCTATGTCGGCTTCGTGGGCCACTTTTACTGCATCAAAGGTCCCCAGGCCGGTTCGCGCACATCAGCTGCCTTGACGGACAGTCTCTGCTTGATGCGTCCGTCGGAAGATACCGCAGAGAGCACGCCTCGGCCACCCACTTCGGTGGCGTAGAGGATCATGCGGCTGTTGGGTGCGAAGCTGGGGGATTCATCGCGGGATGAATCGGTCAGCACGGCGTACTGCCGGGTCGCCAGGTCCATGATGGCCACCTGGAAGCCGTTGGCAGTGCGGGTGATGAAGGTCATCGTGAGGCCGTCGGGCGAGGGCCGCGGGGTCACGTTGTAGCTGCCCTCGAAGGTGACGCGCTCGGCGCGGCCCCCGGTGGCGGGGATGCGATAGATCTGCGGGCTGCCGCCGCGATCGGAAGTGAAATAGATCCACTTGCCGTCATGGCTGTAGGCCGGCTCGGTGTCGATGCTCGAGGAGGTGGCCAGGCGCTGGATGCCGGAGCCGTCCACGTTGATGGTGTACATCTGCGACAGCCCGTCCTTGGTCAGCACCACCGCCAGGCGCTGGCCGTCGGGCGACCACGCGGGGGCGGAGTTGGAGCCCTTGAAGTTGGCGACCACCGACTGGAGGCCGGCGGCCAGGTCGTGCACGTACACGATCGGCTTCTTGAGCTGGAAGGACACGTAGGCCAGCTTCTTGCCGTCGGGCGACCAGGCCGGCGAGATGATCGGCTCGCGCGAGTTGAGCGCGGTCTGCGCGTTGGCGCCGTCCGAGTCGGCGATCTGCAGCTTGTAGTTGGTGCCGCTCTTGACCACGTAGGCGATGCGGGTGGAGAACACGCCCTTGAGACCGGTGATCTTCTCGAAGATGACATCGGCGATGCGATGCGCGGTGGCCCGGTACTGGTCCGGCGTCATGGTCATCACGATGGCGTCGAGCTGCTGCTCCTGGCGGGTGTCGTAGAGGCGCATGCGCACTTCGAAGCGGCCGGCGCCCACGTCGCGCACGCTGCCCACGGCGACCGCGTCGGCGGCGCGGGTGCGCAGCCAGGCGAAGTCGGGCAGCGATCCCTCGGGCAAGGCCACCGGGCCCAGTTCGACGAGGCTGAACAGGCCGCTGCGTTCCAGGTCGGCGCGGATCACCTCGGTGACGCTGCGGGGCAGCTGGGACTCGCCTTCCATGACCGACACGGCCACCGGGAAGCGGTTCGCACCGGCGCCGGTGATCTCGATCGACAGCTGCGCGTGCGCCGCCATGGCGGCGAGCGAGAGCAGGAGGGTGAAGAAAAGGCGAAGCAAATCAGTCAGTTTCATCATGGTGAAAGGCATCCGGCGGATTATACCCAACCCCTATCGGTCTTCGAGGGGGCGGAATGTAAGCTCGAGTGTACGCGAGAACAGCGACGGGTCGTCCGGCTGCGGCAGCGGATCCGATTTCTGGATGGCGCGGCGGATCGCGTCGTCCAGCGTCGGGGTGCCGGTGCTCTTCTTCAGGCGGATGTCGAGGACCGTGCCGCCCGGCCCCTGGGTGACGACGAACACCGCTTCCGGGTTGCCGCTCAGGCCCGGCGGGCGGATCAGGTTGTAGCGCACCTTGCCGCGGATCTTGTCGATGTAGGTCTCGAGCGCACGGGTGCGCGCCGCCGACGCCGCCTCCTGGCGCAGCAGCTCGGCCTCGCGGGCGCGCTGGGCGTCGAGGGCGAGCAGCTCGTCCATGCGGCTGTTCTCGATGGCGCGCGCCTTCTCGTCAGGCTTCGGCTTCGGTTGCGGCTTGGGCTTGGGTTCCGGCTTCTTCTCGGGCTTGGGCGCGGGTTTCGGCTCCGGCTTCGGTTCGGGCTTCTTCTCCGGCTTCGGTTCCGGTTTCTTCTCCGGGGTCTTGATCTGCGGCGGCTTGGGCTCGGGCTTGGGCGCGGGTTTCGGTTCCGGCTTCGGCTGGGGCTTGGGTTCCGGCTTCGGTGCCGGCGGGGGCGTCGGCGTCGGCTCGGGCTTGGGTTCCGGCTTGGGCTGGGGCTTGGGCGTCGGGCGCTGCGCCACCGGCGGGGCGGGCACCAGCGAGACCTGCACCGCCGCGGGCGGCTCGGTCTGCCAGCGGATGCCGAAGAACAGGAACACGAACAGGGCGACGTGCACCAGCGCGGCCAGCACTGCCGAGGGCCACTTGCCCGGAGCGGTGCTCGGATAGAACTCGCGTGCGTCCAGTGGGGCGTCCATGAGGCCTTACTTGCGGGGGGCTTCGCCGCGCTGCACGAGCAGGCCGATCTGTTCGATGTGGGCCTGCTGGAGGCGGTCCATGACCTGCATGATCGCCTCGTAGCGGGCCGCCTTGTCGCCGGCGATCAGCACCGGGCGTTTCCTGGCACCCGACTGCAGCGCCTGCAGTTCGCCGACGAGGGCGTCGAGCGCCATGGGGCGCGGATCGCCGGCGCCGTCGCGCAGGGCGACCGAGCCGTCGGCCTTGACCACCACGCTCACCGGCTCGGCCGGGGCGTCGGACGACTTGCCGACGCTGGGCACGTCGATGCTGCCGGTCTGGATCATCGGTGCCGTGACCATGAAGATCACCAGCAGCACGAGCATCACGTCGATGTAGGGCACGACGTTGATCTGGTTCATGAGGCGGCGCTGGCGCATGGGGCTCTCCGGCGTCGGTCAGCGCAGCTGGCGCTGCAGGATGTTGGAGAATTCTTCCATGAAGCTCTCGGAGCGGATCGAGAGCCGGTCGATGTCATGGGCGAAGCGGTTGTAGGCGACCACCGCGGGGATCGCCGCGAACAGGCCGATGGCCGTCGCCACGAGGGCCTCGGCGATACCCGGTGCGACATGGGCGAGGGTGGCGGAGGAGACGTTCGACAGACCGCGGAAGGCGTTCATGATCCCCCACACGGTGCCGAACAGGCCCACGTAGGGCGACACGGAACCGACCGAGGCGAGGAAGGCCAGATGCGCCTCGAGTTCGTCGATCTCGCGCTGGTAGGTGGCGCGCATGGCGCGGCGGGCGCCGTCGACGACGGTCTCGGGGGAGGCGTTCTTGGCGCGCAGCTTGGAGAACTCGCGGTAGCCCGATTCGAAGATCCGCTCCATGGGGCCGGAGTTGTGGCGGTCGTTGCTGGCGCTCTGATACAGGTGGTTGAGATCGCCACCGCTCCAGAATTCACGCTCGAACACCGCGGTCTTGCGCCGCGCGGCGCCGATGGCGAACCATTTGCGGAAGATCCAGTACCAGGAGGTGAAGGAGACGGCCGCCAGGATGGCCATGACGAACTTCACAATCAGGCTCGCCTCGGCGATGAGGGACAGGATCGACAGGTCTTGGGTGATGGGCATGGGGGTCAGGCCGACGCTTCGATGGATTGGCGGATATGTGCCGGGATGGGCGCGGGGCGACCGCGCCGGGTATCCAGGCACGCGATTGAGACCGTGGCGGTGAACAGGCGTTCAGTACCCCGATCGACATATTGGGAAAATTCCAGGCTGGCGCGGCGGGTGGCGTCGACCGCGGTGACGACGGTCAGGGTGTCGTCGAGGCGCGCGGGGCGCAGGTAATGGCCCTGCACCGTGCGCACCACGAAGGCCAGGCCGGTCTCGTCCATCAGGATCTGCTGGTCGAAGCCGCGCTCGCGCAGCCACTCGGTGCGGCCGCGCTCGCAAAAACGCCAGTAGTTTGCGTAATACACAACGCCAGCGGCGTCGGTATCCTCGTAATATACCCGCAGGGTGAGACGTGATTCTTGCACAGCATCTGCTCGAAGCCGGATGGGTCGAGGCGCTATTGTAGCCACAAGCGATCGGGCCGTTGGCTTTGGCATTTGGTTACATTTCCTCTCAACCATGGGCGTGTGTCCGCCGGCGAGGGAAGACAGTGGTATGCTCGAACGACTCATGCGAAAGGCTTGATCGCTTCAGGAGGGAGTGCGATCTTGGCAGGTCCATCTAACAAACAGAAAGCATCCGGCCACAACGACGGACGCGGTCCGCGTTCCGAACTGTCGACGCTGGACTTTGCCGCCGCCGGTGGCGACGTGGCCCGTGCACTTGCCGAATGTGCGGGCAAGATGGAAGTGCACGAGGGCGGTGACGACTTCTCGTCCATCGCCGAAGAGGCGGCCGTCCTCTACGCCAATGGTCAGAACGACGCCGCCGCCGCGGTGCTGGCGGCCTTCGTCGATAGCCTTCCGATCGGGCAGGGTGAGTTCATGTGGATGATGCTCATCGACCTGTACAAGCTCACCGGCATGCGCGCCGAGTTCGACGAGCGCGTCATCGCCTACGCGCGCAGTTTCGAAAAGTCGCCGCCGGCCTGGGACGTGGCCGACGCGCCGGCACAGAAGAGCAAATCCAGTTCCCCCTCGGTGGCCATGGGCGCGGCCCTGACCGAAGAGGTGGGCAAGCAGTTCGTGCGCGTGCGCGAGACCGCCCTCAAGCACGGCGCCGTGCGCATCGACCTGTCGCGCCTGCGCTCGGCCGACGACGCCGGCTGCACCCTGTTTCGCGATCTGGTGGGTGCGCTGCGCGAGCAGGGGGTCACCGTCAAGCTGTCGGGCTGCGCCGCGGTGGCGGCAATGCTCGGCGGCCAGGTGACCGTCGGCCAGGCGGAGAACCGCAACATGTGGTTGCTGCTGCTCGACATGCTCCAGCACACCGACGACATGGACCGCTTCGAGGAAGTGGCGGTGGACTATGCGGTGACCTTCGAGGTCTCGCCGCCGTCGTGGGAAGCCCCTTCGATGGAGGCGATGGCAACCACCACCGACATCGAGTCCACGCCGGCCGCACCGCAGGGCTTCGCGCTCGAAGGCGAGCTGCTCGGCGCCAACGCCGAAGGCATCCGCAAGCTGGCCGCCTATGCGGCCGATCACGCCGCGGTGGAGGTCGACTGTTCGCGTCTGCGTCGTGTCGATTTCGTCGCTGCGGGGAGCCTGTTCAATGTGCTCTCGACCCTGCAGGGCCAGGGCAAGCTGGTGTCGCTGAACCGGGTCAACGCCATGGTGGCGGCGCTGCTGCGGGTGATGGGGATCGATCAGGTCGCCCGCTTGCAAATTCAGGCATAGTCCCCAGCTAAGTAGCTCCGGGCGTCCCGCGCCCCCGTCAAACCGGCCCGTGCACGGGCCGTCAGGATTCATCATGGAACAGTATCACGGCACCACCATCCTTTCGGTGCGGCGCGGCCGTCGCGTCGCCCTGGGCGGGGATGGGCAGGTCACATTGGGCAATATCGTCGTCAAGGGCAGCGCCCGCAAGGTCCGGCGCATCTACCAGGACCGCATCCTCGCCGGTTTCGCCGGCGGCACGGCGGATGCCTTCACCCTCTTCGAACGCTTCGAGGCCAAGCTCGAGAAGCACCAGGGCAACCTGGTGCGCAGCGCCGTCGAACTGGCCAAGGACTGGCGCACCGACCGCATGCTGCGCCGGCTCGAAGCCATGCTGGCGGTCGCCGACGAGGAGAACTCCCTCATCATCACCGGCAACGGCGACGTGCTCGAGCCGGAAAAGGGCGTGGTGGCCATCGGCAGCGGTGGTGCCTACGCCCAGTCCGCCGCGGTGGCGCTGCTGGAGAACACCGACCTGCCGCCCGAGGAAATCGTCAGCCGCGCGCTGACCATCGCCGCCGATCTGTGCATCTACACCAACCAGCACCACACCATCGAGGTGCTGGGCGGCGGGAGCTGAACCATGACGCAAATGACCCCCCCGGAGATCGTCTCCGAACTCGACAAGCACATCGTCGGCCAGGGGCGTGCCAAGCGCGCCGTGGCCATCGCCCTGCGCAACCGCTGGCGCCGTGCCCAGGTCGAAGAGCCGCTGCGCGGCGAGATCACCCCCAAGAACATCCTCATGATCGGCCCCACCGGGGTCGGCAAGACCGAGATCGCGCGCCGTCTCGCGCGGCTGGCCAACGCCCCCTTCATCAAGGTGGAGGCGACCAAGTTCACCGAGGTCGGCTACGTGGGCCGCGACGTGGAGACCATCATCCGCGACCTGGTCGAGATCGCCATCAAGGACGGGCGCGAGCGCGCCATGAAGCAGGTGCAGGACCGGGCGCTCGATGCTGCCGAGGATCGGGTGCTCGACGTGCTGCTGCCGCCGGCCCGTCCGGTCGGCTTCGGTGAGGAGCCCGCCGCCGGCAGCGATACCGCCACCCGGCAGAAATTCCGCAAGAAGCTGCGCGAGGGCGAGCTGGACGACAAGGAGATCGAGATCGAGCTCGCCCAGCCGGGCATGAGCGCCGAGATCTTCGCGCCGCCGGGCATGGAGGAGCTGACCCAGCAGCTGCAGGGCATGTTCCAGAACCTGGGCAACCAGCGCAAGAAGCAGCGCAAGCTGCCGATCAAGGAGGCGCTCAAGCTGCTCGCCGACGAGGAGGCCGCGCGCCTGGTCAATGACGAGGAACTCAAGACCACGGCGGTGCAGGCGGTGGAGCAGAACGGCATCGTCTTCCTCGACGAGATCGACAAGGTGGCCGCGCGCGCCGAGACCCAGGGCGCGGACGTCTCCCGCCAGGGGGTGCAGCGCGATCTGTTGCCGCTGGTCGAGGGCACCACGGTGAGCACCAAGTACGGCATGATCAAGACCGATCACATCCTGTTCATCGCCAGCGGCGCCTTCCACCTGTCCCGGCCCAGCGACCTCATTCCGGAACTGCAGGGCCGTTTCCCCATCCGGGTCGAGCTCGATTCGCTCTCGGTGGAGGACTTCGAGCGCATCCTCACCAGCACCGACGCCTGCCTCACGCGCCAGTACGAGGCGCTGCTGGACACCGAAGGGGTGGCGGTGGACTTCACCGACGCCGGCATCCGGCGCCTGGCCGAGATCGCCTACCAGGTGAACGAGCGCACCGAGAACATCGGCGCGCGGCGCCTGTACACGGTGATGGAAAAGCTGCTCGAGGAAGTGTCCTTCGAGGCGGGCAAGGCGGGCCTGGACCGGATCACCGTCGATCCGGCCTATGTGGACGCGCGCCTCGAGACCGTGGCCGAAAGCGAGGATCTGGCGCGCTACGTGTTGTGACGGACGGCCGGGCGCCACGCAAACGGTCGCCGAGATGGCGACCGTTGTCCAGGGCGCTCCGCCGTCGCCCGGATGCCGCGCAGCGGCATCCGGGCGTCATCGTGCCGAGTGCGTGCAGCCTTTCCTGGAGTCGGACCTGCGGCCTTCGTCCTGTCAGCGTCGGCGTTTCGGCGCCCACGAGAGCAGGGTCAGGCCAGCCAGCAGCATTGCCCACACGGTGGGTTCCGGCACGACGCTGATCGTCGAGCCCGGCGACATCGAACCGTCGCTCAGGGTGAGTTGACCGTGCGGGGACAGTGCGATGCTGCCGCCGGCCTGCGCGGCCGGACCGCCGTCTCCCGACCGGGTGGCATCGCTCCACAGCGTGAGCCGACTTCCCGGTGACAGTGCGATGCCGTCACCGGCCAGTGCGACAGGGCCGCTATCTGTCCATCGGATGGTATCGCCCGAGTGGGTGGGCGGCACGCCAAGGGAAATGGCGCCATCGGCGCTGAGCCTGCCCGCAACGTTGATCTGTAAAGCATCCAGCATGATCGCAGGCGCCCTCAGCGTCGCGTCGATCACTTCGATGCGGGTGTCGGAGTGCACCCAGATGGATTCGTCGGCACTCAGCGCATTGCCGTCGAGCACGAGGTCGCCGCTGCAGGCGATGCGCGTGTTGGCCCCGTCGATGAAACTCAGGTCGCCGTCGCACGACAAGGGGTCGGCATGGGCCGGGGCCATGGTCAGGGCGAGGCCGGTAGCGAGGGCGAGCAAGTGTCCGGTGTTCATGGGGGTGTCTCCGATGCCAAGGTGGTGTCCCATCGTACTATGCTCGATGCATGTTTCCAGAGTGTGCGGCCCGGGTGCCCCGTTCGGCCTATCCATACGGACAATCCCCGCTGTCGTGGCGGTTGACGTGCACGTACAATCAAGGCCACGTTGTCTTCACCCGCGAACGCTCCCATGCTCCTGCGCATCGTCTCCATCCTCTTTCCGCTGTTCTCCATCGTGGCCCTGGGCTATTTCGTGGGGCGTCGTTTCCGTCCCGATCTGGCCCATGCGAACAAGCTCAACATGGATGTGTTCGTGCCCGCGCTGGTGTTCGCCGCGCTCGCCAGCCGACCGTTCCGGCCGGAGAACGACATCCCGCTGCTGCTGGCCACGCTGGTGATGGTGGTGGGTTCCGGGCTGGCGGCGTGGGTGCTGGCGCGGTTGCTGAAGATCGATCCCAAGACCCTGGTGCCGCCGGTGATGTTCAACAACTGCGGCAACCTCGGTCTGCCGCTGGCGGTGCTGGCCTTCGGCGACAAGGCGCTGGCGCCGATGGTGGTGATGTTCATGGCCTCGAACCTGATGCACTTCTCCTTCGGCGCCTGGCTGCTCGACCACCGGGTGCGCATGGTCACGATCTGGAAGGTGCCCTCGGTGCTGGCGACCTTCGCCGGGCTGGCCGTGGGCATGCTCGGCATCCCGGTGTGGGAGCCCCTGCTGGTGTCCATCAAGATGGTGGGCGACATCGCCATCCCGCTGATGCTGATCGGCCTCGGCGTGCGCCTGAGCGACTCCAGGATCTCCTCGGTGCGCCTCGGCCTGCTGGGCGCGGTGGCGCGCCCGCTGGTGGGCATGGCGATCGCCGCGGTGCTGCTGATGCTGTTCGACTTCCCGCCGCTGCAAAAGGCACTGATCCTGGTGTTCGGTGCGCTGCCGCCGGCGGTGCTCAACTTCATCTTCGCCGAACGCTACGGCCAGGAGCCGGAGAAGGTGGCCTCCATGGTGCTGATCGGCAACGTGGCGGCGTTGCTGTTCCTGTCTGTCGCCCTGGCGCTGGTGCTGCCCTGAGTCGCGCTGGCGTGGGCGGCCGGGGACGCGCATTTGCTTACGCTTTGCCTCTTGTCGGCCCGGCAGGTGGCTGGGATCATGCCTGCACGAGCATTGCAGGGTGTGTGACCCTGCGGGCAGTATCGGAGAATGATCCATGCCAGAGGCACAAGTGACCGAAGTGGTGGCCGAATCGGCGCAAAGCTTCGAGGACGCCATCCGCACCGCCATGGCGCAGGCCCGGGCGCGCCTGACCAATGTCTGTGGCGCCTGGGTGCGGCGTCAGCGGCGCGTGGTCAGTGGCGGGCTCGTTGCCTACCAGGTGGCCGTCCAGGTGGCGTTCATGCCGGTGTGAGGCCGGCTGGTCGCCGACATGCAACGGGGCGCCCAGGCGCCCCGTTGGCGTTGACGGCGGGCGGCCTCAGCCGCCGCGCGGGGTGCGCATCAGCACCAGTTCCTCGGCGGCGGTCGGGTGCACCGCCAGCGTCCGGTCCAGGTCGGCCTTGGTGGCCCCCAGGGTGATGGCGATGGCCAGGGCCTGGATGATCTCGCCGGAATCGGCGCCGATCAGGTGGGCGCCGAGCACGGTGTCCGAATCGGCGTCCACCACCAGTTTCATGTAGGCGCGTTCGGCGCGGCCGGCCAGGGTGTGCTTCATGGGGCGGAAGTCGGCCTCGAACACGGTGACCGCGTGCCCGGCGGCGGTGGCCGCCGCCTCGCTCAGGCCGATGGTGCCGATGGGCGGCTGGCTGAACACCGCGGTGGCGATCAGTCGATGGTCGATCACGCGCGGTGTGTCGCCGAACACCGATTCGGCGAAGGCGCGGCCCTCGGCGATGGCCACCGGGGTGAGGGCGGCACGGCCGGTGACATCGCCCACGGCGTAGATGTGCGCCACCGAGGTGCGCGAGTCCGCGCTCACCACAATGGCGCCGGTGCGCGCATCGACCTCCACCCCAGCGGCCTCCAGCCCCAGCCCGGCGGTGTTGGGATGCCGCCCCAGGGCGTTGAGCACCGCGTCGGCCTCGACCGTGCGCCCGTCCTTGGCATGGCAGCGGATGCCGTTGGGGGTGCGTTCGATCTTCTCCGGTTCGAACCCGTGCGCCAGGGTGATGCCCCGGTCCGCCATGGCGGTGGCCAGGCGGGTGCGGATGTCGGTGTCGAAGCCGCGCAGGGGCAGATCGGCGCGGTAGGCCATGGTGACCTCGGTGCCGAAGCCGGCGAAGATGCCGGCGAACTCCACTGCGATGTAGCCGGCGCCGAGCACCAGCAGGCGGCGCGGCTGCTCTTGCAGATCGAGCAGCTGGTTGGAGTCGATGGCCAGCTCGAGCCCGTCGATGGGCGGATGGCTGGGCGCGCCGCCGGTGGCGATGAGGATGTGCCGCGCGCTGACCCGGCGATCGCCCACCGCCACGGTGTGCGCATCGACGAGGGTGGCCCGGCCTTCGAGCAGGGTGACGCCGGCGTTGGCGATCATGGTCCGGTAGATGCCCTCGAGGCGCGCGGTCTCGGCGTTCTTGGCCTGCACCAGGCGGGTGAGGTCGAAGTCGGGCGGCACCACCGTCCACCCGTAGCCGGCCGCGTCGGCGAAGGCGTCGGCGAACTGGGCCGCGTACATCATCAGCTTCTTGGGCACGCAGCCCCGGATGACGCAGGTGCCGCCGACCCGGTCGCCCTCGCAGATGGCCACCTTGGCGCCCAGGGCCGCGGCGCGGCGGCTGGCGGCCACGCCGCCGGAGCCGGCGCCGATGGTGACGAGGTCGTAGTCGTAGCTGCGCATGACGGTCTCCACGTGTCGGAATGTGGACGAGTGTAGCAGTCGCCGCGTGGCGGGGTGCGCGGCGGCGCGCGGGCGGTTACCATGGCGCGGTTTGCCCCATTTTCCAGCCGAGGACATCCGCATGGCCGCCGCCAGCCTGCTTGCCCTGATCGACGATATCGCCACCCTGCTCGACGACGTGTCGGTGCTCACCAAGGTGGCCGCCAAGAAGACCGCGGGTGTGCTCGGCGACGACCTGGCGGTCAACGCCGAGCAGGTCACCGGGGTGCGCGCCGACCGCGAACTGCCCGTGGTGTGGGCGGTGTTCAAGGGCTCGCTCCGCAACAAGGCCATCCTCGTGCCGGCGGCGCTGGCGGTCAGCGCGGTGGCGCCGTGGATCATCCTGCCCCTGCTCATGCTCGGCGGCGCCTTCCTGTGCTTCGAGGGCTTCGAGAAGCTGCTGCACGCCTTCACCCACCGCGACCAGAAGCAGGCGCACCGGGCGCAACTCGTCAAGGCGGTGGCGGACCCGAAGGTCGACCTGATCGCCTTCGAGCGCAGGAAGATCCGCGGTGCGATCCGCACCGACTTCATCCTCTCGGGGGAGATCATCGTGATCACGCTCGGGGTGGTGGCCGAGGCCGACTTCGTCACCCGGCTGGTGGTGCTCGCCGGGGTGGCGGTACTCATGACCGCCGGCGTGTATGGCGTGGTGGCCGCCATCGTCAAGCTCGACGACCTGGGCCTGTGGCTGCGCACCCAGTCCGGCGCCATGACCCGACGCATCGGCGCCGCGATCGTGATGGCCGCGCCGTGGCTGATGCGTACCCTGTCGGTGCTCGGCACGGCGGCCATGTTCCTCGTCGGCGGCGGCATCGTCGCCCATGCCGTGCCGGTGCTCCATCACGGCGTGGATCACCTCGCCGCGCAGGCCGGCGGCCTGTGGGTGGCGGTGCTGCCGGTGGTGCTCAACGCCCTCGGCGGCATCGTCCTCGGTGCCCTGGCGGTGGCGCTGGTGAGCCTGGGGCGCACGCTCTTCTCGCGTTTCGCCGCGGCGGACTGAGGCGGCCTCAGAAGCGCGGTACGGGCAACCCCGGGCAGGTCGCCTGGGGCGTGGGCGTGCGCACGTAGCGCAGCCAGTCGATGGGGCCGAGATTGTGGGTGAGCCGCGCACAGGTGGCGGTCACCACCGCGGCCGGATCCACCGGATGGCGTGACCATTCCCCACCGGTGAACAGCCGCAGCCACGGGCCGTCGAAGCCCAGCGCGAACACCGCGGACGGGGCCTGGATGCGCGATTGCTCGACACCGTCGTCGGTGCGCCAGAGGCGTGCCGTGCGGTCCGAACTGCCCGTGGCCACGCGGGTGCCGTCCGCCGAGAAGGCGATCGCCAGGACGGGGCCGCGATGCGGGAGATAGCGCGTCACCTGGCCGGTCTCGAGCGACCACAGGCGCCCCATGTGATCGGAGCTGGCGCTGGCGAGCAGCGCCCGGGTGGGATGGAAGGCGAGGGCGCGCACATCGTGGCGGTGTGCGAAGCGGTGCCGTTCGCGGCCATCCGCGACCTGCCACACCCGCGCGCTGGCGTCGGAGCCGCCGGTGGCCACGAGGCGCCCGTCGGCGCTGAAGGCATGGGCGAAGATGAAGGGCGCATGGGCCTGCTGCCAGCGCACCGTGCCGGTGGCCCAGGCCCACAGCCGCACCTGGCCGTCGCGGCTGCCGGTCAGCAGCAGCGTGCCGTCCGGGCTGAAGCCGACGGTGTCGCTCGGCGCGCCGATCGTGAGGGTGCGCAGCAGGCGGCCGTCCGGCAGATGGCGCAGGCTGACGCGGCCGTCGAATTGCGACACCGCCAGCACCGACCGGTCCGGGCTGAGGGCGAAGGTGACGACCCCCTCGGGCACCGCGAAGGTGACCGTGGGCGCGGCGTCGCCCTGGGCGCGCAGCTGCCAGCGATGCGCGCCGAGCGGTTCGAGCAGATCGGCGGCGCCGGGGGCCACCCGGATGGCGTCCACATTGGCCTGCACGGCGACCGCGCGGCGCGGGCCATCGACCACCTCACGTTCGAACAGTCCGGGCGCCCAGAGCTTGACCGCGCCGTCGCGCCCGGCGCTCAGCATGCGGCCGGCCCCGTCGGGCCAGTCGATGGCGGTGATGAAGTCGGCGTGGCTGAAACGCAGCTGTTCGCTGCCGTCGGCAATGCGCCACAGGCGCGCGGTGGCATCGTTGCTGCCGCTGAGCAGCAGGCGGCTGTCGGCGCTGAAGGCGAGGTGATGCACCGGGCTGCCGTGACGCATCTGGCGGATGCGCTCGAGCCGGCGCGCATCGTAGATCACCACCGAGCCATCGCCCACGCCCAGCGCGATCAGGCGCCCGTCGGGCGAGAAGCGCGCCCGGTGCACGTTGGTCAGCTCCCCCAGGCGCTTGACCAGGCGTGCGTCGGGCAGATGCCACACATAGGCGGCGGCGTCGGCGGCCGCCAGCAGGGTGTCGCCCGCCGGTGAAAAGTCGATGTCCGCGACCGGCTGGCGCCCCTTGAGCGCGGCGAGCGAGCGGGCGCTATCCGCGGTCAGCGCCCAGAGGCGCAGGTGTTTGGCGCCGCTGGCGGCGAGGAAGCGGCCGTCGTCGCTGAAGCGCAGCCGCTCCACCGGTGCGTCGAGGCTGTCGGACGGGGCCGGCGGCGGCGCCGAGGCGTCGGTCGCGTGGAAGCGGATATGGCCATCGCGCTGGCCCAGGGCGACGATGCGCCCGTCCGCCGAGCAGGTCACGGCGGTCGCGTCCTCGAGGGCCTCGGGTGGGCTGCGGGCGTCCCGCCAGTAGCGTACCTGATCGGCGTCGGTGCGGGCGACGAAGGCGCCGGCCGCGCCGCAGCGGATCACCGAGCGGATCTGGGCCGGCAGGGTGACGATGGTGGCTGGCGCGGTGCCGTCGGCGCGCTGCAGGTGCAGCCGGTCGGCCTCGGCATAGACGACCATACGCCCACCGTCGATCAGCTGCGCGGCGCGGATACGCTGCCCCGGATGCGACCAGCGCGCGAGCTGTCGGGGCAGCAGCCGCAGTGCCTGCCGCAGGGGCACGTCGTTGCCCAGGGCGGGGCGGCGCTTCCACGATTCGATGGCGAGCAGGGCGCTGGTTTCGATGAGTGCGGCCTGCTCGCTGGCCACCAGCGAGGCGTCCGAGCCCAGCTGCCGCGCCACTGCCTCCTCGCGGGCGGCATCGGCGCGCCGCTCGGCCAGCACCGCCCACAGGCTCAGGGCCGCGAGGCTGACGAGGCCGACCAGGGCGCCGGCCAGGGCCAGGCGCAGGCGGGTGCGCGCCGCCTGCTGGCTGGCCTGGATGAAGGCGAGCTGCACGTCCGCCGGCGCCGGGGATTTCTGCGCGCTCTCGGTCAGCCACGCCTCGGCCTGCTTGAGCGCCTGGCCCTTGAGCAGGCGGCTGCGCTCGCGCCCGGCGTCCTGCCAGGCCAGCGCGGGGCGCATCAGCGCGGTGTGGCGCTTGAGCCAGTCCAGGTCGGTATCCAGCGCCGCTTCCAGTCGTGCCAGGCCCGCGTCCGCGTCGTCGCCGGCGCGCAGGAAGATCCAGTTCAGGCGCGCCAGCGCGGGGGGGGCCTCGGCGGGCGCCACGTCCTCGATCACCACCGGCACGAGGCGTTTGTCGAGGCCGGCGGCGATGTCCAGTTCCTGGCGGCACACGGTCGAGGCCAGCGCCGCCGGGCTCATCATGAACACGAAGGCGTCGGCCTCGCGGATGCCGGTCTCGATCTGCGCCATCCACTCCGCGCTGGGAGGGATGCCCTCCCAGTCCACCCACAGCTCGCGGCCGCGCGCCGCCAGCGCCTCGCACCAGCGGCGCACGGCGGCCTGGTTCGTGCGCGCGTAGGAGACGAAGACGCGGGCGGTCTCGGAGGTCTCCGCCGCGGTGTCCGGCGGGGGGGCGGCGTCGGGCGAGGGGGATGACATGGTTCAGTCTAGACCGGCGCCGGCGCGGCCGGTGGCGTATCCTTGCGCCTTTTCCCGCACCGTCGTCACGCCATGCCCGAGCTGTCCCTGTCCGTCGTTGCCGGCCTCGCGCTGGTCGCCTTCCTGGGTGGCTTCATCAGCTCCATCGCCGGGGCCGGCGGCATGCTGGTGCTGCCCTGCCTGTTGTGGGCCGGGGTGCCGCCGGTGCTGGCGCTGGGCACCAACAAGACCCAGAGCGTGTTCGGCACCCTCTCCTCGGCCGTCAACTACTTCCGCCAGGGCCACCTCGACCTGGCGCCGCTGCGTGCGACGCTGGCGTGGGCCTTCGTCGGCGCCATCGGCGGAACGCTGCTGGTGCAGTCGCTCGACAAGGCCTTTCTGGAGACCCTGCTGCCGTGGATCCTGATCGTGCTGGCGGCCTACTTCGCGTTGTCGCCACGGATCTCCGACCGCGATACCCCGGCGCGCCTGTCCGCGCGCGCCTTCGCGCCGCTGGTGGGCGGCGGGCTCGGCGTGTATGGCGGCTTCTTCGGCCCGGGCATGGGCTCGTTCTCGGCGGCGGCCTTCGCGGCGCTGCGGGGCGACAACATGCGCCGCGCCACCGCCAGCACCAAACCGGTGGTGCTGGTGACCAACGTCACTTCCATGATCCTGTTCATTGCCGGCGGCCACGTCGTCTGGCCCCTGGTCGCCGCCATGGCGGTGGCGCAGATCGTCGGCGCGCGGCTGGGCTCGAACCTGGTGATCCGTCGCGGCGCGGCGCTGGTGCGCCCGGTGATCGTGGTCGTCACCGTGGCCATCGCGGTGCGCCTGATGCTGCGTTAGGCCGGCTTGCGCCACACGCTCGCCAGCCACGGTTGCTCGTGGCGCGGCCTGCCCGGCGGCCGGTAGTAGTGTTCGACCTCGGTGAAACCGGCGGCCGACACCAGGGCGTGCCAGGTGGGCCAGTCGTAGTAGCAGCCGTAGCGCGTGCCGTTGAGCCCTTCCTGGTTGTCGCCGCGGGGATTGGAACAGAACAGCACCCCGCGCGGGCGCAGCGTGGCATGGACCGCACGCAGCAGCGCCGGCAGGCGGTCGCGCGGGGTGTGGAACAGGGCGGCATTGGCGAACACGCCGTCGAAGTGATCCGGCGGCAGCTCGAGGGCGATGAAGTTCTGGTGCCACACCTCGCAGCCGGTGTCGCTGCGCGCCATGTCGACGAAGGCCCGGGCGCCGTCGAGGCCGACCGCCTCGTGCCCCAGGTCGCGGAAGGTGCGCAGATCGCGCCCGGGGCCACAGCCCAGGTCGAGGATGCGGTAGGGCGGTACGCCGTCGATGGCGCGCAGCAAGGCGTCCACGTTCTGGCTGACATCGTGATCCGCCGTCCCTTCGCGATAGGGTTCGGCGTGCGCCTCGTAATGGGACAGGGTGGCGCGGGCGAGGGTGTCGTCGTCGGGCCGTGAAGGCATGGTGCAGCAATTCCGCGGAAGTGATTTGCGTTTCATGATGCCACGGCAACGGCAAACCCTTTCCATCGCCGGCCACCCGTTGCTATTGTGCAGCCATGGCGAGCATTTTCATCAGCTACCGGCGCGACGACAGCGCAGGCTACGCGGGGCGGCTCGAAGACGATCTGAACGAGCGCTTCGGCGACGCGCACGTGTTTCGCGACCGCGAGATCCCGGCCGGCGTGGATTTCGCCGATCACCTGAACCGGCGCCTCGATGGCGCTGACGCGGTGCTGGTGGTGATCGGGCGCGACTGGCTGGATGCGACCGATGCGTCCGGCGTCCGTCGCCTCGACCATCCTGCCGACTGGGTGCGACGGGAAATCGAACGCGCGCTGGCGCTCGAACGGCTCGTGGTGCCGGTGCTGGTGGACGGGGCGCACATGCCGTGGCCGGATCAGTTGCCCGACGACATTGCCCCCCTGGCCGGCCGCCAGGCCGTGACCCTGAGCGATGCGCACTGGCGCGAGGGTGTCGACGCGCTGACCGATCAGCTCGCCCGGCAGCTGCCCGAGCTGGCGGCAGCCCGACGCTTGCGGCCGCCGAGCAGCGCTCAGGCGGTCAGCGACCTGGTCCGCGATCAGCTCGAACGCATGGGGCGCAGTTCGCCGCGTCGCGACGGCCTGGGCCTGGCGATGGGGCGCTGGGCCGCCGGGCGGCTGGGCAAGCTGTTCTCCACCGTGGTGATGTTCGTCGTGGTCTACCTGTTCATCCGCGCGCTGGGTGGGGCGACGGCCAATCAGCTCCTCGACCGGGTGATCGACACCACGGTCCTGCAGGCCCGGAACATCCTCTACTAGGCGGCGCGTTCAGTCGCCACCCGGGCCGCGCCGTTCGATATCCTCCACCACCACCGACAGCGCCTGGGTGGAGATCACCACCTCCCCCAGCGACAGCAGCAACGAGACCGCCAGGGTCACGATGGACAGGCCGAACAGGCCGTTGCCCAGCGGGCTGCGCCCGGCGTAGATCGCCAGCATCGACAGTGCACACAGCAGGAAGCTCACCACCCCGAAGCTCTGCATGTACTTGATCAGGCCGATGCGCCGCTTGAGCCCGGGGATCTGGCGCGCCACCAGCACCGGGTTGCCATGATCCGCGGCCAGCTGGCGGATGAGCTGCGCCAGGGTCAGGAAGCGGTTGGTGTAGGCCAGCAGCAGCAGGGAGATGGCGGGAAACAGCAGCGCGGGGGTGGTGATGTCCATGGGGCGGTCGGTCGGCGTCGGTGACGGCGCCATTATCCCATGGGCGGCTCGGCCTCCGGCAGGCGGTCGAGGCGGGCCAGGTCCGGAAACCAGCGCATCCACAGCACCACCACCAGCAGGGTGCCGACACCGCCGAGCACGATCGCCGGTACCGCGCCGAACCAGGCCGCGGTCACCCCCGATTCGAATTCGCCGAGCTGGTTGGACGCACCGATGAACAGCGAATTGACCGCGCCCACCCGGCCGCGCATCGCGTCCGGCGTGGCCAGCTGGATGTAGGCGCCGCGGAACACCATGCTCACCATGTCGGCGGCGCCCAGCACCGCCAGTGCGCCCATGGACAGCCACAGCTGCGACGACAGCCCGAACACGATGGTCGCTACCCCGAACAGGGCGACGGCGCCGAACATGCGCGGCCCGACCCGGCCGCTCAGGGGATGATGGGCGAGCCACACGGACATCGCGAGCGCGCCCAGCGCGGGCGCCGAGCGCAGCAGGCCCAGCCCCCATGGGCCGGTGTGCAGCACCTCGCTGGCGATGATGGGCAGCAGCGCGGTGGCGCCGCCGAGCAGCACCGCCATCATGTCCAGCGAGATCGCGCCGAGTACCGCGCGCTGGTCGCGGATGAAGCGCAGCCCCAGCACGAAGGTGTGCCAGCCGGACGCTCCGCGCTGGCCGAACACCTGCGCGCGCACCGGCGTGGCCCGGGTGAGCAGCACGCTCGCGGTCACCACCAGGGCGGTGGCGATGGCGTAGACCACCTGCGCCCCGGCCACGTAGATGAAGCCGGCCAGCGCCGGGGCGACGATGGTGGACACCTGATGCGCCGAGGCGCCCATGGCCACCGCCCGGGCCAGCAGCGGGGTGGGCACGAGCAGCGGCACGAAGGCCTGGGTGGTGGGCATCTCGAAGGTGCGGGCGGTGCCGGAGAGCACCATGAGGGCGTAGATGAGCGGCAGCGAAATCCAGCCGCTGGCAGTGGCCAGGGTCAGCGCCGCCAGGCACAGGGCCTGGGCCAGCTGGGCCGAGGCGATGAGGCGACGGCGATCGAGGCGGTCCGCCAGGTTGCCCGCCAGGGGCATGAACACCAGCTTGGGCAGGAACAGGAGCAGGCCGACCAGGCCGAGGGCGAAGGCGCTGCGGGTCAGGTCCCACACCTGCCAGGCCACCGCCACCGCGAGCATCTGGTTGGCACTGGTGCTGCAGATGCGCCCGAGCCAGAAGTGGATGTAGCCGCGATGGGCGAAGAGGCGATCGTCGCGCGGCGGCATCGCTCACACCTTGTGGGTGGACAGCAGGATGCTGGTTTCGGTGCTGGCGATGCCCTCGATGTTGCGGATGCGCCCGAGCGCCCGGTCGAAAGCCTCGAGGGTGTCGGCACGCAGCTCGGCCATGAAGTCCCAGCGCCCATTGGTCGAATGCAGGGTGGCGATGGCCGGCTCGCCGCGCAGGGCGCGCAGCACCGCCGCGGAGGTGTTGCCCTCGACCGCGATGCCCATCCAGGCGCGGATGCGGTGTGCTTCCGCCTCGGGCCGCAGGCGCACCGTGTAGCCGCTGATCACGCCGCTGGCTTCGAGCCGGCGCAGGCGATTGACGACCGTGCCGCGCGCCACGCGCAGACGCCGGGCCAGGTCCGTGACCGGCAGGCGGGCATCGTCGCGCAGCAGGGCGATGAGCTGCCGGTCGGTATCGTCCAGTGTGGTCAATGTGTCTTCCATGGTTTTCATTTTGAACAAATTATGGCGAAAAGTGTGCAATGCGTTGGCTTTATGTTGAACGACGCACCGCACATACTGAAGTATTGATGCCCCCCGAGAGAAGGACGCCACCATGGCCGACCCATCCGATACCGCGCCCCACATCCTGCTGGTCGATCCCGCCCACTTCGATGTGCACTACACCATCAATCCGTGGATGCAGCCGCAACGCTGGCATGCCGAGGCCGGCGCGCTGGGGCGCCGTGCGCGCGCCGGATTCGATGCGCTGGTCGACACCCTGGAGCGCATCGGCTGTCGCGTCAGCGTGATGCCCGGCGCGCCGGGCCTGCCGGACATGGTCTTTCCCGCCAATGCGGCGGTGGTGCTCGACGGGCGCGCGCTGCTGGCGCGCTTCCGCCATGCCGAGCGTCAGGGCGAGGAAGCGCACTTTGCCGAGCTGTTCGAGCGGCTGCGCGCCGACGGGCTCCTGCGCGAGGTGGGGCGGTTGCCCCCCGGCTGCGTGCAGGAGGGCGCGGGCGACTGCATCTGGGATGCCACCCGCGGCCAGTTCTGGGCCGGCTGGGGGCCACGCAGTTCGCGGATCGCCGCCGACCGGCTGGCCGCTTTCTTCGGCCAGCCGGTGGTGCCCCTGGAACTGGTGACAGATCGCGCCTACCACCTGGATGTGTGCTTCGCCCCGCTCTGCGGCGGCGAGGTGTTGTGGTATCCGCCCGCCCTGTCGATGGAATCGCGGGCCCGGGTGATCGCCCAGGTCGGCGCCGACCGGCTCATCGCCGCCAACGAGGACGAGCTGGCGCGCTTCAACGTGAACGCGGTGAACGTGGGCCGCGACATCGTCATGAGCCCGTGCGCACCGCGCCTGCGCACCCTGCTCGAGGGGCGCGGCTACCGGGTGCACGAGGTGGACGTGACGCCGTTCATGCTCGCCGGCGGCGGCGCCTTCTGCATGACCCTGCGGCTCGACCGCCAAAGCCCGGCCGCGGCCGGCATCGCCCCCGCTTCACAGGAGAAACACCATGGTCCCGATCATTGACGTGCCCCACATGCAGGCCTGGCTGCGCCGCCGCGGCGTGGCCACGGTCATCGAGGAGCTGGCCGCGACCATCCGCGAGGACTTCCTGCGCTGGCCGCAGTTCGACAAGACCGCGCGGGTCGCGAGCCATTCGCCCGAGGGCGTGATCGAGCTGATGCCGACGGCCGACGGCGTGCGCTACGGCTTCAAGTTCGTGAATGGCCATCCGGGCAACGGCCGCGCCGGCAAGCTCACGGTCACCGCCTTCGGGGTGCTCGCCGACGTGGCCACCGGCTACCCGGTGCTGCTCGCCGAGATGACCCTCGCCACCGCCCTGCGCACCGCCGCCACCTCGGCGCTGGCGGCGCGGGCGCTGTCGCGGCCCGGCGCGCGCACCATGGCCCTGATCGGCAACGGCGCGCAGAGCGAGTTCCAGACCCTGGCCTTCCATCGCCTCGTCGGTATCCGCCAGATCCGTGCCTTCGACGTCGACCCGTCCGCCACCGCGCGCCTGCGTCGCAATCTCGCCGACGTGCCCGGGCTGGACATCGTTGCCGCCGGCTCGGTGGACGAGGCGGTGGATGGGGCCGACATCGTCACCACCGCCACTGCGGACAAACGCCGGGCACAGATCGTTCAGGATGGTCACATCCGGCCCGGGATGCACGTGAACGCGATCGGTGGCGATTGCCCCGGCAAGACCGAACTGGCCGCGGCGGTGCTGCGCCGCGCCCGGGTGTTCGTCGAGTACGCGCCGCAGACCCGGGTGGAAGGGGACATCCAGCAACTGGGGGCGGATTTTCCGGTGACCGAGCTGTGGGAGGTGCTGAGCGATCCGGCACGCGGACGCTCCACGGACGACGAGGTCACGGTGTTCGATTCGGTCGGCTTCGCGCTCGAGGACTTCGCCACCCTGCGCTACCTGCAGCGTCAGGTGGAGCGCTCCGGGCTGGGGTTCGGCGTGCGCCTGATTCCGGAGCTGGATGATCCGCGCAACCTGTATTCGCTCGTCGCCCCCGGGGCGGCGGAGGCGGCTCGGCGCGCAGCATGAAAACGCCCCGCGACCGGTGCGGTCGTGGGGCGTTCCTGGGGCGGCCGGTTGCCCGGCGGGGCGAATCAGGCGACCGTCTTGGCCGCCTTCGCCGTGGCCTTGAGCGCCGCATCCGAGGCCTTGACCAGATTGGCTTCGGTCAGGCTCACGCTTTCGCGGGCCACCTTGGCGGCTTCGTCGATAGCCTTGCTGGTGGCGTTCATGGCCGTCTTCACCGCGGCGGCCATGGCCTCGCCGCCCACCGGGGTGGCGCTGGCGAATTTCTCGAGTGCCAAATCCAGATCCTTGCTGGCGGCGTCGTACTTGGCGTTCATCACTTCACCCATGGACTCGCCCAGGTCGGAGGCGATGCCGTAGCAGCCACGCACGTAGCTGATCCCGCTGGCCAGGGCCGGTTCCACCATGCCGGCGGACAGGGCGGCCAGTTCCTTCGGATCCTTCACGGCGCTGAAGCTGGTCAGCGCCTTGAAGCCGTCGGTGATGGCGCTGCGGCTGGTGTCGAAGGACAGGCCGGAGAAGCGCTCGAGGGTTTCGAACTGCATGCCGACGAGGGTGCTCAGGGTGTCGAGGGCTTCGGCGCCGGAGGCGCTGATCTTGGCGGGGGTCATCATGGTCAATCTCCTGAAATATCAAGGCAATAAGGCTTTCGCTACATCACTGCAGGGTGCATTTGATGCAGTGCACAATTTCATTCTAGCCAAGAATCCGGCGGTGTAAAGAACTTTTTTGTGCATTGCACAATATTTATCCGGCGAACGCATCGGAGGGCAGCCTGGGTAAGCGCGCGTAAAAGCCGATGAGCCCGACTTGTTCGGCGCATGCGAGGCTGATAGCCTCAGTCGATCGAATCCGACCTGAGGTGAACATGAAACCGGTGCTTCGGCTCCTGGCGGGCCTGCTGGCGCTCGTGGTGGTGGTGGTGGTGGGGCTGGCGGCGTATTTCTCGCTGATCTTCGACCCCAACGATTACCGGGACCGGCTCGTCGAGCTGGTCAAGACGCAGACCGGGCGCACCCTGACGCTGAGCGGTCCCATCGAGTTGTCGCTGTTTCCGTGGCTGGGCTTCTCGGTCGGCGCGGCCGAGCTGGGCAATGCCAAGGGTTTCTCCGACCGACCCTTCGCCTCCCTGGCCTCGGCCGAAGCGCGGGTCAAGCTCCTGCCCCTGCTCACCAGCACCGTCGCCATCGACCGGGTGCGCATCACCGGCCTGCAGCTGAGCCTCGAGCGTCGCGCCGATGGCCAGACCAACTGGGCGGACCTCGGCCGCAACGCCGCCACGGACGAGGTGCCCGTGAAGGGCAAGGCTCCCGGTACCGATGCCGGCTCTCCGGGCGCGCAGCTGTCGGTGGGCGGCATCGACGTCTCCGACGCCGTGGTCCGCTGGAGTGATGCCAAGGCGGGTAAGGACTTCATGTTCTCCGACGTGGATGTCTCCACCGGGCGGATCGCGCCGGGCGAGGCCTTCGACTTCAAGGGCGGCTTCGGCTTCTCGATCGCCACGCCGGCGGCCAACGGCCGTCTCGACTTTTCCGGGACGGCCACCCTCGATACCGCCAAGGCCCAGTACGCGGTCGATGGCCTGCGCCTGACGCTCGCCGCCGAAGGGGCGGGGCTGCCGGAGGGCAAGCTCAGTGTCGGCCTGCTGGCGGATGTGCGCTCGGATCTGAATGCCGGCACCCTCAGCCTCACCGGGCTCAACGCCAAGACCCTGGACATGCTGATGACCGGACAGGTGGCGGTGACCGGCCTCAAGAATCATCCGGCCTACGAAGGCCAGCTGAGCATCGACGGCCTCAATCCGCGCGTGGTCATGAAGGCCCTGGGCATGACGCCGCCGGTGACCGCCAACGCCGAGCGCCTCAAGCGCGCCAGCTTCAAGGCGCGGGTTTCCGGCACCGACAAGGCCGTGGCCTTCGAGGACATGGCCGCGTCGCTGGACGACAGCAAGCTGACGGGGCGCGTCGCGGTCGAGGATTTTGCGCGTAAGGCCTTGCGCTTCGACGTGAGTGTGGATGCGCTGGATGTGGACAGCTACCTGCCGCCGGCGACCGTGTCCCCGGGGCCGGAGCCGGATGCGCGCAGTGGCGAGGGAGAACCGGCGAAGGCCACCCAGCCGCTCGACCTGCGTGGGCAGGACGTGGCCGGCCGCTTGCGTGTGGGCACGCTCAAGGTCAGTGGCCTGACGCTCACCTCCGTCGATACCCAGATCAAGCTCGCCAACGGGCGCCTGAGCCTGGCGCCCAAGGCGTCGCTGTATGACGGCCGACTGGATATGGACACCACGCTCACGGCGCGCGGCGAGCGCGAGCAGCTCGCCGTGTCGGGCGGCCTCAACGACGTGCGCCTGGATCCGTTGCTGCGCGACCTGACCGGCAAGCCGGAGCGTCTCAGCGGTGTGGGCACGGTCGGGCTCAAGCTGGCCGGGCAGGGGCTGGGGGCGGAGGCGCTCAAGCGCACCCTGGCGGGTACGGTGTCGCTCAAGGTGCGCGACGGTGCGGTCAAGGGCGTCAATATCGCCCAGTTCCTGCGCGAGGCGCAGGCGCGCCTCGAAGGTGCCGCCGCGGCGACGACCCAGGGCGTTCAGCAGACCGATTTCTCCGACCTGACGGCAACGGTCAATCTGGGCGACGGCGTGGCCCGCAACACCGACCTGAACCTGCGTTCGCCCCTGCTGCGCGTCAATGGAGAAGGCAGTGCCAACCTGGTCAAGGAACGCATCGACTACCTCGTGAAGGCCTCGGTGGTCGGCACCCTGACCGGCCAGGGGGGCAAGACCCTGGATCAGGTGCGCGGCGTCACGGTGCCGGTGCGCGTGGGCGGCACCTTCGCTCAGCCGACCTATCAGCTCGATGTGGAGGCGCTGCTGGCCGAGGCGGCCAAGGGCAAGCTGGACGAGCAGAAGGCGAAGCTCAAGGAGCGGGTGAAGGAGGAGCGTGAAAAGGCCAAGGGGCAACTCAAGGACGAACTGCGCAAGGGCCTCGAGGGCTTGTTCAAGTAGGCCGTTGGCGGCGCCCGGACTATTAAACTTTGTGGGAAGGGTGCTGGCACCGGTGCACAGACTCGGGACTTCGTGCTAGCGTTGCGCCGATGACCGCCGGATATTCGGCGCGCTCTTCACACCCAGACAATCATAGATCCGGAGGTTCAGACATGAGCGATTACGTGGCAGACGTGAAGAAGTATGCATCCAGTGTCGACGAGGCCGTCGTCGACGCCATCGTCAAGTATTGCGGTATCGCCCTGCGCAACAAGGATTCGTCCCTGGTGTCCGCGTCCGACAAGGCCGAGCTGGATCGGGTGCGCGACGGATTTGCGAAGAAGAAGCTGGAATTGGCCCCCGAGGCCGCCGAGGCCGGTATCGCCAAGGTCTGCGAGACCCTCAAGGGGGTCAACCAGAAGGGCCGTGTGACCTTCTACTACCTGCTGGCCGAAGCCACCGGCACCCTCGACAAGCTGCGCTGAGCGCGTCGTGTCGCATGAAAAAGCCCCGGCAAGCCGGGGCTTTTTTTCGTCAGAGGATCACGGTGATTTCCTCTCGGCGTTCAAGCTCCGCACCGAACTCGACGGCCTCGATGCGCAAGGCATCGGTGCTGGCGACCATACCGAGCGGGCGGCGGTTCTCGTCGATGACGGGGACATGGCGGAAGCCACCTTCGTACATCATGTGCAGGGCATGGCCGAGCGGATGATCCGGCCCGATGGCGACCGGATTGTGGGTCATCACCTCGGCCACCGGGGTGGTGTCGGGGTCGCGGTCGGCGGCCAGGACACCGAAGGTGGCGTCGTGCTCGGTGAAGATGCCGGTCAGGACACCATGTTCGGTGATCATCACGGCGTTGGCGTTGCGCTGTGCCATCAGGTGCACCACGTCGCGGACGCTGGCGTCCGCACTGGCGACAACCCGGCTTTCCGGGTGGAGGATGTGTTGAATCGGGCGTGTTGGCATGCGTGTCTCCTCGTGTCGCCCTCTCGATCGGGGCGGTTGGGATGGGGCCGCCCGGTCCGGGCGGTCACGAAAGTTCAAGCGTAGATCATGCCAGCGGGTATGTTCTGTAAGGCTTTGAAAAACAAGGCGCCCGGGTTGCGGTGCAACACGGGCGCCGGTTGATTTCGCGCCGTTCTGGTGCAAAGCGCCCACCAAGTTGGCGCGCGTTCGCGGGCGGCGAGCCTCAGCCGATCATTCCCGCGCCGACCGTATTGTTGGTCGACTCGTCGATGATGATGAAGGCGCCGGTGGCGCGGTTGGCGCGGTAGGGGTCGGCGAAGATCGGTTGGGCGAGCTTGAGGCTGACGCGGGCGATGTCGTTCATCTCCAGCGTGGTGGCCTCGCCTTTTTCCAGGGTGTTCACATCGAGTCGGTATTCGATGCGGGCGACCTTGGCCTTGACCTCGCGGGTGGTGTGGCGCACGAGGTAGGTGCGCGCCGGGCTCAGCGGCGTTTCCGACAGCCAGCACACGGTGGCCTCGATCTGCTTGAGCGGTTCGCGCGCTTCGGCCGACTTGACGATCATGTCGCCACGGGAGGTGTCGATCTCGTCCTCGAGCAGCAGGGTCACCGATTGCTCGTGGATGGCCTTGTCGATGGGCTGGCCGCCGATCTCGATGCGCTTGACCCGGCTGCGCTTGCCCGAGGGCAGGGTGGTGACCTCGTCGCCCACGGCGATTTCGCCGGATTCGACCCGGCCCATGAAGCCGCGATAGTCGTGCAGCTCCGGATTGGCCGAGTCGCGCGGGCGGCACACGTACTGGACCGGGAAGCGGAAGTCCTCGGCCTTTTCGGTGTGGGCGGCGGGTGCCGCTTCGAGGATCTCCATCATGGTCGGGCCGTCGTACCAGTTCAGGCGCTCGCCACGCTCGACCACCATGTCGCCGTTGAGGGCCGACAGCGGAATGAAGCGCACGTCGGCGATGCCGACCTTGGCGGCGAAGGCCAGGTAGTCGGCCTTGATCGCTTCGTAGGTGGCCTGGTCGTAGTCGACCAGGTCCATCTTGTTGATGGCGACCACCAGGTGCGGGATGCCGACCAGGTGGGCCAGGGTCGAGTGACGGCGGGTCTGGGTGAGCATGCCCTTGCGCGCGTCCACCAGGATGATGGCCAGGTTGGCGGTGGAGGCGGCGGTGACCATGTTGCGGGTGTACTGCTCATGGCCCGGCGCGTCGGCGATGATGTACTTGCGCGTGCCGGTGGAGAAGTAGCGGTAGGCCACGTCGATGGTGATGCCCTGCTCGCGCTCGGCCTGCAGGCCGTCGGTGAGCAGGGACAGGTCCACGGCGCTCAGGCCGCGCTTGGTCGAGGTGGCTTCGATGGCGTTGAGCGTATCGGCGAGGATGGTCTTGCTGTCGAACAGCAGACGGCCGATGAGGGTGCTCTTGCCGTCGTCGACGCTGCCGCAGGTCAGAAAGCGCAGCAGGCCGTTGTCGATTTCGGGCAGGTGTTCCAGGGCGGACATGGTTTTTCCGTAATTCGTGATTCGTGATGAGTGATTCGGAATTGGTAATTCGTGATCCGGAGGAGCCCGGCGCTGGCGACCGGTCCAATGACCCATCACCAACAACCAATCACCGACTTCTAGAAATAGCCTTCCTTCTTGCGCTGCTCCATGGACGCTTCGGAGGTCTGGTCGTCCATGCGGGTGGCGCCGCGTTCGGTGATCGTGGTGGTGGCGGTCTCGGCGAGGATCTTCTCGACCGTGTCGGCATCGGAGGCGACCGGCGCGGTGCAGCTGATGTCGCCGACGGTGCGGAAGCGCACCATCACGTCCTCGACCGTGTCTTCCGGCCGGGCCGGGGTCAGGTCGGTCACCGGCATGAGCAGATCGCCCTTGCGCACCACCGGGCGGGTGTGGGCGAAGTAGATGGAGGGCAGTTCGAGCTGTTCGCGCTGGATGTATTGCCACACGTCCAGCTCGGTCCAGTTGCTGATCGGGAAGGCGCGGATGTTCTCGCCCTGGTGGGTGCGGGCGTTGTAGAGGTTCCACAGCTCGGGGCGCTGGTTCTTGGGGTCCCACTGGCCGAACTCGTCGCGGAAGCTCATGATCCGCTCCTTGGCGCGGGCCTTCTCCTCGTCGCGACGGGCGCCGCCGATGCAGCAGTCGAAGCCGAACTCCTCGATGGCTTCGAGCAGGGTCACCGACTGGTGCTTGTTGCGCGACTCGTTCTCGTGCTTGAGCACAATGGTGCCGCGGGCCATGGAGTCTTCCAGCGAGCGCACGATGAGGCGCTCGCCCAGCTCGGCCGCGCGCTTGTCGCGGAAGGCGATCACTTCCGGGTAGTTGTGGCCGGTGTCGATGTGCATCAGCGGGAACGGGAACCGCCCCGGGCGGAAGGCCTTTTCGGCGATGCGCAGCATGCACACCGAGTCCTTGCCGCCGGAGAACAGCAGCACCGGATTGGCACACTGGCCGGCCACTTCGCGCATGATGTGGATGGCCTCGGCCTCGAGCCAGTCGAGGTGGGTCAGGGTCTGTTTGGTGAGAGTGGACATCTTCGCTTCAACGACTCAATAAGGGAATTCAGGTGCGCAGCGCGCGCAGGGCCGCGGCGATGCCGGCGCGCAGCGCGACCGCGTAGCGGGCGATGAGCTGGCCCAGGGTGGGCGGCAGGGTTCGACTGTGGGGCATGGGGGCTCCTCTCGATGCGTGTGGCCGCGTCAGGACTGCTTGACGTGCAGGCCGCATTCCTTGGAGGCGGGGTCTTCCCACCACCAGCGGCCGGCGCGGATGTCCTCGCCGATGGCCACGGCGCGGGTACAGGGGGCGCAGCCGATGCTCGGGTAGAACTGCTCGTGCAGGGCGCTGTAGGGCACGTCATTGACGCGGATGTAGGCCCACACCTCGGCCTCGGACCAGTCCGATAGCGGATTGAGTTTCTCCAGGCCGTTGCCTTCGTCGAATTCGCGCGTCGGCAGGCCGGTGCGGGTGGTGGACTGAGCGGCGCGCAGACCGGTGATCCACGCCTTCTTGCCGGCCAGTGCGCGCTGCAGCGGCTCGACCTTGCGAATGCGGCAGCACGCCTTGCGCAGCTCCACCGAGTGGTAGAAGGCGTTGATGCCCTCGCCGCGCACATAGGCCTCGACGGCCGTAGCGTCCGGGAAGAACACCTTGAGCCGGGTGTCGTAATGCTGCTCGACCTGGCCCATCAGATCGTAGGTCTCGACCGGCAGGCGGCCGGTGTCGAGGGAAAAGATCTCGATGGGCAGCCGGTGCTTGAGGATCAGGTCGGTCAGGACCATGTCCTCGGCGCCGAGGCTGTTGGCGAAGGTGATGGCGCCTTCGGCGCCCAGCTCGGCCACGATCTCCGTGAGCTGGCGCACCACGGCCTCGGCCTTGTGGGCGACGCTGGCGAGCAGGGCATCGGTCAGCTCGGGATGGATGGCCGGGTTCCTGGGGGCCTGGCGCAGGGGGAGGGCGGTGACGGAGGAAGCGACGCCGGGCCGCCCCACGTCGCTTCCGGCCCCCTCGGGGGGCAGGGAACCCGACTGCGGGTGAGCGTGGGGGCTGTTCTGGCTCATGCTGCCCTCCGTTGGCGGCGGAACAGGGGCGAGGCAATGGTGACCGACGCCTGGTAGGGCTCGGAAAACACGGTCAGGCTGTTCAGCGCGTCTTCGAGTTGCGCGTCGGTGTAGCGGTCTGCGTCCGGCTGCAGGGCATCGAAGCCGCAGCGGCCCAGATAGTCGAACTGGTCGCGCAGCACGTCGCCGATGGCGCGCAGCTCGCCAGTGTGGCCGTGGCGGCTGCGCAGCAGGGTGGCGATGGAGTAGCCGCGCCCGTCGGAGAATTTGGGGAAACGCACGGCGACCAGCGGCAGCTGCGCCAGGAAGGGGGCGACATCGGCCGGTTCGTCGTCGCCGTCGAGCCACACGGCCACGTCGCTGCGCTGTTGCAGTGCCGGCTGGGCCAGGAACACCGACAGGGGAACGATCCACTGCCCCTCGCCGACGGTCACGGTTTCCGCGCGCTGGTCTTCGGCCAGGGTCAGGACCTGCCAGGCGTCGTCCACGATCGCCTGATTCTTGATGAGCTTAGCCATTGGCGACTTTCCTTTCCGTCTGCTGTTCGCCGTACACGCGGGCCTTGAACGGGTCGAGACCGATGCGATGCACGGTGTCGACGAAGCGTTCGCCCTCGTGGCGGTGGTCGATATAGGTGTCGATCAGGGCCTCGATCACGTCGGGTACGTCGGCGGCCGCGAAGGAGCGGCCGATGACCTTGCCGATGCCGGCGTCGTTGCCCTGACGCCCGCCGATGGTGATCTGGTACCACTCCTCGCCGTTCTTATCGACGCCGAGAATGCCGATGTGGCCCACGTGGTGGTGTCCACAGGCGTTCATGCAGCCGGAGATGTTCAGCTCCAGCTCGCCGATGTCGTGCAGGTAGTCCAGATCGTCGAAGCGGCGCTGCACCGACTCGGCGATGGGGATGGACTTGGCATTGGCCAGGTTGCAGAAATCGCCCCCGGGGCAGCAGATCATGTCGGTGAGCAGGCCGAAGTTCGGCGTCGCCAGCGCGGCCTCGCGCAGCTGCTCCCACAGTTCGAACAGCTCGGCGCGCTTCACGTCCGCGAATACCAGGTTCTGCTCGTGGGTGACGCGCACTTCGCCGAAGCTGTAGCGGTCCGCCCAGGCGGCGACCAGGTCGAGCTGCTCGGCGGTGATGTCGCCCGGCGGCACCCCGGTCTTCTTGAGTGAGACCACGACGCTGGCGTAGCCGGCGCGCTTGTGGCCGCGCACGTTGCGCTCGACCCACTTGGCAAACGGCTTGCTCTCGGCGCGGGCGCGCTCGAAGCCGGCGTCGGTCGCCGGCAGGGATTCGTACTGCGGGTCGACGAAACAGGCCGCGATGCGCGCCACTTCGTCGGTGCTGAGGGTGGACGGGCCATCCTTCAGATGCGCCCACTCGGCCTCGACCTGCTCGCGGAAGGCGTCGATGCCCAGCGCCTTGACGAGGATCTTGATACGCGCCTTGAACTTGTTGTCGCGGCGGCCGAAGCGGTTGTAGACGCGCAGGATCGCCTCCAGGTAGCTCAGCAGGTGCGGCCAGGGCACGAAGTCGCTGATCTGCTCGCCCACCATCGGGGTGCGGCCCAGGCCGCCGCCCACGAAGATCCGGAATCCGGTCTCGCCGGCCGCGTTGTGGCGCACTTCCAGGCCGATGTCGTGACAGCGGATCACGGCGCGATCTTCCTCGGCGCCATTGACGGCCATCTTGAACTTGCGCGGCAGGTAGGCGAACTCGGGGTGGAAGGTGCTCCACTGGCGGATCAGTTCGCACCACGGACGCGGGTCGATCAGCTCGTCGCCGGCCACGCCCGCGAAGGGGTCGGAGGTGGTGTTGCGGATGCAGTTGCCGGAGGTCTGGATGGCGTGGATCTGCACCGAGGCCAGCTTGCCCAGGATCTCGGGCACGTCTTCGAGCTTGGGCCAGTTGTACTGGATGTTCTGGCGCGTGGAGAAGTGCGCGTAGCCCTTGTCGTAGGTGCGTGCGATGTGGGCGAACATGCGCACCTGGTCGGAACGCAGGTTGCCGTAGGGGATGGCGATGCGCAGCATGGGCGCGTGCTTCTGCACGTACAGGCCGTTCTGCAGGCGCAGCGGCAGGAATTCGTCCTCGCTCAGTTCGCCGGCCAGGTATCGGCGGGTCTGGTCGGCAAACTGCTTGACGCGTTCATCGACCAGTTGTTGATCGTATTCGTCGTAGCGATACATGTGGGGTCTCTCAATGGGTTATCAGTTTTGCGCCCACCAGCACCAGGGTGCTGGCCAGGATCGGGCGAAGCACGCGGTCGGGCACGCGGGCCGAGATGTGGCTGCCCAGCCAGATGCCCGGGAGCGAGCCGATCAGCAGGCTGCCCAGCAGGAGCCAGTCCACCGTGCCCAGGGCCCAGTGGCCCAGCCCGGCCACCGCCGTCAGCGGCACCGCGTGGGCGATGTCGGAGCCGACGATGCGCAGCGCCGGCAGGCCCGGATACAGGAAGAACAGGGCGGTCACGCCCAATGCGCCGGCGCCCACCGACGAGATCGACACCAGCACGCCCAGCACCAGCCCGGTGGCGATGGTGAGGTTGCGCACCAGCACCGGATCGGGGACCTCGCCCAGCACGCGATGGGACAGGCGCTGGATGCGGTGGCGCAGGACGATGGCCACCGCGGTGAGCACCAGGGCGATGCCCAGGGCGACGGAGATGACGCTGGTGGCGCCGTCGATGCCGCCCGGGGCGTAGCGATGCACCAGCCACAGGGTGGCCAGCGAGGCGGGGATGCTGCCGGTGGCCAGGCGCCGGGTGATGGTCCAGTTCACCGAGCCCTTGAGGCTGTGGGCGAAGGTGCCGCCGGCCTTGGTGATGGCCGCGTAGAGCAGGTCGGTACCCACCGCCACCGAGGGGTGAATGCCGAAGATCAGCACGAGCAGGGGCGTCATGAGCGAGCCGCCGCCCACGCCGGTCAGCCCGACGATGGCGCCCACTGCGAAGCCAGCCACGGTGTATGCGAAGTCCATTCCCAAGTTTCCTGCGATGTTGCAGCGCATCCTACGGAAATCAATTAGATCGGAACAGGCGCGTCGGGTTAAACTTTAAGAACCAAAAGTTATTTGGCTGTGCCATGAACATTCAGCAGTTGCGCTACATCGTCGAAGTGGAGCGGCAGGGCCTCAATGTCTCCGACGCCGCCGAGGCGCTGTTCACCTCGCAGCCCGGGGTCTCGAAGCAGATCCGGGCGCTGGAGGAAGAACTCGGCGTCGCCGTCTTTGTGCGCCACGGCAAGCGCATTGTGGACGTCTCCGCACCGGGGCGCGAGGTGCTCGCCATTGCCCAGCGCATCCTGCGCGACGTGGACAGCCTGGCCCAGGTGGGGGAGGACTTCCGCAACGAGCGCCAGGGACGGCTGTCGGTGGCCACCACGCACACCCAGGCCCGGTACGTGCTGCCCAAGGTGATCGCGGAGTTTAGCCGCAAGTACCCGGCCGTGAGTCTCGAATTGCACCAGGGCAGTCCGCGCCAGGTGTGCGAGATGGTCATCAACGGCGAGGCGGATCTGGCCATCGCCACCGAGGCCATCGCCGACTACGACGAGCTGGTGATGCTGCCCTGCTACCAGTGGAACCGCTGTGTGGTGGCGCCGGCCGATCATCCCATCCTGCGGGTGCAGCCACTGTCGCTCGAGGAGATCGCCAAGTGGCCGCTGGTGACCTACGACACCGCCTTCACCGGGCGCAGCCAGATGAACAAGGCTTTCCTGGGGCGCGGGCTCAAGCCGAACGTGGTGCTCACGGCCATGGATTCGGACGTGATCAAGACCTATGTGCGCATGGGGCTCGGGGTGGGCATCGTCGCGCGCATGGCCTTCGATCCGGTGGCCGACAAGGGGCTCGGGATGGCGGATGCGGCGCACCTGTTCGAGTCGAGCACCACCCGTGTCGGCATTCGCCGCCACGCCTGGCTGCGCGGTTACGTCTATGCCTTCATCGAGCTGTTCGCGCCGACGCTTTCGCGCCGGATCATCGACGCCGCCCAGGCCGGTGGCGGGAGCGACCCGGGCCTGTGAGCGCCGTCGAGGGCGCTCATCCGCTCAGGTGGGCGAGGAGTGCGCTGGCGCCGGTGGCCAGCTCGAGCATGAGCGCGATGCGGGCCTTCGACGGATTGAGCCGCCCGCTGCCGGGCAGCTGCAGGTCCGGCGCGTCGGCCGGGGCCGGGCTGACGGCGCCGCGGCCCACGCGGGAGGCGCGCACGATACGCACGCCGGCGATGCGCGCCGTTTCGGCGGCGGCATGCCAGGTCGTGGGCAGGCTGCCGTCGCCGGGCAGGGCGAGCACCACGCCACAGGCGCGGCGCAGACCGGCCTCGGCGAGGAGGTCGGGGTCGGCGCCGGCGGCCACGTAGAGGATGTCGACCCGGGGCAGGTCGTCGTGCCCGTCCAGGGCATCGATCGGCACCTGCCCCGCCGTGCCCAGGTTCGGTGCCCGGTCGAAACGGACCGGTAGCACGCTGCCCAGCGGGCCGAGCTCGGGGGCATCGATGGCGTCGAGCGCGCGGGTATGGGTCTTGGTGATTTCCGCGCCGGCATGGATGCGGTCGTTCATGACCACCAGCACGCCCTTGCCGTGCGCCTCCGGGCTGGCGGCCACGGCGATGGCCTGATAGAGGTTCATCGGGCCGTCGGCGGACAGGGCCGTGGCCGGGCGCATCGCGGCGGTCAGTATCACCGGCTTGCCCGGCGGCAGGATCAGGTGCAGGAACCAGGCGGTTTCCTCGAGGGTGTCGGTGCCATGGGTGACGACCACCGCGTCGCAGTCGGGGCGTGCCAGATGGGCCATCACCGTGCGCGCGATCAACAGCCAGTGGCGCGGGCTCATGTCCTTGCTGTCGAGTGACAGCAAGGGGGCGACATCGATGTGCGCCAGCGCCGTCGCGTCGGGGACCTGCGCCAGCAGGGTCGCCGCGTCGAGCTCGCCGGCGCGGTATCCGGTCGTCTGCGTCGCGTCGCCTGCGGCGCCGGCAATGGTGCCACCGGTGCTCAGCAGGACGACACGGGGCTGGCGGGACATGGCATCCCCCTTCACTGGAACGGATGGTCGTTCGGTTTGCGATACAGCTCGCGCATGGCGCCCGAGAGCGGGAAGTTCAGGTTCAGGTTGTTGGGCGGAATCGGTCGCGTGAACCAGCGCATGTAGATGCGCTCGGCTTCGCCCGAGGTCATCAGGGCGTTCAAGGTGTTGTCCACCAGCGTCTTCATGGCCGGATCGTCCTTGCGCATCATGCATCCGTAGGCCTCGAAGGAACGCGGCGTGCCGGTCACGACCCATTCGCTCGGGTGGGCCGACTTGGCCACTTCGCCGTACAGCAGCGCGTCGTCGAGCATGAAGGCGTCGGCCCGCCCGGTCTCGAGGGTGAGGAAGCTCTCGCCATGGTCCCGTGCGGTGATCATCGTCAGGTCGATGTGGCGCTCTTCCTTGAGTTGGCGCAACAGGCGTTCCGAGGTGGTGCCGGCGGTGGTCACCACCCGGCGGCCCTCCAGATCGTCGAAGTCGGCGATGCCCGAGTCGCGCCGCGTCAGCATCCGGGTGCCGATGATGAAGATGGTGGTGGAGAAGGCCACTTCGCGCTCCCGGGTGGTGTTGTGGGTGGTCGAGCCGCACTCGAAATCGATCTCGCCCTTGCGGACCATGCGGATGCGGTTGCCCGAGGTGATCGGCACGAGTTCGACGGGCAGGTCCGGTTCGCGCAGGTGGCCGCGGATCGCCTCGACGATGTGCATGGCCAGATCGTGCGAGTAGCCCATCACGTGGCCCTTGTCGTCGATGTAGGAGAACGGGATCGACGATAGCCGGTGGCCGAGGCGGATGACGCCGCGCTCGCGGATGGTCTTGAGGGTGTCGCTGGCGTCGTCGTCGGCGGCGGCGGCCGGGTGGCCGGCGCCGGTCAGGCACAGGATCAGGGTCGCGAGGATGATTCGGATCACGGCGGATCGGGTCACGGCGTGTGTCTCCGGGGGAGGGGTCGGCGTATTGTGCCGCGATCGCGCCGTCATGGCGACTGTCGACCCGACGCGCATGCGCCCCGTGGGCACAATCCGGCGCCCGGCGGCGCAACATGTCACAGTCCCGTGGCCGGGTCGCCGCATATACTCGAAGACTATTCAGTCAAAGCAACGACGGGGACAGGGGTTCATGTTTGACATGTCGGCAGTGGCACGGCGGATTCGCCTCGGCGTATGCGTCATTTCGGTCGCAGCGAGCCTGCCGGCAGTGGCCGGCGATCCGGCCAAGGCGGCTGCCTATTACGAAGACGGGCTGACGCGGTTCGACAAGGGCGACAATCCCGGCGCCGTCATCCAGCTCAAGAATGCGTTGCAGCAGGATCCGTCCATGCTCTCTGCCCACGTACTGCTGGGGCGGGCGCTGCTCAAGGAGACCGAGCTGCCGGCCGCCGAGGCCGCTTTCGAACAGGCGCTGAAGCTCGGCGTCAGTCCGGTGGAAATCGCCGCGCCGCGCGCGCGTTTGCTGATGATGCTGGGGCGCAGCAAGCAGCTGTTGCGCGACGTCTCGCCCAACGGTCTGATGGGCGACGACCTAGTCGAAGTGCTGACCCTGCGCGCCAAGGCGCAGTCGCTGGAAGGCGATCGGGCCGCCGCGCTGGCGGGTTTCGAAGCCGCGATCCAGACCGATCCGAGCTCGCCGCGCCCGTATCTGGATCTGGTGCCTTTCCTGATCCAGGGCGGTGACCTGAAGGGGGCGGACGCGCGGGTCCAGACGCTCATGCGCATCGCCCCCGACAATGCGGACACCTGGAACCTGAGCGCGTCGCTACACCATGTGCGTGGCCGTCTGAGCGAGGCGCTGGTGGACTACGACAAGGCCCTGTCCATCGACCCGAACCATACCGACGCCCGGGTGGCGCGCGCCTCCCTCTATGTGGATCGCAAGCAGGATGACAAGGCCCGCGTCGATCTCGACTATCTGGCCGAGCATGCGCGCCGGGAACCGCGCTCCGCCTACCTGCGAGCCCTCGTCGCCGCGCGTGCGGGCGATCAGGAGGGTGCCCACAAGGCACTGACCGAAGTGGCCGGGCTCGTCGACTCGCTTCCGGGCGAGTACGTGGCGGCCAACGAGCAACTGCTCATGCTCGGCGCCCTCGCGCACCACGGCCTCGAATCACGGGAGAAGGCCAAGGAGTACCTCGACACCCTGCTGCGCCGCTTCCCGCGCAACCTGGGGGCACGCAAGCTGCTGGCCGCCATCTATCTGGACGAAAACGACAACGCGCGCGCGCTGTCGACCGTCGAGCCGGTGCTCGAAGCGCAGCCCAACGATCCGCAGGCGAACCTGCTCGCCGGGCGCGCCCATCTGGGCTACCGCCACTTCATCCAGGCGCGCGAGCTGCTTACGCGGGCCGTCAAGTATCTCGACAAGGGGCCCCAGGCCCTGTTTGCCCTTGGCCTGAGCCAGCTCGGGATGGGTGATACCGCCGTCGCGATCGACAACCTGGAGAAAGCCGCGGCCGCCGATCCGGGTGACGTGAGCATCGGCACCGCGCTGATCACTGTCTACATGCAGCGCGGCGCAACGACCAAGGCACTCGCACATGCCGAGGCACTGGTCGCCAAGGCGCCGAAGAGCCTGCCGGCGCTCAACCTGCTCGGCTCGGTCCGGGCGGCTGCGGGTCAGCCGGACAAGGCGGCGAAGGTGTTCGAACAGGCGCTGGCGCAAGATCCGAAGTTCGCGCCCGCGCTGTTGAATCTGGTGCGCGTGGAGGTGGAGCTGGGGCGCGTCGATGGCGCCGAGGCCCGGCTCCAGGCCTGGTTGAAGGAAGAACCCAACGATGCCCGCGCCATGTTCGAGATGGGGCGCATTGCCGAGCAGCTCGGCCGGCAGAAGGAGGGCATCGACTGGCTGCGCAAGGCGGCCTCGAAGCAGCCCGGGCAGGCCCAGCCGGCACTGGCCCTCGTTGAGGCCTTGTCACGGGCGGGGCAGCCGGCCGAGGCGCTCACTGCGGCCAAGGAGGTCGGGCTGCGCCATCCGGACGACCTGGGGGTTCAGGCCGTCCTCGGCCAGGCCTACCTCGCGGCGGGGGATCCCAAGGCGGCTCGGCAGACCTTTCGCAACATGACCCGCATCGCCGAGTTCGATCCAGCGGCCCAGGTCCGCATCGGCCGCCTCATGCTCGGCGCCGGCTTCCCTGACGACGCTGAATACAATCTTCAGAAGGCCTTGACCGCGCGCACCGATTTCGCTCCGGCGCATGCGCTGGCCATCGACATCGCCCTGCACCGGGGACAGGTCGACACGGCGCGCAAGGCGCTGGAGGCTTTGCGCAAGTCGGCACCGAATGATCCCGGTCTGCTGCGCTATCAGGGCACCATCGCGCTGGCCTCCGGCGACGGGCCGGCTGCGCTCAAGCACTTTGCGCAGCAGTACCGTGCGCATCCGGACGCTCGTGCGGCCCTGAACCTGTCGGCTGTGCAGGAGCGCCTCGGCGATCTGGCCGCCGCCGAGGCGACCTTGCGCGATGAACAGGCACGCCACGCCACGCCGGTCATCTACGATGCCTTGGGCCAGATCCTGGAGCGGCAGGCGAAATGGGCCGAAGCGCGGGACGCGTACCGGCGTTTGCTGCGCGACGCGCCCGATAGTCCCGGTATCCTCAACCGGCTCGCGCGGGTGCAGTTCGAGCTCAAGGACGCCGGCGCCATGGCCACCGCCGACAAGGCCCGTGCGCTGGCGCCGAACGATCCGCGCGTGATCGATACCGTGGGCTGGCTGCGACTCCAGTCGGGGGATGTGGACGGGGCACTCGCCCTGCTGCGTGACGCACGCTTGCGGGCGCCGGGCCTGCCCGAGATCCGTTACCACCTTGCCGAGGCGCTCGCTCGCAGCGGACGGACCGGCGAAGCCGAGGCCGAGCTGGCCGCAGCGCTCGCCGATGGCCGGGGTTTTCGGGGTGCCGACGAGGCGCGTGCGTTGCAGCAGCGGCTGCAAAAGTGAATGCCGCACGGGAGAATAACGTGTCGGAAAATCTGACGCTTTCCGATCGGTTTCTATGCGGCTGTTCGGCAAGTGCATGAATTAAAACAAAATCTACGTCTGGCACTAACTTTGCTTAATATTTGCCAAACGAATCCGTAACCGGAGATTTCAAAAATGAAAAAGCTTCTCACGACCGCCCTGGTGTCGATGGCGGCGGTGATCAGCCTGCCGGCGATGGCGACCGGGGGCTCTTACTACACTGCCTACAACAAGAGCACCCACTGTGGTGGCGGTTCCACTGAGCCGTCCTGCCCCACCTACAACCTCACCGATGCGGGGTCGTCCGGTAATGCCCTGGTGTCGCTGGATGCCTACTACAATACCAGCGGGTCAAGCACCCTGAACGATGCCTACTCCATGACCTACTACAGCGGCAGTGGTTATGGCGTGAAGGCCACCAGCACCGACGGCACGAGCCCCCAGCACGCGGTGGACAACTCGGGTGACTACGAGTGGCTGATGCTCAGCTTCGATCAGGCCGTGAGCCTGGACAAGATCACCCTGGGCTGGATCTCCGGCGACGCCGACATCACGGTGATGGCCGCCGGCGCACCGTCCAATGACCTGAGCGGCTGGAACTTCATCGAGAACCTGTATTACGGCAACGGCGGCAGCCAGTTCTCCACCGACAGCTACGGGCGTACCGTGGCCTCGCTGACAAACGAAGTGTGCGCCTCCTACTGGCTGATCGGCGCCATCAACCCGGCGTATGCCTCTTCGATGTACGTCGGCAACGACTTCTTCAAGGTGTATTCGGTTCAGGCCTGCACCAACTGCGGGCAGCCGGGCACCGGTGTTGCCGAGCCGGGTTCGCTCGCGCTGGCCGGCATCGGTCTTCTCGGAGTCTTTGGATTGCGTCGCCGTCGTTCCTGAGGCGAGCAATACTCCGTCGACTTGCGGCGCCACACGGCGCCGCTTTTCTTTTGTCCACCGACCCGGGGGCGGGTGCCTTGAAGCACCAGAGCCGGGCTCGCGACGATCTCAGGCTGCGCCGGTTTCGAGGTCGCGCTCGTGGGCTTCCTGCTGCTGCAGGCGCCACATCTGCGCGTAGGCGCCGCTGGCGGCCAGCAGTTCGCGGTGGTGCCCGCGTTCGACGATACGGCCCTGGTCGAGCACGATGATTTCGTCCGCATGGGCCACCGTCGACAGGCGGTGCGCGATGACCAGCGCGGTGCGTCCGCGGGCGGCGCGGTCGATCTGCGCCTGGATCGCCTTCTCGGTCTTCGAATCCAGGGCCGAGGTCGCCTCGTCGAAGATCAGCACCGCCGGATCCTTGAGCAGGGCGCGAGCGATGGCGACACGCTGCTTCTCGCCGCCCGAGAGCTTCAGTCCCCGCTCCCCGACCCGGGTGTCCATCCCCTCGGGCAGGCGGGCGATGAAATCGTCCAGCTGCGCCGCGCTGGCGGCCGCTTCGACCGCCCCCGGCGAGGCTTCCGGGTTGCCGTACTGGATGTTGTAGCGCAGGGTGTCGTTGAACAGGACGGTGTCCTGGGGCACGATGCCGATCGCCCGGCGCAGGCTGTCCTGCTGCAGATCGCGCACGTCGACGCCATTGACGGTGATGCGCCCGCCGGTCACGTCATAGAAGCGGAACAGCAGGCGCGCCAGGGTGGACTTGCCCGACCCGGAGTGGCCGACCACGGCCACCGTCCGGCCGGCAGGAATGGTGAAGTCCACGTCGAAGAGGATGTCCCGCGCCGGATCGTAGTGAAAGTCCACATGCTCGAAGCGCACCGTTGCCGGACCGGGGGCGAGGCTGCCGGCGTCGGGCGTGTCGTCGATCTCCTTGTGCTGGCCGAGCAGGCCGAACATGCGCTCGATATCGGTGAGCGACTGGCGGATTTCGCGGTAGATCACGCCGAGGAAATTCAGCGGGATGTACAGCTGCAGCATGTAGGCGTTGATCAGCACGATGTCGCCGATGGTCATGGTGCCGGCGGCGACGCGGTTGGCCGCCAGCCACATCATGGCCGTCACCGCGGTCGAGATGATGGCCGCCTGGCCGATGTTGAGCCCCGAGAGCGAGAGCTGGTTCTTGATCTGGGCGTCGGCCCATTGATGCAGCTGCTCGTCGTAGCGGCCGGCCTCGAAGCGTTCGTTGTTGAAATACTTGACCGTCTCGAAGTTGATCAGGCTGTCGATGGCGCGCGCATTGGCGGCCGAATCGAGCTCGTTGGCCTTGCGCCGCAAGGCCGTGCGCCAGTTGGTCACCCGCACCGTGAAGGTGATGTAGAAAATCAGGGTGGCGCTGGTGATGAGGGCGAACACCGCGTCGTAATTGACGAACAGGATGCCGATCACGAGCCCGATCTCGACCAGCGTGGGCAGGATGCTGTAGAGCGTGTAGCTGATGAGCGAGCCCACCGAGCGGGTGCCGCGCTCGATGTCCCGGGTCAGGCCCCCGGTCTGGCGTTCGAGGTGAAAGCGCAGCGACAGCGCGTGCAGATGATTGAACACCTGCAGCGAGATGTTGCGCACCGCCTGCTGGGTGACGCGGGCGAACACCAGTTCGCGCAGCTCGGTGAACAGCGAGGTCGAGAAGCGCAGCACCCCGTAGGCACCCAGGATGGCGGCCGGCACGACGATGAAGGCCTGCTCGGGGGTGATGGTGAGTGCGTCCACCAGGTGCTTGAACACCATCGGCACGCCCACGTTGGCCAGCTTGGCCAGGAGCAGGCACGAGAGCGCGAAGATCACGCGCCCGCGGTAACTCCACAGGTAGGGGATGAGGGTCTTGAGCGTGTGCCAGTCGTGGCGCTCGGTCGGTTCGGGGGCGGGCAGGGCGCCGGAGGCTCGGTGTCGCATGGCGCGAGTTTACCTGTATTGCCGGTGGCGTCGGCTCAGCGCAGTGGGCCGCTGGTCGCGAGTCGGGCCGCCAGGGCCAGGAAGACGATGCCCGCCAGCCGATCCAGCCATGGGGCGACGCGGGGGTGGCGTCGCAGCGCCGCGCCGATGTGTCCGGCCGTGAGCGCGATGGCGCCGAAGACCAGCACCGTCTGCGCCATGAACACCGCGCCAAGCACCACCATCTGCAGCGCTGCGTCATGGGCCGTGGGGTTCACGAACTGGGGCATGAAGGCCAGAAAGAACAGCGCGACCTTGGGATTGACCGCATTGGCGAGAAAGCCGCGGGCGACGTCGTTGCGCCAGCGGCGTGCCGGGCCTGAGACCTGACGCAGTTCGGGCGCGCGCCGGGCCGCGCGCAGTGCACCGACGCCGAGCCAGGCCAGATAGAGCGCGCCGGCCAGCTTCAGCACCGAGAACGCGACTGGCGAGGCGGCCAGCGCGGCGCTGACGCCGAGCGTGGCCCAGAGGATGTGGGTCATGCAGCCGAGGGCGCAGCCCAGCGCCAGGCCGAGCCCGGCGCGTCGCCCACGCGCGAGACTGTGCGCCAGCACCATCAGATTGTCGGGGCCGGGGGCGAGGGTGAGGATCAGGGCGGTACCGAGGAAACTCAGCAGCGTCGGGGTGTCGGGCATGGGGCGGGTGCCGGCGGGTCAGGGGTCGAGTGTATGCAGATGGGGCGCGTAAGGCCAGTGGACGGCATGGTAAGGTGCGCGGGACGGAACCGGGAGGCATGGGCGATGAACAATCGGGATCGGCTGGCGCTGGGTCTGGCGGCGATCGTGGGGGTGGCGCTCGTCGTCTCGGGGCTTGCGCCTCACGATCGGCTGACCTGGTTCATGGAGGTCGCCCCGGTGCTCATCGCGTTGCCGTTGATCGCCGCCACCCATCGGCATTTTCCGCTCACCGAGCTGGTCCTGGTGCTGATCGCGGTGCATGCGCTGATCCTGATTCTGGGCGGGGCCTACACCTATGCGCGTGTTCCGCTCGGCTTCTGGATTCAGGACGCCTTCGGATTCGCGCGCAATCCCTACGATCGCATCGGCCACCTGGCCCAGGGCTTCGTGCCCGCCATGGTCGCCCGCGAGCTGCTGCTGCGTCTGGGGGTGCTCGCCCGGCGTGGCTGGCTGTTCTTCCTGGTGTGCTGTATCTGCCTCGCGATCTCGGCCCTCTATGAACTCATCGAATGGCAGGCCGCGGTGATCATGGGGCAGGGCGCGGTGGATTTTCTCGGCACCCAGGGCGACCCCTGGGACACCCAGGCCGATATGGCACTGGCGCTGGTGGGGGCCGTGCTCGCCCAGACCCTGCTCGGACGCTGGCACGACCGCCAGCTTCAGCGCGTCTGCGCCTGATCATTCAGGGGCAGGGTCAGACGCACCCGGAGACCGCCGCCGGGGCGTGGCATCGCCTCGATCTGGCCATCGTGGGCCCCGAGGGCGCGCTTGGCGATTGCGAGGCCAAGGCCGAAGCCGGGCGCTGCCGTCGGTGCGCTGCCGCGATGAAAGGGTTCAAAGATGTAGGGCAGGTCGGCCGCCGGTACGCCGGGGCCCCGGTCCGCCACGTCGACCGTGAGCCGGTCGCCGGCGCGTGAGACGGTCACCTCGACGGTGGTGCCCTCGGCGGTGTATTTGACCGCGTTGCGGATGACGTTTTCGAAGGCCCGCTGCAGCGGTGTGGCCTGCACCCGGGCCCAGGCTTCGCCCTCGCCGGCGAAGACCACGTCCCGTCCCTTGGCTTGCGCTTCGAAGCGGGCGTCCTCACTGATGTCGGCGAGCATCTCCATCAGTTCGACGCGTTCGAGGTGGCCGTTGGAGCCCGCTTCGAGCCGGGCCAGGGTGAGCAGCTCGCCGACCAGGGTGTCGAGCCGCTGCGATTCGCGCTCGAGCCGGTCGAAGGTCTCCTCGCGCCGCTCCGGATTCTTGCGCCCCAGGCCGATGGCCGCCTGCATGCGCGCCAAGGGTGAGCGCAGCTCGTGGGAGACGTCGTGCAGCAGCCGGCGCTGGGCGGTGATCTGGGCTTGCAGCCGGGCGGCCATGCGGTCGAAATCCTGGCCCAGATCGGCGATCTCGTCGCGACGCCCGCCCATGGACGGGGTGACGCGGGTCTCCAGATGCCCTCGCGCGGCCGCGTCGAAGGCGCGGCGCAGCGCGCGGATGGGCTTGGCCACGTACCAGGCCAGCAGGGCGCTGAAGCCGAGACTGGCGATCAGCCCCGCCGCGATCGGAATCAGCGGGGTGGGCGGCTGTCGCGAGTGACGATCGCGGTTGAGCCGGTTTGGATTGATGACAATCTCGTAGCGCCGTCCGTCCGCCGCCGTCACCCAGCGCCGCGCCGAGGCGGGGAGGTCGTCGAGCGCGCGCGGCGGTGGCAGGGGATGGCCGGCCAGCTCGCGGCCATTGGTGTCGATGACGAGCACCGGCGGACCGTCTTGGCGTCGCCACGAGCCCATGAGCAGTCGCCGGGTGGCCTGGGGGTTGCCATCGGCCAGCACGGCCTCGGTGGTATCAAGCCAGAAGTTGATGCGCGGCGCGAGCCGCTCGGCGGCCTCATCGATGCTGGACTGCCGATGCAGCCACACCGCCGTGCCGACGCCGGCACCGGCGATGATGAGCGCCAGCCAGAAGGCGACGAAGGATTTCCAGAACAGACGGCCCATGACCTACTCGCGTACGAACTGATAGCCCTGACCGCGCACGGTCTGGATCCACGACTGGCCATCCCGCCGTGGGCCGAGCTTCTGGCGGATGCTGCTCACATGGACGTCGATGCTGCGGTCGAACCGGGCCAGTGGGCGGCCGAGCGCCTTTTCCGACAGGTCGGCCTTGCTCACCACATGCCCCGCTTCGCGCACCAGCGCTTCGAGCAAGGAGAATTCGGTGCTCGTCAGCGCCAGGGGCTCGCCCTGCCAATCGGCGCTGCGTTTGGCGGGCCACAGGGTCAGCGGCCCCTCCTGGAGGGCGTCCGGTTGCGCTTCGGCGGGCGGCGGCGCGGCCATGCGCCGCAGGATGGCGCGCAGGCGCGCCACCAGTTCGCGCGGTGTGCACGGTTTGGGCACATAGTCGTCCGCGCCCAGTTCGAGGCCGACGACGCGGTCGATGTCGTCGCCACGGGCGGTGAGCATCAGGACCGGCAGGCTGCTGTGCTGGCGGATCCGGCGCAGGGCCTCGACCCCGTTGAGGACCGGCATCATCACGTCGAGTACAGCGATGTCGTAGTCACCCGACAACGCGGCGGCCACGCCCGCCTCGCCGTCATGCACGGCATGGGTCTCGAAACCTTCCTGCGTGAGGTACTCGCTGAGCATGCCGGACAGTTCGACGTCGTCGTCGACCAGCAGGACTCGGGTCATGATCGGTTCTCCTGAATGCACGGGCACATGATACGACCCGCTGTCGGCGTCATGAGCGGATTTACCCGGCTTTACCTCAATTTACGCGGGTCTGACGACCCTTAACCCGGCGCCCGCGCACACTGCATCCAACAGGCAAGGGCCCGACACCCGGCCTGTCCGATCCGGATATGAAGACAGGAGAGATGCAATGAACAAGCGAACCAAGATCATCGGCGCCTTTCTGGCGGCCAGCAGCATCGCCCTCGCGGTGCCCTTCGTGGCGCAGGCCCGGCCGGGAGGCGGCGACAGCGGCTTCGGCGGCTGCGGGTCGCACGGCCAGCGCATGGCGATGGCCTGGGGGCAGGGCGGCCATCACGGTGGCGGCCTGCTGCGCACGCTGGATCTGAGCGAGGCGCAGCGTGACAAGATCTTCGAACTGCGCCACGCCCTCGCGCCCCAAATGCATGAGGAAATGAAGACCGTCCGCAGCGCCAGCCAGGCCCTGCGCGGGATGATGCAGCAGGATGCCTACGACGAGGCCAAGGTGAAGGCGCTGACTGAGCAGCGTGCCGCCGCCATGAGCCGCATGGCCCAGCTGCGGCTGCGCAACCAGCACGAGATCTACCAGCTGCTGACCGCCGAGCAGCGCGAGCAGCTGCAACAGCAGATGAGCGCGCGCCAGGCGCGTCGTGGCATGGGGCCGCGCTTCATGCCGGGTGGCATCGACGGCTGAGGCGACGTTTGTCCGATGAGCGAAAGGGCGCGATTCGTCGCGCCCTTTCTTATTGTCTCCCGGGCGTCCCCGGAGACGGGGAGCGGCGATCCGTGCCGCATCCCGGCTCGCGTATGTTGCAGTGCTCATTGATCTTTCTCTGGCGCCTGCCTAGAAAACAGTTGACATCGCGTTAGCGGAACGTATGATTCAAACGAACGTTTGAACGAGATTCTGTGCGCCCGATGTCTGAAAAACTGACAACCAGAACAACAGCGAGCGTGATCCCAATGAGTGAGACAAACCACAAGCAGGGGCCGGAGACACGTGCACGCATTCTCGATGCGGCCGAATCCCTATTTACGACGCACGGTTTCGAGGCGACCTCGATGCGCATGATCACCGGCCAGGCCAATGTGAATCTGGCGGCGGTCAATTACCACTTCGGCAGCAAGGATGCTCTGATCCAGGAAGTGTTCCGACGACGCTTGACCGACCTGAACCGTCGCCGCCTGGCCGCCCTCGAGATGGCCGAAAGGGCCGCCGAGGGCAAACCGCTCAAACCCAGTCGCATCGTCGAGGCCTTTTTCGGGGTGTCGCTGGACATGGCGGCGGACACCGAGGGTGGTGGCGCCACCTTCATGCGTCTGCTCGGGCGCACCTACACCGAACCCAACGCCTTCGTGCGCCAGTTTCTCGCCGAAGAATATGCCGAGGTGGTGGACCGCTTCATGGGTGCGCTCTACGACGCGTTGCCCGATGTGCCCCGCGAGGAAATCCTGTGGCGCTTCCATTTCATGATGGGCGCCATGTCCTACGCCATTGCCGGCACCGACGCGCTGCGCCTGTTCACCGGCGATTTCGACGACAAGGACCCGGCGCGGCTGGCGCCCCGCCTGATGTCCTTCCTGCTCGGCGGCCTGCGTGCGCCATTGCCTGGCTTGCAGGCCATGGACGACAGCGCCCGGCGAAACGCCGCCTGACCCCCTGGCCGAGGGCGCCGCGAGAGCACCCCGGCCGATCGACGAGGAGACACCTGCATGATCTGGTTTTTTTTGGCCCTCCCTCTCTTGGCAACCGCGCTCGCCTACGGGCGAGCGCCCCTTTTTGCCTGGGCCGTGGCGAGTGTCGCCTGGCTGGCGGGACTGGCCTGGGTCGGTGCCTGGCCGACCGGGGCGACGCTCCTGGTGATGGCGCTGGCGGTGGCCGGATTCGCGCTGTTCCTGATCGATTCGGTCCGCAAGGCCTACGTCACCGCGCCCATTCTCAAGGCCTTCCGCAAGGCCCTGCCGTCCATGTCCCAGACCGAGAAGGACGCCCTCGAGGCCGGGACCGTGTGGTGGGAGGGCGATCTGTTCTCCGGGCGACCCGACTGGGACAAGATGCGTGCCTATCCGTGGCCGTCGTTGAATGACGAAGAACAACGCTTCCTCGACGTGCAGACCGCGGAGCTGTGCCGCCTGACCGATGAATGGGACTGCAGCCTGCGCCAGGATCTGCCCATCGCGGTGTGGAACTACATCAAGTCCGAGGGCTTTCTCGGCATGATCATCCCCAAGGAATACGGCGGCAAGGGCTTCTCGGCCTATGCCCACTCCCAGGTGGTGACCAAGCTGTCGACCCGTTCCTCGGCGGCAGCGGTGACCGTGATGGTGCCCAACTCGCTCGGGCCGGCGGAGCTGCTGCTGCACTACGGCACCGACGAGCAGAAGAATCACTATCTGCCGCGGCTGGCGGCCGGCAAGGAGATTCCGGCCTTCGCGCTCACCAGCCCGTGGGCCGGCTCGGATGCCGCCTCGATCCCCGACGCCGGCGTGATCTGCAAGGGCCAGTGGCAGGGTCGCGAAGTGCTCGGCATGCGGGTCAGCTTCGACAAGCGCTATATCACGCTCGCACCGGTGTGTACCGTCTTCGGCCTGGCCTTCCGCCTGTTCGATCCCGATCACCTGCTCGGCGACACCGAGGACATCGGCATCACCTGCGCGCTGGTGCCGTGGAATCATCCGGGCGTGGACATCGGCCGCCGCCACTTCCCGCTCAACGCGGTGTGGATGAACGGGCCGATCCGTGGCGAGGACGTGTTCATGCCGCTGGAGTTCATCATCGGCGGCCCGGCGATGGCGGGGCAGGGCTGGCGCATGCTCATGGAGTGTCTCGCCGCCGGGCGCTCGATCTCGCTGCCCGGTTCCAACACCGGCATGCAGAAGCTCACCGCACGGGCGGTGGGGGCCTATGCGCGGGTGCGCTATCAGTTCAAGACCGCCATCGGCCGGTTCGAAGGGGTCGAAGAGGCGCTCACCCGCATCGGTGCGAACACCTATCTGTCCGACGCGGCGCGCATCTTCACCGCCGGCGCCATCGACCAGGGCGCCAAGCCCTCGGTGGTCTCCGCCATCGTCAAGTACCACATCACCGAGCGCGCCCGGCAGACCGTCAACGACGGCATGGACGTGATCGGCGGCAAGGGCATCTGCCTGGGGCCGCAGAACTTCCTCGGCCGTGCCTACGAGCAGATCCCGGTGGGCATCACGGTCGAAGGCGCGAACATTCTCACCCGCAGTCTGATCCTGTTCGGCCAGGGCGCGATCCGTTGCCATCCCTATGTGCTCAAGGAAATGCACTCGGCCCAGGAGAACGACCTGGCGGCCTTCGACGCCGCGCTCTGGGGGCATGTCGGTCACACGATCCAGAACGCCGCCCGGGCCCTGGTGATGGGCCTGACCGGTTCGCACTTCGTGAAGGTGCCGGCCGACGTGGCGCCGGAAACCAAGCGCTACTATCAGCAACTGACGCGCTATTCGGCCGCCTTTGCCTTCCTCTCCGACATCTCCATGGGCACCATGGGCGGCGCGCTCAAGCGCAAGGAAAAGCTCTCCGCGCGTCTGGGGGACATCCTCTCGGCCATGTACCTGGTGTCGGCCACCCTCAAGCGCTACGAGGCCGAAGGGCGTCATGCGGCCGATGCGCCGCTGATGCACTGGGCGGTGTGGGACGCCATGTTCAAGGCGCAGAACGCCTTCGAGGGCACCATCGCCAACTTCCCCAACAAGCTGTTCGCCTTCGTGCTGCGGCGGATCGTGGTGTTCCCCCTCGGGCGGCCCTACGTGGTGCCCAGCGACCGGCTCGGCCACGAGGTGGCACGGCTGCTGATCGAGCCCTCGCCGACCCGGGAGCGCCTGATCGCCGACGCGTACGCCCCCGACGACGTGGAAGATCCGGTCGGCGTGCTCGAGCAGGCGCTGGTGGCCACGATCGAGGCCGAACCGATCGAGGCGCGGGTGAAGCAGGCGGTGCGCAGCGGCGACTTCGAACCCGGCCTGCTGGTCGGCGGCGGGGTCGACGCGCTCTATGTGCGGGCCCACGAGGCCGGCATCGTGTCCGACGAGGAGTTGGCGCTGCTTCGGCGCAAGGGGGTGTTGCGCGACAAGGTCATCCGGGTCGACGACTTCCCCTACGATTTCGGCCTGCGCGCGGCGCTGGACGAGATCTCCGACGACGACCAGCAACTGCGGCGCGAGGCGGCATGAGGCGCAAGGCAAGCCCCCCGGTCTATATCGTCGACGGGGCGCGCTCCCCGTTCCTCAAGTCGCGCAACACGCCGGGGCCGTTCGCGGCCTCGGATCTGGCGACGATGACCGGCGCGGCGCTGCTCATGCGCCAGCCCTTCGCGCCCGATGCGCTCGACGAGGTCATTCTCGGCTGCGCCAGTCCGGCGCCGGAGGAGGTGAACATCGGCCGGGTGGTGGCGCTGCGCATGGGCTGCGGCGACAAGGTGCCGGGCTGGACGGTGATGCGCAACTGCGCCAGCGGCATGCAGGCGCTCGATTCGGCCATGGTCAACATCCAGGCCGGCCGTGCCGATCTGGTGCTGGCTGGTGGGGTCGATGCGCTCTCCCGGGCGCCGCTGCTGTTCTCCGAGGCGATGGTGCGCTGGCTGTCCGGCTGGTACGCGGCCAAATCGTTCGGTCAGCGCGTGGCGATGCTGCGCAAGTTCCGGCTCGGCCACCTGGCGCCGGTGATCGGCATCGTCAAGGGGCTCACCGACCCGATCTGTGGCCAGCTCATGGGGCAGACCGCGGAGAACCTGGCGTGGAAGTTCGGCATCACCCGCGAGGCCATGGATGCGTTCGCGGCACGCAGCCACGAGAAGGTCCTGGCGGCGCAAGCGGCCGGGCATTTCGGCGAGATCGTCCCGCTGGTGGGGGCGGAAGGCACCGTGTTCGACAGGGATGACGGCGTGCGCGCCGACTCCACCGCGGCCAACCTGGCCAAGCTGCGCCCCTTCTTCGACAAGAACTACGGCCGGGTGACCGCGGGCAACAGCTCCCAGATCACCGATGGCGCCGCGTGGCTGGTGCTCGCCTCCGAGGCGGCGGTCGAGCGTCACGGCCTGACGCCCATCGGCCGTCTGGTGGACAGCCAGTGGGCAGGGTTGGCGCCCGATCAGATGGGTCTGGGGCCGGTGCACGCGGCCACGCCCATCCTGCAGCGCCACGGTCTCGGGCTCAACGATCTCGACCTGTGGGAAATCAACGAAGCTTTCGCCGCTCAGGTGATCGCCTGCCTGCGCGCCTGGGAAGACGATGATTACTGCCGTGACGCACTCGGGCTCGACGCCGCGCTGGGCACGCTCGATGCGGCGCGGCTGAACGTGGATGGCGGTGCCATCGCCCAGGGGCATCCGGTCGGCGCCAGCGGCGCGCGCATCGTTCTGCATCTGCTCGCGGCGCTGCGCCGCGAGGGCAAACAGCGCGGCATGGCGTCGATCTGCATTGGCGGCGGGCAGGGCGGTGCCATGCTCGTCGAGACGGTGAGCGCATGAGGCGCGACACCGTACCGCTTACGGTTGGCGCAGGCGGCGGTCACGCCCCCCTGCATGTGGCCAAGGCCTGCGCCGACCGTATCCCCATGATCCGGGGCGACGGCCAACCGACCGTGGCGGGCGGCCCGGCGTTGGCGGCCAGCGAAGGGAAGAGCGAATGACCGATACCCACTGGCGACTCACGCGTGACGAAGACGATGTCGCCTGGCTCGATTTCGATACCGCGGACAGCGCCACCAACACCCTGTCCACCCCGGCGCTGCACGAGTTCGACCGGGTGCTCTCCGCACTCTCGGCGCAGCCGCCGCGGGCGCTGGTGATCCGCTCCGCGAAGCGCGCCGGCTTCATCGCCGGGGCCGACATCGAAGAGTTCACCCGCATCGACTCGGCCGCCGCCGCACGGGCACTGGTCGGGCGCGGCTGGGACATCTTCAACCGCCTCGCGCAGGTACCCTATCCGACCCTGGCGCTCATTCGCGGCCACTGCATGGGGGGCGGGCTCGAGCTGTCGCTGGCATGCCGCTACCGCATCGCCGTCGATGAGCCCGGCACGCGCCTGGCGCTCCCCGAAGTGATGCTCGGCATCGTGCCCGGCTGGGGCGGCATGAAGCGGCTGCCCGAGGTCGCCGGCCCCTCCGCCGCGCTCGACATGATGCTCACCGGCAAGGGCCTGGATGCCCGGCGCGCCCGGCGCATCGGCCTGGTCGACGCCGCCGTGCCGCCACGGGTGATGGACAAGGCCGCGCGCACCCTGGTGACCTCGGGCGCGCCGCCGCGCCGGCTGCCGTGGTGGCAGCGCCTCCTGAACGGGCCGCTCAAGACGCTCGTTGCCGCCCAGGCGCGCCGGCAGGTGATCCGCAAGGCGCGGCCCGAGCACTATCCGGCGCCCTACGCGATCATCGACATCTGGGCGAAGCATGGCGGCAACGCGCTTGCGGTGCCGGCGGGCGATGCGGCCTCGCTGGAGGCGATCTTCCGCTCGCCCACCGCCAAGAACCTTGTACGCGTGTTCTTCCTGCAGGAGCGCCTCAAGCGCCTCGGCAAGGACAGCGACTTCGCGCCCCGTCATGTGCACGTGGTCGGCGCCGGCGTCATGGGCGGCGACATCGCCGCCTGGTGCGCGCTGCGCGGCATGCAGGTGACGCTGCAGGACCAGAGCGTCGAGCGCATCGCCCCCGCCATCGCCCGGGCGCAGACGCTCTATACGAAGAAATTCCGCGGCGATCGGACCCGTGTGCGCTTCACCCTGGACCGGCTGTTGCCCGACCCGGAGGGCCACGGCGTGGCCCGGGCCGATGTGGTCATCGAGGCGATCTTCGAAGACCTCGAGGTCAAGCGGACCCTGTTCGCCGCTCTGGAGCGGCGGGCGAAACCCGAGGCGGTGCTGGCGACCAACACCTCCAGCCTGCGTGTCGAGGACATCGCCAGCGCCCTGAAAGACCCGTCCCGGCTGGTGGGCATCCATTTCTTCAACCCGGTGGCCATGCTGCCCCTGGTGGAGGTGGTCGACGGCCCGCAGTCGGACCCGGAGCAGGTCCGGCGCGCCGCCGGGTTCGTGCGCCGCATCGACAAGCTGCCGCTGCCCGTCAAGAGCGCGCCGGGCTTTCTTGTCAATGCCGTGCTCGGGCCCTACATGCTCGAAGCCCTGCGTTGTGTCGACGAGGGCCTCGCGCCGGAGACGATCGACCAGGCGCTGGTGGCCTTCGGCATGCCGATGGGGCCGGTCGAGCTGGTCGACACGGTCGGGCTCGATATCGCCCTGGCCGCCGGCAAGGCGCTGACCGGGGGCGAGTCCGAGCCGCCGCGGGCGCTGGTATCGCGCGTCCAGGCCGGCAAGCTGGGGCGCAAGTCCGGCCAAGGTTTCTATGCGTGGAAGGACGGCAAGGCGCAGAAGGCGAAGGCCGCCGAGGCTCCGGCCGGGCTGGCCGACCGGATCATCGAACCGCTGCTGCAGGCCGCCGCGCGATGCGTCGATTCCGGGGTGGTGGCGGATGCGGATCTGGCCGATGCTGGCGTAATATTCGGTACGGGCTTCGCCCCGTTTCGCGGCGGTCCGCTGCATTACCTTCAACAGCGCGACGACGCGGCTCACGCGCAGAGCGCATGACATGTCTTTGCTCAGGATGCCTTCATGACCGACCACATTGCCGCCCTGCCCACTGACCGCGACCCCGTCCTGCGGGTCATGCCCATGCCCGCCGATCTGAACCCGCAGGGGGATGTGTTCGGTGGCTGGATCATGGCCCAGGTGGACATTGCCGGCGCCATTCCCGCCATGCGCCGGGCGCGCGGCCGGGTGGCGACGGTGGCGGTCAATTCGTTTCAGTTCAAACAGCCCATCTCGGTGGGCGATCTGGTGAGTTTTTACGCCGAAGTCGCATCGGTCGGCCGCACCTCCGTGGTCGTGGACGTGGAGGTGTATGCCGAACGGCATCCGGAAAACCCGATCGTGGTCAAGGTGACCGAGGCCCGGCTGACCTATGTTGCGGTCGGTCAGGAAGGCGTCAAACGAGAGATTCCACCGCAGCCATGAATGGCTTGCGGCCAGGAGCAGCAAGCGGGGGGCCACCCGCATTCGATTCCATTGAGGAGACATCCATGCAAACACGACACATCACCCGCCTCGTATCGGCCGCTGTGCTGGCCATGGCGGGCACCCAGGCGTCCGCCGCCGGCTTCCAGCTGCTGGAGCAGAACGCCAGCGGGTTGGGCAACGCCTTTGCGGGCACGGCGGCGGTGGCGGAGGACGCCAGTACCATCTTCTTCAACCCGGCGGGCATGACCGAGCTGCAGGCGCGCGAGTTCTCGGTGGGGGTGGATTTCGTTCGGCCGTCGTTCGATTTTTCCAACACCGACAGTGTCTTTCTCTATTCACCGGTCACAGTGCCGGCCAGTGGCGGGATGTCGGGCGATGCCGGGGACTGGAGTGCGGTGCCCAATGCGTATCTGTCGTGGGCGCTGACCGATCGTCTGTATGCCGGTATCGGATTCAGCGCACCGTTTGGCCTCAAGACGGAGTATGACGACGACTGGATCGGGCGGGCGCAGGCGTTGAAATTCGAAATCAAGACGATGAACGTCAATCCATCCCTGGCGTTCAAGGTCAATGACATGATTTCCGTCGGCCTGGGCCTGAACTGGCAGCGGATGGAAGCGGAGTACGCGCGCATGGCGACGGTTCTTTCCCCGCCGTTCGCTGCGGCGGGTCTCGCCAATACCAAGGTCAAGCTCGATGCCGACGACGACAGCTGGGGCTGGAACGCCGGCATCCTGTTCAAACTCTCGCCGACCACCAAGCTGGGGCTTGCCTATCGTTCCAGCGTCAAGCACAAGCTCGACGGCAGCCTGAAGTTCGAGGGGCCGCTCGCCGGTTTGTCGCCGCTGACGACAAACAGTGACGCCAAGGCCGATGTGGAACTTCCGGATACCTTCACCCTGAGCGTAGCGCAGCAACTCAGCAGCGACTGGGAGATGCTCGGCGACCTGTCGTGGACCGGCTGGAGCTCCATCAAGGAGGTCAAGATCGTTCGTACTTCGGGCGCGCTTGCCGGCAGTACGGCGCAGACGCTCGAGACCAATTTTCGTGATACGTGGCGCATCTCGCTGGGCGCGAACTACAAGCTGAATGACGCCTGGAAGCTCAAGTTCGGCGTGGCGTACGATCAGACGCCGGTCAAGGATCAGGCGAGCCGCCTGGTGTCTCTGCCCGATGCGAATCGGACCTGGCTCACCGTGGGGACGCAGTGGCAGGTCAATCCGCAAAGTCGCCTTGACCTGGGCCTGGCATACCTGTTCGTGGACAAGACCCATATCAACAACGATCAGGCGGCGGATGGCCGGGGGCGTGTGACCGGCACCTATGACTCCGACGTGGTGATCCTCGGCGCCCAGTACTCCATGGGCTTCTGAGCCGGTAGGGACGGGGCGGCAGGGGCCGGCCCGTCCGCAGTGGCCGACGACCCGGATGCGTACCGACGCAATCGGTCTGAACGAATGGCAGGCGTCGATATCCACACGGATATCGACCTTGTTTAAGCAAGAAATAGTACGAAAGTGCTTTTTGGTGCGCCAAGCGAGTGGATGGACGGCCTGAGCCGATCCGCACGTTGCCTGGCCGCGCCGATGGCGATCCGGCCGGCGGGTACGTCGCGCCGGCCGGTGGGCCTGAACGGGAGAACACAGTGAGCAGAATGACCGTAAGGAAGGTGGCGGTGCTCGGTGCCGGCGTGATGGGGGCGCAGATCGCGACCCATTGCGCCAATGCCGATGTGCCGGTGGTGCTGTTTGACTTGCCGGCGAAGGCGGGCGATGCGAACGGGATCGTCAACAAGGCGTTGGCGGGGCTCAGGAAGCTGCAGCCGGCCCCGGCGGCGACGAAGGAAACCTTGCAGGCGATCGAGGCGGCCAACTACGAACACGACCTCGAGAAGCTGCGCGAGTGCGATCTGGTCATCGAGGCGATTGCCGAGAAGATGGAATGGAAGCTGGACCTGTACGCAAAGGTGGCGCCGCATCTGCGCCCGGACGCGATCTTCGCCTCCAACACCTCGGGGCTGTCGATCACGGCGCTGGCCGAGGGCATGCCCGCGGCCTTGCGCGGCCGCTTCTGCGGCATCCACTTCTTCAATCCGCCCCGCTACATGGCGCTGGTGGAATTGATCGCCACCGCGCACACCGATCCGGCCATGCTCGATCAGCTCGAGACCTGGCTGACCACGCGCCTGGGCAAGAGCATCGTGCGCGCGAAGGACACGCCCAACTTCGTGGCCAACCGCGTGGGGGTGTTCTCCATGCTTGCGGTGATGCACCACACCGCGCGCCTCGGCCTCGGCTTCGACGAGGTGGACCTGCTCACCGGGCCGAAGATCGGCCGCCCCAAGAGCGCCACCTACCGCACCGCCGACGTGGTCGGCCTCGACACCCTGGCCCACGTGATCCACACCATGCAGGCGACCCTGCCGGACGATCCCTGGCACGCCTTCTTCCAGGCGCCGGCGTGGCTGACGGCGCTGATCGACCAGGGCGCGCTGGGGCAGAAGACGCGGGCCGGCATCTACACCAAGCAGGGCAAGCAGATCAGCGTGCTCGACCTGGAGCACCAGGACTATCGCGCCAGCGGTGGCCACATCGCGCCCGAGGTGGACGAGATCCTCGCGCTGCGCGATCCGGTGGAAAAATTCCTCGAGCTGCGCGCCTGCGCCCATCCGCAGGCCCAGTTCCTGTGGGCCATCTTCCGCGACGTGTTCCACTACTGCGCCTGCCACCTGGGCGACATCGCCGACAACGCGCGTGATGTGGACTTCGCCATGCGCTGGGGCTTCGGCTGGAGCCAGGGGCCGTTCGAGACCTGGCAGGCGGCCGGCTGGCGCGCCACCGCCGAGGCCATCCGCGAGGACATCGAGGCCGGCCACGCCATGGCCGACGCGCCGCTGCCGGCATGGGTGTTCGAGCGCGACGCGGTGCATGCGCCGGAAGGCTCGTATTCGGCGGCGGAGAACGCGCTCAAGCCGCGCTCGGACCTGCCGGTCTACCGGCGTCAGCTCTCTCCCGAGACCGTGCTCGGCGAGGCGCGCCCCGATGCCGGGCAGACCCTGTGGGAGAACGCCGGGGTGCGCCTGTGGGTGCGGCCGGACCAGGACGCGCGCATCGGCATCCTCTCCATCACCTCGAAGATGCATGCCATCGGCGAGGAGGTGCTGGACGGCGTCATCGAGGCGGTGGCGCGCGCCGAGCGCGATCTGGACGGCCTGGTGATCTGGCACGACGCCCCGTTCGCGGTCGGCGCCAATCTCATGCAGGTGACCGAGGCCATCAAGGCGGGGCAGTTCGACCGGCTCGAAAGGACGGTCGCCCGGTTCCAGGCCGCGTCCATGACCCTCAAGCACGCCCAGGTGCCGGTGGTGGCGGCGGTGCAGGGCATGGCCCTGGGCGGCGGTTGCGAGTTCGTCATGCATGCCGCGCATCGGGTGATGGCGCTGGAGAGCTACGTCGGCCTGGTCGAGGCCGGCGTGGGCCTGATCCCGGCCGGCGGCGGCTGCAAGGAGTTCGCCCTGCAGGCGCACACCCTGGCGCGGCGGGCGGCGGGTGGCGACGTGTTCCTGTACATCCAGAATGCCTTCCAGACCATCGCCATGGCGACCGTGGCCAAGAGCGCGCTCGAGGCGGTGCAGCTGGGCTTCGCGAAGGCCTCGGACGATGTGCTGTTCAACCCCCATGAGCTGCTTTACGCCGCCCTCCGGCGGGCGCGCGGCATGGCCGAGGCGGGCTACCGGCCGCCGGTGGAGAGCCGGGCGGTGAAGGTGGCCGGGCGCAACGGCATCGCCACCTGCGAAATGATGCTGGTGAACATGGCCGAGGGCGGCTTCATCTCGGCGCACGACTACCGGGTCGCCAAGGCCGCGGCCACCGCGCTGTGCGGCGGCGAGGTGGAGACCAATGCACAGGTGAGCGAGCAATGGATTCTGGACGTGGAGCGTGCGCTGTTCGTCGACCTGCTCAAGTGCGAGCCGACCCAGGCGCGCATCGTCCATATGCTCGAAACCGGCAAGCCGCTGCGCAACTGAGCGGCGACAAGGAGATCACCATGACCAGACAGATTCAGGATGCCTACATCGTCGCCGCCACGCGCACGCCGGTGGGCAAGAAGGGCGGCATGTTCGCCCACGTCCGCCCCGACGACATGCTCGCCCATGTGCTGCGCGCCGTGATCGACCGGGTGCCGGGCCTCGACGAGACCGAGATCGGCGACGTGATCGCCGGCTGCGCCATGCCGGAGGCCGAGCAGGGCATGAACGTGGCCCGCGTCGGCCTGCTGCTCGCGGGTCTGCCGCAGAGCGTGCCGGGCATGACCGTCAACCGCTTCTGCGCCTCGGGGGTGCAGACCGTGGCCGATGCCGCGGCGCGCATCCGCCTGGGCGAGGCCGACGTGATGATCGCCGCCGGCACCGAGTCCATGAGCGCCATGCCGCAGATGATGGGCAACAAGGTGAGCATGAACCCGGCGATCTTCGCCGACGACGCGCACCGGGCCATCGCTTTCGGCATGGGCCTGACCGCCGAGCGGGTGGCCACTCAATGGAAGATCGGTCGCGAGGCGCAGGACGCCTTTGCACTGCAGTCCCACCAGCGGGCGCTGGCGGCGATCGAGGCCGGGCAGCTGACCGCCGAGATCAGCCCCTGTACGGTGCGCACCCATGTACCCGGCGAGGGCGGCGCGGTGCGCGTGCTCGAGCAGGTGTGCGATACCGACGAGGGCCCGCGTGCCGACGCCTCGATCGAGCGGCTCGCCAAGTTGCGGCCGGTGTTCGCCGCCAAGGGGTCGGTGACGGCGGGCAACAGCTCGCAGATGTCCGACGGCGCCGGCGCGGTGCTGCTCATGAGCGAGGCGGCGCTGAAGCGCTATGGGGTCACCCCCATCGCCCGTCTCGCCAGCTACGCGGTGGCCGGGGTGCCGCCGGAGGTGATGGGCATCGGCCCGGTGGAGGCCATCCCGCGTGCCCTCAAGGCGGCCGGCGTCGCCCAGGACGATGTGGGCTGGATCGAGCTGAACGAGGCCTTCGCGGCCCAGTCGCTGGCGGTCATGAACCAGCTCGGGCTCGATCCGGTCCGGGTCAATCCGATCGGCGGGGCCATCGCGCTGGGGCATCCGCTGGGCGCGACCGGCGCCATCCGCACCGCCACGGTCATGAGCGCCATGCAGCGCGACCCGGCCCTCAAGTACGGCATGGTCACCATGTGCATCGGTACCGGCATGGGCGCGGCGGGGCTCTTCGAGCGCGTCTGAGACGCCGCGTGGCGCATTCGAGCCCGGCTTCGGCCGGGCTTTTTTGTTCCCGGCGGGCGGCGTGCATTCAAGGACCGGCTCAAGACGGGCATACTTGACGCCGTTATTACGAAAGTTAGCCATGACCGCGCTCCCGACGAGCGCTGACGCGACCCTCCGAGCCCCGATGATCCAAGCCCGCCCGCCTGCTGCCTACCCGCTGTCGCTGAAGCTGCTGCTCGTCGCGCTGTCCTACGGCGTGCTGGGGGTGCTGTCGCTGCAGATGGCCATCGCGCCGGGCTACGTCGCCCCCTTGTATCCGCCCGCGGGGATCGCGGTCGCGGCGGTTCTGATGTTCGGCTATCGGGCCTTGCCGGCCATCTTTCTCGGCTCCTTTGCCACCAACATCGTCTCCAGTCTCACCGTCGGGCTCGAACTCGGCGGCCTGATCAATGCCTCGATCGTCGGCCTCGGCGCCTGCGTGCAGGCGGTCGTCGCCCGTGTACTCATCGAGCGCCACGCCACCATCGAGCAGTCCATGAGCAGTGGCAAGGGGGTGATCCGGCTGCTGCTGCTCGGCGGGCCGGTAGCCTGTCTGGTCAATGCCACCATCTCGGTCAGCTCGCTGGTGGCCTTCGGCGTTATCCAGGGCGACGAGGTGGCCTTCTCCTGGGCCAACTGGTGGGCCGGCGATTCGCTCGGAGTGCTGGTGTTCCTGCCCCTGGTGCTGGCGATCGTGCGCTTCCCGCGTTCGGCCTGGACCGGTCGCCGCAACCTGGTCGTGTGGCCGCTGCTGTTCGCCCTGTTGATGCTGGCGATCATGATCTTCCAGATCGGGCGCTGGGAGAGCGAGCGGCTGCAGAACGATTTCCAGCGCGATGTGCGTGCGCTCTCCCAGCTGCTGATCTCGCGCCTCACCGACCAGCTCGACGCGCTCCACGCGACCCACCAGACCATCGAGGCCCAGCAGGGGGCCGACGGACGCTTCTTCCAGGGCTTGGTGGCACCGTGGCTGGCGCGCTATCCGGGGCTGCACGTGGTCGGCTGGGCGCCCTTGGTCAAGCCCGGTGAACTCGATGAATTCACCGCCTGGGCCCGTGCGAACGTGACCCCCGATTTCCGCGTCTTCCAGCGCGACCGGGCCGGCCACGAGAAGAGTCTGGAACCGGCGTCCTTCTATCTGCCGATCACCCTGGTGGCGCCCCTCGAGCGCAATCGGGCCGTGGTCGGGCTCGACCCGCTCGGTTTTGCCCCGGCGGATACCGCCCTGCGCCGGTCGATGGCGCTGGACGGCCCGGTCGCGACCCGGCCGATCCGCCTGCAGCAGGAGACCGGTGCGCAACGCGGCGTGATCGTCTATCACGTGGTGCGCGATCCGACCATCGATGATCCGCAAAAGAGTCTCATCGGCATGGTCTATGTGGGCCTGCGGATGGGCGACGAGGTGGACGGGGTGCTCGCCGAAAGCGGCGAGACGCAACTGAGGGTCTGCCTTTTTGACGAGGATGACGCTGGTCGCTACCCGCTTTACGGTACCGAGGGTTGCGAGACGGCCGCCCTGTCGGACAGCGCGCTGGCCTGGCAGACGCCGCTCGATTTTGCCGGGCGCAAGTGGCATGTGCGCATCGTCGCGACGCCGGTCTATGCCAACCAGCACCGGGGCTGGGCGGCCTGGGCGATGCTGATCGTCAACCCGCTGGCGGTCTCGCTGCTGGGCGCCTTCCTGCTGGTGACCAGCGGTCACACCCAGCGGGTCGAGGCGCTGGTGCGCGAGCGCACCGCGCAGCTGGAACTCAGCGGAGAGCAGCTGCGTGCCGGGCAGGCGGCGCTGGCACGAGCCCAGGCGCTCGCGCAACTGGGCAGCTGGGAGCTGGACGTGGAGCGCCAGCAGGTGCATTGGTCCGACCAGATGCTGCGCATGCTCGGGTTGCGGCCCGGGGCGACCCTGAGCTTCGGCGCCTTTCTCGATCGCCTCCAGATGGAGGATCGGGCCAGCCTCATCGTCGAGCTGGCGCGCCTGGACGATGCGCCGGCCTTTGCGGAGCTGGACTGCCGCTTCTCCGACGGCACCGACGCCAACCGTATCGGTCATTTCCATCTCGAGAGCGAGCGCCTGCCCGGGCGCGGCGTGATGATCCGCGGCACCGTGCGCGACGTCACCGACGCGCGTGCCGCCGAGGCCCACATCCAGTATCTGGCCCACTTCGACCCGCTCACCCATCTGCCCAACCGGGCGTTCTGGATCGAGCGTGTGCGTGCCCAGGTGATGACGGCGCGTCGCCATCAGGAGCAGTTCGCGGTGCTGTTCCTGGATCTGGACCAGTTCAAGACCGTCAATGATTCGCTCGGCCACGCCATCGGCGATCGCCTGCTGGCGGTGGTCGCCTCGCGCCTGCAGTCGGTGTTGCGCGAGGACGACCTGCTCGCGCGCCAGGGCGGCGACGAGTTCGTGGCCATGCTCACGCGCCTGCCACGCGCCGAGGATGCGGCGGTGGTGGCCAACAAGATGACCGAGGTGCTCCGCGAGCCCATCGCCATCGACCATCACGAACTATCGGTCTCGGTCAGCATCGGCATCGCCCTCTATCCGCAGGACGCGACCGATGCCGACGTGCTGCTCAAGCAGGCGGACCTGGCCATGTACAGCGCCAAGGAAGCGGGGCGCAACGCCTACCAGTTCTTCCGCGACGAGATGAATCTGCACGCGCAGCATCAGTTGCGCATGTCCAGTGCGCTGCGCCGCGCGCTCGAACGCGACGAGTTCGAACTGCACTACCAGCCGCAGGTCAGCGGTGCGGACGGCCGCATCGTCGGCTACGAGGCCCTGCTGCGCTGGGAAAGCGGCGTGCTCGGCCGGGTGCCGCCGGCGGAATTCATCCCCGTGGCCGAAGCGACCGGGCTGATCCTGCCCATCGGCGAGTGGGTGTTGCGCACGGCGTTCGCACAGCAGGCGCGCTGGCGCGAGGATGGCGAAGACACGCCGCGGCTGGCGATCAACATCTCGGCACTCCAGTTCCGTCACGAGGGCTTCGTGGCGAAGCTCGAACAGCTGCTCGCCGGCGCCGGCGCGGATCCCGCGCGCATCGAGCTGGAGATCACCGAAAGCGCGCTCATGCAGGGCGGCGGCGACATGGTCGAGCGCCTGCAGCGGCTGCGCCGCATCGGCTTTACCCTGGCGCTGGACGACTTCGGCACCGGCTACTCGAGTCTGGCCTATCTCAAGCGCTTCCCCATCGAGCGGCTCAAGATCGACCGCTCCTTCGTGCGCGACCTGCCCGACGACCCCGAGGATTGCGCCATCGCCGATGCGACCCTGTCACTGGCCCGGGATCTGGGCATGGAAGTGGTGGCCGAGGGGGTCGAGACGGAGGCCCAGCGCAGCTACCTGACCGCGCGCGGCTGTCATGTGCTGCAGGGCTACCTGTTCGGTCGCCCGCAGCCGGCGCGGGTGGCGTTCGACGGCCCGGGCGACGAAGCCCGGATGGCCGGCTAACGGCCATGGACCGGGCGATGGCGCCACCCGTCGTGGCCGCCAGGCGCGGCCCGAATGACCGGGTGTGTCCATGAACGCCCGCGTGCCCGGCTTCGTGTGGCGGATCGTGGCCGGCTACGCACTGGTGGCGGTGCTGTGGATTCTCGTCTCCGACGAGATCGTGGCCTGGGTGGCGGCGGATCTGGCCGAGGCGACCTGGATCAGCGGGGTCAAGGGCGTGGGTTTCGTCCTCGTGACCGCCGGCCTGCTGTACGGCGTGCTGCGGCGCTTCTGGCGCAAGGTGATGCTCCACGGCACCCGTGGGCGCGAGGCGACGGCCCGGTACCGGGCGCTGTTCGAGCACGGCAACGACGCCATGCTCGTCATCGCCGAGGGCGACGAGCGCATTCTCGAGGCCAACCGGGCCGCCGGCCTGCTGTACGGACCGGGCAAGCAGGCGCTGGTGGGGCGCCGCTTCTCCGACTTCCAGGTCGCGGCGCCGCCCGAAGGGGGCGACGAGGCCGTCCCCGCCGGAACGATCTGGCATCGCAAGGCCGGCGGGCTGCGCTTTCCCGTCGAGGTGGCGACCACCGCACTGACCTGGGATGGCGAACCCGTCCGGCTGGTCATCGTGCGCGATGTCTCCGGTGCGCTGGCACAAAAGGTCACGCTCGACCGGTTGGCACACCGCGATGCGCTGACCGGGCTGCCGAACCGGCAGGTGCTTGCGGACCACCAGCGCCTGGCGATGGCGCATGCCCAGCGAACCGGCTCCCTGCTAGGGGTGTGCTTTCTCGACTTGGACGGTTTCAAGGCGGTCAACGACAGCTTCGGGCACGAAGCCGGCGACGAGCTGCTGCGTCAGATCGCACGGCGCATCAAGGCACAGCTGCGGGCCGGGGACACCGTGGTGCGCCTCGGTGGCGACGAGTTCGTGCTGCTGCTCGTCGATCTCGACGCGCTGGCCGAATGCGAGGGCATCCTCATGCGGGTGCTCACCGCGATCGCCCAGCCGGTGGCGCTCGACGGGCATCAGGCCCGGGTGACCGCCAGCATCGGCGTGGCGGTCTATCCCAACGACGGGCTCGGTGCCGACCGCTTGCTGCGCGATGCGGACGAGGCGATGTATCGCGCCAAGGCCGCCGGCAAGAACCGCATCGCCTTCTTCAACGCCATCCTCGAGCGGCGCGCCAAGGTGCGCGAGGAGTTGCTCGACCGGGTCACCCGGGCGATGAACGAGGCGCAACTGACGCTGCACTACCAGCCGATCGTGTCGATGGGATCGGGGCGGGTGCTGGCCGTGGAGGCCCTGCTGCGCTGGGCGCATCCGGTGCTGGGGGTCCTGCCCGCCTCCGAGTTTCTGCCCTTCGTGAACGATGGCCGCGTGGCGCTCGACGTGGATCTGTTCGTGCTGGCGTGCGCCCGCGCCGACATGGCGCAATGGCGCACCGGGGGCTGCGAACCGGCGCTGCACGTCAATCTGTTCGCCCACGCGTCGCACCTGCCGCGTCTGGTCGACGCGATCGCGGCCCTGGCCGGCGACCTGCCGGCACAGGCCCTCACGGTGGAGGTCGACAGCGCCAATCTCATGCACGGCGCCGAGGTGTCCGGTACCCTCCTGTCGGCCTGTCACGCGCTCGGGGTCCGGGTCGCGCTCGACGGCGTCGTGGCTGGCAGCGACTCGATCCATGCGATGGTCACCGGCACTTTCGACGAGATCAAGATCGCGCCGGGCCTGATGGGCCTGGGGCCGGGGGCGAGCGGGCTGCCGCCGCTGGTTCGGGCGCACCTCGACCTGGCCGCAGTGGCCGGTCGGCACCTGGTGGCCAAGGAACTGGGCTTCCCCGAGCATCTGCCCTTGCTGGCGGCGGCCGGTTGCCCCGCGGTACAGGGGTTCGCGGTGTCGAAGCCGGTGGCCGCGGCCGAGGTGCCGGCCCTGCTGACCCGACAATTCGCATGGACCGGCATCGGTTCAGGAGACTCAAACGGATGGATCTAGAACGCTCACCGCAGGATGGCGCACCCATTGTCTGGGAGGCCGGGTTCGAGACCGGCATCGCCGATATGGACGAGCAGCACCACATTCTCATCGACACCCTCAACGAGGCCCAGGCCAAGTTGCGCGGCGAGGTGCGGCACGAGGCGATCGACCAGTTGCTGCGCGACCTGCTCGCCTACGCGCTCTATCACTTCGAGGCCGAGGAGGCGATGATGCAGGCAGCCGACTATGCCGCGCGCCAGCCCGAGACGGCTGACGCGCATGTGGCCCAGCATCGTGAGTTCGCCGCCCGCATCGTCGCCTTTCGCGACCGTTTCACCAGCACGGGCGAGCTGGACCGGGAGGCCCTGCTCGCATTCCTCGGCACCTGGCTCAGGGAGCACATCCTCGGCATCGACCAGGCGCTGGCGCGCTTCATTCACGCCCACCCGGTCTGAGCGCCGACCGGCCGATCACCCGCGCCGGCGGCGCCCGGTGAAGCGGCGCAGCATCAGCCACGCACCGAGCATCCCCCCCAGGTGGGCGAAATGCGCCACGCCCGCCTGCATGCCGGTCAGGCCGAGAAACAGCTCGAGCGCGCCGTAGCCGACCACGAACACCTTCGCGGGCATGGGGATGGGCGGGAACAGCAGCATCAGGCGACGGTTGGGAAACAGCATGCCGTAGCCGAGCAGCAGGCCGAACACCCCTGCGGAGGCGCCGATCACCGGCACCATGTTGCCCGTCAGGGTCGCGACCAGCACCTGCATCAGGGCGCCGCTGAACACGCTCGCGAACCACAGCTGGGCGAAACGCTTCGGGCCGAACACCTGCTCGAGGGGCGCGCCGAACATGTACACGGCGAACAGGTTGAAGAAGATGTGACCGATGCTGCCATGCAGGAAACTGTAGGTGACCAGTTGCCAGGGGGCGGTCAGCACGTTGCCCACGCTGGGCCACAGGGCGAAGGCATCGAGCAGTGCGCCGGCGCCCGACAGCTGCAACATGAACACGAGCACGGTGACGATGATCAGGCCCTGGGTGACCGGTGGCATGGGTGGGTTCCTCGCAGACGAATCGGACGCGGCATCCATACGCCGGCGTATAGTGTCGCTACAATGGGAGTGTGGCACGGGTCGGGCGCGTGGCGCAAAACGCGGATCGGTCCGGAGGTGCCCACCGGAACACGACAGGAGACACACTGATGGCCGATACCGTACTGCTGCGCGTCGACGCGGGCATTGCCACGATGACCCTGAACCGGCCCGACGCGCTCAACGCGCTGTCGGTCGAGATGATGCAGGATCTGGCGGCGGCCGCGCGCGCGGTCAAGGCGGACGCGCGCATCCAGGTCCTCGTGATCGAAGGCGCCGGCGCCCACTTCGTGGCCGGCGGCGACATCAACGACTTCGCCCGCCATCTCGAGCTGAGCGCGCCGGCGCGGCTGGCGACCTTCCGCGCCATGATCGAGCATCACATCAACCCCACGGTGGCCGTGCTCCAGTCGCTGCATCAGCCGGTGATCGCCAAGGTGCGCGGTGCCTGCGCCGGTTTCGGCCTGTCGCTCATGCTCGGCTGCGATCTGGCGATCGCCGCGGACGACGCCAAATTCACCTGTGCCTACGCGGGCATCGGCCTGCCCGCCGATGGCGGCATGTCCCACTTCCTGCCGCGTATGCTCGGTCGCCGCAAGGCGATGGAGCTGTTGTTGCTCGCCGACCGCTTCGACGCCGCCGAGGCCCTGCGCCTGGGGCTGGTGAGCCAGGTGGTGGCGGCCGACGGGCTGGACGCGGCCGTGCTTGCCCTGGCGCAGCGCTTGCAAGCCGGGGCGCGGCACGCCTACGCGGAGATCAAGCGATTGCTGAACGACAGCTTCGACATGCCGCTCGAGACGCAGCTGCAAAGCGAGGCGGAAGCCTTCGCCCGCTGTGCCGCCACCCGGGATTTCGCCGAGGGGGTGGGCGCCTTTCTCGACAAGCGCAAACCCCGTTTCGAAGGGCGGTAGGTAGGGCGACCGGCGCGCGCTTCGCGCCGGCCGTTCGTCGCGCTGGTGCACGCATTGTTTGCTAAAAAAGTCAAAAATGATAAAAATAAATCAAACGCTTTTTTGCCACATGCCGTACGCCAGGAGATCGCCATGGCCGCACTTGCCCAGTCGGATCACGCCACCGGAGCGCCTTGCGCCGACCGGGCGACGATTCTCGTCGTCGGCGATCCGCAAACCACCCAGGCGCTCGTGTCGCCTCGTCTGACCGAAGCCGGCCACGCCGTGCTGGGCGCGGACGATGTGTGGCAGGGTTGCGTGCTGGCGGAAGAACACCTGCCCGAGCTCATCCTCTGCGACGTGGACATGCCGGAGATGGACGGTTTTGCCCTGCTGGCGCGTCTCCGTGCCAATCCGTGGCTGGCGCTGACCCCGATCATCATGCTCGCACGTGCGGATGACCGTGCCGCCGTGCGCCAGGCGATGCGTCTCGGTGCTGAGGATTTCCTGTTCAAGCCGGTCGACCCGGTGCCGATGCTGGAAGCCGTGCACACCCAACTGGAACGTCACCGCGATCGCAACACCGCCATGGCCCGGCTCGACGGGCGCCAGATCAAGCTGCTGGGCTGCGTGCTGCCCAGCAAGTTTCGCAACCCGCTCAATATCATCCTCGGATATGGCGGGCTCATGGGGGCCCTGGCCGAGGAAGGGCTGTCGTCAGGACTGACCGCCGAGATCAGTCGCGAACTCGTGCTCGCCGGACGCCAACTGCTGAACCAGACCCACCGTTTCCTCACCTTGAGTCATCTGCAGGGCGATCACGCCGTGGCCCGGCAGGGGCGGACCCGGATCGACGATGCGATGGTGCGCGCGACCGTGGATCAGGTCGTGGCACTGACGGGCTCCCGGGTGCCGACGCCGGCCCAGATCGCGGTGGAAGCGGCCACCGTGGCCTGCGACGGGCGCCACTTGCATCAGGCCTTGTTCGAACTGGTGGCCAACGCGATGAAATTTTCCGTGAAGGGCATGCCCGTGGCCGTCTGCGGGCGCGCCACGGCCGACGGCGTCTACACCGTGGCGGTGGAGAACGTCGGTGATCCGGTGCCGCTCGAGTGCCTTGACGCGGTGGCCGCCTTTCGTCGCACCGACCCGGCATCGTCCGCGCGGCAGAACGCGGGCGTCGGACTGGCGATCGTGTCCGGCGTGGCGGATCTGTGTCATGGCCACGTCGAGATCGAGAACCTGCCCGAGGGCATCGTCCGCGTGTCGCTCCACCTGCCGGTGGCGGCAGCCGAAGACGGCGCGCTTCGAGCGGTGCACTGAGCGTAAAAAAAACGGCCCCGCAGGGCCGCGCAAGGTGCAGGCGGGAGGCGCCGCACCGAACCCCGCCGGGTTAGGGGGAGGCGGGGCAGGAGGCAGACCACCCGCGGGCGCGATGTGCGCGAGGCACATCGGGTGACAGGCCGTGATGCGGGGTCTGATGACATCGTGTTGCCATGGTGATGGCAACGACCCCGATGATAATGACATGAGCATCGATTGGCAAATCGGTGCACGCGATCCGCATGGCGGTGCCGTGGGCCCCGATGTTGCCCCCGCCGGCGGTGGGTTGCGGATCGGGGAATGCCACTGCGGGTATCGAAATACGATACTGGTGATAATTCATTTCACGTGCAGGGGTTGATTCAATAGACTCTTCGTCATGCCCACCCTCTGGTGATCGCCATGACGACCTCTGCGGATCTCATTACCGCCCTTAAGGCCGAGCTCAAGTCGGCCGGCCTGACCTACGCGACACTCGCCACCCGCCTCGGGTTGGCCGAGTCCAGCGTCAAGCGCATGTTCTCCCGCGCCGGGGATCTGCCCCTGTCGCGCATCGACGCCATCTGCGGCGTGCTCGGGCTGGATTTCGCCGACCTCGCCCGCGTCGTGGCCGACAGTCAGCCACTGCTGCAGCGGCTGACGCTCGCCCAGGAAGAGGCCGTGGTGGCCGACCGGTCTCTGCTGATGGTGGCCATCTGCGTCATGAGTCAGCTGCCGGTCGAGGAGATCGTGGCCACCTACGCCCTGACCGAGGCCGAATGCATCCACTGCCTGGCCCGGCTGGACCGGATCGGCATCATCGACCTGCGCCCGGGCAACCGCTACCACCTCAAGGTGGCCAAGGGCTTTCGCTGGCTGCCGGACGGGCCGGTGATGCGCTTCTTCCGCGACGAGGTGCTGGGTGACTACTTTTCCGGCGGCTTCGACGGTGAGTCCGAAGTGCTTACCCTGGTCCATGGCGAGGTGGGGCGCGGTCTGGCGACCGCTTTCCGCGACCGCTTGGTGCGCGTGTGCCAGGACTTCTCCAGCCAGCATCTGGCCGACCAGAAGCTGCCACCCGAGCAGCGTCGGCCCTTCACCATCGTCGTGGGCATGCGCTCATGGACGATGCCCGCCCTGCGCGCGATCCAGCGCGATCCCGATGCCAACGCATAAACACAAGACCCGACCATGAAACTCAGAACCCTCGTCAAACCGGTGCTGCGCGCCGCCGCCCGACTCCTGTTCCGCGTCCGCGTCAGCGGCCGCATGCCGGCGCCGCAGGCGCGCCTGCTGGTGATCGCCAATCACGAATCCTTTCTCGACGGGCTGCTGCTGGGCCTGTTCCTGCCGATCGATCCGGTGTTCGTGGTGCACACCAGCGTGGTGCGCCAGCCGCTGTTCCGGCTCATGCTGTCGCTGGTCGACTACCTTGCGGTCGATCCGACCAGCCCCATGGCCATGAAGCAGGTGGTGCGGCTGATCGAGACCGGCCGCCCGGTGGTGATCTTCCCCGAGGGGCGCATCACCACCACCGGCAGCCTCATGAAAACCTACGACGGCCCCGCCTTCGTGGCCGCGCGCACCGGGGCCACGGTGCTGCCGGTGCGCATCGACGGCGCCGCCCGCACTTACTTCTCGCGCATGGGCGGCCGTTTCCCGCGGCGCTGGTTTCCGCAGCTGCGCCTGGCGATCCAGACGCCCACCCGCATCGACACACCCGATGCGCCCACGGCCCGCGAGCGCCGGCGCAAGGCGGGCGAGGCCATGCGCCGGGTGATGCAGACCATGATCTTCGACAGCCGCCCGCAGCAGACCCTGTTCGAGGCCCTGCTCGACGCGGCCGCCATCCATGGCCGCTCGCGTCGCCTGCTCGAGGACCTCAGGCAGGAGGAATACAGCTACCGGGACCTCCTCAAGATGTCATTGGCGCTGGGGCGGCGGGTGGCGCGCGAGAGCGAGGCGGACGAGCGGGTCGGGCTGCTGCTGCCCAACCTGGCGCCCACCCTGGGGCTGGTGTTCGGCCTCGGCGCCTTCGGGCGCACGCCGGCGATGCTCAATTACACCGCGGGCACCGAGGCCATGCAGGCCGCCTGTACCGCGGCGCAGATCCGCACCGTGATCAGCTCGCGCGCCTTCGTCGCCCAGGCGAAGCTGGAGGACAAGCTCGCCGCGCTCGAGGGCGTGCGGGTGTGCTACCTGGAAGACCTGCGTGCCGAAATGAGCTGGCTGGACAAGCTCTGGCTCATGCTCTGGGCGTTGCCGTTCCCGCGCCTGGCGACCCGGGCCGGCCGCCCGGAGGATGCGGCCGTGGTGTTGTTCACCTCGGGCTCCGAGGGCAAGCCCAAGGGTGTGGTGCTGTCGCATGCCGCCTTGCTGGCCAACGTGGCGCAGATCCGCGCGGTGGTGGACTTTTCGGTGGACGACAAGATCCTCAACGCGCTGCCGCTGTTCCATTCCTTCGGCCTCACCGCCGGCGGCCTGCTGCCGCTGCTGGGCGGGGCCAACGTGTTCCTGTATCCGAGCCCGCTGCATTACCGCGTGATTCCGGAGCTGGCCTACGACCGCGGCTGTACCGTGCTGCTGGGCACCTCGACCTTTCTGGGCAACTACGCGAGGCATGCGCATCCCTACGACTTCTACCGCCTGCGTTACGTGATCGCCGGCGCCGAGAAGCTGTCGGACGCGGTGCGCGAGTTGTGGTTCGACAAGTTCGGGCTGCGCATCTTCGAAGGCTACGGCGCCACCGAGACCGCGCCGGTGATGGCGGTCAACACCCCCATGGCCTACCGGCGCGGCACCGTGGGGCAGATGCTGCCGGGCATGCGGGCGCATCTGGCGCCGGTGCCGGGCATCGCATGCGGCGGCGTGCTGCATGTGGCCGGCCCCAACCTGATGAGCGGCTACCTGCGCGTCGAGGCGCCGGGGGTGCTGCAGCCGCCGGCCTCCGAGCAGGGCGCCGGCTGGTACGAGACCGGCGACATCGTCGACATCGACGCCGACGGTTTCGTGCGCATCCTTGGCCGGGTCAAGCGCTTCGCCAAGATCGCCGGCGAGATGGTCAGCCTCGAAGTGGTCGAACGGCTCGCCGCCACCGCGCGCCCGGACGCCCAGCACGCGGTCAGCACCCGGCCCGATGCGGCCAAGGGCGAGGCGCTGGTACTGTTCACCACCGACGCCGGGCTCGAGCGCGACGCGCTCGTGGCCGCGGCCCGGGCGCAGGGCGTGGCCGAGCTGGCGGTGCCGCGGCAGATCGTGGCGGTCGATGCGCTGCCCCTGCTGGGCACCGGCAAGACCGATTACGTCACCCTCAAGCAATGGGCGGAGGTCCAATGAGTTCCCAGTTCGGCCTGATGCGCCAGCGGCGTTTTGCGCCCTTCTTCCTGACCCAGTTCTTCGGCGCCTTCAACGACAACCTGTTCAAGAACGCGCTGGTGGTGCTGATCACCTTCGACGCCGCGCGCTACACCACGCTCGCCCCCGGGGTGCTGGTGAACCTGGCGGCCGGCATCTTCATCCTGCCCTTCTTCCTGTTCTCGGCCACCGCCGGCCAGCTCGCCGACAAGTACGAAAAGAGCCACCTGATGCGCCTCATCAAGCTCATGGAGATCGGGGTGATGGGCCTGGGGGCCGCCGCCTATGCGCTCGATTCCCTGTGGCTGCTGCTGGCCACGCTGTTCTTCATGGGCCTGCAGTCGTCCATCTTCGGCCCGGTCAAGTACGCCATTCTGCCGCAGCACCTGGCCGAGACCGAGCTGGTGGGCGGCAACGCGCTGGTCGAGTCGGGCACCTTCGTGGCCATCCTGCTCGGCACCATCGCCGGCGGGGTGATGATCGCCCTGTCCGGCGGCGCGGTCTGGGTGTCGTCGGCGGCGCTGGTGGTAGCGCTGGCCGGTTATCTGGCCAGCCGGGGCATTCCCGACGCCCCGGCGGCGGACCCGGGGCTCCGGGTGAGCTGGAACCCGATCACCGAGACCTGGCGCACCATCGGCTTCACCCGGGGCAACCGCACGGTGTTCCTGTCCATTCTCGGGATCTCCTGGTTCTGGTTCTACGGCGCGCTGTTCCTGTCGCAGTTTCCCGGCTATGCGCGCGACGCGCTGGGCGGTGACGAGCATGCGGTGACGCTGCTGCTGGCGGTGTTCTCGGTGGGTATCGGCGTCGGCTCGCTGCTGTGCGAGAAGCTCTCGGGCAAACACGTGGAGATCGGCCTCGTGCCTTTCGGCGCCATCGGCCTCACGGTGTTCGCCCTCGATCTGTGGTGGGCCAGCCCGGCCGCCGCCCCCGGGGTGAATCTGCCCATCGGCACGGTGCTGGCCGAGCCGGCCACCTGGCGGGCGCTGGCCGACCTGGTGATGATCGGGGTCTTCGGCGGCTTCTTCATCGTGCCCCTGTACGCGCTCATCCAGAGCCGCAGCGAGGCCAGCCACCGCTCGCGCATCATCGCCGGCAACAACATCCTCAACGCCCTGTTCATGGTGGTGGCGGCCCTGCTCGGTGCCGGCCTGCTGGCGGCGGGGGTGAGCATCGCGCAATTGATCCTGATCACCGCGGTGCTCAACGCGGCGGTGGCGATCTACATCTTCACCCTGGTGCCCGAGTTTCTGCTGCGCTTCCTGGTGTGGATGCTGGTGCACACGGTCTACCGGCTCGAGGTCGAGGGTGACGACCATGTGCCGGAGGCGGGGCCGGCGCTGGTCGTCGCCAACCATGTGAGCTTCGTCGACGCCCTGGTGATCATGGCCGCCTGCCGGCGCCCGATCCGCTTCGTGATGGATCACCGGATCTTCCGCTGGCCGATCCTGTCCTTCGCCTTCCGCACCAGCGGGGCGATTCCCATCGCCTCGGCCAAGGAGGATCCGGCGATGATGGCGCGCGCCTTCGCGCAGGTGGCCGAGGCGCTCGATGCGGGCGAGGTGGTCGGCCTGTTCCCGGAGGGGCAGATCACCGCCGATGGCGAACTGGCGCCGTTCCGGCCGGGGGTGGCGCGCATCCTCGAGCGCAACCCGGTGCCGGTGGTGCCCATGGCGCTGCGCGGGCTGTGGGGCAGCTTCTTCAGCCGCAAGGACGGCAAGGCCATGACAAAGCCATTGCGCCGTGGCATCTTCAACCGGATTGCGCTGGTCGCGGGCGCGCCCGTGCCGGCCGGTGCCGCCACGCCGGAGGCCCTGCAGGCCCGGGTGGCGGCGCTGCGCGGCGAGTCCCGATAACAACGAACAAGGCGAGGCGGATGTCATGTGGATCGTGATCGGTCTGGTGGTGGGCGGCTGGCTGGGCGCCTGGGGTAGCGTCGAGGATCTGGTCGGCGGCGTCATCCTGGGGGGGCTGGTCGGGTGCGTCGTGCAGCTCGTGCTGCGCCGACCGCGCGCGGACGCGGGGCGCATCGAGGCGCTCGAAGCCCGTGTCGGCGAACTGGAGCGGGCGCTCGAGGCGTTGAAGCCGGCGGGCATGGCGGCACCGGTGCCTCCCGCCGAAACGGCCGCAGCCGCCGCGCCGCCCCCCGTGGTCGCGCCGGAACCTTCGCCATCGATGGCGGCGGTCGAGCCCGAATGGCCTGAACCCGTGATCGAACCGGCACCACCGGCCCGCGTGCGCCGGCGCGGCATCGACGTCCTGGCCGGCGCCACGTCGGCGCCTGTCGCAGGAGAACCCTCGACGCTGGACGCCCTCTACGCCCGGGCGCGCGCCTGGCTGCTCGGCGGCAACACCGTGGTGCGGGTGGGCCTGCTGGTGCTGTTCTTCGGCCTCGCCTTCCTGGCGCGCTATGCCGTGGAGCACAGCCTGTTGCCGGTCGAGCTGCGCCTGAGCGGCATCGCCGCCGGCGCGATCGCGCTGCTGGTGGTCGGCTGGCGGCTGCGCGCGGCGCGCCCCGGCTATGCCCTGAGCCTGCAGGGTGGCGGCGTGGCGGTGCTGTACCTGACCATCTTCGCGGCCATGCGCCTGTACGGCCTGATCCCGGCGACGGCGGGGTTCGCCTTGTTGCTTGCCGTGGTCGCGTTCTCGGTCGTGCTGGCGCTGGCGCAGCGGGCCCAGGCGCTGGCGGTGATCGGCACCCTGGGGGGCTTCCTCGCGCCTATCCTGGCCTCGACCGGGGAGGGCAGCCATGTGATGCTGTTCAGCTACTACCTGCTGCTCAACGCCGGGGTGCTGGCGGTGGCCTGGAAGCAGGCCTGGCGGGGGCTCAATCTCACCGGCTTCCTGTTCACCTTTTCCATCGCCCTGGCCTGGGGCGCGCGCGACTACCGGCCCGAGCAGTTCGCCACCACCGAGCCCTTCCTGATCGCCTTCTTCCTCATGTACGTGGCGGCCGCCGTGCTCTACGCCTGGCGCAGCGCCCCCGAGCTCAGGCACGCGGTGGACGGCACGCTGGTGTTCGGCACCCCGGTGGTCGGCTTCGGGCTGCAGGCGGCGCTGGTGCACGACATGCCCTACGGGCTGGCCTGGAGCGCGCTGGCGGTGGGCGGGGGCTATGTGTTGCTGGCGCGCTGGCTGCACGGCCGGGCGCGGCCGTCCCTGCGTCTGCTGGTGGAAGCCTTCGTGGCGCTGGGCGTCGCCTTCCTGACGCTGACGATTCCGCTCGCGCTCGACGGCCGCTGGACCGGCGCCGCCTGGGCCCTGGAGGGCGCGGCCCTGTTCTGGGTGGGTACGCGCCAGCACCGCCGCCTGGCCATCGCGGCCGGTCTGCTGCTGCTGCTGGGCGCCGGCGTGTGCTTTCTCGGTGACAGCCTGTTCGCGCCGCGAGCGGACTGGCCGGTGCTCAACAGCCAGTGCCTGGGCGCGGCACTGGTGGCCGTCGCCGGATTCGTGAGCGCGCAGATGGCAAGCCACACCCGGGCGCAGTGGCCACGCGTGTTTCGCGTGGCGCCGCCGGCCCTGCTGGTGTGGGCCACCCTGTGGTGGGTCGGGGGCGGGCTGGCCGAAATCGATGCCTGGATCGGTCGGGCCGACGCGCCGGCGGCCGCGCTCGCCTTCATGGCGCTCAGCGCCGGGCTGGCGACCGCGCTGGCCGAGCGGCGCGGATGGGCCTTGCTGCACTGGCCCGGTCTGCTGGCGCTGCCGGGCATGGCCCTGGCCCTGCTCATGGCGGCCGATGCGCGGGTGATGCCGCTGGCCGGCTGGGGCGCCCTGGCCTGGCCGCTGGCGGCGGTGGCGGTGGGGTGGGCCTTGCGCCGGGCGGAAGGCGCGGCCGGATTCGCCCGCGTCCTGGCGCCGGCGCATGTGGCGGCCCTGTGGCTGCTGACGCTGGCCGTGGCCCGCACCGTGGCGCGGGTCGACCTGCCGGGCACCATGTGGAACCCCGCGGCGGTGATGCTGAGCCTGCTGCTGCCGGTCTGGCTGATCGGGCGCTTGGGCGCGCGCTGGCCCGTGGTGCGCTGGCGCCCGGCCTACGGCGTGGTGGGGTGCGCCGGCTTGCTGGTGGCGGGGCTGCTCTGGGCGCTGTCGGTGAGTCTGGGCGGGGGTGGTTCGCCGGCGCCGCTGCCCTATCTGCCGCTGCTCAATCCGCTGGATCTGGGGATCGCCCTGCTGTTGCTCAGCGGCGTGCGCTGGTGGCGGCGCACGCGGGCGGATCTGGCCGTGGACGCCCGACTCGTGCCCGGCGTGCTCGGTGGCGCGGCCTTCGTGCTGGCGAGCCTCGCCGTGGTGCGGGCGGTCCATCACCTCGGCGCGGTGCCCTGGGAGGCCCATCGACTGTTCGCCAGCGACACGGTGCAGGCGAGCCTGTCGCTGTTCTGGGGGGTGCTCGGGCTGGTGCTCACCTTCCTCGCCAGCCGCGGTGCCCGGCGCCTGCTGTGGATGATCGGCGCGGCGCTGCTGGGGGGGGTGGTGCTCAAGCTGTTCCTGGTGGACATGGCCAGCACCGGCACGGTGGCCCGCATCGTCTCCTTCATCGGGGCCGGGGTGCTGCTGCTGGTGGTCGGCTACTTCTCGCCGCTGCCGCCCGCGCGGGAGGTGCACTCATGAAGCGGTTCCTGTGGTCTCTGGCCCTGGCGAGTACCTGGGTGATGGCCGCGCCCGCGCCGACGGACTTCGCCCTGCGCCTGCCCATCGAGGTGCCGGCGCGGACCTCGCTGGTCGCCATCACGCTGCCGGCCGATGTCTATCGGGTGGCGCAGCGGGGCGATCTGGGCGACGTGCGCATCGTCGATGCGGCGGGCGAGGCGGTGCCCATGGCCTTCGTGCCGCCGCCCCGCCCGCCGGCCGAGCGGCGCGCGGAGCGAGCCCTCGTGCCGCTGCCCGCCGCGCGGGCCGAGGCGGGCGACCCGGCGGTGGCGGTGAGCGCGCACAGCGGCGGGGCCTCGGTGCGGGTGCAGATCGCAGGGGCGCCGCCGGCCGATGCCGGACCGGCGATGGCGTATCTGATCGACACCGCGGGCTTCGACGAGACGATCGATGCGCTCGAGCTGCAGTGGGCCGGAGCCCCCGAGTTCGAGGCAGCGCTGCGGGTGCGTGCCTCGGACGATCTGAGCGACTGGCAGAGCGCGACGCCCCGTGCCGTGGTGCTGGCTGCCGGGGCCGGAGCGGCGCGCATCGAGCATCGTCGGGTCCGCCTGCCGGGCGTGCATCGGCGCTATCTGCGCCTCGAGTGGCTGGGCGCGGCGCCCGCGCTGACGCTGACCGGGGTGACGCTGGTGCACGCGGCCACGGCGGCGGGGCCGGCGCGCGCATGGATCGATCTGAGTGGCGAGCGCGACGGCGATGCGCTGCGCTACGTCTCGCCGGGCCTGTTTCCGGTCGAGGCGGCCTCGCTGGTGCCGGCCGGGCCGTCGGACGTGCTCGCGGCGACGCTCTGGTCGCGACCGCAGCCGAGCCGCCGCTGGACGTGGCGCGGATCGGTGCTGGCCTACCGGCTCCAGCAGGACGGGGCGCCGGTCGAGAGCGAGGCGGCGCACGTGATCCGAACCCGTGATCCGCTGTGGCGGGTGCAGCTGCGCCAGGGGATGCCGAACGGCGCCTTGCCGACGCTGCGTCTCGGCTGGACGCCCGAGCAAGTGGTCTTCGTGGCGCGCGGCGCCGGGCCGTTCTCGCTGCTGGCCGGCAATGCGTCTGCGGCGCCGGTGTGGCAGCCGGTGGGCCAGGTGGTGCCGGGCTTCGGCACCGCTCGCGCGGCGACCATCGGCGCGGGGCGTCCGGGGCACGCGTCGGATACCGTCACGGCCGCCCCGCGCGCCCGCTCAGACTGGGACGATCCGGCTCACTGGTTGCTGTGGGGCGTGCTGGTGCTGGGGGTCGGGGCGCTGGGCTGGATGGCGCGGTCGCTGCTGCGCGAACTGTCTTCGGGCGAGGGGGCCGACAGGCGGTAGGCGAGGCGGCCGAGCCATTCATGCATGGCGTACCAGCCGGCGTAGGCCGCACGGGGGCCGGGGATGAAGTCGTGCCATTCGTCGTCGATGTCCGGGTTGGAGAGCCAGGCGGTCGGCGCCGGCGTCACCTGCAGCCCGGCGGCCTCGAAGGCGGCACGGGCGCGCGGCATGTGGGCCGCATGGGTCACCAGGGTGATGCGCTCGATACCGGCGGCCTTGAGCAGCCGGGCCGAGAACATGGCGTTGTCGCGCGTATCCAGTGCCGCGCTTTCGGTCCAGCGCACCGGGATATTGAATTCCTGTTCGAGGACCTGTTTCATGGCCACGGCTTCCGGGATCTTGCCCCATGGCGCGCCGCCGGTGACCAGCACCGGCAGGCCACTGCGCCGCGCCAGCAGGGCGCCGTAGCGCAGGCGTTCGAGCGACAGCCCATTGACCGTGGGGCCGCCCATTTCGGGGGCATGGGTGCGCACGCCGGCGCCGAGGATGACGATGGCGCCGGTCTGGCGCAGGGCCTCGGTGCGGATCGGCGGGGTCGCCTCCAGCGGTGCGGCGAGCCAGTTCACCGTGACCGGCGTGCTGACGACGAGGGCGTATATCCAGCCCAGCCAGGCGAGCGCGCGCAGCCGGCGCACGCTCAGCCCGAGGCCGATGAGGATCAGCGGGCCGGCGGGCGGCAGGACGAGGACGGCGACGAGTTTCTTGGCCCAGAAGGCCAGCAGGGTGAAGTCGATCGGCATGGTGTGCGGTGGTGGCGAGGGCGTTGGTGGCGCGGCGGCATCCGTATTATCCTTCACCAAATCCACCTTCGCCGGTTCGTGTGCCGGCCATCTCCATGCCCGATCACCAATTCGGTATCGAAACCCTCTGCCTGCATGCCGGCCAGCCGCCGGACGCCGCCACCGGCGCGCGGGCCATGCCCATCTACCAGACGACCTCCTTCGTCTTCGATTCGCCCGAGCACGCCGCCGCGCTGTTCAACCTGCAGACCTTCGGCAACGTCTATTCGCGCATCTCGAACCCCACCGTGGCGGCCTTCGAGGAGCGTGTCGCGGCGCTCGAAGGCGGGCGCGCGGCGCTGGCCACGTCATCCGGCCTGGCGGCGCAGATGACCGCGCTGCTGACGCTGGCCGAGGCGGGCGACGAGATCGTCGCTGCCCGCACCCTCTACGGCGGCAGCTACTCGCAGCTGGACGTGAGCCTGCGCAAGCTGGGTATCACCACCCACTTCGTCGATCCGTCCGATCCGGCGGCCTTCGGCGCCGCCATCAACGAGCGAACCAAGGCGGTTTATGGCGAGATCATCGGCAACCCGGGGCTCAACGTGCTCGACCTGGCGCCCATCGCCGAGGTCGCGCACGCCGCCGGCGTACCGCTGGTGATCGACAGCACCCTGGCCTCACCGTACCTGTGCCGGCCCATCGAGTATGGTGCCGACATCGTGGTGCACTCGGCCACCAAGTACATGGGCGGGCATGGCACCACCATGGGCGGGGTGCTGGTCGAATCGGGCAAATTCCCCTGGGACAACGGCCGCTTTCCGCACATGGTCGAGCCCTCGCGCGGCTACCATGGGGTGCGTTTCTACGAGACCTTCGGCGACTTCGGCTTCACCATGAAGGCGCGCATGGAGACGCTGCGCACCTTCGGTCAGGCGCTCTCGCCCTTCAACGCCTTCATGCTGCTGCAGGGGCTCGAGACCCTGCATGTGCGCATGGACCGGCATGTGTCCAACGCCATGGCGGTGGCGCGCTTCCTGGCCGCGCATCCGATGGTCGCGTGGGTGAACTACCCCGGCCTCGACACCAGCCCCGACCATGCCCTGGCGCGCCGCTACCTGCCCAAGGGCGCCGGTGCCATCCTCAGCTTCGGCATCCAGGGCGGGCAGGCGGCCGGAGAGCGCTTCATCGACGCGGTGCAGATGATCAGCCACCTGGCCAACGTGGGCGACGCCAAGACGCTGGTGATCCATCCGGCCTCCACCACCCACCGGCAGTTGTCCGAAGCGGAGCAGCGTGCCGCCGGCGTGCCGCCCGACATGGTGCGCCTGTCGGTGGGCATCGAGACCGAGGCGGACATCCTCTGGGATCTGGATCAGGCGCTGGCCAAGGCCGGCAAGGGAGCATGAACATGGGTGCACGGGAGTGGGTCTTCGCAGCCGTGGCGATCCTCGCGGTGTATCTGGTGTTCCAGCTCATCCGCGCGCTGCAGGTCAAGGATGCGCCGGCGGACGCGGTCGACGACGAGGATGAGGACGGGGCAGAAGCGGACGCCGACGGCGAGGCCGACTTCGAGCGCCTGCTGGCGGTCGATGACGATCCGGACGCGGCTTCGCCACCGGCCGCCGCGGCAGGGCAGGGCGCATCGCAGGAGAGCGAGGACAGCTTTGGGCTCGCCCTCGAGATCCGCCAGCTGCGTCGCGACGTCGCCCAGCTGCGCGAGGAACTCGACACCCAGCGCGGCGAACTGACGGCGCTGCGCGCGTTGGTCGACGGCCAGGCGCAGGCGATCGAGGCCGCGCGGGCCGCCCAGCGGGTCTCGCCGATCTACGGCGAGGCCTTGTCGCTGGCCCAGCGCGGCATGTCGGCGGACGTGATCGCCGAACGCTGCAGCATCTCGGTGGCCGAGGCCGAGCTGGTCCAGTCGCTGGCACAGGATTCCGCATCCTCCGGGGAGACACCATGAGCAAGACACAGAGCCAAGAGCATCCGAAGACGGGCGCCAGCCAGCGCGCGGTGCTGTTCAAGCGTGCCGGTCTGGCCGCTGCGCTGATCGTTGCGCTGCTGGCCGGCTTGGCCTGGTTCGAGCGCGAGCAGGCGCAGCCGGCGCTGCCGTCGCTGGCCGAGGCCCCGCCACCGCCGCTGCCGGACATCCCCGAGCCGCCGCACGGCGCGCCACCGATGCCCAGTCAGGCAGAGGTCGAAGCCACCGTGGCGGCCGAATCCGGGCTCACCGGTGGGGATGCGGCGGCGCCGGAACTGACCGCGGCGCCGGCCGTGGTGGCGCCCGAGGATCGGGTCGACGAGACGCCGCCACCGGTGGCGGGCGCGCCGCGTCTGGTGCTGGGCGGCGAGGCGGACAAGGCCGAGGCGCCGCCGCCCGCCGCGAAGTCGCCACCGCCGCCGCCCGCGCCGGCGGCCAAGGCCGCGCCGGCGCCGGTCAAGAACGGCTACCTGGTGCAGCTCGGCGTGTTCAGCGCACCGGGCAATGCCAGCGCGCTGGCGAAGAAGGTCGATGCCCTGGGCATCCCCGCCCACATCGAGAGCCGGGTCGTGATCGGCCCGTTCAAGAATCGCGCCGAGGCCGACGCCGCGCGCGCCAAGCTGAAGAAGTCCGGCCTGGCGGCTGGCATCATCGTGCCGTCGCACTGACGGTCCCGGGCGGCGGTGTGGCACCGAACAGGCCGGCTTTTGCCGGCCTTTTTCACGCATGGGTCTGGACGCGCGTCTCCTATCCTGATGACATGCCCCAGTCCTTGTCGAGGAGACATCCCATGCATATCGAAAGCCCCGCCTTCGGACCGATCGACGTCACGCCCGAAAGCATCGTCGAATTTCCCGCCGGCCTGCCCGGGTTTGCCGACTGCCGGCGCTTTGCCTTCGTGGCCGAGAGCGACGAGCCCAACGTGCTGCAGATGCAGAGCGTGGACGATCCTCAGGTCGTGTTCTCGGTGACCGACCCGGCGGCCCTGGGGGTGAACTATGAATTCACCCTCAGCGACGAGGAGGTGGCGGCGCTGGCGCTCGACGCCCCCGAGGACGTCACCATCGCCGTCATCGTGCGCAAGCGCGACGGCTCGCCGGCCGAGGCCGGGCTCAAGGCCAACTTCATGGCCCCGCTGATCATCAACACCGCCGCCCGGCGCGGGCTGCAGAAGGTGATCGAGCAGGTCGGCTGCGACGTGACCCTGCGCGGGCGCTGACCGCCCCGGCCGGGTGCGGCGCGGGCGCCGGCTGGGTAGAATGCGGTTCGAATGCGCCCGAGCGCGCGACACCACCGACGGAGCCGAACCCATGAGCAAGCAGATCATCGCCACCGACCACGCCCCCGCCGCCATCGGCACCTATTCCCAGGCCGTGCGCACCGGCAACACCGTGTACCTGTCCGGCCAGATCGGCCTCGACCCGGCCACCATGACGCTGGTGGACGGCTTCGAGGCCCAGACGCGGCGTGTGTTCGACAACCTCAAGGCGGTCGCCGAGGCGGCGGGCGGGGCGCTCGGCGACGTCGTCAAACTCAACATCTACCTGACCGATCTGGCCAATTTCGCCACCGTCAACGAGATCATGGCCACCTATTTCGAGCAGCCCTATCCGGCCCGCGCCGCGGTGGGCGTCAAGGAACTGCCCAAGGGCGCGCTGGTCGAGGCCGACGCCATTCTCGTCATCGGCTGACGTTTCACCGCCCGACATGACCAAGGCCCGGGCAGGCACCGCCGCGTCGCCGGTGCGCGGCTGGCCCGGCGTCGGCACCCAGCTGGCGGGCCGGCTGGCCAAGCTCGACATCCATGGCCCGCAGGATCTGCTCCTGCACCTGCCGTTGCGCTACGAGGACGAGACCCGCTGCGTGCCCATCGATGCGCTGCGCGGCGGCGAGCCCATGCAGGTGGAAGGCGAGGTGACCGACTGCGAGGTGCGCCTCCGTGGCCGGCGCCAGCTGGTGGCGCAGATCCGCGACGACTCCGGCGCGCTCACGGTGCGCCTGCTCAACTTCTATCCCCAGCAGCAGAAGCAGCTCGAACCGGGCAAGCGGGTGCGCGTCTTCGGCGAGGCGCGCGGCGGCATGTTCGGTTTCGAGATGATCCATCCGCGCATTCGCTCGGTGGCGCCTGGCGAGGCGCTGCCGACCGCGCTCACGCCGGTCTATCCGACCACCGCCGGACTGGCGCAGACCGCCATCCGCCGCCTGATCGAGCGCAGCGTGCATGCGGTGCCCATGGAGGATTTCCTGCCCGAGGCGATCCGCGCCCGGCTCGGGCTCATGCCGTTGAGCGAGGCGGTTCCGCTGTTGCATCAGCCGCCGCCGGACGTGGACGGTGCCGCGCTCGAGGACCGCAGCCATCCGGCCTGGCAGCGGCTCAAGTTCGAGGAGCTGCTGGTGCAGCAACTGTCGCTGCGCAAGGCCCATGCGGCGCGGCGGGCGCGCACCGCGCCGGTGCTTGCGGGCGATGGCCGGCTGGTGGCGGCGCTGCTCGACGATCTACCCTTCGCGCTCACCGGCGCCCAGGCGCGGGCAAGCGCGCAGATCGACGCCGACCTGGCGCAGCCGCATCCCATGCAGCGCCTGCTGCAGGGCGACGTGGGCAGCGGCAAGACCATCGTCGCCGCGCTCGCCATGCTGCGCGCGGTGGAAAGCGGCTGGCAGGCGGCGCTGATGGCGCCGACCGAGATCCTTGCCGAGCAGCACTATCTCAAGCTCGACCAGTGGCTCGCGCCGCTCGGCATCTCGGTGGAATGGATCGCCGGCAGCCTGACGAAAAAGCAGCGCGCCGCCGCCTGCGCGCGTCTCGAGACCGGCGAATCCGTGCTCGCCGTGGGCACCCATGCGCTCATCGAGGACCCGGTGACCCTGCCCCGGCTCGGACTGGCGGTGGTCGACGAGCAGCACCGCTTCGGCGTGCGCCAGCGCCTGGCGCTGCGCGACAAGGGCGAGGGCGTCAGCCCGCACATGCTGATGATGTCGGCCACGCCGATCCCCCGCACCCTGGCCATGAGCTACTACGCCGATCTGGACGTGTCGGTGCTCGACGAGTTGCCGCCGGGGCGCACCCCCATCGTCACCAAGCTGGTCTCCGACGCGCGTCGCGAGGAGGTGATGGCGCGGGTGCGCGACGCCTGTCGCGAGGGGCGCCAGACCTACTGGGTGTGCCCGCTGGTGGAAGAGTCCGAGGCGCTGGAACTGCAGACCGCCATCGACACCCATGCCTATCTGAGCGAGGCGCTCGAAGGACTTGGCGTAGGCCTCGTGCATGGGCGCATGAAGGCCGACGAGAAGCGCGACACCATGGCCGCCTTCGCCGCCGGCGAGCTCGACGTGCTGGTGGCCACCACCGTGATCGAGGTGGGCGTGGACGTGCCCAACGCCAGCCTCATGGTCATCGAGCATGCCGAGCGTTTCGGCCTCGCCCAGCTGCATCAGCTGCGCGGGCGGGTGGGGCGCGGCAAGGTCGATTCGGTGTGCATCCTCATGTTCGGCGAGGCCCTGTCGCCCACTGCGCGCGCCCGCCTCAAGGTGATCTACGAACACACCGACGGCTTCGAGATCGCCCGCGAGGACCTGCGCATCCGCGGCCCCGGCGAGTTCGTCGGCGCGCGCCAGAGCGGCGTGCCGCTGCTGCGCTATGCCGACCTGGAAACCGACGGCGCGCTCATCGACGCGGCGCGCGATCTGGCGGTCGAGCTGCTGGCGCATCAGCGCCCGGTGGCCGAGCGCATCATGACGCGCTGGCTGGCGGGGCGTGAGGGGCTGCTGCGCGCCTGAACGCGGTATGATCCCCGCCGCACGCCCATGACCTCGATCCGCCCGCACTTTCCCGCCGACCCCTGGCTGAGCCGGCCGCCCCGCGCCACGGTGGCGGCGCGCCTGCGACCCTGGCTGGTCGATCCGCATTCGCTCACGGCGCGCATCCGGGCGCGCTGCGGCGACTTTCACGTGGCGGTGGTGCGTCAGGCGCTGGTGCGGCCACATGCCGACGAAGCGGCAGCGCTCGGGCTGGCCGCGCGTGAGCGCGCCTGGCTGCGTGAGGTGTGGCTCCTTGCCGACGGGGTGCCGGTGGTGTATGCCCGCTCGGTGCTGGCGCGGCGCCATCTGCGCGGCCCGTGGCGTCTGTTCCAGGGTATCGGCGCACGGCCGCTGGGGGCTGCGCTGTTCTCCGATCCGCGAATCGAGCGTCAGCCCCTGCACTGTGCCCGTCTCGATGGCCGCGATGCGCGGTATCATCGGCTCGTCACCCTGCTGAACGGGCGCGTGGCCCTGCCGCCGGCCCTGTGGGCCCGGCGGTCGGCATTCCGCCTGCGTGGCCGTTCGCTGCTGGTGAGCGAAATCTTCCTGCCCACGATTCTCCGACTGGACCCATGACGCTGAGCGAACGGCTGCGCATCTACGAGCGCCTCATGCGGCTGGACAAGCCCATCGGCATCCTGCTGCTGCTGTGGCCCACCCTGTGGGGGGTGTGGATCGCCGGCATGGGCAAGCCGCCGTTCTTCGTGGTGTGGATCTTCGTGCTCGGGACGGTGCTGATGCGCTCGGCCGGTTGCGTGATCAACGACTACGCCGATCGCGACTTCGATGGCCATGTGGAGCGCACCCGGCACCGGCCGCTGGCGCGCGGCGAGATCGGCACCACCGAGGCACTGCTGCTGGCGGCGGGGCTGTCCCTGGCGGCCTTCGTCCTCATCCTGCCGCTGCATCCGCTGGTGCGCTGGCTGTCGATCCCGGCGCTGCTGCTGGCGGGCAGTTACCCGTTCACGAAACGTTTTCTTGCCATTCCCCAGGCCTACCTGGGCGTGGCCTTCGGTTTCGGCATCCCCATGGCCTTCGCCGCCATCCAGTTCATGGTGCCGACGGACGCCTGGGTGATGCTGGCGGCCAACGTGTTCTGGGCCGTAGCCTACGACACCGAGTACGCCATGGTGGACCGGCCCGACGACCTGCGCATCGGCATCAAGACCTCGGCGATCACCTTCGGACGCTACGATGTGGCGGCCGTCATGCTGTGCTATGCCGCCTTCCTCGGCTGCATGATCCATGTCGGTCTCACCGAGGGAATGGGGGTCTTCTACTACATGGGGCTGGCGACCGCGGCGCTCATCGCGGTGTACCACTTCACCCTGATCCGCGAACGCGACCGGGCGCGCTGCTTCAAAGCCTTTCTGCATAACAACTGGCTGGGCGCGGCGATCTTCGTCGGCATCGTGCTCGACTACCTGGTCAAACCCATGGGGTGAGCGGCGCCTCCGTCCGGGAGGCATGAAAAACGCCACCCGAAGGTGGCGTTTTTCATGCCTTGCCGGTGCGTCTCAGGCGCGACGGCGGCGTGCCCAGCCGAGCAGGCCGAGGCCGGCGAGCATCATGGCCCAGGTCTGCGCTTCGGGGACGGCGGTGACCTGCCAGCCGACGTCACTCAGTGCCGCCCAGTCGAGATCGGTGAACCGCTTACGCTGGCCGTTGGCGATGCTCGGATCGAGCGAAGCATCCTGCAGGATACCGTTCACGAAGGACTGGGTGCCGTTTGCCCAGTGACCTCCATCTGCGCTTAGGGGGACCGATGATTCGGCGTTTCCGGTCGCTTCGGAATATGCGGCCACCGAGTCGGTGCCGGCAAATCCTGCGCCCGTGACCTGAGCGCTCCAGGAATCGGCGACCCCGATGCCCAGCACATGACCCAGTTCATGCACGGCGACAGAGTAAAAGTCGAATCCGCTGAAGGATTCGTCCGTGGCGGTATCGGTGTCGACATACCAGTTGGTCAGGGTGTCGAAGGAGATGAAACCGCCCCAGGGGGCGTAGTCACTGGTACCGACGCCGCTCTGGCCGCGATCCACACTGCTGAATGCACTGTAGCCGCCGGAGCCGCCGATGCCGAGCGTATTGCCGCCAAGATCGGTGCCGCCGACATAAATGTGTAGTGTGTCGGCACTGATCTGTTGGTTGGAAAGCGTGATCTTCGGCCAAATCCCTGAGCTCAGATCGGCCCCGGGGTCGTTGAACGATATGGTGCTGTAGCTGGCGGCGTCGAGCGCATCGGTGATGCGGCTGCCAAACTCGGTGGCGACGGCGTTGAGCACCGAGCGATAGTTGCCCGTGAGGAAGTTGTTGCTGTCGTAGCTGTAGTCGAATTCGATGGTGATGGCGTGTGCGGCGCTGGTGGCGGCGATGAGCGCGGCGGCGAGAACCGTCTTTTTCATCGGGCAGGCTCCATGTCGGGATTGTGTGAGGTCAGTCGAATGTCATGATGGCAGACAACCATGTCAGAACAAAGTCATTTTTGGCCAAGCAGGCGGCATGGGGCGGGGCGGAATTGTTTCGAAAATCGTCGCCATCGGTTGCCCGTCTGGCCATGGGGAGCGGCACGCGTGGCCTATAATCCGGAGCCGACGGATACCGGAGCCCCTGCCCCATGCGTTACACCGACCTTCGCGATTTCATCTCCCAGCTCGAGGCCCGGGGGGAACTGAAGCGCATCACCGAGCCGGTGGATACCCATCTGGAGATGACCGAGATCTCGGACCGGGTGCTGCGCGCGGGCGGGCCGGCGCTGTTGTTCGAGCGTCCGACGACCCGGGGGGTGGCGCAGGCCATGCCGGTGCTCACCAATCTGTTCGGCACCCCGCAGCGCGTGGCCATGGGCATGGGTGAGGACGGCGACTGGCAGTCGCAACTGCGCGAGGTGGGGCGACTGCTTGCCTTCCTCAAGGAACCGGAGCCGCCCAAGGGGCTGCGCGACGCCTGGGAAAAGCTGCCCGCGTTCCGCCAGGTGCTCAACATGGCGCCCAAGACGGTGCGCTCGGCGCCGTGCCAGGCGCGGGTCGTCGAGGACGCGGCCGTGGATCTGTCGGCGCTGCCGATCCAGCACTGCTGGCCGGGCGACGTGGCCCCGCTCGTCACCTGGGGGCTGGTGGTGACCCGCGGGCCGCGCCAGAAGCGCCAGAACCTGGGCATCTACCGCCAGCAGGTGCTCGGCCCGAACAAGCTCATCATGCGCTGGCTGGCGCATCGCGGGGGGGCGCTGGACTATCGCGACCACTGCGCGGCGCATCCGGGCGAGCCCTTCCCGGTGGCGGTGGTGCTCGGCTGCGATCCGGCCACCATCCTGGGGGCGGTGACGCCGGTGCCCGACACGCTGTCCGAATACCAATTTGCCGGCCTGCTGCGCGGCGGCAAGACCGAGCTGGTCACGTGCCTGGGCAATGAGTTGCAGGTGCCGGCCACGGCGGAGATCGTGCTCGAGGGCGTGATCCACCCGGGCGAGACTGCGCTCGAAGGCCCGTATGGCGACCACACCGGCTACTACAACGAGCAGGCCGAGTTTCCGGTGTTCACGGTCGAGCGCATCACCTCGCGGCCCGATCCGATCTATCACAGCACCTACACCGGCAAGCCGCCCGATGAGCCGGCCATGCTCGGCGTGGCGCTCAACGAGGTGTTCGTGCCGCTGCTGCAGAAGCAGTTCACCGAGATCGTGGACTTCTACCTGCCGCCCGAGGGCTGCTCCTACCGGCTGGCGGTGGTGAGCATCCGCAAGCAGTATCCCGGCCACGCCAAGCGGGTGATGTTCGGCATCTGGAGCTTTCTGCGCCAGTTCATGTACACCAAGTTCATCATTGTCGTGGACGAGGACATCGACATCCGCGACTGGAAGGAAGTGGTGTGGGCCATGACCACGCGCATGGACGCGACCCGCGACACCGTGCTGGTGGACAACACCCCCATCGACTACCTCGATTTCGCCAGCCCGGAGGCCGGGCTGGGCTCCAAGATGGGGCTGGATGCGACCAACAAGTGGCCGAGCGAGACCCGGCGCGAGTGGGGTCGGCCGATCGTCATGGACGAGACGGTGAAGGCCAGGGTCGATGCGCTGTGGGAGCGCCTCGGGCTGTAGTCCCGTCGCCGCGTGGCTTGATCCGGTGCCGCCGGCCCCCATGTATGATGGGTGCGTTGCCCTGCGTGGCACCCGCCCTTCCTGGAGATCCCGATGACCGACGACAGCCGCACCATCGACGTCAATCCGCTGCCCACGCCGGGCCTCGTCAATCTCGCGCATGTGATCTACGCGCTGCACACGCTGGCGCTCGTCTCCGGCATCGCCACTTCCGCCACCATCGTCGGCAGCTTCGTCTCCGGCCTGCCGTCGATCATCGCGGTGATTCTCAACTACGTGAAGCGCGATGCGGTGCGCGGCACCTGGCTGGACAGCCATTTCCGCTGGCAGATCCGCACCTTCTGGTTCGCGCTGCTGTGGATCGTGCTGGCCTACGTGATGATCTTTTCCATCATCGGCTTCTTCTTCGGCATTGCCGCGATCGCCGTTGCCGGCCTGTGGGTGCTCTATCGCATCGTGCGCGGCTGGATCAACCTGTCCAATCGCCAGATGATGCCGGTGCCGCAACCCTGATGCGCCTGCCGCCGCTGGTCGCCGGCCGGCTGCTGCGGCGCTACAAGCGCTTTCTGGCCGACGTCGAGCTCGACACCGGCGCCGTGGTGACCGCTCACAGCGCCAACACCGGCAGCATGCGCGGTTGCGCCGAGCCCGGTGCGCGGGTGTGGCTGTCGGCGGCGGACAATCCGAAACGCAAGCTCGCCTGGACCTGGGAGCTGGTCGAGGCGGCACCGGGCGTCGTGGTCGGCATCCACACCGGGCGTGCCAATGGGTTGGTGGAAGAGGCGATCGGTGCGGGGCGCCTCCACGCGCTGGGCGGCGCGGAGCGGGTTCGCCGCGAGGTGCGCTACGGGTCGGCTAGCCGCATCGATCTGCTGTTCGAATACGCGTCGGGCCCGCCGTGTCACGTGGAAGTCAAGAACGTGACCCTGGCCGAGGCGGGCGTGGCCCGGTTCCCGGATGCGGTGACGACGCGCGGCACGAAACACCTGCATGAGATGGCGGCGGTGGTCGGTGCCGGTGGCCGGGCGGCGATGGTGTATTGCGTGCCCCGGGGCGATGTGGGCTGCGTGTGCCCGGCCGACGACATCGATCCGGTCTATGGCGCGGCCTTGCGTGCGGCGATGGCAGCGGGCGTCGAGGCCTATGCGCTGACCGGGGCGCCGGATCCGGCGGCCGGCCTTGTGCGGCTCGAGCGCGAGATTCCGGTGCTCATCTGAGCCTCAGTGCCCTTCCCACACCCATTCGAGGAGGATGTCCTGTGCCTCCCGGCTGGCGCCCGCGTTCGGGTGATTGACCAGCATGGCCACCACGTGGCGCTGGCCCTTGCGATCGATCACATAGCCGGCCATGGCGCGCACCCCGTTGAGGGTGCCAGTCTTGATGTGGGCGGTGCCCTGGGCCGGGCTGTCGCGCAAGCGCCGTCGCGCGGTGCCGTCGATGCCGGCCACGGCCATGGAGCTGATGAACTCGGGCATGAAGGGGCGTGCCCACGCCTGCTCGAGCAGCTGCCCCAGGGTGCGCACGGTGATGCGTGCCGTGCGTGACAGGCCGGCGCCGTTCTCGATGCTCAGGCCGGTGGTGTCGATGCCGGCCGCGGCCAACTGCACCGAAGCCAGCCGTGCGCCGCCGGCGACCATGTCCGGCGCGGTGTTGTCGCTGGCGCCGAGGGTGGCCAGCAGCTGACGGGCGATGACGTTGTTCGACCACTTGTTCATGTCGCGGACCACGTCGGCCAGCGGGCGGGAGGTGTGGACGAAGAGGGTGGGGAGGCCGTCCGGCGTCAGACCCTGGCGGACCTTGCCGTCCAGCCTGCCGCCCAGCTCCTTCCACAGGCCGCCGACCACGTCGCGGGCGAAATCCTCGGGGGATTCCGGCGACACGAACCAGTCCTTGATGCCGCAGTCGTCACGCCAGGTACCCTTGAGGCTCAGACGGCGGTGATGGCGTTCGCTGGTCGCTTCGGCATCCAGGGCCTTGTACCAGCGCCGTGCGCAGTGGCCGTCCACTGTCCGCACCGCACTGTCCAGATCCAGCCCGGCCATGGGCGGATCGACCAGGATGCGCGGTGGGCGCGGATCTGTCGGCACCGCTGCGGCCGGGGCCGCGTTGGCGGCGCTGACCAGTTGCACCGGTGGACCTGCAGGTACCGGCGCCGGCTCGGGTACGAAAGTGAGCCGCAGCGCGTTGAAGTTGATCATGAGGCCGCTGGGACCGGCGTTGTAGGGGCGCAGGGCCTGGCCGTCGAAGGCGCCCGGGTCATGCGGCGGCAGGCGCAGGGCGCTGTCATCGAGGACGATGTCGCCGGTGATCTGCTGGACGCCCAGCTCGCGCATCTGGCGCATGAGCTTCCACAGATCGGCATGGGTGAAGACCGGGTCGCCACCGCCGACCAGATAGAGATTACCTTCGAGGGTGTGGTTGTGGATGTGGCCGTCCATCTTGAGCCGCGTCGTCCAGTAATAGGCGGGGCCGAGGCGGTCGAGCGTGGCGAAGGTGGTGACCAGCTTCATGACCGAGGCCGGATTCATCGGCAGATCGGGGTTGTGGCTGAGTGTGGGCCGGGTCTTGTCCACGCGGCTGACCCAGACGGCGACGTCGGAGAGGGGGATGTTGGCGCGCTCGAGTGCCTTTTTCAGATCGGCCGGGAAGCCGGCGGCGTGCGCGAGTAATGGCAGGAGCAGGAGCAGGCAGAGCACCAGCGGGCGTCCGTGCTGGCGAGAGGGCCGAGCGCCCGGGGTGTTTGCGATGGGCGTGGCGATGGAGCGGCTGGTTCTTGGCATGCGACGACGACGTGATCCCGGTTGGAAGCGAACGAATCCGGCAACGCTCCCGGTGTTGCTTGATGACGCGTGGTCACGGGCCACGCCCGCGCCCGTCGATTCCATTATTCCGGACTTGGCCGCAATTGGCCATGACCGTTACATGTGCGCGGTCGCTCGGCGGCTGGGATTCAGGAATCGCCCGGCAGGTGTGCGTCGCCGCCTGACGCGCCCAGTTGCCACGGCTGGGGCACGGTGTGGCGGTGGGCCTTGAGGGCGGTGTACTCGCGCAACACGCGGGCGACATAGGCCCGCGTTTCGGGATAGGGCGGAATGCCACCGTAGCGGGTCACCGCGCCCGGCCCCGCGTTGTAAGCGGCCAGCGCGAGGGCGCGATCGTTGCCGAAGCGGTCGAGGAGGCGGCGCAGGTAGCGCGCGCCCACCTGCAGGTTGCGATGTGCGTCGGTGAGCGCGCGTGCGTCGAATTGCTTGGCGGTGCCGGGCATGAGCTGGGTCAGCCCGGTGGCGCCCTTGTCGGAACGGGCGTCCGGGCGGTAGCCGGACTCGGCCTGGACCACGGCGTGGAGCAGCTCGGGCTCGATGCCGGCCGCGTTCGCCGCGTGGGCGATGGCCTCGGCAAAGGGGCGCGATGCGGCAGTCGGGTTGGTGCTCGCGGGCGCTGGCAGTTGCCAGCCCGGCTGGTCTTGCAGCCGATAGCGGCCGGTATCGATCCGGAGCTGATAGGCGTCCCCGCCGGCATCGGCGTGCACGGTCGCGGCGAGCAGGCACAGGACGAGGGCTGCGAGGCGGCCATCAATAGGCACGGCTGTCCTTCACCATCAGCAGCGCGGTCTTGATGACGATCCACAGGTCCATCCCCAGCGACCAGTTGCGCAGGTATTCCAGGTCGTATTCGATGCGCTTTTCCATCTTGTCGACCGTCTCGGTCTCGCCGCGGTAGCCATTGACCTGGGCCCAGCCGGTAATGCCGGGCTTGACCTTGTGGCGCACCATGTAGCCCTTGATGATCTTGCGGTAGGTCTCGTTGTGGGCCACCGCGTGCGGGCGCGGGCCGACGATGCTCATGCGCCCCTGCAGTACATTGACGAACTGCGGCAGCTCGTCGATGGAGGTCTTGCGGATGAAGGCGCCGAAGGGGGTGATGCGACTGTCGCCGCGGGTGGCCTGCTTGACCACCTGGCCGTCGTCGCAGGTGGTCATCGAGCGGAACTTGTAGACCACGATCTCCTTGCCGTCGAGGCCATAGCGGCGTTGTTTGAAGATCACCGGGCCGCGCGAGGAGAGCTTGACGCCGATGGCGGTGATCAGCATGAGCGGCGAGATCAGGATCAGGATCAGGATCGACAGGATGATGTCCGACAGCCGCTTGAGCAGGCCGCTGGCACCGGTGAACGGTGTCTCGCACACGGCCACCACGGGCATGCCGCCGACCTGATCCACGCGCCCCTGGATGAGGTCGGTCACGAAGATGTCCGGGACGAAGAAGATCGAGGCGGTGGTGTCCTTGAGGTTGTCGAGCACCTTGAGGATGCGCGGCTGCGTGGCCATCGGCAGCGCCAGGTAGATGTGGTCGACATGGTGGCTCTTCACGTAGTCGGCGAGCTGATTGAGGCTGCCGAGCAGCGGTGCCTCGCCGATGCGCTCCAGCCGGTCCCGCTTGCGATCGTCGAAATAGCCGACGAAATGCACACCAATGAAACGATTGGATGCAAAACTCTCCGCCAGTCGGGTGCCGATGTCGTTGCATCCGGCGATGACGGCGGTCCGGGTGTAGCCCTCGATGGACAGCAGGTTGGGGATCGCCCAGCGGGCAAGCGCGTTGGTGGCGATGAGCGCCACGGGGGTCGCGGCGAGCCAACCGTAGATGACGTTGCGCGGGAAGAAGTTGATGTAGCCGCTCGCCTCGCCGAAGAACAGCAGGATGATCGCCACGATCAGCCAGTTCACCACGGTCTTGCGCAGCATGCGGCGGAAGCTGTCGTTGAGGAAGATGTTGCCCGGGAAGGTCAGCGAGAAGACGATCAGGGCGAGGATGATGTAGGGCGCGCCGAGGCGTTCGCCGTCGGCTCCTGCGCAGGCGAACAGCATGGCGACGGCCACCGCCGGATCGAGGAAGGTCTCGACGGAACTGGAAAACGACAGGCCGCTGCGTTGGCTGCCGCTCGATTTGTCTAGGGTGGCGAGCATGTGGGTACTTACTAAACGAAATGATTACGTGTTTGATGCGAGGCAGCAATCACGTAATCATATGCAATTGGCACCTGCGATTTTTTCGAGTTTGAAACAGTATGTCGGCTTGAGGCTGCAATGTATATGCAAAATGGTTTTTTCTTCGTGAAGGGCCGGCGCGCGCCCGGGCGCGACCACCGTTGCGCTTACGTCATCTTTTGCGCCGCGTTGGCGTTCGGGGCGGGCCCGGTCCATGCCGAGGATCCGGCCGATGCATTGAACGTTTATATCAGCCAGTCGTTTCAGCACGACGACAACATCTATCGCCTTCCCGACGGGGTGCGTCCGTTCGGGAATGGCCAGCGCGGCGATACGATCAGCGTGACCTCCTTGTCGGCCGTGTTCGACCGGGTCTATGGCCGGCAGCGGTTGCACGCATCGGCTGACCTGAGCCGCGCCGGATTCGCCGAATGGAGCGATCTGGATTACACCACCAAGGGGGCCGCGGCCGGCTGGGACTGGCGCGTCGGGCCGCGCTGGACCGGTACCCTCCAGGTCGACCAAAAAGAGGTGGCGCGCGACTTTGCCGATGTGCAGACCAATCGGCGCGAGACCAGCATCAACCGGCAGCGCACCTTCAAGGCGTCGGCCAGCTACTGGTGGCATCCCGACTGGGCCGTCGGCATGGGATGGGAGCGGTACAACTCGGCATATTCCGACCGGGCGTCGGAGCGGGCGGATTATCGTGCGAGCATTCCCGAAATCAGCCTCACCTATCGCCCCGAGTCGGGCAACCGGCTGTCCCTGTCGGCACGTTTCACCGACGGCGAGTATCCGAACCGCGTGCTCACCGCGACGGCGGACGAGGGCTTTCGTCAGTCCGACGTGCGCATGAGCGGACGCTGGCGGCTCACCGGCCTGTCGGTGCTCTCGGGCTACCTGGGTTATACCCGTCGCACCTACCGGAACCTGAGCATCCGCAACTTCAGCGGCATGACGGGGCGGCTTCAGTACGACTGGACGATTACCGGCAAGGTGAGTCTGCGCAGCACCGTTCGACGGGAAATCGGGGCGCGCCAGGATCTGATCGACAACTTCGTCGTCACCAAGGCGGTGTCGCTCGAGCCGAGCTGGGCGGCCACCAGCCGGATCGCCGTGCATGGCAAGTGGGAATGGCGCAAGCGCGACTTTGGCGGTGATCCGGGGATCGTCGTCAGTGCGCCTTCTCAGGACGAAAAGACGCGAACCCTGCGCCTGTCCGTCTCCTACTTGGTTCGCGACTACCTCAGTCTCAGCCTGTCCCATACACGCAATTCACGCACGAGCGATCAACCGAACAAGGAATATGATGCCCGGGTCAGCTCGCTCACGGCGCAGCTGAGTTTCTGATTGCGTGGGAGGCGCGCCGCCGCGCCAGGCCCGTCAGGTGCCCTTGGTTACCGGGGTTGGCATGAGCCAAAGTGACTATTGCAACTGCGGCTCGGAGGGGGCGTCTTGCAACATCGCGTGACGATACTGAAGGTCTCCGTCTTCAACCCTATTGATCCGGGAGAATCCTCATGTCTTCACTGACCAGGATGCTGTTTGCGTTGCTGGCCGCGAGCGCGGCATCGAGTGCCTTGGCCGACACCAACTGGGTCGGTAGCGCCGATTATTCTCAGGCGCCGAGCGGGGCGTCCGTCGGCGAGGTCGTCGCGCCCTTCGATACCTACGACTTCGCCCGCGGGGCCGTGCTCCTCGAGCCCGAGCCCAATGGTGGCGCCGATCCGGTGGTCTACAACGGCTGGTTCCAGTCCTACGTCACCAATCATCAGTTCGGCGGCACGCTCGCCACCGCGGTAGGACTGAACCGCGATTACGAGCTGACCATCGCCGGTTCGTTTCGTGAAGAGCTCAGCTCGCTGCAGCCCGGGTTGTTTACGCTCACCGGCGGCAGCGTCACGCTCTACTTCGACAACGCGGTCGATCGCAGCTTCGCCGCCGATACCGGTTTCGACGATGGCGATGCGCTGATCACCGGGACCATCGTCGGTGGCAGTGGCGCCCTGTTCGACATTGGCGGCCGCGGTGTCGGTTTCACCGACCTGAGCATTCGCATCGACACCGTCGATGCCAACGTGTTTGCGCCCGCCACCATCAAGAGCGGCACGAGCATCTTCACCTTGCGTCTGAACGATGCCACCGACGAGACCTTCCTGTCGGGTGTCGACTCCGTGCTGGGGCATGCCTACGATGCGGGTGACGTTCGTCTGGCTGCGGATGGCTATCTGGCGCTTCAGGTGCCGGAGCCCGGGCAGTACGCGATGTTGCTGGCGGGGCTGGGCGCGATCGGTATGATTCGCCGTCGCCGCCTCGGCTGAGTGAGTCGGCGCCCGTCGACAGACCGTGAAGGACGTGGCCCGCTTCGGCGGGCCTTTTTTTTCGCTCCGTGCCCCGGTGGCGTGTGGCGACCGGGTGGGGCACGCCGGTATCGGCCATGGCGACACCGCGCCGCGGCGGGCTCTCCAATCGCAACAGAGCGTGTCCGCCGGTCTCGCCGCGATGCGCCCGCACGCCCCTCGCCAGGGTCCTGCGTCGAGGAGGAAACAGGGGGCCTGTGATGTCGTCCTGCGCCGATTGGCGCAAGTTGGCTGCCGGGCATGCCCCCTGGTTGCGGCGCCTTCCGTAAATGACATCGTGTTACGAATCCGGCGTGGCCTGGCCCATGCAGGTCTATATGATGCGCTTCCATGCAGACGGCCGTCGCATCCGTAGTCTGTTCGGCCTGCTCCGGGTGAGCCGAGTGGACGTGCTGTTGCAACGTGCTGCGCGTAGCCTCCTCGCACCGAGGTGGGCTGGCCGGACGGACCGGCATGCGTGCGGTCAACGCCGCCATCGAGCGTCCGATCGATGCGGGGCCTGGGCAGGTTTTCGTCGCGCAGCGCTTCGTGGCGTGTCGGTGGCCACAGCTCCGGCGCTGGCGCCCGCGCCCGGCACGTACACGACGATGTTGGCCGGCTGGGTTTCCGTTGTTTTGCGGACGTCTTGCCCGGAAGCGGGTGGATGTGACATTGTCATAGTGTAAATATGTCAGGATATGTTTCAATCATGTTTTCGTAACATTTCAGACATACGGTTCACCACTGGGCTTGATATTTTTTGTGCGTCGCAGCAAGCTAACTCAATTGCCAACGTCATGGAGACACCGAATGACTGATTCCGGCTTCATCTTCCGCCTGGCGTCTACCGTCGCCCTGTCACTCACGCTCGCCGCCTGTGGCAGTGGTTCCGACAGCAAGGGCGCGACCCAGGTGGCCGCCAAGGTCAATTCGGGTGAAATCACGGTTCATCAGGTCAATGCGATGCTGGCGCGCACGCCCAACATCAAGCCGGACCAGGTGGAAAAGGCCACCGAGCTGGCCTTGTCGCGCCTCGTCGATCAAGAACTGCTCGTCCAGCGCGCCAAGGAGAAGAAGCTCGACCGGGATCCGCGCGTGCTGCAGGCCATCGAGGCGGCGCAGCGCGACATTCTCGCCCGCAGCTACATGGAGCAATACACGGCGACCGCCGACAAGCCCACCGCCACCGAGATGCGCAGCTTCTTCGACGCCAACCCGGCGCTGTTCGCCGAACGGCGCATCTACAACCTGCAGGAGCTGAACATCACGCTCGAGCCGGGGCAGATGGACGATTTGCGCAAGACCGTCTCGGAGGCCAAATCACTCAACGAAATCGTGAGCTGGCTGCGTGAGCACAATATCCAGTTCAAGGCCGGCGGCGGTGTGCGTGCGGCAGAACAGCTGCCCATGGAGGCGCTGCCGCGTTTTGCGAAGATGAAGGACGGCCAGATCGGTCTGGTGCAGACCCGTACCGGCGTGCTCGCCATCTATCTGGCCGGTTCGCGCCCGGCGCCACTGGATTTCGACAAGGCGACCCCGTTCATCGAACGTTTCCTGCTCAACCGCAAGCGTGCCGAAATGGCGCAGGCTGAAATGAAGCGTCTGCGGGACACCGCGCAGATCGCCTACATGGGCAACTTCAAAGCGGCCGAGGTCGCTCCCGCCGAATCGCATGCGGCTGCCCTGGCGACCGAGAGCGGCGGCAGTGCCGTATCCGCGGCCGGAGCTGTCGATGCCGAGGCCATGCAGAAGGGCCTCAGTGGGCTGAAGTGAGCGACTTCCCGAACAACCGAACCTGAAAAGGCCATCATGATCCACCGACTCACCCGTCCGCTCGTCGTGTTCGCCGTTGCGCTGCTTGTCCTCGCGCAGGGGGCGTTTGCCCAGGCGCCGGTGTCCGAATATGTGCTCGGCTCCGGCGACATCATCCGTATCACCGTGTTCCAGAATCCGGACCTGACGACGGAGACGCGTGTGTCCGAAGCCGGCGCCATCACCTTTCCTCTGGTCGGTACGGTCAAGGTCGGGAGCCTGACCATCCCGGCTGCAGAGCAGGCCATTGCCGATCAGCTGCGCAGCGGCGGATTCGTCCTGAAACCGCAGGTCAACATCCTGCCCTTGCAGATCCGCAGCAATCAGGTGGCGGTGCTGGGGCAGGTGAATCGTCCCGGCCGCTACCCGCTCGAGACGCTCGATACCCGCCTCTCCGACATGCTCGCCACCGCTGGTGGCATCTCCCCCAACGGGGCGGACGAGGTTGTGCTCGTGGGGGCGCGCCACGGCGAGCCGCTGCGCGTGACCGTCGATATTCCCGAAGTGTTCGCCAAGGGCGACTTCAGCAAGGATCTACTGCTGCAAGGCGGTGACCGCATCTACGTGCAGCGCGCACCGAAGTTCTACATCTATGGACAGGTCAACCGGCCCGGCGCCTTCCGCCTGGAGCCGGGCATGACGGTCATGCAGGGCCTGGCCACCGGGGGCGGCATCACCCCCCGCGGCACTGAAAAGGGCCTGCAGATCCATCGCCGTGGCGCCGACGGCAAGATTGAGGTCGTCGAACCCAAGCTGACGAGCGCGCTCAAGAACAACGACGTGATCTACGTACGGGAGAGCCTCTTCTGAGGCGTGGGGGAGCTTTCGATGACGCTGCAACAATTCCTCCTGATCCTCCGCGCCCGGATGTGGGTCGTTATCCTGACCCTGCTCGTGGTCGTGGGTACCGCCGTGGCGGTGAGCTTGATCCTGCCCAAGCAATACACCGCCACCACCTCGCTGGTGGTCGACGCCAAGACCAACGATCCGCTGACCGGTGGTCTGCTGCCGGCACAGATGATCCCGGGCTACATGGCCACTCAGGTCGATATCATCAACTCCGATCGTGTGGCCCAGCGGGTCGTCACTCAGCTCAAGCTCACCGAAGCGCCATCGGTGCAGTCCGATTGGCGCGAAAGCACCGACGGCGAGGGTTCCGTCACGGTGTGGCTGGCCAATCGCATGAAGGAGAGTCTCGATGTCGAGCCCTCGCGCGAGAGCAACGTCATCAACGTTTCCTTTACCGGCGCCGATCCCAAGTTCGCGGCGGCGCTGACCAACGCCTGGGCACAGGCCTACATCGATACCAGCCTGGAGCTGAAGGTCGAGCCCGCCCGCCAGTACGCCAAGTGGTTCGATGGCAAGAATGCGGAGTTGCGGGCCGATCTCGAGGCCGCGCAGAAGCGCCTGTCGGACTACCAGCAGAAGCAGGGGATCGTCGCCACCGACGAGCGACTCGACGTGGAGAACGCGCGACTGGCCGAGTTGTCGTCGCAGTTGTCGGCCATCCAGGCGCAGCGGGTCGACAGCGACTCGCGCCGTGCCCAGTCGGGCAACGCCGATGCCTTGCCCGAGGTGATGCAGAACGGCCTCATCCAGAACCTGAAGGCCGATCTGGCCCGCCAGGAGGCCACCCGCGACCAGTTGGCCGGGCGCTATGGCAGCAACCACCCCGAGCTGGCCAAGGCCAATGCCGAGATCTCCGCATTGCGCCAGCGTATCGCGGACGAAACCCGGCGCGTGGTGCGTGCCCTGGGGACCAACTCCCGTGTCGATGCGCAGCGCGAAGCCGAGATCAAGGCGTCGCTCGAGGCGCAGAAGAAGAAGGTGCTCGCCCTCAAGGCCGAGCGTGATCAGATCAACGTGCTGGCGCGTGATGTGGAAAACGCCCAGCGGGCCTATGACCTCGTCACCCAGCGTCTGGCGCAGACCAATCTGGAGAGCCAGACCCAGCAGACCAATGTCGTGGTGCTGACCCCGGCGGTGCCGCCGCTCAAGCCGTCGAGCCCGAAAATCGTGCTCAACACCGCGCTGGCCATCTTCCTCGGGCTGTTGCTCGGGCTGGGCGCCGCGTTGTTGCTGGAGATGATGGACCCGCGGGTGCGCGGCGTCGAAGATCTGGTCCAGATGGCCGGCGTGCCGGTCCTGGGCGTCGTGCCCTCGGGCGGAAAACTCAAGCTGGTGGCCGCTGCATGAACACTGTCAATCCGACCGCCGACGCCATGGCGGTTCCTCATTCCCCAGCAAGCAAACCCATGATCAAGCCAGCGAATTCCGCCGTGAGCGCCATCGACCAATTCGCCGAGCACAAGACGGGGCGCGACCGCTCCATCGGCGCCATCCTCATCGACGCGGGCAAGATCAAGGCCGCCGATGCCGAGCACGTCCTGCGCCTGCAGCAGGACGAGGGCCTGCGCTTTGGCGACGCCGCCAAGAAGCTCGGCCTGATCAGTGACGATGATATCGCCCAGGCCCTGTCGCGCCAGTTCGACTACCCCTACCTCACCTGGGGCGAAAGCCGGGTCGCGGCCGAAGTGGTGGCCGCCTACAACCCGTTCTCGGCCCCGGTCGAAGCCCTGCGCGCACTGCGCAGCCAGCTGATGCTGCGCTGGTTCGACGCCGAAGCCGAGCACAAGACGCTCGCCATCACCAGCCCCGGTCGCGGGGAAGGGCGCTCCTGGCTCACCGCCAACCTGGGCGTGGTGTTCTCCCAGCTCGGCGAGCGCACCCTCATCATCGACGCCGACCTGCGTCACCCGCGCCAGCATCTGCTGTTCGGCGCCGAAAACCGCAGCGGCCTCTCTGCCGTGCTGTCCGGGCGGGGGGCCACCGACGCCGTGCAACGGGTGCCGGCGCTGCTCGACCTGTCGTTGCTGCCCGCCGGTGCGGTGCCCCCCAATCCACAGGAGCTGCTGGCTCGGCCGGCTTTCGCACAACTGCTCCAGCACCTCAGTGCCGATTTCGACGTGATCCTCATCGACACGCCCGCCGGGGCACAGTTCGCCGATGGCCAGACCGTCGCCGTGCGTGCCAGTGGCGCCCTGGTGGTCGCCCAGAAGAATGCCAGCCGCCTTGGCCTGCTGCGCAGCTACGCCGACATGCTGCGGCAGGCGACGGCCTCCGTGGTCGGAACAGTCCTGGTCGAACGCTGAGAATGATGTGCAGACCGTGAGCGCTCAATCGTCATCCACCGCCCACAGTTTTGGGATTCAAGCCGATGGGTGGTGGCCCTGGATCATCGTCGCACTGGGCGCATCGGTCATGTACCTGCCCAGCTTCTACGATCTGTTTGCCGGGATCTGGAGCACGGACCAACAAGGCCATGGCCCCATCGTGTTGGCGATCTCGATCTGGCTCCTCTATCGCAAGTGGCCGCAGATGATGGCGGCCAGCGAGGGGGGTGCCCCCTCGCGGGCCGGCTGGCCGGTCCTCGTGTTCGGCCTGCTGCTGTTCGTTGTCGGGCGCTCCCAGGACATCCTGTTGTTCGAGATCGGTTCGGTGATCTGGGTGCTGGTCGCAGTGCTCTTGCTGATGTGCGGCGGGCGGGCCGTAAAGGCCGTGTGGTTCCCCCTGTTCTTCATGCTCTTCATGATTCCGCTTCCAGGCGCCTTCGTTGACGCCATGACGATGCCCATGAAAATGGCGGTGTCATATGTCGCGGAGCATGTCTTATACGCGGCGGGCTATCCCATCGCGCGTACCGGTGTCGTATTGCAGATCGGCCCCTACCAGCTGCTCGTCGCGGATGCATGCGCCGGCTTGCACACCCTGTTCACTCTCGAGGCGCTCGGGTTGTTGTATCTCAATCTCGTCCGCCATGAGTCGGTGGCGAGGAATCTGACGCTGGCGCTGTTGATCGTCCCGATTTCCTTTACCGCGAACGTGATTCGTGTCATGGCCCTGACGTTGATCACCTATCACCTGGGGGATGAGGCCGGGCAGGGGTTTCTCCATGGATTCGCGGGGATGGTGCTGTTTCTGACGGCCTTGTTGCTGATTATCGGGGTCGACTCCCTGATTCGCCTCGTCGTCGCACGCTCACGAAATACGGCAGATTGACTCATGTTCCAGCAATCCGGGCGTCCCAACTCCAGGATGAAGGCCTTTTTCATTGCGTTGCTGATGGTCGTGTCGGCCGCGTTCGGCGCGCAATTGAAACCGAGTGTCTTTCTTGCCGACCTGCGACCGGGCACCTCATTGGGTGAACTCGTCCCCAAGCAGTTCGGCGATTGGAAGGTCGAACCGCAGGCGCCACAACTGGTAAACCCCCAGTCGCGGGAGCTCATTGACAAACTCTATGTCGAGACCGTGTCCCGGACATACACGAACAGTCATGGCCAACGCGTCATGCTGGCCATCGCCTACGGACGTGACCAGCGCGATTCGCTTGCCCTACACCGACCGGATGTCTGCTATCCGGCTCAGGGATTCGTCATCAGGAACAAGCACGACGATGTGTTGAAAAGCCGCTTCGGCGACATCCCCGTGCGTCGTCTGTTCACCGGTCTGGACGGTCGACGCTTCGAACCGGTGACCTACTGGACCACGGTGGGTGACCATGTCGTGAGGCACGGGTATGAAAAGAAGCTGGTCGAAATGGAGTACGCCGCCAAGGGGTTGATTCCCGACGGATTGCTGTTTCGCGTATCGACCATCAGCCAGGATCCCGATCAGGCCTACGCGCTCAGCGATCGATTTACACGTGATCTGCTGCATGCGGTGGATCCCAAGGTCCTGCCGCGTCTGGCGGGCTTTGAACCGGCAGCCAAATCGCGCTAGCGGTCTCGGCACGGGCTCTTCGGTATGCGATCCGCCAACGTCCTTCAACCCACCATGCGGCGACCTATGTTCGCCGCATTCGTGGTCGTGCTCACGGTGCTCGTGTTTGCCCTGTTGATCGGGGCTGCGCTCACCGTGCTCGGCTGGAAGCTGGGTGTCATCCTGTGTTTCGCCATTGCCGCGCCGATCTATCTGGCGGCGTTCTGGAAAAACTACGATGCGGCGGCGGATTTGTTCTTCCTCGGCATGCTGGGCATTGTCTTCGGCACGGAAGTGCTCGCGTCTCTGGCCGGATTGAAGCTGTCCTTCTTGACCGAGTTGTTCCTGTTTTCCGCCCTTCCGCTGGTCGCCGTCAGGGCCGCGTCGGGTCGTCTCCGGTTCGACGGAATAAAGCCCGTGTTTTTACCCTTGGGCGCCTATTTCGTGATTGCATTGGTCAGTTCCGTTTATGGTTTCTCGACACTGCTGGGCGTCTTCTTTCAGTTGCTTACGACGATTAAACCGTTTCTTCTGATACTCCTTGGTGCCGCCATTACGGGTCACGAACGATTCGAACGGATACTGCTCTTTGTCGTGGCGAATCTGTGGAAGATTCTTCTTCCTCTTGTGGTGCTTCAGCTCATCTCGCCCGCTGCATTTTCGTCTGTCTTTCACGATGCGGCCGTGAGTGCGCGCAACGATTTGCTGGGCACCACACGGGCCGTTGGATTTTTCAGGCACGCCTCCTACCTGGGCTCCTATGCCGGACTTTTCAGCCTCATCTCGGTCACCGCGTTCTTGTGGAAAAAGCGCAAATCGTACCTGGTGGCCAGCGCCGTCTATCTGTTCCTGATGATCGCCTCCGGAGAGCGCAATGAAACGGTGGCCGGGGTCGCGGGATTGGCCATGCTACCGCTGGTGCTCGGGCCCAGAGAGGGGATGGGAAAACGAGCGCTTCTCTCGGTTGTCGTGATGACCGTTCTCACCTTTTCTGCATTCCTGTTCTTTCAGGATTACATCCTTGGTGAGGCAGAGAAAATGAACCTCGTCGGGAACGGGCGGGTGTTTCAGCCAAGGTCGGTGCTCTATTACGACGGATTCCGGTTGGCCAACCAGTATTTTCCGCTTGGATCCGGCCTGGGGACGTTCGGTTCTGCTGCTGCGGCCAAGTTCAACTGGGCTGTTTACGACATGCTCGGTTTTCGTGGTTTCTCGTGGTATGGCACGAATGTCTTGAACGATACCTATTGGCCTCAATTTTTCGCCGAGGCGGGTTGGATTGGCTTCTCTTTCTATTTCATCTCCTTTGTCGCGGTTTTCGTGTCCCTGGTGCGTGCCCTGCGATCCGCGACGTCGAGCCGTGAGCTGTTCTTTTCGCGCAGCGCCTATCTTGCCTTCATCTTCTGTGCCGCGATTTCCGTTGCGTCGCCGATCTTCGAGGATCCCGGTCTTTTTCTGATCCCGGGTGCGTTGATCGGCTATGCGTTGATGCAGCGCGGGCGCCGTGGCACGAGGCTGGAAACGATGGCGCGCAGCGAGCTCGTGCGACCGCTGCGTGGCGATGGGGCGATGTCATGAAGTCCACGGGCATTCGTGTCGCCAACATCAACCAGATCCACTTCCTGCGTGGTGGTGTCGATCGGTATTTCTTCGCGTTGAGCGATCTGCTCACGCATCGTGGCCATGAGGTTGCGCCGTTCTGCGCCGCGCATCCGCAAAATGAACCCAGCGACTGGTCGGATTACTTCCCCGCTGCGGTCGATTTCAATCGGCCGGGGCCGGTCGACCTGGCGCGCTATGTGTTCAATCCCCAGGCGGCGGCCGCCTTGAAGCGTCTTGTCCGGAACTTCTCGCCCGATGTGGCACATCTGCACATCTACTATGGGCAGCTGACCGCATCGATCCTTCCGGTCTTGCGGCAGGCGGGCGTCCCGATCGTGCAGACCCTGCATGAGTACAAACTCATTTGCCCCACCTACTCGCTGTTCAACGACGGGCAGGTGTGCGAACGGTGTCCCAAGGGGGGGTTCTATCAGGCCACGATCACGCGCTGCAATCGCAAGTCACTGGCCCGATCCGCGCTCAGTACGGTCGAGAGCTATGTGTCCCGGTGGCTCGGCAACATCGATCGTGTCGATCATTTCATCGCGGTGAGCGATTTCGTCAGACAGAAGATGGTCGAGTACGGCATCGCTCCGGACCGGATCACGACGGTCCACAACTTCATCGATTGCGGTTCCATCCCGACGTCCCATGCGCCGGGCGACTACGTGCTGTATCTGGGGCGTCTCGAGAGGATCAAGGGGCTCGACACCTTGCTCGAGGCGGTGGCGCCCCTGCGGCATGTGCGGGTCCTCCTGGTGGGCGACGGTGCCGATCGCGATCGGCTGGCTCGCGAGATCGAGGTGCGCGAACTCACGCACGTGGAAATGCTGGGCTATCGCGCCGGCCCGGAGCTGGAGGCGCTGATTTCGGGGGCGATCTGCACGGTGTCTCCGTCCGAATGCTATGAAACCTTCGGGCTGACCCTCATCGAATCGTTCGCACGCGCTCGCCCCGTGATCACCAGCGGCATGGGCGGGATGGCGGAGGTCGTTGCGGACGGAATCGATGGGCTGGTGTTTGAGCCGGGTCATGCCGAGTCGTTGCGCCAGGCCATCGAATGGATGGTCGCGCATCGCGAAGAGGCGGCGGAAATGGGCCGGGCGGGCCGCGCGAAGGTCGAGGCGCAGTTCAGCGCCTCGGTGCATTTCGAGAAATTGGCGCAGGTCTATCGAGGCGTGGGGGTGGCGTTATGAGCGTACGCGACCGACACGAAAGCGAGTCCGCGGGCGTGGTGTCGGTCATCGTGGCCGCATACAACTGCGCCTCCATGATCGACATGGCACTGACGTCGGTCTCGCAGCAGACGTATTCGAACATTGAGCTGGTCGTTGTGGATGATTGTTCCAACGACGGGACCTTCGATGTGGCGGCCCGCTTCGATACCGCCGTGCCGATCCGGGTCTTGCGTCAGTCGGCGAACGGCGGCCCCAGCGCCGCGCGCAATCGTGCGATCGAGGCGGCCTCCGGGCGTTGGGTGGCCCAACTCGATGGTGATGACTGGTTCGCGCGGGAGCGGATCGACACGCTGGTGCGCATGGCCTTGCGACACGACGCGGATATCGTGCTCGATGATCAGCTGGTCGTCGCCCATGATTCCCTCCAGCCCGTGTCGCGCCGGTTCACCGACAAAGCCGTTCCCTGGCGTGTTCCGCGGCTGATCAGCGCCGAAGAGTTGATTCGCTACGACCTGGGGTCGCTGAAACCGCTTGTCAGCATGGCGCTGCTCGAATCGACCGGAATTCGTTATCCCGAGGACATCAAGTACGGCGAGGATTTCGAATTTCTCCTGAAGCTGATGTTGGCGGGTGCGCGGGTGCTGGTCGTGCCTTCGCCCCTCTACCGGTTGCGGCGGGGGAATACCGGTTCATTGACGACCCAGAAGCAGGGGCTCTACCGACAGCTCGCCGAGGTCGTCGATCGTCTCATGGTGCTCGAGGACGTCGACGCTGCGCCCGAGATCATGGCCGCGCTCAAAGCGCGGCGACGGTATATCGCCCGGCTGGCACTCGTGGACCAACTGGCCGACGCGGTGCGCAAGCGCGAGTGGCGCCAGATCGTCGGGGCGATGCGCTCGCCGTGGCGTCTTGTCTGCGCGGTGGTGCACCGCATGCAGCTCTATACCCGCAAGCGCTGGTTCCGGATGTGTGATCGGGAAACGTGGCGCGGGGCCTATGAGCTGCCTGCGCCCAAGAATGGTTGATGCCCGGTGAATCGGACATCGTTCATGGATGAAAGGGATTGATGGTTGCGCAAATTGATTCGACTTACCGGCAATACGGCCTGAAAAAGACGCTGCGTCGCCTCGTGAGCTATGGCGCCTTCGAAGGACGCCCGCTCACGACGAGGGGGCGCTGGATCAATCCCGTCGTGTTTCGATTCCTGAAGGGGCTCGCACAATTCCCCGGACAGCCGCAGCTGCGGGCGCCGATCTTCATTACCGGACTCGGGCGGTCCGGAACGACGATTCTCGGTGTCCTGTTGTCGGTGCACCAAGACGTTGCCTTCCTCAACGAACCGAAGGCGATGTGGCACCTCATCGATCCGAGCCAGGATCTCAACGCGAACTATTCGGACACCGGCGGATGCTACGAGCTGGACCCGGCCTCAATCGACGCGGACACCCGACGAAGAGCCCATCGGCTGTTTCGACGGTATGCGGGGCTGGTGGGCGCCAAGCGGGTGGTCGACAAGTATCCGGAACTGATCTTTCGCGTCGATTATGTCCGGACACTGTTTCCCGACGCCCGGATCGTGTTCATCACCCGGCGGGGCCCGGACGCCGTGCCGTCGGTCGTGAAATGGTCGGAGCGGCTCGGGGTCTCGGACGGGGACTGCCGGGATGACTGGTGGGGACGAAACGACGTCAAGTGGGCGTATTTGTGTGAGCAGGTGCTGATGCGCTATCCCCGCTACGCGTCCGTCCGGAAACATGCGACGCCAGCGCTCGATCAGGAAAACCGTGCAGCGCTCGAGTGGATCGTCACGATGGACCGTGGCCTTCAGGAAATGCAGGCCCATCCGGAGCTGGTCCATCGCATCAGCTACGAAGATCTGTTGGCCGATACCGACCACGCGCTTGCCGCGTTGCTCGATTTTTGCGGGCTCGATCATGATGCCTCGGTCTTCCAGTACGCGAAGACCCGGTTGCATGACAATCCGGCCAAGCCCTGGCCGAATCTCCTGCCGGAGGTGCACGCCTTGTTTGCGGAAACGATGGCGAACCTCGGCTACCACAATGAACCGTCCCGTCCCCTGTGAGCGGCGACCTGTGCGCGTGTCGCTGCGCGCGCATTCCGTTGTCAGACCGGTCGGGCGCACGCGGCAGGAAACGCTTGTTTTGCGAGCGCTCGGCGCCGCGAACCAGGAGGCTCAGAACATGAAGAATTTCAGCGTGTTCGTGATCGCGGCGTGCCGTCGCGCGGTATTGCCGGCGATCGTCTGGACGGCCTTCGTGTTGCCATTCGGCGCGATGGCCGACGATCTCCAGGCGGTCGTGACCGCCGTGCGGCCGATGCCGGCCACGTTTTTCGGATTCAACGGCAATTTCGGAAATCTGGAAGCGCCCTGGAACGATGCCGAGCTGGTCGCTGCGACCCGTCGAACCGGTGCCGCGACGCTACGGTATCCCGGCGGCACGGTGGCGAACTTCTGGGATTGGAACAAGGGCGGCGTACGCAGCGACTTGTCCGTTCATGACGTCGGCGCCTCGCGGTTCGTGCTCGACTTCGCCCGGCGGCCCGGTGGCTATTCGATCGAAAATCTGGCCCGGGGCGTTCGTGCCACCGGCATCACGCCCATCTTCGTCGTCAACATGACGGACTACACGCCGCAGCAACAGATTGCGTTCCTGAAAAACGCGCAGACGGAGGGGGTGCCCGTCCGGTACGTCGAACTCGGCAACGAATTCTATTTTGGCAAGGGGGCGCATCCGCATGTTTTCAGGCGATACCCCTCCGTGGCGGCCTACGCGCAAGCTGCTCAGGACTGGAGCTCGAGGATCAAGGCGGCGTTTCCGGGAGTCAAGGTTGCCATCGTGGGCGCTGGCGACCTGGGACACCTCAGGACCAGCGCCCGGCGCAAAGGCTGGGACGAGCGCCTTTCAAAGGACATATCGAGCCCCGATGCGGTGACCTATCACATCTACGTCGATCCGCTTTCGGCACTCGATCCGCAGTCCTTGGCTCTCGAGGCGTTGCGCAGGAATCCGAACGATCCCGAAAATCGATGCGCCGTGTATACGGAATTGACCGGCCCCCAGGGGATGCGTCGCCTGATGGCGCAGGCGGACCCGGCCTGGGAGCGAAAGACCCGGGCCTACGATAGCGAATGGGCAGCCCCGATCTGGGTGACCGAATTCGCCGTGTGGGACAAGACCGGGGTCATGAGCGGTACCTGGGCGCAGGGCTTGGCGACGGGGCGCCTGATCGACGCCTTTCTCCGCGATAAGCGGGTGGAAATCGTCAACCTTCACAATCTTTTCGCGCAGGTCGCATTCACCGCCGTGTGGCGATATCGGAACGAGATTGAGTCGCCGTGCTCCGGCGACCGGTTGTCCGGAACGAAGCATGCATTCACGGCAACGGGGACGCTGTTTGCGGCATTCGCAAATGCCGCAGCTGGTGCCGACAGCGCTTTCCGAATCAGTGGGAAATCGGCGGCTGGCGGGGCGGGCGATCCGGTCTACGGGTGGGGATTTTCGCATGACAAGAAGCCACCCCGAATCGTGCTCGTCAATGACGGAGCGCGCGCGGTGCGCTTCAGCCTGGGCGCCATCCTTCCGGCGGAAAGTTATGCGGTCAAAACGCTGAGCGCAAAGCCCGGCGACTACATCCTGTCCGAAAATTCATGGCAAAGAAGCGAGGCGATCGGTGCAAACGTCCTGACGCTTCCGCCGTTCAGCATCTCGACCCTGGATGACAACGATGGCAACCAGTAACGCGACCGTGGTTTTCGTGACCGGGGCTTCTCGAAGCGGGACGACCGTGCTCGCCAGATCGCTCGGGCGGCACTCCGAGATCCTTGGGATGGACGAACTGCACTATTTTGGCGAGCTGGCGAGCCCGCCGTTTCCGCAGATCGGAAGGTCTGAAGCGGTCAGCCGCGCAGCGACGATCATTGCGCGAAGCGAGCGCGGAATCTGGAATTCGGAGGTTCTCCAGGCCGATCGCGATCGCGCCGAAAAGATCATCGATGGGTGTATCGGCGACGAGGGAATCAACGCGGCGGATGCGTTCTTTGAAACCATCAAGGCGATGGCCGCCGAGCGTGGAAAATCCATTCCTTGCGAGCAGACGCCACGAAACATCTATTACGCGAAGGCGCTTGTGGACCGCTCCGACTCCGTCCGCATCCTGCATATGGTCCGCGATCCGCATGCGGTGCTCGCCTCTCAAAAGAATCGATGGAAACGGCGTGCGAATAGCAACAAGGCAATTCCGTTTTCGGAAATGATCCGAGTGTGGGTGAATTATCACCCCTACACGATGGCGAAACTCTGGAGCGGTGCCAACGAGATTGCGCAGCAGCTTTCAGATCACCCCCAGATTCACATCGTGCGATATGAAGACCTTGTCGCGCATCCGGAGCGGACCCTGAAAGGGATCTGTGGCTTTCTTGGCGTTGCATTCGAAGAAGCGATGCTTGAGGTCGCGGTCGTCGGCTCGTCGCAACGGCACGATGGTGGCAGAACAGGCTTCGCGCGGGACAGCCTCGATGCCTGGAAGCATGTGTTGACGAAGAACGAGGCCTGGGTGGTGGAGCGGACGTGCGCCAGGCTCATGGCTCGATTCGACTACCCACGCGTTGCGGATCGCCTGCCGTCACTTGGCGTGATCGGCAGCGCGGCCAGATACCCGATCCACCTTCTCGGGGTGCTCCTTGCCAATCCGAAGCGGGCACTGATTCAGATCCGGGGTTTGCTGGGGCTCCAGGACTGAGCCGGGCGTCGCGGCATGTTTTCGAGGAATACGGGTTGATGCTGAAACAACTGAAGACGACGCGTCGCTGGCTGAGATCGGTCGTGCGTGCGCGTTCCCATCTCTCCGACATGCGGCGGACGATTCGCTACATGCGGCTCCGAAGCGAACAGCCAGGCACGCTGGAGGAGTTCGAGTACCTCTTGCTGTTCTATTACCACAAGGTCGAAAAAGGCCTGTCGTTGCCGGCGCCCTATCGACTGTTCGGTGTCGACGTGGTGAGGAAGATCCTCACCATCATGCGCTCCTGGGAGCGGGCGGGGCATCGCACGGATCATCCGGTATTCGTGGGCGCCACGTCATCGCTGTCGGCATATGAATGTCGTCTGGCAACCCATGGCCTCGATGAAGAAGGGCGCATCCTGCCGGAGCTGCGCCGGTATCTCGCCGAGCGCGCGAACGGCAGTGGCCTGGCCGCGGATACGCCGGTTCGGCTCTCGGCCGCGCAGATTCAGGAGGCGACCTGTTTCGACCGCCTCAAAGCCCTGGCCACGGTCCGGCGCAGTTGTCGCGATTTCGCCGAGCGGCGGGTTGAGGAAGAGGTCGTGTTGCGGGCCATCGACATCGCTCAGCTCAGCCCTTCGGTGTGCAACAGGCAGTCCGCGCGCGTCTACGTCCTCACCGATCCGGAGCAAATCAGTGCGGCGCTGTCGTTCCAGAACGGGAACCGTGGGTTCGGACACAAGGTGCCCGCGCTGATGGTCGTCACCGCGGACGCACGCGCCTTCCTCGATGCCTTGGAGCGCTCGCAACCCTACGTGGACGGTGGGCTGTTCGCCATGAGCCTCGTGTATGGCCTGCAATCACAGGGGGTCGTCAGCTGCTGCCTGAACTGGTGCGTCAGCGATGCCACCGATCAGGCATTCAAGCGGCTCGCCGGCATCCCGGACTGGGAACGCATCATCATGTTCATCGCAGTGGGATATCCGCTCGATGAGTATCTCGTGCCGCGCTCGCACCGCAGAAATCGAGACGACGTCGCGATGTGGGGCTTCCGGCGGACGGTCTCACTGGAAGAAAACTTGTAAAGGTAATCAGGCGAAACCATGAAATTCTATCTCGCGGGCCAACGGGAATTTGCCAACCGTGGATGTGAAGCCCTTGTTCGTTCAACGGTGCAGATGCTGCACGAACAGTTCGGCAGCGGCATCGAAATATACTGCCCGAGCGATCGGCCGGATCTGGACAGCGCACAGTGGCCGTCCGCGGCGGAGCACGGCGTCCGATTCGTCCCGGCGCCCCGACTGTCTCCCAAACTGAAGTGGTGGTACCGCTCGGTACGGGTCGCGCCGCCCATCATGGACCACTGGATTCCGAAGTCCTTCGAACTGCCCGACGAGGTGGCCCGTCCGGCGGACATGAGCGATGTCATCATCCAGATCGGCGGCGACAACATCACCCTGGACTACACGCCTGCAGGCCTCATCGGAAACACGGCGTTCTCGGAAATGTACATGGCGAAAGGCAAGCCCAACGTGCTTTGGGCGGCGTCGGTCGGCCCGTTCGCGAAGAATCCGAGAATCGAGCGTTACATGGCCGGATTCCTGGCACGCCTGCATCTCATCACCGTCCGGGAGCCGGTGTCGCAGGCCTATCTGTCCGGGATCGGTGTCGAGCGCAATGTCCGCCGCGTGGCCGACCCCGCGTTCCTTATGACGCCGGAGGTCTTCGACTGCGACCCGATGTTCCCGAGCGTGGAAGGCGCGGGTTACGTCGGGATCAACTTCAGTCCGCTGGTCGCGCGCTTCGCACCGGATGACGAGGGCGTGCGGGCCAGGCTCGAAGCGTCGCTGGTCGACTTCGTCTCCTCCGTGATCGGTGAGGACGGCTTTTCGGTGCTTCTGGTCCCTCACGTGGATCCGCTGGACGGTTCGGGGCGCGCTGGCGATACCGCGTTCATGACGCCGCTGTTCGAGACCCTGCGCGCCCGTTTCCCGGACCGGATCGCGCTGGCCCCGAAGCGGCTCAACGCGGCGCAGTTGAAATACCTGATCGGGCGCTGCCGTTTCTTCATGGGCGCCCGCACACATTCGACGATCGCCGCGTTTTCTACCGGCGTACCCACCGGTTCGATCGCCTACAGCGTCAAGGCACGAGGCTTGAATCAGGACATCTTCGGCCACGAGGATTTCGTGGTGTCGACCCTGGATCTGGACGCCGAAAGACTCAAGCGCGTGTTTCGCCGAATGGTCGAACGCGAGGATGAAACCCGCGCGATCCTGCAGCGACGGATTGCCGAGATCAAGGCGGAATCGCGGCTGTCGGCGCACTACGTCTCAGGCCTGCTCCAGTGATCGACAGCGCGACGTCGTCTCCCAGCGTGAACGCGCTCTCCGGTCACTATTCAAAAAACAAGGTCAAGCGCGCGCTGGGGTATTTTGCCGCCGGCAAGGTCGTGACCGGGGCGGTCTCGTTTCTGACCCTGCTGCTGTTGCTGCGTTTGCTGACGGTGCCGGACTACGGCGCTTACGTGGCGATCATCGCGCTCCAGGGGATTGTCATCATGCTCTCCAGCCTCGGGCTGGACGCCGCTGCCGACAGATTCCTGCCCGAACTGCGCATGATGCATTCCGAGGCGCTCGTCCGCCGTGCGGTGTGTGTCGCGATTCTCGCCAGATCCGTCGTGCTCCTGCTGTTTGCAGGCATCGCCTTGATTGGCTGGCCACTGCTTTCCGGATGGATCGGCGTGGACGATGGGCAGGCGGGGTACGTGCTCGTCGGCTTGGTCCTGTTTTCCGGGGCGTTCAACTTCACCGGGAACGTTCTCGAGGCACTGCTGCAGCAGAAAAGGGCTCAGCTGGCATCGGTGTCGCAGGTCATTTCCCGCTTCGGCATGTATGCCTTGGCCTATGGACTGCTCGGTCGTCTTTCCGTCGATCAAGCGCTGCAGATCGAAACGGTGTCCTATGTGATCGGGTTGTGCCTGTCGGTGTTCACGCTGGTCCTGTACTTTCGGCGCCATGCGACGGGGGCTCCGGCCGCTGCCGTCGGCACCGCACTGCCCCCGCTTCGGCATCGGGTCGCACGATTCGCGAGTCTGAACTACGCGGCACGGATCCTCGATCAGGCGCAGGGGCCACACGGCATGCGGGTCCTCGCCTCGGGCTTGCTCGGCTCGATCGCTGCCGCGGCGTTCGGCTTCGTCATGGGGCTGACCGACCTGGTGCAGCGCTACCTGCCGAGCACGCTGCTGGTGCGCCTGATACGCCCGATCTTCGTGTCCCGATATACGGTGAACCAGGATTTCGCGCAGATCAACGCGTTTGCCCGGGTGGTGCTGAAACTCAACCTGCTGTTCGTGGTTCCGATCCTCGCGTTCGTCGCGGCTTTCGGCGACGTCGTCGTTGGCGTGGTCGGTGGCGGGAAGTACGCGGGGACCGAGTGGCTGCTGCTGCTGGCACTGTCGATTTCGGTACCCAATGCGCACAAGAGCGTCGTGAGCCTCGTGGCGAACACCACCGAACGCAATGTGCTGCAGTTTCAGGGGGGCGTCTTTTCCCTGCTTGGGCTGACTTGCGGGGTGCTGTCGGCGCCGTTGCTCGGCTTGTACGGGATTTTGCTGTCTGCCTTGCTGGCCGCCTTCGGATACAACACGTTCGCCGTGTGGCGATTCCGCCGCGAAGGCGTGCCCTATTCGCCCGACCTGCGGGCCGGGCTGAAGATCGGACTGGCCGGGTGCGCGTTCGCGTTGCTCGCGCGCGGCGGGGTCCTGGCGTGGAGCGGCTTGCCCGGCGTTGTCCTCGGCATCGGGGTCGGTGTTGCCGGGTTTGCGCTGTGCATTCGATGGTTGCGGGTGTTCTCGGGACCCGAAAAACAGATGCTGGGCGATCTGCTCCCCAGCCGAGCGAAGTTTGTCCTGGCCTGGATTTGAGATGTCAGCTGTTCGTCATATTGCCATTGTCGGTATTCGCGGTATCCCCGCCGCCCACGGCGGCTTCGAAACCTTCGCCGAGCATCTGGCGATCCACCTGCGTGAGCGCGGCTGGCGGGTGACGGTGTATTGCCAGGTGGAAGGCACGGGGCCGGTTTTCGAGGATGAATGGGAAGGCATCCGCCGGGTGAACGTGCCGGTCAGGGGCGACGGGCCGGCGAGCACCATCGTGTTCGACTGGAAGGTGACGAACCTGGCGGCAAAAACGCGCGACGGCGTGGTGCTCACGCTCGGTTACAACACCGCGGTCTTCTGCGCGCGCCTGCGCCTCGCGGGCGTGCCGAACGTCATCAACATGGACGGCATCGAATGGAAACGGGCCAAGTGGGGCACGGTGGCCAAGACCTGGTTCTGGTTGAACGATTGGGCCGGGTGCTGGCTGGGCAACCATCTCGTGGCGGACCATCCCGAGATCAAGGCGCATCTGATGACGCGGGTGCGCGACCAGAAGATCACGGTGATTCCGTACGGCGCCGATGCGGTCGTCGCGGCCGACGAGGCGCCGGTCCGGGAACTGGGCCTGGCGCCCGGCCGCTACGCCACGGTGATCGCCCGGGCCGAGCCGGAGAACTCGCTGCTGGAGATCGTGAGTGGATTTTCGCGCAAGCCGCGCGGGATCCAGTTGGTGGTGCTGGGCAAGTACGATCGCGCCCACGCCTATCAGCGGCGGGTGCTCGAGGCCGCGAGCGATGAGGTGATGTTCGTCGGTGCGATCTACGACAAGCGCGTCGTCTCCGCCCTGCGCTATCACGGCACGCTGTACGTGCACGGGCACCAGGTGGGCGGGACGAATCCCTCGCTGGTGGAAGCGCTGGGCGCGGGCAATGCGGTGCTGGCCCACGACAACCGGTTCAATCGATGGGTTGCCGGCGAGGCGCAGCGTTACTTTGACGGGGCGGAGGCGGTCTCGGCCGCCTTCGACGACCTCCTGGCGCATCCGGACGTGTTGCAGCAGATGCGCGAGGCCAGTCGCGCGCGTCACGCGGCGCAGTTCACCTGGGCGCGGATTCTCGGGGACTACGAGGCCCTCCTGTCGGAGTATCTTCCACACTGAGGTCTGCGCGCGGGTGAAGGCCGGGTGGTGAACTACCTCAAGACGATGCCGCACGATCCGCGGCACGACGTGATCTTCGTCGGCTACCAGGCCCGCGGCACGCCGGGTGAGGCCATCCAGACCTGGGGCCCACGGGGCGGCTACGTGGAGCTGGATGGCGAGCGCATCGTCATCCGCGCGGGGGGGCGACCCTGTCCGGCTATTCAGCGCATGCGGATCAGGACGGGCTGGTGCGCTTCGTCAAGGGCATGCGCCGCTGGCCGGCCGAGGTGCGCCTGATCCATGGCGACGCCGACGCCGACGCCCGATATGCTCTCGCGGCGCGCCTGCGCGCCGAGACCGGGAGCCGGATCGCGGTGTTCAACGGCTGATGCGCGGCATGGCGGGGCGTCGGAAAAATGGCGTCACAGTCTTACAATGGCAGCGTGTGATAAGGTAATTGCTGCTTTGCACAATGACAATGGAGTTGATTTTCGGATGGTCGTGTGACTGCCCGGATGACAGGAAGATATGACCAAAGGAATGATTCTTGCTGCGGGGCAGGGCACGCGTGTCCGCCCCCTGACCTCGCAACTGCCCAAGCCCATGGTGCCGATTCTCGGCAAGCCGGTGATGGAGTACCTCATCGAGCACCTGGCCCGTTACGGGGTCGAGGACATCATGGTCAATGTGGCCTTCAATCACTGGAAGATCGAGAACTACTTTGGTGACGGCCGGCGCTGGGGCGTCAACATTGGCTACTCCTATGAAGGCGCCCGCGAGCACGGCGAGATCGTGCCCAAGGCGGTCGGTTCGGCCGGCGCGCTGCGCAAGATCCAGGATTTCGGCGGTTTCTTCGACGACACGACCCTGGTCATGTGCGGCGACGCGGTGGTCGATCTGGACATCGGCGCAGCCGTCCACGAGCACAAGGCCAAGGGTGCCAAGGCCAGTGTGGTGACGCTGGACGTGCCGCGCGATCAGGTGAAGAACTACGGTGTCGTGGTCACCGACGACGACGGCCGCGTGCAGTCCTTCCAGGAGAAGCCGGCGCCGGAAGAGGCGCTGTCCACCCTGGCGAGCACGGGCATCTACATCCTCGAGCCCGAGGTCATCGACATGGTGCCGCCCGACACGGTCTACGACATCGGCTCGGAGCTGTTCCCAAAGCTGGTGGAAGAGCGCGTGCCCTTCTTTGCGCAGAAGCGCTTCTTCAACTGGATCGACATCGGTCGCCTCGCCGACTACTGGGACGTGTCCCAGCGCGTGCTGCGCGGCGAGGTGGCGCAGATGGACATGCCCGGTCGGGAAGTGAAACCCGGCGTCTGGGTGGGGCTGAACACCTCCATTGCGTGGGACAGCGTGCAGATCGTCGGCCCGGTGTTCATCGGCTCGGGCGTGCGCATCGAGCCCGGGGTGTCCATCCTCGGGCCGACCTGGATCGGACATGGCTCCCATGTGCGCGCCGGCTCGCGCATCGAGCGCTGCATCCTGCAGGAATACACCCGGGTCGGCGAGGGGCAGAGTTTCTCCGAACTGATCGTCTCGCCCCAGTTCTGCGTCGATCGCCAGGGGGTGGCGCATTACCTGGGTGAAGACGATTGCCCCTACCGCTGGGGCGATGCCCGCGGCTGACGACCACGGCGGTTTCAAGCCGTCGCAATGCGTGGGCAGTAGGCTTGGTTGCCTGACCCGGGCACAATGGCGCCCGGGCGAGCATGACCGGCGGTGGGCCGCAATTCGCAGGGCTTTGTGGCCAGCCGGCCTGGCCCCAATAGACAGGAGCAGAAAGACGTGATTCTCGTCACCGGCGGCGCCGGGTTCATCGGCGCCAACTTCGTTCTGGACTGGATCGCCCAGGTGGGCGAGCCGGTGGTCAACCTCGACAAGCTCACCTATGCGGGCAACCTCGAAACCCTCAGGTCGCTGTCGCACGACGGTCGCCATGTGTTCGTCCAGGGCGACATCTGCGATCGCGGTTTGGTCGATGCCCTGCTGGCCGAGCACCGGCCCCGGGCCATCGTGCATTTCGCCGCCGAAAGCCATGTGGACCGCTCCATCCTCGGGCCGGCGGAGTTCGTGCGCACCAACGTGGAAGGCACCTTCACCCTGCTGGAAGCGGCACGTGCCTATTGGGGGGCGCTGGAGGGCGCAGGGAAGGCGGACTTCCGCTTCCTGCACGTGAGCACCGATGAAGTCTATGGGTCGCTGGCGGCCGACGCCCCGGCCTTCACCGAAACCCACCCGTACGAGCCCAACAGTCCGTATTCGGCCAGCAAGGCGGCCAGCGACCATCTGGTGCGGGCCTGGTATCACACCTACGGGCTGCCGGTGCTGACCACCAACTGCTCGAACAACTACGGGCCCTACCAGTTTCCGGAAAAGCTCATCCCGCTCATGATCGTCAATGCGCTGGCGGGCAAGGCCCTGCCGATCTACGGGGACGGCATGAACGTGCGCGACTGGCTGTACGTGAAGGACCACTGCAGTGCCATCCGCACCGTGCTGGCCCGCGGCCGGCTCGGCGAGACCTACAACGTGGGCGGCTGGAACGAGATGGCCAACGTCGACATCGTGAACACCCTGTGCGCCATCCTCGACGAGTTGCGCCCCGGCACCGGCAGCTACGCCGACCAGATCACCTACGTGAAGGACCGTCCCGGCCACGACCGGCGCTACGCCATCGATGCGCGCAAGATCGAGCGCGAACTGGGCTGGCGTCCGGCCGAGACCTTCGAGACCGGCATCCGCAAGACCGTGCAGTGGTATCTGGACAACGAGACCTGGATCGCCAACGTTCAGAGCGGCGCCTACCGCGACTGGGTGGCCGCCAACTACGCCGACCGCTGAAGGGACACAATCATGGCAACGACCTCGGCCCGCAAGGGCATCATCCTCGCCGGCGGCTCGGGCACCCGGCTGCATCCGGCGACCCTGGCCGTCTCAAAGCAACTGATCCCGGTCTACGACAAGCCGATGATCTACTATCCGCTGACCACGCTCATGCTGGCCGGCATCCGCGACATCCTGGTCATCTCCACGCCCCAGGACACGCCGCGTTTCGAGCAGCTGCTGGGTGACGGCAGCCAGTGGGGCCTGAATCTGCGCTACGCCGTCCAGCCCAGTCCCGACGGGCTCGCGCAGGCCTTCATCATCGGCGCCGATTTCGTCGGCAACGGCCCCAGCGCCCTGGTGCTGGGCGACAACCTGTTCTACGGCCACGACTTCGCCAAGGGGCTCACGAGCGCCGATGCCCGTGCGGACGGGGCCACCGTGTTCGCCTATCCGGTGCACGACCCGGAGCGTTATGGCGTGGTCGAGTTCGACGCCGAAGGCCGCGCCATCAGCCTCGAGGAGAAGCCGCTCAAGCCCAAGAGCCGCTACGCCGTCACCGGCCTGTACTTCTACGACGCCCAGGTGGTGGACATCGCGCGCGGGCTCAAGCCCAGCGCCCGGGGCGAACTCGAGATCACCGATGTGAACCGCCATTACCTGGAGCAGGGCCGGCTCGATGTGCAGGTGATGGGCCGCGGCCATGCCTGGCTCGACACCGGCACGCACGAGAGCCTGATCGAGGCCAGCCAGTTCATTCAAGTCATCGAGAAGCGCCAGGGCCTCAAGGTGGGCAGCCCCGAGGAGATCGCCTGGCGGCGCGGCTGGATTTCGAGCGAGCAACTCGCCACCCTGGCGGCACCGCTGGCCAAGAACGGCTACGGACAGTATCTGCAGCGCATCCTCCAGGAACAGGTGTTCTGATGCATGTGATCGCGACCGAGATCGAGGACGTCAAGATCATCGAACCGGAGGTGTTCGGCGATCTGCGCGGTTTCTTCATGGAAAGCTTCAACGCCCGGCGCTTCGCCGAGGCCACCGGGGTGGACCTGCCCTTCGTGCAGGACAACCATTCGCGCAGTCAGCATGGCGTGCTGCGCGGGCTGCACTACCAGATTCGTCAGCCGCAAGGGAAGCTCGTGCGTGTGGTGCGCGGGGCGGTGTTCGATGTGGCGGTGGATATGCGCCGCCGCTCGTCCACCTTCGGCGCCTGGGTCGGTGTCGAGCTGACCGAGGACAACAACCGTCAGCTGTGGGTGCCGCCGGGGTTCGCCCATGGCTTCCTGGTGCTCTCCGCGAGCGCCGATTTCCTCTACAAGACCACCGACTACTACGCCCCAGAGCATGAACGCAGCGTGCTCTGGAATGATCCGGACATCGGCATCGAATGGCCGTTGCAGGGCGAACCGCTGCTCTCGGCCAAGGACCGGGCCGGGGTGCCGCTCAAGGACGCCGAGGTGTTCGCATGAAGTTGCTGGTGACCGGGGCGACCGGCCAGGTGGGCTGGGAGCTGGCGCGCAGCCTCATGCCGCTGGGCGAGGTGGTGGCGCTGGATCGGGCCGCCTGCGACCTGTCGGCGCCGCATACGCTGGCTGCGGTGGTCGATCGGCATGCGCCCGACGTGATCGTCAATGCCGCCGCCTACACCGCGGTGGACCGGGCCGAGTCCGAACCGGAGCTGGCCCATACCGTCAATGGCGAGGCGGTCGGCGAACTGGCCCGCGCGGCCCGGCGTCACGGGGCGCTGTTGATTCACTATTCGACCGACTACGTGTTCGACGGTACCCAGACGCGGCCGTACACCGAGGATGACCCGACCTGTCCGGTCAACGCCTATGGTCACAGCAAGCTGGCCGGTGAAGCGGCCATCGAGGCGGCCGGCTGCGATGCCCTGATCCTGCGCACCACCTGGGTCTATGCGGCACGGGGCAAGAACTTCGTCGCCACCATGCTGCGCCTGTTCGCCGAGCGCGAACGCCTCTCGGTCGTGGCCGACCAGTTCGGCGCGCCGACCTGGGCGCGCAACATCGCCGATGCGAGCGCGCACCTGGTGCACTGGGCCGAGGCGGAGCGCGCTTCCGCAGGGCGCTGCTGCCATCGCTTCAACCTGAGCGCGGCCGGGCGCACCTCCTGGCACGGGTTCGCCACCGAGATCCTGGCGCAGGCCAAGGTGCTGTGGCCGGAGCATGAGTGGCAGGTCACCGGCATCGACGCGATTCCGAGCGAAGCCTATCCGGTGCCGGCGGCGCGCCCCGCCAACTCCTGCCTCGATGCCACTCGTCTTCGACGCCTCACCGGGTTAAGCTTGCCCGATTGGGCGCATGCCCTGAATGCCTGCTTGAGGGACATGGCGCATCGATGAGTGGATTCGGCGATTTTGCCCGCAACGCGCGGGAACTGGAGCAGGCGCTGGTGCGCCACGGCGTGGCCCTGGGGATCGACTGGAGCGACGAGCGCGCGGTGCGGGCGTTGGCGGTGGAGGCGATGCAGTGCTGCCGGACCGGCAGCATCGTGGAGTACATGCGCTCGACCGATCCGCACCAACGGGCCAAGGGACAGATCTTCGCCATGGCCAACCTCATGCTAAAACTCATGACCTCGAGCGCCAACACCGGCGTGCACACCCATGGCGGCCCCGCCTGGAAGGCCTTCGCGCGGGCGCTGTACGCGCTGGACGATGCCGGCGGCAAGCCGTCAGAGTGAACTAGTCCATTTGCATAAATACGTATTCGTCATAGTCTCAGAGGCTCCACACCAAGGAGACTGACGAATGAAGAACCTGATTTTCCTTACCTTTCTGGCCTCGCCGGCGCTCGTCCCGGCCGTTGCGACGGCCGCTCCCGCGCCGGGCGATCTCGCTTTTGTCGCCTTCAATGCCGACGAGGACGGATTCGCGATCACCAGCTTTGTGGACCTCGCGGCCGGCGAGCAATTGTTCGTGACCGACAAGGAATGGAACGCGCTGCCCGTTCAGGTCGGCGGGGATTTCACCGCGGGCGAGGGGGTGCTGGCGTGGACGCTCGACACCGGCCTGACCGCCGGCAGCGTGGTGCGCTTCTCGGCGGTCAATTCGTCCGCCGACGTGGCCGTGAGCACCGGGTCGATCGCCCGTTCGGGCAGTTTCTCCCTGGCCACCAAGGATGAATCCGTGATCCTGTATCGGGCCGGCACGAGTGGGCCGATCCCGCTCGCGGCCCTCGGTATGGGTGGCGGACTGTCCGGCCAGTTGTTGGGTGCGGGGCTCGATGCGGCCACCACTGCCTTCTCCAGCCGGGTGGATTTCGCCGAGTACGTGGGGCCGCGCAGTGGTCTGGGCGCACTGTCGGATTACGGCCCGCTGGTGTTCGACGCCGGCCAGTGGCTGGCGCGCAGCGCCACCGACGAGGCCGCCACGGTGCCGGATCTGACCGCGTTCACCGCAGTGGCGGCCCCCGTGCCCGAGCCGGGCAGCTACGCCATGTTCCTGGGCGGGCTGGGGCTGCTCACCGTGATGGCGCGCCGGCGCCGGGCGGTCTGAGTCGAGACGGCCCGAGCATGACAAAGGCGCCCCGCGGGGCGCCTTTGTCATGGGCGTGCGCCGGCGTGTCAGGGCAGGCGGTGCTCGTTCGCGTACAGATCCTCGACCCGCTCGCGCTCGCGAATCGCGTAGCAGACCTCGCCGTCCACCATGACCTCGGCGGCGCGGGGGCGGGTGTTGTAATTGGACGCCATGGTCATGCCATAGGCGCCGGCCGAGAGAATCGCGAGCAGGTCGCCGGCCCGCACCGCCAGTTGCCGGTCACGGGCGAGAAAGTCGCCACTCTCGCAGATCGGGCCGACCACGTCGTAGGTCTGTGCCGGCGTGTCGCTGCGTTGCACCGGGACCACCGCGTGATAGGCGTCATACAGTGCCGGGCGCGCCAGATCGTTCATGGCCGCGTCCACGATGGCGAAATGCTTTTCCTCGCCGTGCTTGAGAAACTCCACGCGCGTCAGCAGCAGGCCGGCGTTGCCGATCAGCGAGCGGCCCGGTTCGAGATGGAGGGCTTCCGGGCGGCCGGCAAGGACCTCGAGCACCGGGGCGAGGAAGCGGGTGGCACCCGGGAGTATTTCGTCGTCGTAGCGGATACCCATGCCACCACCGATGTCGATGTGATCCAGCTCGATGCCGTCCGCGTTGAGCTGTTTGACCAGCGCCAGGACACGCTCGGCGGCCTCGGCGACCGGCGCCGGATCGAGTAGTTGCGAGCCGATGTGGGAGGCGATGCCGCAGACCGCAATGCCGTCCATCGTCGCCGCGCGACGGTACAGCGCGCGCGCGTCGCTGTAGGCGACACCGAACTTGTTGGCCTTGAGACCGGTCGAGATGTAGGGATGGGTCTTGGGATCGACGTCGGGATTGACGCGGAAGGCGATCGGCGCGGTCTTGCCCATCGCGCGCGCGGTGGTGTCGAGGCGATCCAGTTCTTCGGGCGATTCGATGTTGAAGCAGCCGATGCAGGCATCGAGGGCGAGGCGAATTTCGTCGACGGTTTTGCCGACCCCGGAGAACACCACCTTGGCCGGATCGCCGCCCGCGGCCAGCACCCGCTTGAGCTCGCCGCCGGAGACGATGTCGAAGCCGGCGCCGAGGCGGGCGAAAGCGTCGAGAATGCCCAGGTTGGAATTGGCCTTGACGGCGTAACAGATGGTCGCGCGCCGGCCGGCGAGCGCCTGCTCATAGGCATGGTAGGCGTCGGTCAGGGCCTGGCGCGAGTAGACATAAGTGGGGGTGCCGAAGCGTTCGGCGATCTCGCTCAGGGCGACCGATTCGATCAGGAGCGAATCGTCGCCGTGGAGCGTGGAGATGGGAAAATCGGTCATCGGCTCGGTTCTTGTGGGGCGGGTTTGCTACCATCCGCAGCGCCGATGTCGGGGCGCTCGGGCATGAACAGGGCGCCCTTGATGCCGCAGGCGCCCAGCAGTGCGATCAGGAGCAAAGTGGTGGCAAGGCGGGTTGCGGTCATGGGATCGTCGGCTCAAAAAGGGAAAATCGTAGCAGAAATGGGGAGTGCAAATGGATGAGTCGGTCTTTGTGAATGTGGCGGAAAAGGAATTGACGCACATCGAGGAGGCGCTCGAAGCCTGCGGCGCCGAGATCGATATCGAGCCGCAGCCCGGCGGAATCCTGGCGCTGACCTTCGAGGACGACAGCCAGATCATCATCAACCGCCATGTGGCGGCGCGGGAGATCTGGGTGGCGGCACGCAGCGGCGGGTTTCACTTCCGCCCCGAGAACGGGGCCTGGATCAATACCCGCGGCGGCGAGGAACTGTATGCGCTGCTGTCCCGGGTGGTGAGCGAGCAGGCCGGCGAAGCGGTGACGCTCACGCCCGCCTGAATACCACTCACTGCTGCGGCATGGGCCGGATCATGGGCCGTGGCGCGGCTTCGAGTACGGGTGCCGGCGTCGGGCGCAGATCCTCGACCGGCGCCGGTGGTTGCACGCGTGGCTTGATCTTGATCGGCTGCTGTGTGGGCGGATTGTCGCCGAACAGTCCGCCCGGGAAGGCGGGGATCACCTCGGATGGGGCGTCCATGGGGCGTGTGGCGTGTTCGAGCAGGTCGTCCGGCAGTTCGGGCGGAACGGGCGGCTCGTTTTCGGCATAGACCCAGTCCGGCTCGATCCCCTCGACCGCAGCGACGCGTTCCAGGCGCGCGGGCTTGGGCAGTTCCTTCTCCGGCCGGTCCTTGAGCGCCACCTTCATGTAGTCGATCCAGATCGGCAGGGCGGCCCGGCTGCCGGTCTCGCCGCGGCCGAGATTGCTCGGCTTGTCGAAACCGACCCAGGAGATGGCGACCACGTCGGGATTGAAGCCGCAGAACCAGGCGTCCACGTAGTCGTTGGTGGTCCCGGTCTTGCCGGCCAGATCGCTGCGTCCCAGCGATTTGGCACGGGCACCGGTGCCCGCGCTGACCACCTCGCGCAGCATCGAATCCATCACGAAGGCGTTGCGCTCGTCGATCACGCGGGCGGCGGACTTGCCCGCCACCGGCGGATCGACTCGTGCCAGCACCTTGCCCTCGACGTCGCGGATCTCCTTGATCACGTAGGGCTGCACCCGGTAGCCGCCGTTGGCGAAGACGGCATAACCGGTGGCCATCTGCCAGGGCGTCGCCTCGCCGGCGCCCAGCGCCATGGTGAGGTAGGCGGGCGTGTGCTCGGGCTGGAAGCCAAAACGGGTGGCAAAGTCCTGCGCGTAGTCGGTGCCGATGGACTGTAGCAGCCGGATGGACACCATGTTCTTGGATTTTGCCAGCGCCCGGCGCAGGGTCATCGGCCCTTCGTATTTGTGGTCGTAGTTGGCCGGCTCCCAGGCCTGGGTACCGGTGACGCCGGGGGGGAAGTAGAGCGGTTCGTCTTCCACATAGCTGCCGGGGCTGTAGCCGCGTTCCAGAGCGGCCGAATACACGAAGGGCTTGAAGCTCGAGCCCGGTTGGCGGTAGGCCTGGGTGGCGTGGTTGAACTTGTTGTGGAAGTAGTCGAAACCACCCACGAGGGCGCGCACGGCGCCATCGTCGGCATTGATTGCGATCAGGGCACCCTCGACATGGGGCATCTGCAGGATGGTCCAGCCGAGTTTCGGGTCCTTGCGGATGCGGACGATGGCGCCCGGGCGAATGCGTTTGGCCGCCGGGGCCTTGTCCTGGAGCATCGGGGCGGCGAAGCTCAGCGCCTTGCCGTCGATCTTGATCTGCTGGCCGTTGCGATAGACGGTGACCGACTTGGGTGAGGCGGCGACCACCACGGCGCCAACCAAATCGCCATAGTCGGAGGTGTCGTCGAGGGCCTCGTCCATCGCGTCGGTGCGTGCGTCGCCGGCCGGAGGCAGGTCGATGAAGCGCTCGGGGCCGCGATAGCCATGGCGGCGATCATAGGCCAGCAGACCGTCCCGCAGACCTTCGTAGGCGGCTTCCTGTTCCTTCTTGGTGATGGTCGTGATGATGTTGATGCCCAGCTCGTAGGCCTTGTCATCGAACTGTTCCACGGCGATCTGGCGCGCCATTTCCGCCACGTAGTCGGCATGGACGGTCGAGGCCTCGTTCTTGTCCACGGCGACGGCCTTGAAGGGCTCGGCCGCTGCCGCGTCCATCTCCGCCTGGGTGATGAAGCCCAGTTCGCGCATGCGTCGCAGGACGTACTGCTGACGCAGGCGCGCCCGCTTGGGGTTGACCACCGGGTTGTAGCGCGAGGGCGCCTTGGGCAGGCCGGCGAGCATGGCGGCCTCGCCAACGCTCAGTTCCGCCAGCGGCTTGCCGTAATAAGTCTTGGCGGCAGCCGAGAAGCCATAGGAGCGGCGGCCCAGGTAGATCTGGTTGATGTACAGACCGAGGATCTGGTCCTTGGTGAGGTTCTGCTCGATCTTCAGGGACAGCAGGATCTCGTAGATCTTGCGGGTGAAGGTCTTCTCGCGGGTCAGGAAGAAGTTCCGCGCGACCTGCATGGTGATCGTGGAGGCGCCCTGGCCGCGTCCGCCGGAGACGACGTTGGCGACGGCGGCGCGCGCAATCCCCTGCACGTCGATGCCGGGGTGCTCGTAAAAGCGCTCATCTTCTGCGGCGAGGATGGCGTGCTTGAGCACCTCCGGCACCTCGCTGATATCGACGAAATTGCGGCGTTCCTCGCCGTATTCGCCGATCAGGAAACCGTCGGATGTATAGATCCTCAGCGGGATCTTGGGCCGGTAGTCGGTCAGGATCTCGAGGGAGGGGAGTTTGGGCCAGGCGAAGGCGACAACGGCGGCAATCGTGGCGGCGCCCATCACGGCAAGAGCGATGAGGGCGAAAAACGGGTAAAGAACCCAGCGCATGCGTCGTAAGTATCTTGGAAGTAAGTCGGGCAATTATACGTTTTGCGGCGTGGAGGCTCCAATCTGCGAATGGCATAGAACGTTGTTTACACATGTCATGGTTGTTGCTAGCATTGAAGCTGTTTTTTACATGTTGCGCCTAACATGAAGAAATTTAAGGATTTTCTTTGTGATTGACTTCTCGGTTTTTAACCCGAAGGCGCGCCCCTTGGTCGGGCTCGATATTTCTTCCTCATCGGTCAAGCTGGTCGAGTTGTCCGGGGGTGCCAAGGAAGGAATTCGCATTGAGCGCTACGCCATTGAGTCGCTGCCGCGTGACGCGGTCTCCGACGGCAATGTGGTCAACCTGGATGCGGTGGGGGATACCATCAAGCGAGCGTTGAGGCGCATGGGGGCCGGCGTCAAGCAGGTTGCGATGGCGCTGCCCGCGTCGGCCGTCATCACCAAGAAGATCCTGCTGCCGGATGGTCTGCGGGAGCAGGAGATGGAAGTGCAGGTCGAGGCCGAAGCCAACCAGTACATCCCCTTCGCGCTCGACGAGGTGAATCTCGATTTCCAGGTGCTGGGCGAGTCGCCCGACGCGGCCGGGGAGCTTGAAGTCCTGATTGCCGCCTCCCGCAAGGAAAAAGTCGAGGATCGCGTCGCCGCCGCCGAATCCGCCGGACTCAAGGCGGTCATCATGGATGTCGAATCCTTTGCCGCCCAGTCCGCGTTCGAATACGTGGCACGGCAACTGCCGGATCAGGGCAAGGGCAGCATCATCGCCCTGGTCGACATCGGTGCCAACCTGCTCAATGTGACGGTGTTGCGGGATGGGCAGCAGATCTATGCCCGGGAGCAAGCCTTTGGTGGTCAGCAGCTCACCCAGGACATCGCCCGCCACTACGGCATGAGCGTCGAGGAGGCTGAGGCGGCCAAGCGGTCAGGCAGTCTGCCGGAGAATTATGCCTCCGAGTTGCTGCGTCCGTTCATGGATTCGCTTGCGCTCGAAGTGTCGCGCGCCCTGCAGTTCTTCTTTACGTCCACACAGTTCAATCAGGTCGACCACATCGTGCTCGCCGGCGGCTGTTCCGTCATCCCGGGGCTGGCCGAGGTGGTTGGCGGTCGTACACAGGTGGATACGATCGTGGCCAATCCCTTCGCGAAGATGCAGCTGTCGTCGAAGGTGCGGCCGAAAAATCTCATGGCTGATGCACCTTCATTGCTGGTGGCATGCGGTCTTGCTTTGCGGAGGTTCGATTCATGATCCGGATCAACCTGCTGCCCCACCGGGAGGAGGCGCGCAAGCAGCGCCGTCAGGGGTTCTACGGCCTGGCTCTTGGCATGATCGTTTTGGGGGCATTGGTCGGTGTCGTCGTCAGCATGATCATCGGGGGCTTTGTCGACGCTCAGGAAGCGAAGAACAATTTCCTCAAGACGGAAATCGCCAAGCTGGACAAGGATATTGCCGAAATCAAGCGGCTCAAGGGGCAGATCAATGCCCTGCTGGCGCGCAAGCAGGTCATCGAGTCGCTGCAGAGTCACCGCGCGGAGACTGTGCATCTGTTCAATGAACTGGCCCGCCAGACGCCCGAAGGCGTCTATCTCAAGTCCATCAAACAGGAAGGGCTGAAGGTGACGCTGAACGGATATGCCCAGTCGAACGCGCGCGTCTCGACGCTGATGCGTAATCTCGACGGCTCCGAGTTCCTCGAGAAGCCCAACCTCATCGAGGTCAAGTCCGATCAGGTCGATGACCGGAGGGTGAGCAATTTCACCCTGCAGATCAGCCTCGAGCGCAAATCGGATGCTGAGGACGAGAAGGGCAAGGGAGGTCGGAAGTGAAGAACGAAAACCTCAAGTCGAGGCCGGCCGCTCAGTTTGATTTCCAACGTTTCGTCGATGATTTCAAAGGTCTGGATCCCAACGATCCCGGGGTGTGGCCGCTGGGGCCGCGCGTCGTCGTGCTCATCGCCATTCTTGTAGCTACCATTGCCGGCGCGTGGTGGTTCTTCTGGCAGGACCAGGTCGATCTGCTCAAACAGCGCCAGGCCGAAGAACTGACGCTGAGAGATGAATGGGTGCAGAAGAAGCGCCAGTCGGTGAACCTCGACGAGCACCTGAAACAGCTGGCCGAAATCGACCGGCAGTTCGGCGCCTTGCTGCGCCAACTGCCCAACCGGGCCGAAATGGACTCTCTGCTGGCCGACATCAACCAGGCTGGTCTGGGGCGTGGCCTGTTGTTCGAGCTGTTCAAACCGGGGGGCGACATCGTCAAGGAGTTCTACGCCGAAATGCCCATCGCGGTCCGAGTGGTCGGCAACTACCACGACCTGGGCGAATTTGCGGCGGATGTGGCGAAGATGCCGCGCATCGTGACCCTCAACAACGTCTCGATCGACCGGCCGAAGCCCGGTGAGCCCCTGAAAATGGATGCCACGGCCGTGACCTACCGCTATCTCGACGAAGATGAGCTCGCGGCGCAACGCCAGGCCAAGGCCAAGGCGGCCAAACCGAGATGAGTGCCCCCATGAAGAAGCTACTGATACTCATGCCGTTGGTCCTTCTCGTGGGGTGCAGCGGCGATCAGGAAGACCTGCGTGCCTGGATGACGCGCCAGGAGGCGGGTATGAAGGGGCAGGTCAAGCCCTTGCCCGACATCAAGCCGTTTCCCCAGGTTGATTACGAGGTCGCGACGGTGCAGTCGCCGTTCGATCCGGAAAAGTTCGTGGCACCGACCTCCGTGGTGGGCGGTCCCCGTCCGGATGTGAACCGGCAGCGCGAGCCCCTGGAAGCCTACCCGCTTGAATCGTTGAAGATGGTGGGCGCCATGATGAAGAAGGGTTCCGCTCATGCCTTGGTTGATGCGGGTGGCAGCATCTACCAGGTGCGCGTCGGCAATTACATGGGGCAGAACTTTGGCGTGGTCACGAACATCACGGAAACGGAGATCCAGCTGAAAGAGCTGGTTGAAGACTTGAACGGCGACTGGGTCGAGAGAACGAGTGCGCTGTACTTGCAGGAGCAGCAGGAGACGACGCAATGAAGTGGAACAAGAATGTATTGCTGGTTGCTGCCGGCCTGTTGATGGCTCACGTGGGTATGCCCGCGTTCGGCCAGGCGGCGCAGGTGCAGAAAGCCGAGGCGGCGAACAAGATCGAGGCACTTGATGTCTCTCGACAGGGCGCCGATATCTTCGTGAAGGTCCGGCTCAAGGAGCCGCTGGCCCAGCCTCCGGCCAGTTTCAGCGTTGCCAGTCCGGCGCGCATTGCCTTCGATTTTCCGGGGACGGGAAATGCGCTGGGACGGAACGTGCAGGAAATCGCCGAAGGCGACCTGCGCAGCGCCAACATCGTCCAGGTGGGCGACCGGACCCGGCTGGTGCTCAACCTGCTGAAGATGACGCCCTATGACACGTCCGTGAACGGCAACGACGTTGTGATTGCGCTGTCACCCGTGCGTCGGGAGCCGTCCGATCTGCGCCCGTCGGATAAACCGTTTGCGAGCTTCGCGCCGAGCAAGGAAAGCCCCAATGCGGTTTCGAAGAGCATTCGCGATATCAACTTCCGCCGCGGCGTCGATGGCGAGGGGCGTATTGTCGTCCAGCTGAGCGATCCGGATACGGGTATCGACATTCGTCAGCAGGGACAAAACCTGATCGTCGACTTCCTGAAAACTTCGTTGCCGGGCAGTCTGCAGCGTAAGTCGGATGTCACCGACTTTGCGACGCCTGTTACCGAATTCACGGCGCAAGCCCAAGGCGAGAATACGCGGCTGGTGGTCAAACCCAACGGGTTGTGGGAACACAACGCCTATCAGAGTGACAACCAGTTCGTGCTGGAGGTGAAGCGAGTTGTCGAGGATCCGAAGAAGCTGATTCAGGGCGGCGGCAAGGGGAAGTACCAAGGTGAGAAGCTGTCGCTGAACTTCCAGAACATCGATGTGCGCTCGGTACTCCAGGTCATTGCCGACTTCACCAACTTCAACATCATCACCAGCGATACCGTTCAGGGCAGTTTGACGCTGCGCTTGAAAGACGTGCCCTGGGATCAGGCGTTGGACATCATTCTTCAGGCGAAAGGACTCGACAAGCGCAAACACGGCAACGTGATCTGGATCGCGCCGCGAGATGAGATCGCCGCTCGCGAGAAGTTGGAGCTTGAGTCGCTGCAGCAAATTGGCGACCTGGAGCCGCTGAAAACCGAAAGCTTCCAGATCAACTATCACGACGCAAAGGCGATCTTCGACTTCCTCAAGAACAAGGATCAGACGGTCTTGTCGAAGCGTGGCAGCGTGATTGTCGATACCCGCAGTAACAAGGTCTTCGTGACCGATGTCTCCAGTCGGCTCGATGATCTGCGCAGGTTGATACAGGAAATCGATGTGCCGCCTCGGCAGGTGTTGATCGAAGCCAGGATCGTAGAAGCCCAAAAAGGGTTTGCCAAGGATCTTGGCGCGAGGCTGGGCGTTCATCAGCGGGATGCAACGGCAGGGAGTTCCGGCTTCCGTACCGTGATTGGCGGCAGCCTTCTGGATACCGGGTTTCATACTGGCCAGGTCGCCGATACGCCCAACTTCCTGGCGGACAGTCTGAGCGTGAACATGCCTGCTTCGCCGTCAACTGGCACAGCAGGGGCGTTTTCGTTCATTCTCGCGAATAGCGCTTTGACGCGATTTCTCAATCTCGAAATATCTGCGCTTGAAGCTGACAATCGTGGGCGGGTCATTTCCAGCCCGCGTGTCATGACGGCCAATCAGGTCGAGGCGGTCATGGAGCAGGGGACGGAAATTCCGTACCAGCAGGCGACGAGTTCAGGTGCGACCAGTGTCCAGTTCCGGAAGGCGGTGTTGTCTCTGAAAGTGAAGCCCAACATCACACCGGATGGTCGGGTGCAACTGTATCTTGAAGTCAATAAGGACACCCCGGGGGAAACGGTGCCTGGGGGCGTTGCCATTGACACGAAGCACGTGAAGACCGAGGTGATGGTCGAAAACGGCGGCACGGTGGTGATCGGTGGGGTTTATGAAGAGACTGAATCCAGCAAGGTTCAACGTGTGCCTTTGCTGGGTGAGATCCCTGTCCTCGGGGCGTTGTTCCGAAACAAGCAGAATATATCCGAGCGCAGCGAGCTGCTCGTCTTCATCACGCCAAAGATTGTGACCCAGGCGCTCTCTCTGCGTTGATTCGATGGTGTCAGCTGACGTATCGCCGGCTGGCGCCGCTCTTGCTGCATCGTTGCCCTGCATCGTCCTGGTCGGGATGATGGGGGCGGGGAAGACGACGGTCGGACGCGAACTTGCCAAGCGTCTCGGCCGTCGTTTCGTTGACAGCGATCACGAGATCGTGGCGCGCACCGGGGTGACGATTCCGGTGATCTTCGATGTCGAGGGTGAGGCGGGGTTTCGCCGGCGCGAGACCGAGGTGATCGACGCGCTCTCGCGGGATTCGGGCGTGGTACTGGCGACGGGTGGTGGCGCGGTGCTCGCCCCGGAAAATCGCCAGATGCTCCGCGATCGGTGTGTCGTCGTCTATCTCGACGTACCGCCGCACACCCTGTGGGAGCGGACCCGTCATGACCGGAATCGCCCGCTCCTGCAGGTCGAAGATCCGCGCGGAAAGATCGAATCCCTGTACAAGGCGCGCGATCCGTTCTATCGCGAAGTGGCGCATGTGGTTGTGGGCGGCGGTCGCGGCAGTGCAAAATCGATGCTCCGCAAGATCGAAAAGGCTTTGCAAGAGCAATGCGCAAGTTGACCGTATCGCTGGGTGAAAGAAGTTACGCCATTCTCATTGGCCGTGGATTGCTCGATCAGGGCGCGCTGATCGCGGAGGTGGTCCGCGCGCCGCGGGTGGCAATCGTCACCAACGAGACGGTGGCCCCGTTGTATCTGTCGCGGCTCGAAGGAGCCCTGTCTGCGCAGGGCATCGAGTCTCGCGCCATCGTGTTGCCGGATGGCGAGGCGTTCAAAAATCTCGACACCCTGAACACCATCTTCGACGGCTTGCTGCGCGGCTTGTGCGATCGCAGTACGACCGTGATCGCCCTGGGTGGTGGGGTGATCGGCGACATGGCCGGTTTCGCCGCTGCCACCTATCAGCGTGGTGTCGACTTCGTACAGATCCCGACTACCTTGCTGGCGCAGGTGGATTCGAGCGTCGGTGGCAAGACCGCCGTCAATCATCCGCTCGGAAAGAACATGATCGGCGCCTTCCACCAGCCGCGACGGGTGATCGCCGATACGGACACCCTGTCGACCCTGCCGGATCGTGAGCTCCGGGCCGGTCTGGCCGAAGTGATCAAGTACGGCCTGATCCGCGACGCGGATTTCTTCGACTGGCTCGAGGCTCACATGGACGGATTGCTGGGCCGCGACCCGACCTTGCTCTCCGAAGCCATCGAGCGCTCGTGCGCCAACAAGGCGAAGATCGTGGCCGAAGACGAGACCGAACGCGGGGTGCGCGCCCTGCTGAATCTCGGTCATACCTTCGGGCATGCCATCGAGGCGGGCCTGGGCTATGGAGAGTGGCTCCACGGGGAGGCGGTCGGGGCGGGCATGGTGATGGCGGCGCGGCTGTCGCAAGGGCTTGGATACCTGTCTTCAGAGCAGTGTGAGCGCGCGGTGGCGCTCATCGCCGATGCCGGGCTGCCCGTGACCGGGCCGGCCCTGGGGGCGGATCGTTATCTGGCGCTGATGGCACACGACAAGAAGGTCGAGGCCGGACGCCTGCGGCTGGTCCTGTTGCGCGACATCGGTGATGCGGAAATCTTCGCCGATGTGCCCGCCGACCAGATTCGCGCGGCCATTGCGCAGTGTTGTGTCGCATGAGCGGCCTGGCCCAGTACGCGGTCGACGAGTCGTGTTCTCGCGGGCGGATGCATGCCGAGCCGGCGCCTGCCGCGCGAGGGGAGTTCCAGCGTGATCGCGATCGCATCGTCCATTCGACGGCCTTTCGTCGGCTCGAATACAAGACGCAGGTCTTCGTCAATCATGAGGGCGATCTGTTTCGCACGCGGCTGACGCACAGCATCGAGGTCGCCCAGATCACCCGCTCCCTGGCGCGGGCGCTCTTGCTCAACGAGGATCTGGCCGAGGCGATCGCGCTCGCCCACGATCTGGGGCATACGCCCTTCGGGCATGCCGGCCAGACCGCCCTCAACGACTGCATGCGGCCCTACGGCGGATTCGAGCACAATCTGCAGTCGTTGCGCACGGTGGAGCTCCTCGAAGAGCGCTATGCCCGTTTCGACGGTCTCAATCTCATGTACGAGACCCGGGAGGGTATTCTCAAGCATTGTTCGCGGGCGAACGCAAAGCAGCTGGGCGAGCTCGGCGAGCGTTTCCTGAAAGGCGAGCAGCCGTGCCTCGAGGCGCAGCTGGCCAACCTCGCCGACGAGATCGCGTACAACAACCATGACATCGACGATGGCCTGCGCTCCGGGCTCATCACGCTGGAGCAGCTGGCGGACGTCGAAGTGTTCGCCGAGCAGCGCGCGCATGTCGAGGGGGCCTATCCGGGTCTGAGCGGTCGCCGGCTGATCCACGAAACCATCCGGCGCATGATCAACCTCATGGCGCTCGATCTCATTGCCCAGACGCGTGCCAACATCGCGACCCACGGCGTGCGCACGCTCGACGAGGTGCGCCGCAGTCCGCGGCTGGTCGCCTACTCCGAAGCGCTTTCCCCGGCGCTGCGCGAGTTGAAGGCCTTTTTGCGTGACAACCTCTACCACCACTACCAGGTGCTGCGCATGACCGACAAGGCCAAGCGCATCATCGGTGACCTGTTCGGCGCGTTCATGGCCGATCCGCGCCTCCTGCCGCCGCAATATCAGCTGCGCGCGGAGGACGATACGCCGCGTGCGATTGCCGACTACATCGCCGGCATGACGGATCGCTACGCGATGAAGGAACACCGGCGCCTGTTCGCAATTGGCGAGATTTATTAAGCCCTTGCAGCGTTTGCGCACTGCAAAAAGGACTTGAACGCGAGGGGCTCGGAAGGTATATTCGAGAGTCCGCCCAATGTGTTCATAACGGCACCCAAGGGTGTGCCGTGGAGAGCCGGCGCGTTAGCGTCCGGCTTTTTTGACGTCTTTCGTGTCCGCATCGCCGGACGGTTCCGGCCCGCCGGTCGAGCGAAAGGCAAGGTAGTGTCGAGGAATAGCTATGAGTCTTCCCCACAAGCAGGGTCTGTACGATCCGGCCAACGAACATGACGCCTGTGGCGTCGGATTTGTCGCTCACATCAAGGGCGAGAAACGACACGACATCATTACCCAGGGTCTCGAGATCCTGAAGAACATCGACCATCGCGGCGCCGTGGGTGCCGACCCGCTGCAGGGCGATGGTGCCGGCCTGCTGCTGCAGATTCCCGATGCGCTCTATCGCGAGGAGATGGCCCGTCAGGGCGTTGAACTGCCGTCCGCCGGCAGCTACGGCGTCGGTATGGCGTTCCTGCCCAAGGAGCACGCTTCCCGTCTGGCCTGTGAAGAAGAGATCGAGCGCGCAGTGCGCGCCGAAGGCCAGGTCGTGCTCGGCTGGCGCGATGTGCCGCTCAATCACGACATGCCCATGTCGCCGGCGGTCAAGAAGACCGAGCCGGTGATCCGCCAGGTGTTCGTCGGGCGTGGTCCCGACGTGATGGTCACCGAGGCGCTCGAGCGCAAGCTCTACGTGATCCGCCGCCGCGCGGCCAACGCCATCAAGGCGCTGGAACTCGAGCATGCCAAAGAGTTCTACATGGTCTCCATGTCGGCGCGCACCATCGTCTACAAGGGCCTGTTGCTGGCCAACCAGGTGGGCGAGTACTACACCGACCTGACCGATCCGCGTGCCGTCTCGGCGCTGGCGCTGGTGCACCAGCGCTTTTCCACCAACACCTTTCCCAAGTGGAACCTGGCCCATCCGTTCCGCATGATCGCCCACAACGGCGAGATCAACACCCTGCGCGGCAACTACAACTGGATGCGCGCGCGTGAGAAAGGGGTGTCCTCGCCGCTGCTCGGTGACGACTTGCAGAAGCTGTGGCCGCTGATCTATCCGGATCAGTCCGATTCGGCCGCCTTCGACAACGCGCTCGAACTGCTGGTCATGGCGGGATACTCCATGGCCCACGCGGTCATGATGATGATCCCCGAGGCCTGGGAGTCGCATGCCCTCATGGCCTCGCAGCGCCGCGCCTTCTACGAGTACCACGCTGCCATGATGGAGCCGTGGGACGGCCCCGCTGCCGTGGCCTTCACCGACGGCCGCCAGATCGGCGCCACGCTGGACCGCAACGGTCTGCGTCCGGCCCGCTATCTGGTCACCGACGACGATCTGGTGGTGATGGCCTCCGAATCCGGTGTGCTGCCCATCCCCGACAGCAAGATCGTCAAGAAATGGCGCCTGCAGCCGGGCAAGATGTTCCTGATCGACATGGATCAGGGTCGCATCATCGACGACGAGGAACTCAAGGAATCGCTGGCGACCGCCAAGCCCTACCGGGAGTGGAACGAGCGCATCAACATCAAGCTCGACGGCCTCGACGCGCCGGCCAATCCGTGCGCGCCCGAATGCAACGCGAAGCTGCTCGATCGGCAGCAGGCCTTCGGTTTCACCCAGGAAGACGTCAAGTTCATCCTCGAGCCGATGATGAAGGCCGGCGAGGAAGGCACCGGCTCCATGGGTAACGATTCGCCCATGGCCGTGCTGTCGAGCAAGGAAAAGCCGCTCTACAACTACTTCCGCCAGCTGTTCGCCCAGGTGACGAACCCGCCGATCGATCCGATCCGCGAAGAACTGGTGATGTCGCTGGTTTCGTTCATCGGTCCCAAGCCCAACCTGCTCGAGATCAACGAGATCAACCCCCCGTACCGCCTGGAAGTGTCCCAGCCGGTGCTGACCTTTGCCGACATGGCGAAGATCCGCGACATCGCGCGTTACACAGGCAACAAGTTCCGCTCCGCCGAACTCGACATCTGCTATCCGATCGAGTGGGGCAAGGAAGGTGTCGAGGCACGCCTGGCGTCCCTGTGTGCCGAAGCCGAAGACGCGGTGCTGCAGGGCTACAACATCCTGATCGTATCCGACCGCTGCGTGGACAAAACCAGCGTCGCGATCCCGGCGCTGCTGGCCACCTCGGCCATCCACCAACACTTGGTCACCAAAGGGCTGCGCACGCGCACCGGCCTGGTCGTCGAGACCGGCACCGCGCGTGAAAACCACCACTTCGCGGTGCTCGCCGGTTACGGCGCCGAGGCGGTCCATCCCTACCTGACGCTGGAAACCCTGCATCAGATGGCCGGCTCGCCCGACGCGGCGCAGAAAGCCGAGTACAACTTCGTCAAGGCGGTGGGCAAGGGCCTGCGCAAGATCATGTCGAAGATGGGCATCTCCACGTACATGTCGTACACCGGCGCCCAGATCTTCGAAGCGGTCGGCCTGCAGCAGAGCTTCGTGGACAAGTACTTCACCGGCACCACCAGCCAGGTCGAGGGTGTGGGCGTGTTCGAGGTCATGGAAGAGGCCATCCGCCTGCATGACAAGGCCTTCGGCGACGATCCGGTGCTGGCCGAGATGCTCGACGCCGGTGGCGAATACGCCTTCCGCATCCGCGGCGAAGAACACATGTGGACGCCCGACGCGATCGCCAAGCTGCAGCATGCGACCCGTTCCGGCAAGTACGACACGTACAAGGAATACGCTCGCCTGATCAACGACCAGACCAAGCGTCACATGACGCTGCGCGGCCTGTTCGAGATCAAGCCTGCGGGCGCCCCGATCAGCATCGACGAGGTCGAGCCGGCCAAGGAGATCGTCAAGCGCTTCGCCACCGGCGCCATGTCGCTGGGCTCCATCTCCACCGAGGCGCACACCACCCTGGCGATCGCCATGAACCGGATCGGTGGCAAGTCGAACACCGGCGAGGGTGGCGAGGATCCGATGCGCTTCATGCCGGTGTCCAAGCCGACCAAGCTCTCCGAGCTGATCGGCTCGAGCCGTATCGAGCGCGACATCGAGCTGCACCCCGGTGACAGCCTGCGTTCCGCGATCAAGCAGGTGGCTTCCGGCCGTTTCGGTGTCACCACCGAATACCTGGCCAACGCCGACCAGATCCAGATCAAGATGGCGCAGGGTGCCAAGCCGGGCGAGGGCGGCCAGCTGCCGGGGCACAAGGTGTCCGAGTACATCGGCTACCTGCGTCACTCGGTGCCGGGCGTCGGCCTGATCTCGCCTCCGCCGCACCACGACATCTACTCGATCGAGGATCTGGCGCAGCTGATCCACGATCTCAAGAACGCCAACGCGAAGGCCGACGTGAGCGTCAAGCTCGTCTCCGAGATCGGGGTGGGCACCGTGGCCGCCGGCGTCTCCAAGGCCAAGGCCGACCATGTCGTGATCGCCGGCCATGACGGCGGCACCGGCGCCTCGCCGCTGTCGTCGATCAAGCACGCCGGTTCGCCGTGGGAACTGGGCCTTGCCGAGACCCAGCAGACCCTGGTGCTCAACCGCCTGCGCTCGCGCATCCGCGTCCAGGTGGACGGTCAGATGAAGACCGGTCGCGACGTGGTCATCGGCGCGCTGCTCGGCGCCGACGAGTTCGGCTTCGCCACTGCGCCGCTGGTCGTCGAGGGCTGCATCATGATGCGCAAGTGTCACCTGAATACCTGCCCGGTCGGTGTGGCCACGCAGGATCCGGTGCTGCGCCGCCGCTTCTCCGGTCAGCCGGAGCATGTGGTCAACTTCTTCTTCTATGTCGCCGAGGAAGTGCGCGAGCTGATGGCCCAGATGGGCATCCGCAGCTTCAACGAGCTCATCGGTCGCTCCGACCTGCTCGACATGAAGAAGGGCATCGAGCACTGGAAGGCCAAGGGGCTCGACTACAGCCGGATCTTCTACCGGCCCGACGTGCCCGCCTCGGTGGCGCGTCATCACACCGAGTCGCAGGACCACGGTCTCGACAAGGCCTTCGACCAGCAGCTGGTCACGCTGGCCGCGGCGGCGCTCGACAAGGGCGAGCACGTCGCCATCGATCTGCCGGTACGCAACGTGAACCGCACCGTGGGCACCATCCTGTCGGGCGAGGTCGCACGGCGCTACGGTCACAAGGGGCTGCCCGACGACACCATCCACATCCGCCTGTCCGGCACCGCCGGCCAGAGCTTCGGCGCCTTCCTGGCCCGTGGCGTGACTCTGGATCTGGTGGGCGAAGGCAACGACTACGTGGGCAAAGGCATCTCCGGTGGTCGCATCATCGTGCGTCCGGACGAGAGCTTCCGCGGTGAGGCCGCCAGCAACATCATCATCGGCAATACCGTGATGTACGGCGCCATCGAAGGCGAGGCGTTCTTCTCCGGTGTGGGTGGCGAGCGCTTCTGCGTGCGCAACTCCGGTGCCACCGCGGTGGTCGAGGGCGTGGGTGACCACGGCTGCGAATACATGACCGGCGGCACGGTTGTCGTGCTCGGCGGCACCGGGCGCAACTTCGCGGCCGGCATGTCCGGCGGCGTGGCCTACGTGCTCGACGAAGCAGGCGACTTCGAGGATCGCTGCAACATGGCGCAGGTCGCCCTCGAGCCGGTCCAGGCCGAAGCCGACGACGACACCCCGGAAGAGACCCGCCACCAGGGCAAACCGGACGAGGTCATCCTCAAGGGGCTGATCGAGCGCCACGCCGAATACACCGGCAGCGCACGCGCCAAGGCCATCCTCGCCGACTGGCCGGCCTATCGCGCCCGCTTCGTCAAGGTGATGCCGCACGAATATCGTCGCGCGCTGGTCGAAATGGCCGCGCAGAAACAGAAGCAACTGGAGGCCGCGTAAGATGGGTAAGCCCACCGGATTTCTCGAATACGAGCGCCTGGCGGAAGCCATCGCCCCGGCGGAAGTGCGCATCAAGGATTACCGCGAGTTCGTCGCCCGCCTGCCGGACGACGAAGCCGCGGTGCAGGGCGCGCGCTGCATGGATTGCGGCATCCCTTTCTGCAACAGCGGTTGCCCGGTCAACAACATCATTCCGGACTGGAATGACCTGGTGTATCGCGGGCACTGGGAGCAGGCTATCGTCGTGCTGCACTCGACGAACAACTTCCCCGAGTTCACCGGGCGTATCTGCCCGGCGCCGTGCGAGGCCGCCTGTACCCTGAACATCAACGCCGACGCCGTGGGCATCAAGTCCATCGAGCGCGCCATCATCGACAAGGCCTGGGAAAACGGCTGGGTCAAGCCCCAGCCGGCGGCGCACCAGACCGGCAAGAAGGTTGCCGTCGTCGGTTCCGGCCCCGCTGGTCTCGCCGCGGCGCAGCAACTGGCTCGTGCCGGCCATGCGGTGGTGGTGTTCGAGAAGAACACGCGCATCGGTGGTCTGCTGCGCTACGGCATTCCCGACTTCAAGCTCGACAAAACGGTCATCGACCGCCGTCTCGAGCAGATGAAGGCCGAGGGTGTCGAATTCCGCACCGAAGTGTGCGTGGGCGCCAACCCCAACATGACCGGCGTGACCGACGACGGCAAGACGCTCATGAGCGCCGATGCGCTCAAGGCCGAGTTCGACGCCGTGCTGCTCGCGGCCGGCTCCGAGACGCCGCGTGATCTGCCCGCGCCGGGGCGCGAGCTGGACGGCGTGCACTTCGCCCTCGAGTTCCTGATCCCGCAGAACAAGACCGTCGCCGGCGACGCCCCCAACCCGATCAGCGCCGAAGGCAAGCATGTCATCGTGATCGGCGGCGGCGATACCGGTTCCGACTGCGTCGGCACCAGCTATCGCCATGGCGCCGCCTCCGTGACCCAGTTCGAGCTGATGCCGCAGCCGCCGGAAGAGGAAAACAAGGCGCTGACCTGGCCGTACTGGCCGATCAAGCTGCGTACCTCCTCGTCCCACAAGGAAGGCGCTACCCGGCGCGAATTTGCCATCGCCACCAAGGAATTCCTCGGTGAGAACGGCAAGGTCACCGGCCTCAAGACCGTCCGCCTGGAATGGAAGGACGGCAAGATGGGCGAGGTGCCGGGTTCCGAGGAAATCTACAAGGCCGACCTGGTGCTGTTCGCCATGGGCTTCACCCAGCCGGTCGCCTCGTTGCTCGAGGCCTTCGGCGTGGAGAAAGATCCGCGTGGCAACGCGAAGGCCACCACCGACGGTGAGGGCTGCTACGCGACCAACGTGGACAAGGTCTTTGCGGCCGGTGACGTGCGTCGCGGTCAGTCCTTGGTGGTGTGGGCGATCCGCGAAGGCCGCCAGGCCGCTCGCGAGATCGATCTGGCGCTGATGGGGACGACCGAGCTGCCTCGATAGGCACCGACGCGGCCTTCACGGCCTGCCCAAGCAGAAACGGGAAAGCGGCTTCGGCCGCTTTCCCGTTTTCGTGTCCGCCGTCGTGGCGGGGTTGGCCGGCCGTGGCCGGATCATGCCTCGGTGGCCGTGCTTCCGATAGCGGCCAGGACATCGACCGTGTGCCGGGCGATCATCCATTCCTCGTTGGTCGGAATCACCGCGATCGCCACCCGGCTGTCCGCCGCTTCGATGCGCGCCGCGTGGTTGTCGTTGGCCTCGCCGTCGAGGGTGGCTCCGAGCCAGACCGTTTGGTCGATCACCTGACGGCGCACCTCGGCCGCATGTTCGCCGATCCCGCCGGTGAACACGATCGCGTCGACGCCGCCAATGGCGGCCGCCATCGAGCCCAGTTCCCGGCCGATGCGATAGCAGAACAGGTCCACCGCCTCGCGCGCCTCGGGCGCCGTCGAGGCGAGCAGGTCCCGCATGTCGGAGCTGATCCCGGAGACGCCGAGCAATCCCGACTCCTTGTACAGCAGCCGGGTGAGGGCGGCGCTGTCCATTCCCTTCTGGTCCATCAGGTAGAGCAGCACGCCCGGATCGATACTGCCCGTGCGGGTCCCCATCATCAGGCCGTCGACCGCGGTGAAGCCCATGGTGGACGCGACGCTCTTGCCATCACGCATGGCGCACATGCTGGCGCCGTTGCCCAGATGGGCGACGACGACGCCGCCGCGGCCACGCTCGGCGCCCAGGGCCGATTCGAGCTGGCGGGCAATGAAATCGTAGGACAGCCCGTGGAATCCATAGCGGCGGATGCCGGCCTCGGTCAGCGCGCGCGGCAGGGCGAACATCTGCGCCACTTCCGGCTGGCTGCGATGGAAGGCGGTGTCGAAGCAGCCGACCTGTTCCAGTTCCGGCATCAGCCGTGCGACAGCCCGGACCACGCGCAGGTTGTGGGGCTGATGCAGGGGGGCGAGGGGGACGTAGCCGTCGAGCTTCATGAGCACGTCGCCGGTCAGGCGCATCGGCGCGCTGTAACGTTTGCCCCCGTGCACGATGCGATGGCCGGCCGCCACCAGGGTCATGTCGGTCTGGTGGTCGCGCAGCCACACGAGCAGGGTGTCGAGCGCCTGACGGTGATGCGCCTCGAGGGTGTCTTTCGCGGGCGGCGGGATGTCGGTGTCGAAAGTCTCGCCCGAGCGCATGCGCGCGTGCAGGCGGGCATGGACGCCGATGCCCTCGATCTGGCCGACCATCTCCGGGGTGTCGGCCAGCGCCGGCTCGATCGGATAGAGGGCGAACTTGAGGCTCGAGGAGCCGGCATTGAAGGTGAGGATTGCTTTCATCGCAGCTGCGTTCGGCGTTGGTGGGCCATGAGCTGGGCGATGGCGCAGGAGGCGGCGCGCGTCTCGGCGGTATCGGCCCGGCTGGTGAGCACGATGGGGACGCGGGCGCCGAGCACGACCCCGGCCAGCACCGCGTCGGCCAGGTATTCGAGCTGCTTGGCAACCATGTTGCCCGACTCCAGGTCCGGCACCACGAGGATGTCGGCGTTGCCGGCCACCAGCGAGTGGATGCCCTTGGTCTTGGCGGCGAGGATGGAGACCGCGTTGTCGAAGGCGAGCGGGCCATCCAGCAGGCCGCCCTTGATCTGACCGCGATCGGCCATCTTGCACAGGGCGGCGGCGTCGATGGTCGAGCGCATCTTGGAGGTGACGGTTTCCACCGCGGACAGGATCGCGACCTTCGGCTCGATCATGCCCATGGTCTGGGCCAGCTCGATCGCGTTCTGGATGATGTCCACCTTCTCCTCGAGGGTCGGCTCGATGTTGATCGCCGCGTCGGTGATCAGCAGCGGGTGGGCATAGGTGGGCACCTCGGCGATGAACACATGGCTGATGCGCCGCTCGGTGCGCAGGCCGCCGGCCTTGCTGACCACCGCGCTCATGAGTTCGTCGGTGTGCAGCGACCCCTTCATGAGCGCCTCCACCTCGCCGTTGCGCGCCAGTTCCACCGCCTTCTCGGCGGCCGCGTGGCTGTGGGGCACGTCGACGATGCGCACACCGGTCAGATCGAAGCCCTCGGCCTCGGCAACCGCCCGGATCTTGGCTTCCGGCCCGACCAGGACCGGAATCACCAGCCCTTCTTCGGCCGCCTGCAGCGGGCCGGCCAGCGACTCGGTGTCACACGGGTGCGCCACCGCGATGGGAATCGGATCGAGCCCGGCGGTCATCGACACCAGCTGCTGGTAGCGCAACTCCTTGTCGGAGATGGTGACTTCGGGCAGATTCACCCGTGGGCGCTTGATCTTCTCGGTCGGCGCGAGCACCTCGGCGGTGCCGTCGATCACTTTCAGCCCGTCCTGGTTGGTGGCCAGGCATTCGAAGATGATGTGGCTGTTGTGCTCGAACTTCTCGCGGCAGGTGACGGTGACGGTCAGGGTGTCGCCGATGCTCACCGGGCGCCAGAACTTGAGCGACTGGGCGACGTACACCGTCCCGGGGCCGGGAAACTCGGTACCCATGATCGAGGAAAACAGCGTGCTGCCCCACATGCTGTGACCCACCACCTCGCGGAACTGGCTCGAGTGCGCGAATTCCGGATCCACATGGGTGGGATTGACGTCGCCGGAGACCGCCGCGAACAGGTGGATGTCGTTCGGCTTCAGGGTGCGCGTGAGCTGGGCGTGATCGCCGATGGCGATCTCGTCGAAGGTCCGGTTTTCGATGAATTGATGGGCAATGCGGTGCATCAGGCACCCTCCAGGTTATATGCGTCGCAACATCGCCATTCTAACGGCGTGGTTTTTTCAAACGTTAGACCGTGATCAAAGAATAGTGCATTGCATCAAAACGCGTCTTTGTAACAGTCCCGGGGTGAGACGCAGCTAACGGTCGACGACATGGACGCATGCTAGAATCCGCCCGCAAATCCTCGCCAAATGGAATTGTCATGCAAGTTGTCGTTCTCGCCGCCGGCCAGGGCAAGCGGATGCGCTCCGTGTTGCCCAAGGTGCTGCAACCGATAGCCGGCCGCCCGATGCTGGCGCATGTGCTCGACACGGCACGCGCGCTGGGCAGCGACCGGATCTGCGTCGTCCATGGCCATGGCGGCGAGGCCGTCCGTGATGCCCTGGACGCGCCCGATCTGGCGTGGGCCCTGCAGTCGCCCCAGCTCGGCACCGGCCATGCCGTGCAGCAGGCGCTGCCGCACCTGGACGACGGCCAGATGGCGCTGGTGCTGTACGGCGACGTGCCGCTGATCGGGCAGGACACCCTGCGGCGCCTGGTGGACGCGGCCGGGGCCGACCGCCTGGCCTTGCTGACCGTGGCGCTGGACGATCCCACCGGCTACGGGCGCATCGTGCGCGATGCCGCCGGGCAGGTGCAGCGCATCGTCGAACACAAGGACGCGAGTGAAGCCGAACGTGCGATCCGCGAGGTCAACACCGGCATTCTCGTCGCTCCGGTGGCGCGCCTGCGCGACTGGCTCGGTCGCCTGCGCAACGACAACGCCCAGCAGGAGTACTACCTCACCGACATCATCGCCATGGCGGTGGACGAGGCGGTGGCGGTGGTCGCCGCCCAGCCCGACCGGGTGATCGAGACCCTCGGGGTGAACAACAAGCTGCAGCTGGCCGAGCTCGAGCGCGCCTGGCAGCGCCAGCAGGCCGACGCCCTGCTCGAGGCCGGCGTCACGCTGATCGACCCGGCGCGCATCGACATCCGCGGCCACCTGAGCTGTGCTCGCGACGTGCAGATCGATGTGAACTGCGTTTTCGAAGGCACGGTGGAACTGGGCGAGGGCGTGCACATCGGCGCCAACTGCGTGATCCGCAATGCCCGTATCGCCGCCGGAACGCGCATCCAGCCCTTCTCCCACATCGAAGACACGTGCATGGGCGAAGGCTGCGTCATCGGCCCCTACGCGCGCACCCGTCCCGGCACCGAGCTGGGCAACGACGTGCATCTGGGCAATTTCGTCGAAGTGAAGAACAGCCGCATCGCCAACCACTCGAAGGCCAATCACCTGGCCTATGTGGGCGACGCCGACATCGGCGAGCGCGTCAATGTCGGCGCCGGGACCATCACCTGCAACTACGATGGCGCCAACAAGTTCCGCACCGTCATCGAAGACGACGTGTTCATCGGCTCCGACACCCAGCTGGTGGCCCCGGTGCGCGTCGGCAAGGGCGCCACCCTCGGCGCCGGTACCACCCTGACCAAGGACGCGCCCGCCGGCGAGCTGACCGTCTCGCGTTCGAAGCAGATCACCATCACCGGGTGGAAACGTCCGGTCAAGCAACCCAAATAAGCCCGTCGGCCGCCCCCGACCGAGGAGAGACGCATGTGTGGCATCGTTACCGCCATTTCCACCGACAACGTGGTTCCGGTCCTGCTCGAGGGCCTGCGCAAGCTCGAATACCGCGGCTACGACTCGGCCGGCCTCGCCGTGCTGCATGAAGACAGCCTGGTCCGGGTGCGTTCCGCCGGTCGTGTCGCCGAACTGGCCACCATGGCCGCCAGTCGCCATCTGACCGGCAACATCGGCATCGCCCACACCCGCTGGGCCACCCACGGCGAGCCCTCCGAGCGCAATGCCCATCCGCATGTGTCTGCCGGGCTGGCGGTGGTGCACAACGGCATCATCGAAAACTACGAAGCGATCCGCGAGCGTCTCACCGCCAAGGGCTTCGTGTTCGAAAGCGAAACCGACACCGAGACCATCGCCCACCTGGTGCGCGACAAGCTCAACGCCGGCCAGCCCCTGCTCGAGGCCGTGCGCCTGACCGCCAACGAACTCGAGGGCGCCTACGCCATCGGCGTGATCAGCGAGGCCGACCCGTTCACCGCCGTGGTGGCCCGCAAGGGCTCGCCGCTGCTGCTCGGCGTGGGCGAGCGCGGCATCTACGCCGCCTCCGACACCTCGGCGCTGCTCCAGGTCACCCGCAAGGTGGTGTACCTCGAAGACGGCGACGTGGCCGAGCTCAAGCTCACCGGCTACCGCATCTTCCGCCCCGACGGCAGCCCCGTCGAACGCACCGTCACCGTCTCGTCCCTGTCCGCCGACGCGGTCGAGCTGGGCCAGTACCGGCACTACATGCAGAAGGAGATCTTCGAGCAGCCCCAGGCGCTGGGCAACACCCTCGAGATGATCGCCGGCGGCAACACCATCTCCCCGCAAGTGTTCGGGGCCCACGCCGGCGACGTGCTCGGCGCCACCCGGCGGGTGCTCATCATCGCCTGCGGCACCAGCTTCCACGCCGGCCTCGTGGCCCGCTACTGGCTCGAATCCATCGCCGGCATCCCCTGCGCGGTCGAGATCGCCAGCGAATACCGCTATCGCGTCTCCGTGGCCGATCCCGAGACCCTCGTCGTCGTCATCTCCCAGTCCGGCGAGACCGCCGACACCCTCGCCGCGCTCAAGCATGCCAAGCAACTGGGCATGGACAAGACCCTGGCGATCTGCAACGTGCCCGAGTCGGCCATCGTGCGCGAGACGGCGCTGCGCTTCATCACCCGCGCCGGCCCCGAAATCGGCGTTGCCTCCACCAAGGCCTTCACCACCCAGCTCGCTGCGCTGGCGCTGCTCACCCTCGCGCTGGCGAAGATCAACGACCGCCTCACGGCAGACGACGAAAACACCTACCTCACCGCCCTGCGCCACCTGCCCGTGGCGGTCACCAAGGTGCTCGAACTCGAGCCCGAGATCGAGCAATGGGCCCAGCGTTTCGCCAGCAAGCAGCACGCCCTGTTCCTCGGCCGCGGTCGCCACTGGCCCATCGCCATGGAAGGCGCGCTCAAGCTCAAGGAAATCTCCTACATCCATGCCGAGTCCTACGCCGCTGGCGAACTCAAGCACGGCCCGCTCGCCCTGGTGGACCGCGACATGCCCGTCATCGCCGTCGCGCCCGCCGACGAACTGCTCGAAAAGCTCAAGAGCAACCTTCAGGAAGTGCGCGCCCGTGGCGGCGAGCTGTATGTGTTCGCCGATGCCGGCAGCGAGATTCCCGAGTCCGACGGGGTGCACATCCTCCACATGCCCGAGCACTACGGCATGCTCTCCCCGGTGCTCCATGTGATCCCGCTGCAGCTGCTGTCCTACCACGCGGCGCTGGTCAAAGGCACCGATGTGGACAAACCGCGCAACCTGGCCAAGAGCGTGACGGTGGAATAGTTGTCCGTTTGCCGTGTGGCGTCGGTGGTGACGCCGATCGGCTGCCCGCCGAATCCGTCGGCCGGGTCTTCGGCGCACGGTGGCGTGGCTCGAGGGGGGCGGGCACGTCCCCCCGGCGTCTCGTCGCCTCGCTGGCGGGCCTGCGCTTCACCAGCGATGCGCTGGTCCGGCAGAGCGATCGTCGTTTCGGGTGAATCGTCCGACACCGGCGCCGCCGACACGGTTTCCGGTCGGCCCGCTACGGCGGGAGGGGGCGGTGGGCCTCCGACAGACGCTGGATCCGCGCCAGGAGGTCGTCGACCTCGGTACGGGTGGTATCGACGACCACGGCCATCACCCGTTCGTCCGCATCCAGGGGCTCGGCCGTGCGGCGCTGTCCGGCCAGTACCGCCAGGGTCGCTTCCGAGGCATCGGCGCCGCCCGCGCTGCGCGATACCACCCGTCGTTCCAACTCTGCCGCGGGGGCCTGGCAATCGACGATGACGCAGGGGATGCCGCGCGCCCGGGCCAGACGGCGGAAGCCCTCCCGCTGCCAGCGGCGCAGGCAGGCGGCGTCGATGATGACGGGGTAGCCGGCGGCGAGCGCGCCGGTGGCCAGCTCGGTCAGGCGCGCGTAGGTGGCGCGGGTCTCCGGGTCGCCATACAGCCCGGCGTCCAGCGCCGAGCCGCTGCGTGTCAGCGGCGCGAGGCCGTGCAGGCGCTTGCGCTCCACGTCCGAGCGCAGTTGCACCGCGCCCAGCGCCTGGGCCAGGGCGCGCGCGACCGTGCTCTTGCCCGAGCCGGCCAGGCCGTGAGTGACGAGCAGTCGCGGCGGCGTGGGCATGGTGGTGTCGGCGGCGTGGTCGAGATAGCGGCGCGCGTCGGCGTCGGCGCCGCTCAGGGCGGCGACCATGGCGCGGACGAGGGCGCGGTACACCCGGTAGAAGCGCAGCACGGCCAGGCCGCCGTAGTCGCCCAGGGGCTCCAGCCAGGCGTTGACCACCCGCCAGGCGAAATCCGGCCGTCCGCGTTCGGCCAGATCCATGACCAGGAAGGCCAGGTCGGCGACGATGTCGATCCAGCGCAGGGCGGGGTCGAACTCGATGCAGTCGAACACCACCGGCGTGTCGTCCACCCGCACGATGTTGCCCAGGTGGAGGTCGCCGTGGCATTCGCGCACGAAGCCGGCCGCCTTGCGCGCGTCGAACTTCGGCCGCAGGCGTTGGTGTTCGGCGCGGCACCAGGCGTCGAGCGCAGCGACGCGCGGTCGCTCGGCGGGGGCGGCCAGCGCCTGCAGCCGGTCCAGCACGGCCGCCACCTGCGCCCAGACGATGTCGGCACGGCCGTGGTCGGTGTCGGGCGCCGCCGCCGGCACGCTGGCGTGAAAGCGGGCGATCGCGGCCGCCAGCGCATCCACATGGCCGGGCCTCAGGCGCCCCTGCGCCAACACCGCGTCGAGGCGGTCGGCCGGGTCGAACTGGCGCATCTTCACCGCGAAGTCGATCGCCTCGGCGCCATCCCAGTGCGGATCCGCCCAGGTGCCGCCGATCGGTGCCACTCCAAGATAGATGTCGGGCGCCAGACGGCGATTGAGGCGCAGCTCCTCCTCGCAGCAGAAGCGCCGCCGGGCCGGGGAGGTGTAGTCGACGAAGCCCAGATCGACCGCCTTCTTGATCTTGTAGGCGAACGGCCCGGTCAGGAGCACGAAGGAGATGTGGGTCTCGATGACCGACACCGAGGTGACCGGATGGGGATAGCGGGCCGGGTCTTGCAGCCGCTCGACCATCTGCCGCTGCGCTTCGAGTGGGCCGGGGGCGCTCATGGGGCCGGCGCCGCCTCGCGCAGCAGGCGCACCACCTCGGCGTCCTCGACCTGGGTGAAATCGGCGTAGTAAGCCCCGATCGCGCTCATGTCCGGCGGCGCGATCAGGCATTCGACCCGGTCGCAATGGGGGGCGATGTGTGCGAGCGTCTCGGGCGGCGCCACCGGCACCGCGACGATGAGCTCGTGGGGCGTGTGCGCCTCGAGCACATGCAGGGCGGCGAGCATGGTTGCGCCCGTAGCCAGGCCGTCGTCGGTGACGATGACCGAGCGTCCGGCCACCTCGACGGCGGGGCGCACCGTGCGGAACAGCGCCTGGCGCCGGCGGATCTCGGCGGCTTGGTGTTCGCGCTCGGTGTCGATGTAGGCGCGCGTGGCACCCGGCACCGAGGCGGCGAAGTCGGTCAGCTGGACGCGGCCGTCCTCGCCGAGGGCGCCGATGGCCAGTTCGGGCTGCCAGGGCGCCCGAAGCTTGCGCGCGAGCACCACATCGAACTCGGCCCCCAGCTGCCGGGCCAGTACCGCCGCGAGGACCGCGCCCCCGCGCGGGATGCCGAGCACGACCGGTTGTTTCAGCGGCTGCCCGACCAACCGGGCCGCGAGCTGGCGAGCCGCGTCTTCGCGATTCTGGAACATGGAGCACTCCTGTAGCTGCCGGGCCCCGGAGCCGGGCGAGTCCGCCGCCGGGGCGTGTGCTGACGCCATTCCGTCTTCACTGTAGGTCGTCGTGGTCGGCTCGCCATGACCGAAGTCAAACGGATCGCCCTGGGCGACGGCCTGAGCGGCGCCGGCCGTGGTTTCGGGGCATGTGCCCAGGGGTTTTCTCCGCTGTGGTGTCGGCCGGCGTTGAAATAACATAAATAACAAATATAAATTTTGTTATCGCGTGCGCGTCGAAAAGATGTGCTAGATCAAGGTGGTTCTCATTCTTGATACGCCAAAAACCATAAAAACAAAAAAATTGACAAAAACAATCGCACTTGGTATCGTCCGTCCCATACCGACAACCGAGTGCATCGCCATGAAAACGATCATGCTGGTCGACGATTCCGCGACCATCCTGCTGTCCATCTCCGGCATCCTCAGCAAGGAGGGCTACCGGGTGGAGAAGGCCGCCAGCGGCGCCGAGGCGCTGGCCCGCTTTTCCGCCGGCGGGCAGGTCGACCTGCTGATCACCGACCTGAACATGCCGGGCATGAACGGCATCGAGCTGATCCGCGAGGTGCGCAAGCTGCCGGCGTACCGGTTCATGCCGATCCTGTTCCTGACCACCGAGTCGCAGCAGGACAAGCGCGCCGAGGCCAAGGCCGCAGGTGCCAGCGGCTGGCTGGTCAAGCCGGCGACGGCGGACGGCCTCCTGCGCACCGTGCGCATGGTCGTCAAGTAAGCCGACGGAGCCCGATCATGATGCGTCGGCAATTGGCCCTCCACGGCGGCGCGGCCCTGGCCGCCCTCGCTGCCCTGACGAGCGTGGGCGTCTATCTGGGCAACCCGCTCTACCACGGCCTCGCGGTCCGGTTCGGGCTTCAGCACCGTGTCGAGGATGTGCTCGGCGGGCTGCTGGTGCTCGCCGTGTCCGGGGTGCTGATGCTGCTCATCGCGCTGCTGGCCATCGGCCGCCAGGGGCGACAGTACGAGACCCGGATCGAGGCCCTCCAGGGGCAGCTGGACGAGGCCGCCGGCGGGCGCCGGGTGCTGGTCGAGGAGCTCGACGGCATGCGCCGCGCCACCGATCTGATGGGGCGCCAGCTCGATCTGATCACTGCGCAGACCGAGCAGGCCGCGACCACCGTCACCTCCCGCTTCATGGACATCGACGGCGCCATGGCGCAGCTCAAGGGCATCCTGTCGAGCGTGAGCGCCGACAGCCAGGCCTTCAGCGCCGACACCGACCGGCGCGTCGATCACAACCGCGACACCATCGATACCCTCAACAGTTTCATCGATGCCCGCGTGCGGGCGGTCGACGCCGAGCGCGAACGTGTCGCCCATGTGATCGAGGAGGCGCGCGCGCTGGCTTCGCTGGTGGACGTGATCCGCGACGTGGCCAGCCAGACCAACCTGCTCGCGCTCAACGCGGCGATCGAGGCGGCCCGCGCCGGTGACGTCGGGCGCGGGTTCGCCGTGGTCGCCGACGAGGTCCGCAAGCTGTCCGGCGCCGTGGATCAGGCCGCCTCGCGCGTGGGCGAGGGCATTGCCCGGGTCGCGGGCGTGGTCGAGCGCGAGTTCGCCGACAGCGCCTCGGAGGCCAGCGTCGAGGCCGAGCGCGCCTCGCTGGGGCAGATCAGCGAACAACTGGTGGCCCTGCAGGGCAGCGTGACCCACGCGGTGCGCCACGAGGCCGAATCGGTGGGCGTCATCGTCGAGGTCGCCGCCAGCCTGGACACCATGTTCTACGAGGTGGTCTCCACCATGCAGTTCCAGGACATCGCCCGCCAGCAGGCCGAGCAGATCAAGCGCCTGATCTCGCTCACCGACGCCCACGTCGGCGCACTGGTGCGTTGCCTGGACAACCCGGCGCAGGCGCTCGCGGGCGTCTCGCCCATGGGCGACCAGCTCGACGCGCTGTACGACGAATACGTGATGCAGTCCCAGCGCCTGGCACACCACGAGGGCGCCCCGCGCGCGGCTGCCGCCGCGGACGCGCCCGCGATCGAACTGTTCTGAGGAAATTCCGATGCCGGAGCACACCGAAATCGACGCACCGCACCACCGCCTCGCGCTGGACGGCGAACTGACCGTCTATCGCGCCGCCGAGCTCAAACCGTTGTTGATCGACGCGGTACGTGCGCACCGTGCGGTGGCCGCCGATCTGGGCGCCGTCACCGAGTTCGACAGCGCCGGCGTGCAGCTGCTGATGCTCGCCGGCGGCGAGGCGCAGCGGCTGGGTCACGACTTCGTCATCGAACGCTGCAGCGAGCCGGTGCGCGAGCTGCTCGCCTTCTTCAACCTGCCGGCCATGTTGCCCCCATCGGGAGACACGGCGGCCATGGAGACGACCCATGAATGAAACCCTGACCGTCTTCGCCCAGGAGGCCCGCGAGCGCCTCGAGGAGCTCGAGTCGCTGCTGCTCGATCTGGAGCAGCAGGGCAGCGACGGCGAGACGCTCAACGCCATCTTTCGCGCCGCGCACACCATCAAGGGGGCCTCGGGCGTGGTCGAGATCGGCCCCATCGAGCAATTCACCCATGTGCTCGAAAACCTCCTCGATCACCTGCGCGAAGGGGATGTCGCGGTGAGCCCGGAGCTGGTGTCGGCCCTGCTGAGCGGTGGCGACCACATCGGCCGGCTGCTCGAACACCTGTCCGAGCTTGCCGAAGGACAGACGCCCGCCGTGGTGGCCGAGGGCGAGGTGCTGGCCGATCGCCTGCGCGCCTTCCTGCCCGGCGCCGCCGCGGGCGCGCCCGCCCCGACCGTGGCCGCCGGTCCGGCGCGGTCGAGCGATGCGGATGCGCCGCGGGCGGGCAACCGCCACTGGCATGTCTCGGTGCGTTTCGGCGAGTCGGTGCTGCGCCAGGGCATGGACCCGGCCGCCTTCCTGCGCTATCTGCCCACGGTGGGCTCGGTGGTGCGCATGGAGACGCTCGCCGATGCCCTGCCGCCGGCCGACGAGATGGACCCGGAAGCCTGCTACCTCGGCTTCGAGATCGCCCTGGCCGAGGCCGCCGACGCCACCAGCATCGAGAGCGTGTTCGACTTCGTCCGCGACGACTGCCTGCTCACGGTACTGCCGCCGCATGCCCCCCTGGCCGACTATGCCGCGCTGCTCGACGCACGCCCGGAGGGGGCGGCGCGTCTGGGGGCGGTGCTCGTGGACATGGGCTGCCTGAGCGCCGAGGCGCTGGCGCATGTCGTCGCCGCCGAGGCGGTGGCCGCGGACGACGGCGTCGCGCTGTTGCCGGCCCTCGCCGATGCGGCGTCGCTGCCGGCGGCCGCTGAGCCGGTGCGGCGTGGCAGCGATGGGCGCAGCGGGCAGGAGACGCGTCTGATCCGGGTGCCCGCGGACAAGCTCGACCGCCTCATCGACCTGATCGGCGAGCTGGTGATCGGCAGCGCCTCGGCCGAGCTGTTCGCCCGCCGCAGCCGCGAGACCGCGCTCATCGAGGTCAACGCCAACGTCTCGCGCCTGGTCGAGGACGTGCGCGACGCCGCCCTGCAACTGCGCATGGTGACCATCGGCGAGACCTTCAACCGCTTCCAGCGCGTGGTGCGCGACACCGCCCGCGAGCTGGGCAAGGCCATCGGCCTGGAGGTGCGAGGCGCCGAGACCGAGCTCGACAAATCCATGGTCGAGCGTCTCGGCGAGCCGCTCCTGCATCTGGTGCGCAACGCCATCGACCACGGCATCGAGCCGCAGGACGAGCGCCTCGCCGCGGGCAAGCGCGCCGAGGGGCGACTGCAGCTGAACGCCTTCCACGACTCGGGCAGCGTGGTGATCGAGGTGGTCGACGACGGACGCGGTCTCGATCCGGAGCGCATCCGCGCACGCGCGGTCGAGCGCGGGCTGGTCGGCGCCGAGCAGGGGCTCACCGACGCGGAGGCCCTGCAGCTCATCTTCGAACCCGGCTTCTCCACCGTGGATGCGGTGACCAAGCTGTCCGGGCGCGGGGTGGGCATGGACGTGGTCAAGCGCACCATCGCCGCCCTGCGCGGCACGGTGGATGTGCGCTCCACGGTGGGCGAGGGCACCACCTTCGTGCTGCGCCTGCCGCTCACGCTGGCGATCATCGACGGTTTCCTGGTCGCCGCCGGCCAGCACAACTACGTCATTCCGCTGGACAACGTGGCCGAATGTCTCGAGCTGACCGCCGACGACGTCTATGGCGACGTGTTCCGCCTGCGCGGCGAGCCGCTGCCCCTGGTGCGCCTGCGCACCCTGTTCGACCTCGCCGATGCGCCGCCCAGGCGGCAGAACGTGGTGGTCGTCCAGGCGGGCAACCAGCGCGCCGGCATCGTCGTCGATGCGCTGCTCGGCGAATTCCAGACCGTCATCAAACCGCTCGGGCTGCTGTTCCGCAACCTGCGCGGGGTGGCCGGCTCGACCATCATGGGCAACGGCGAAGTGGCCCTGATCGTCGATGTCCCCAACCTCGTCTCCGTTGCCGCGGCGACCCAGCAACACGCGTTTTCCGACAACGTCCGGCCGGCCGTGCCGCACGTCCTCAGCTAATCAACGATTCCGGAGTCTTCAAAAATGAACTGGTTCATGAGCATGGCCGTCAAGACCAAGATCATCATCCTCACCCTGATCCTCTCCATCGTCGCGGTGGTCGTGGGGGTCTCGGGCATCCGCGGCGCGGGCGTCATCAACGACAAGGCCGACGACCTGTACAAGCACGAGCTGCTGGGCCTGTCCTATGTGAAGGAAGCCAACGTCAACCTGATCAACCAGAGCCGCGCCCTGCGCAATTTCATGCTCGCGCAGACCGACCCGGAGATCGATCCGAGCCCGTACCTGGACGCGCTCAAGCAGTTCCGCGCCGCCACCCGGGAGAACATGGACAAGGCGCGTGACCTGTTCTCCTCCGAGGAGGGCAAGGCCAAGTGGCGCGAGCTCGACGGCCTCTACCAGGGCTACATGGATCTGCAGGACAAGCAGATCGCGATGGCGAAGCAGGAAGCCGCCTCCGGGCTGCAGACGCAGAAGCGCGAGTCGGTCAAGTTCGCGATGGTGACCGCGCGCGCCCAGGGCGAGAAGATCGACGACCTGCTCAGCGAGCTGTCGCACATCAAGGAGGGGAACGCGGCCGACGCGGCCAGGCTCACCACCCGCATCTACGAGGACACCCGCCTGCAGATCATCATTGCCACCGGCGTCGGCGCGCTGCTGGGCTTCGCCTTCGGCCTGTTCGTGATGCACTCGGTGCGGCGCACCCTGCTGTATGTGGCCAACGCGGTGCAGCGCGTCTCCGAGGGGGACCTGACCGTCGAGGTCAACCAGCAGGCCCGCGGCGAGGAGGGCGTCATGCTCGACAGCGTGCGCCGCATGATCGACAAGCTCTCGGGCATCGTCGGCGAGGTGCACTCGGCCACCGACAACCTCAACGCCGCCGCGCAGCAGGTGTCCTCCACCTCCCAGTCCCTGTCGCAGGCCTCCTCCGAGCAGGCGGCCAGCGTCGAGGAGTCGAGCGCCAGCATCGAACAGATGTCGGCCTCCATCAACCAGTCCACCGAGAACGCGACGGTCACCGACAACATCGCCAACTCGGCCGCCCAGGAAGCGACCGACGGCGGCCGCGCGGTGAAGGAGACCCTCGAGGCGATGAAGGACATCGCCGATCGCATCGGCATCATCGACGACATCGCCTACCAGACCAACCTGCTGGCCCTCAACGCCGCCATCGAGGCGGCCCGGGCGGGCGAGCACGGCAAGGGCTTCGCGGTGGTCGCCGCCGAGGTGCGCAAGCTCGCCGAGCGCAGCCAGGTGGCCGCCCAGGAGATCAGCGAGCGCGCCGGCACCAGCCTCAAGGTGGCCGAGCGCGCCGGCCAGGTGCTCGACGAGATCGTCCCCTCCATCCGCAAGACCTCCGACCTGGTGCAGGAGATCGCCGCCGCCACCAAGGAGCAGGCCGGCGGCATCGGGCAGATCAACGCGGCCATGACCCAGCTCAACCAGGCTACCCAGGAAAACGCCTCCGCCTCCGAGGAACTGGCGGCCACGGCCGAGGAGATGAGCTCCCAGGCCATGCAGCTCAAGGACACCATGGGCTTCTTCAAGACCGACGAGAGCGGCACCGGCGACAAGCGCGCCAGCCGCCCGGCGCCGAGTGCCGCGCGGCGCCCCGCCGCGCCGGCCGGGGGCTTCGCCGCCGCGCCGCGCCTGGCCATGGCGACGCCGGACGGCGCCGACTTCGAACGCTTCTGAGGAGGGCATCATGGACGCAACGACGCGCGCCCGCCAGGCCGACCCCGCTACCCTGGTGGCGGCCGAGGCCCAGCAATACCTCACCTTCTCCGCCAAGGGCGAGATGTTCGCCCTGGGCATCCTCAACGTGAAGGAGATCATCGAGTTCGGCACCGTCACCCAGATCCCGATGATGCCGTGCTTCATCCGCGGCGTGATCAACCTGCGCGGCGCGGTGGTGCCGGTCATCGACCTGCGCGCCCGCTTCGGTGGTGGCCCGACCGAAGTGCAGCGGCGCACCTGCATCGTCATCGTCGAGGTGGCGCATCCGGACGGGCGCCAGGACCTGGGCATCGTCGTCGACGCGGTGAGCGAAGTGCTCGAGATCGCCGCCGCCGAGATCGAGCCGGCGCCCGCCTTCGGCAGCTCGGTGCGGGCCGACTTCATCGCCGGCATGGGCAAGGTCGGCGGGCGCTTCGTCATCATCCTCGACATGGCGCGGGTGCTCTCGGTCGAGGAGATGGCCGCGCTGACCGCCCTGTCCGCGGCCGCCGACGACGACGCGAGCGCCGCAGCGCCGGCCCGCCTGGCGCACTGAGCCCGACCCATGGAACTGGTCGCCATCACCGATGCGGAATTCCGCCGTGTGCGCACGATGATCCACGAGCGCGCCGGCATCAGCCTGTCCGACGCCAAGCGCGCGCTGGTGGCGGGCCGGCTGGCCAAGCGCCTGCGCCACTTCGGCCTCGGCAGCTTCTCCGACTATCTCAGCCTGCTCGGTAGCGGCGAGGGGCGCGGCGAACTGCAGACCATGGTGGACCTGCTCACCACCAACGAGACCTACTTCTTCCGCGAGTCGGCGCATTTCGACTTCCTCGCCGAGCAGGTGCTGGCGACCCATCCGGCCGGTGCGCCGCTGGAGATCTGGAGCGCCGCCTGTTCGAGCGGCGAGGAGGTCTACACCCTCGCCATGGTGCTGGCCGAACACCTCGGCCTCGAACGCCCCTGGCGGATCACCGGCACCGATCTGAGCACCCGCGTGCTCGCGCTGGCACGCAGCGGGCATTACCCCATGAGCCGCGCCCGCGGGCTGCCCGAGTACTACCTGAAGAAGTACTGCCTGAAGGGGGTGCGCTCGGCCGAAGGCACCTTCCTGATCGCGCCGGAGCTGCGCGCGCGCACCCGTTTTGCCCAGGTCAACCTCATCGAGCCGCTGCCCAAGGGCGAGCCCTGCGACGTGATCTTCCTGCGCAACGTGATGATCTACTTCGACCCGGCCACCAAGCGCCAGGTGGTCGATGCGCTCATCGACCGGCTGCGCCCGGGCGGGCATCTCATCGTCGGCCATTCGGAGACCCTGCACGGCTTCAGCGAACGCCTGCGCCTGGTGCGTCCGACCATCTACCGGCGCGAGCGATGAACACCATCAAGGTCATCGTCGTGGACGACTCGGCGGTGGTGCGCCAGGTCGCCTCCGAGGCGTTGCGGCGGGTGCCCGACATCGAGGTCATCGCCGCCGTCTCCGACCCCCTGTTCGCGCTCGAGCGCATGCGCCACCAGTGGCCCGACGTGATCGTCCTCGACGTGGAGATGCCGCGCATGGACGGGCTCACCTTCCTGCGCAAGATCATGGCCGAGCGGCCCACGCCCACCATCATCTGCTCCTCGCTCACCGAGCGCGGCGCGCGCACCACCATGGACGCCCTCGCGGCCGGTGCGGTCGAGATCATCACCAAGCCGCGCATGGGGGTGAAGGACTTCCTCGTCGGCGCCGGCGACGATCTGGTGCGGGCGGTGCGCGCCGCCGCCCGGGCCAATCTGCGCCGCCTTGGCGGACCGGTCGTGCCCCCGCCGCCGCGCCTGAACGCCGACGCGGTGCTCGCGGCGCGCACCGCCGCGCGTTCGGCCATGCACGAGACCACCGACCGGGTCGTCGCCATCGGCACCTCCACCGGCGGCACCCAGGCGCTCGAAGCGGTGCTCTCGCGCCTGCCGGCGGTGAGCCCCGGCATGGTGGTGGTGCAGCACATGCCGGAGAAGTTCACCGCCCTGTTCGCGCAGCGCCTCGACACGGTCTGCGCCGTCGAGGTGCGCGAGGCGGTCAGCGGCGACCGGGTGATGCCGGGGCGGGTGCTCATCGCGCCGGGCGGGCGCCACATGCTGCTGCGCCGTAGCGGCGCCCAGTACCGGGTGGAGGTGGTGGACGGGCCGCTGGTCAACCGCCACCGGCCCTCGGTGGACGTCCTGTTTCGCTCCGTGGCCCAGGTGGCCGGGCGCAACGCGCTGGGCATCATCATGACCGGGATGGGCGACGACGGCGCGCGCGGGCTCAAGGAGATGCACGAGGCCGGGGCGCGCACCATCGCCGAGGCCGAATCCTCCTGCGTGGTGTTCGGCATGCCCAAGGAGGCCATCCGCCTCGGCGCCGCCGACAAGGTGCTGCCGCTCGAGCGCATCGGCGCCGAGATCGTCGCCTTCCACACGCCATGAGGCCGCACCCCGCCGCGCCGGCGCCGCCTGCCGTCGATGTCGGTGCCCTGCTGGCGCGGGCGCGCAACCTCAACCCCGGCGCCTGGGCGGTAGAGCGCGAGCGCCCGCTGGCGACCCTGCTCGGCTCCTGCGTGGCGGTGTGCCTCCATGATCCGCGCCGGCGCCTGGCCGGCATGAACCATTTCCTGCTCCCCTCGCGCCACGGCACGCGCCACGACCAGACCGACATCGTGCTGGCCGGCGATGCCGCCATGGAGGTGCTGGCCAACGCCATGTTCGCGCGCGGCGCGGTGAAGGCGGATCTGGTGGCCAAGGTGTTCGGCGGCGGCACCATCACAAGCACCATCGACCTGGCGATCGGCGAGCGCAACGCGCGTTTCGCGCTCGAGTGGCTGGCGCGCGAAGGCATTCGCACGGTTGCCCAGGACGTGATGGGCCGCTTCTCGCGCCGGCTGGTGTTCGACCCGGCCAGCGGCGACGCGTGGTGCCGGCGTCAGGCCGTGGACGGGAGCGCGGTGCGACGGCTCGCCCAGGCCGAGGCGGCGCTGGCGCAGCGCCTCAGTGCGGCGCCGGGCGGGGGGATCGAATTGTTCGGGTGAGTGCGGCCGGATCGGAGGCTGACGAGGGCATGTTTCTTTTCTGACGCAGAGCTTGCTATCGTTGAAATACAAGCACATACACCGAAGGGAGCGGGCCGTGGGTGAGCGCACGAGCGGGGAGGAGCCGGCACCAGCGCCTGTCGCGGCAGAGGCGATCACCCTCGCCAGTGCACCCGTCGAACGCCGCCACCGGCGCGCGGTGTGGGTGGCGGTGTTGCTCATGGGCGCCCTGTTCGCGGTGGCGGTGCCGTTCGCCAAGCGTCCGCTCGGCGCACTGCCGGCCTTCCTGCCGCTGTTCCAGTCGGCCCTGATCGCCTGCGAGGCGATCACCGGCGTGCTGTTGTTCGGGCAGTTCCGGACCCAGCGCTCGGTGGCGCTGCTGATCCTGGCGGGCGGCTATTTCTTCAGCGCCTTCATGGCCATCGCGCACCTGTTGAGCTTCCCCGGGCTCCTGGCCCCGGCCGGGGTGATCGGCGGCGGCGCGCAGACCACCGCCTGGCTGTACTTCGGCTGGCATGCCGGCTTCCCGCTGTTCGTGATCGCCTACGCGGTCGCCCGCCGGCAGCAGGCCGTGGCGCGCAGCGACACGGAACCGGCTGCCGGGCTCGCGCCGGCGATGTTTCTCGGGGTGGTAACGCTGGTGGCGGGGCTGACCGTGCTCGCCACCGTGTTCGAGGCGTCCCTGCCGGTGATCATGGCGGGCCACCTGGATGCCCCCGCCAAGGCCGTGGTGGCGCACGCGACCTGGCTGACCGGCTGCGTTGCCCTGGTCGTTCTGCTGGCGCGTCGCCCGCCGGTACTGCTCGACATGTGGCTGATCGTCGTGATGGGCGCCTGGCTGTTCGACGTGGGGCTGTCCGCGTCCCTGAATCATGGGCGCTTCGACCTGGGCTGGTATGCCGGCCGGATGTTCGGCCTGGCGGCGGCGGTGCTGGTGCTGGTCAAGCTGCTGCTGGAGAACAGCGCGCTCCATCGCCAGGTGCTGGCGCTGCGCGATCAGGAGCGGCGCCGGGCGGCCGAGCGCCTGCGTTCGAGCGAGCGGCGCTTCGAGGCCATCTTCGAGCAGGCGCCGGTAGGCATCGCCCATGTCTCCCTCGACGGGCACTGGCTGCAGGTCAACACGCGCCTGTGCGAGATCATGGGCTACCCGGCCGAGGAGCTGAAGCGGTGCACCTTTCCGGACATCCTCTCCCCCGGGGGACGGGCGGCGGCGCAGGCGCTGCGCCGGCAGATGCTTGCCGGACAAATCGAGCGCCACACCGAGGAGCGACGCTATGTGCGCCGCGACGGCCGCGTCGTGTGGGTGCGCGTCAGGACGGCGCTGGTGCGCGAGGCGGACGGGGCGCCGGCCTATTTCGTGTCGGTGGTCTCGGATCTGACCGAGCAGCGGGTGGCCGAGGACAAGGTCCATGTGCTGAACCGGGAGATGGCGCGCATGGCGCAGCTGGAGGTGGCGAACCAGACCGTGACCGCGCTCGCGCACGAGCTCAACCAGCCGCTCAGCGCGGTGAGCGCCGCCGCCACGGCGGCCCGCCACATGCTGCATGCCGGGCACTGGAGCGAGGCACGGTTGGCGGTGATGCTCGACGGCGCCGAGCAGGCCGCCCTGCGCGCCGGGCAGGTGCTGCAGGACATGGTCAGCTTCATCAACCAGGGCAAGGTGTCCTCCGATCCGATTGACATCAACGGTCTGCTCTCGGCGCTGATGGACCGTTACCGTCACAACCACGCGGCCGCCGACTACACCCTCCGGCTCGAGCTGCAGCCGGACATGGCGCCGGTGCTGGCCAACCGCCTGCGTCTCGAGAAGGTGCTGACCAACCTGATCGACAACGGCATCGAGGCGATGCTCGACCGTGGCGCCCGGGGCGAGGCCTGCGTCACCGTGAGCACCCGGGCCGAGGGCGCCACGGCGCACGTGCGCGTGGCCGACGCCGGCCCGGGGCTCGATCCGGCGAGCGCCGAGCGGATCTTCGATCCGTTCTTCACCACCAAGACGAACGGCCTGGGCATGGGGCTGGCGGTGAGCCGCGCCATCGTCGAGAGCCACGGCGGCCACCTGTGGGCCGAGTCGCCCGCGGACGGGGGCGCCGTCTTTCATCTCACGCTCCCCCTGGCGGCGCCATGAGCGAGCCGACCGTCCATCTCGTCGACGACGACCCCAGCGTGCGCACCGCCTTCGGCTGGCTGTTCGAGTCCGTCGGCCTGCCGGTGCGTAGCTACCCGGACGGCGAAGCCTTCCTCGCGGCCTTCGATCCGGCCATGCGCGGCTGCGTGGTGGTCGATGGCCACATGCCGGGCCTGGGGGGCATCGGCCTGCTGCAGGCACTTCGGCGGCGCGGCAACCGGATGCCGGTGCTGTATCTGAGCGGCTGCCACGACGCCGATTCGACCGCGGCGGCGCGCGCCGCGGGCGTGGCGGCGATCTGCACCAAGCCGATCGCGGGCGCCGCGCTGCTCGACCAGGTGCGGGCCCTGCTGGACACCTGAGCATCGCCCTCCGGCGCCGGCGGGCGCGTCCGCCGGCGTGGCAAGTGACGTTCGTCAAACCTTGTTCTCGATGCGCTTTTACTTCCATGGCGGATGGCTAGCATGGGGATGTGGCCACTCATCCTGGCCCGGCCGGCGAGGGACGCGAGACGCGGGGCCCCGACGCCGACCGATTCATGGCGACCCCGCGCAGGAGAAAGCACATGGCACTGGTGAAATGGGAACCCATGCGTGAGATGGAAGAGCTGTTCGACCGCCTGACCCGCGCCTTCGGCCCCCTGAGCCTGGGGGGAGCGAGGCCGTCTCGCCGGCGGACTGGTCGCCGCGGGTGGACATCGCCGAGACCGACACCGCGTTCGAGGTCAAGGCCGAACTGCCCGAGGTGAAGAAGGAGGATGTCCACGTCACCGTCGACAACGGCGTGCTCACGCTGCGCGGCGAGCGCCGCCGCGAGAAGGAGGAGAAGGGCAAGCGCTTCCACCGCATCGAGCGCGCCTACGGCAGTTTCTCGCGCACCTTCTCGCTGCCCGACAACGTGGACGGCAAGCAGGTCAAGGCGAGCTTCAAGGACGGCATGCTCGAGATCCATCTGCCCAAGAATGGCGAGTCCAGGTCGCATGCTCTCGAGGTGACGGTGGAATGAACGCCGGGGCCGCTGGCGTGCGGGACCGGGATCCGGGCGCAGCGTTCTGCCCGGAACTGCGCGCTTCGAGCCATTCGGCCCAGCACGGCCACCAGGAGCCCTCGGTGGCGGGGGTGGCGGCGAACCCGCTGTCGGGGTCGAGGTAGTGCTCGTCCTTGTGTGCCGGGGTGTAGCGGTAGCGCCGCCCTGCGTGGCTCGGTTCGCTGACGATGCCGGCGTTGTGGCCGCCGCTGGTGAGCAGGACGCTCACCTCGGTGTCGGCCACCAGCTTGATCTGGTAGACCGAGCGCCAGGGCGAGACGTGGTCGCGCTCGGTGGCGACCACGAACAGGGGCATGCGGATGTCGCCGAGCACGATGGCGCGGCCGTCCACCGTGTAGCGGCCCTCGAACAGGTCGTTGTCGAGGAAGCAACGGCGCAGGTATTCGCCGTGCATGCGGTAGGGCATGCGCGTGGCGTCGGCGTTCCAGGCCATGAGGTCGGTCATCGGCGCGCGCCGGCCGAGCAGGCGTTCATCCACGCGGTGCCGGCCTCGCGCAGGTGCTCGAACAGCCCGGTGGGCCAGGCCGGGGCGGATTCGGCGCGGCGGGGTGGGCCGAGGCACGACGTGGGGTTCGGCGCCGCGCTCAGGCGCCTGACGCCGCACCCTCGTCGTCCGGCGCGGCCAGGCGCGAGGCCAGTTGCAGGAAGGAGCTGGCGCCAGTCTTGTGCAGGATCTGGGTGCGGTGATATTCGACGGTGCGGTGGCTGATGCCCAGCTGGCGCGCGATCTCCTTGTTGCCGAGTCCGGCCAGGGCGCGCTCGGCGATCTCGATCTCGCGCGGGGTGAGGCCGTCGAGGGCCGGTGCGGCCGGCGCCGGATCGGCCCGGTGCTGGGCGGCCAGCGCCGCTTCGACCTGGGCGAGCAGCACCGGGCCGCGCACCGGCTTGATGAGGAAGTCCACCGCGCCCCGGCGCATCGCCTGCACCGCGCTGGGCACATCGCCGTGGGCGGTCAGGTAGATGATCGGCAGGGCGATGCGGCGCGCGTTGAGCGTCTGGTGCAGGGTGGTCCCGCTCATGGCGCCCATGTTCACGTCGAGGATCAGGCAGCCGCGCCACTCGGGGCGGTAGGCGTGCAGGAAGGCCTCGGCGCTGTCGAAGGTGGTCGCCGCATGCCCGGCGCTTTCCATCAGCATGCGTACGCTGCGGCGCACGCCGGCATCGTCGTCGACGATGAACACGGTCGGTTCGTTGTGGCAGATCTCGTTCATGGCCGCGCCGGTACGGTGAACCGGAAGGTGGCGCCCGGGGCCGCGTCGCCGTCGTACCACAGCTCGCCGCCGCCGGCCTCGATGAGGGCGCGCGAGATGGTCAGGCCGAGGCCCACCGCCCGCAGCTTGGTGGTGAAGAAGGGGGCGAAGGCCTGCGTGGCGGTGTGTTCGTCCAGCCCCGGGCCGTTGTCGCTGAGCGTGACCTGCACGGCCGGGTGGGTCGGGTCGTTGCGCGCCTCGATGCGGATCGACGGCGCGCTGACCCCGCTGTGGCGCAGGGCTTCCACGCTGTTGGTGATGAGGCTGTGCAGCACGCTCTCGAACTGGCGCTGGTTGCCCATGGCCTGCCACAGGTCCGGCGCGACGTCGATTTCGAAGCGGGTGTTCCGGTCGCCGTCGGCCTCGCACAGACGCACCACGTTGCGCACCGCCCGGTCCAGGTTGATCGGTTCCGGCTGCAGGGCGTCCCGCGCGAGAAAGTTCATCAGCGTGGCCATCACCTCGCCGGCGCGGTCGACCTCGTCGCAACAGCCGTGCAGCGCCGCGCGCAGGCGTGCGGGGTCGCCCTGTTCGTCGATCAGGCGCAGCGCCGCGGTGGCGTAGGCGGAGACGGCATTGAGCGGCTGGTTCAGGTCGTGGGCGATCATGCGCACCGTCTGCCCGGCCACCTGCAGGCCGTGCATCTGGCGCATCTGTGCCCGCAGGTTGCGCTCGATCTCCACGCTGCGGTGGCGCTCGGTCACGTCGCGCGCCGAACAGATCCGCGTGCCGGCGTCGTCCAGGGCGCTGCAGTGCCAGGACAGCAGTCGCAGCTCCCCGTCGGTGCGCCGGAACCAGTGTTCGCCGTCGACCGGATCGACGTCGGCGGCGGGCGGGCGGGCGTCGTGAAAGCCGGCCAGCGCCTGGCCGGCGAGGTCGTCGCCGAAGAAGCGCTGCGCGGCGGCGTTGCCCCAGCCGAGGCGGCCCGCGCCGTCCACTTCCACCACCAGGTCCGGAATCGCGCCAAGCAGACAGGCGTAGCGTTCCGACCACTGCTGGGCGCTCGCCTGCGCCGCCACGCGCGCGCTGATGTCATGGACGGTCGCCAGCACGCGGCCGTCGGGTAGGGGGCTGAGGCTCACCTCGGCGGGAAACTCGGAGCCGTCCGCCCGGCGTGCGCGTAACGGGCCGCACGCGCCCATCGGGCGGCTCTTCGGGGCCTGGCGATAGGCGCTCATCTGTCGCGCATGGGCGGCCCGAAGCGATTCCGGGACGAGGTCGTTCACCTCGAGCCCGGCCGCTTCCGGGGGCAGGCCGAACAGGTGGCGGAGGGCGGGATTGATCCGCCGGATGCGGCCCTGGGCGTCGGCGATGAGCATGGCATCGACCGAGGCCTCGAACACCTGCAGCAGGTCGTCACTCAGTCCGCGTGTCATGCCGGTCTCCGCCATCCAGACGCCGCCGGCCAGCGTGTCTGGCCGTGTCGGCACGAGTGTCGACATCATCGTACCGATGGCCGGCACCCCCGTTCCTGCGCCAGATCAAGTTCCCGCCATCGGCCCCGCACCGGGGTCCCCTCGCAGGCGATCGCGCCGGCGGCCGTACGGTGCAGCGCGGCCGGATCGAGAATGGTGAAGCGTCGCCGGCGCATGGCGACGATGCCGGCACGGTCGAGGGCGGAACAGGCGCGGCTCACCGTTTCCTTGGAAAGACCGAGAAAGGAGGCAATGTCCATCCGGCTCATGGGCAGGGCCACGGTGCGTGCCGGTGTCTCGCTGCGTTGGTACCAGTCGAGCAGGAAGGCGCCGAGCCGGGTGGTTGCCCGCGAGGCGGCCATCATGGCCATGGCGGCCTGATCGCGAAGGATCTGCCGCCCCAGCAGGCGGTAGATGAAACTGCCCAGTGCCGCCCCCTCGTGGCCCGGCCGCGCCAGGCCGGCGAGCGGGATCACCACCATGTCGGTCGGCTCGAGGACGATGGCTTCGGTGGTGTGACGCCCCGAGGCGAGGCCGTCGAGGCCGAGCGAATCGGCGGCCCGCTCGAAGCCGATGATGCGCTCCGCGCCCTCGGCATCGACTACCCGCGTGCACACGCTGCCGCGGATCACGACGTAGAGGTAGCGGCACGGATCGCCCGCGCGGATCGGCACCTCGCCGGGGCGAAAGCGGCGGCACTGGAAGCGGGCCCACTCGGGATGCGGCGCCGGGTGCAGCGACAGGCCCAGGAAGCGCGCCAGGCTGGCGGCGTCGATCAGGCCCTGGCCGAGCTGGCGGGCCAGGGGCTGGCCGTCGTCGGGCGGTACCGCCCGCGGGGGCGCACCGGGCGGAAATTGATGTCGCAGCATGCGTGTGGCACCTCCGCTCAACCCACCGATGGATGTTGCACCGCCGTGGCCGGCCGGCGCGGCAGCACCGGCACCGGCTGCAGGCATCGCGTAACGGCCCGCTCGGCCGCCGCCGGTGACGGCGCCAGGCCGACGCAGGACCAGTGCCGGTCGCCGCCAAGGCGTTTGGCCGTGTACATGGCGGCATCGGCGGCCTGCACGAGTGCGCCCGCATCGCGGCCGTCGCGCGGATAGAGGGCGGCGCCCGCGCTCAGCGCGAGGCGCACGGGAGCGGCATCGCCCACGCGGGCGTCGCGCACCGAGGCGACCAGCTTGCCGAGCAGGGCGTCGACATCCGCCGGCCGGTGCAGCCCGGGCACCACCAGGAGGAATTCGTCGCCACCGAAGCGGCCCACGGTGTCCATGTCGCGCACGCAATGCGTCAGGCGCTCCGCCACGGCCCGGATCGCCGCGTCACCCGCCGCATGCCCGAAGGCGTCGTTGATCGCCTTGAGGCCGTCCATGTCGGCGCAGACCACGGCGAAGGCGCCGCCTTCACGCGCCGCGCGCGAGAGCTCCTGATTGAGCCGATGAATCAGCAGGTGGCGGTTGGCGATGCCGGTGAGGCTGTCGAAGTTGGCGCGTCGCTGCAGCGCCCGTTCGCTGGCGATGCGGCGGCTCACGTCGCGCGCCGTGCACACGTAGTGGGTCACATGGCCGGAGCGGTCGGTGAACGGACGCACCTGTTCGTCCAGGTAGAGTGCCCGGCCGCTGCGCGTCCGTTCGGTGCGCAGGGTGTCGCGCACCTGGCTGCCGGCGCCGGGCGCGGCGGTGGTCGTCGCCAGCGCCGCGGGGCGGCGCGGCCGGCCCACGAGCGCCTCGCGGCGCCAGCCGCTGAGCCGTTCGTAGGCCGGATTGACGTATTCGACCACGCCCTCGGCGTCGGTCACCACCACCGCGTCGTCGCTGGTCTCCATGCGCGCCAGGAAGCGCTGGAAGTGCGCGTCGTCGGCGCTTCCGGGCGTGGGGGTGCGCAAGCCCACCAGGATGCGCGTGGTGTCGCCCAGGGGAATGAACAGGAACGCGGCCTCGAGGGTGACCGAGCCCCCGTCGGGCGTCGCCACGGTCAGCGGATGCCAGCGGCCCGGCGGATGGTTGAAGACCAGGTAGGCGCAGTTGTAGCCCGGCGTCGCCGCGCGCAGGGGCAGCTCGGGCAGGAGGGTGGCCAGGGATTCGCCCTCCAGGCGGCGGTCGGCCGCCTGGAGCAGCCGGCGGGCGGCGTCGGTGCCGTATTCGATGGTGCCGCGTGCGGTCGCTACCAGCACGGCCTGGTCGGTCAGCGGGGGGAATGCCGCGCCGGCGAGCATCGGTGCCGGCGCCGCGGGGGCCACGCGCGAAGGGGTCTCGGGCGTGGACGTCTCGTCGATGTGCTTCGGGCTCATTGCGCCTCTCCCGGTTCGGTTCGTCGGCTCAGGCGCTCTTGTCGTGGCGCGCCGGTGCCGTGACCGCCGGAAGCGACGCCATCGCGCGGCTCAGCCGCTCGACGCCGTCCGCCACGCCACGCTGGAACAGGGGCAGGATCTCGTGGCTGCAGTTGACCATCTCGTTCTGGATCTGGGCCAGCGTGTCCATCGAGATGGCGGAGGCCTCCATGGCCGTGTCGATCGCCTGCTGGTACAGGCCGGCCCACGGGGCCGCCAGATCCGCCATGCCCCCAGGCGCCGCAGGCGCGCGATGTGCGCCCTTGCCGTTGGGCAGCGCCATCAGCCGGCGCAGGGCGGCGCTCTGGATGTCGAGGATGCGCTGCGCCGCATCCCACTCGGCGCAGGCCAGCGCCTGGGTTCGCTCCATGTGTTCGATGATCGGGTGGGGCGTGGTGGTCTCCGTCTTCTGCATGGTCTCTCCTCCTCGTCGTTCGTCCCGGTCCGCTGTGCCGCGCTGCCGGTGAAGTGTTTTGATCTCGCGGGCGCCGCTGCGAACCCGCAGGGCGCCGGAGTCCCCCACCTTAGGGAGGTGGCGGGCGACTGCAAACTCGTGTGAACACGAGGTCGGAAATCGAGAAATATTTGATCTCGATCAATGCCTTGCGGCGATCGAAGGGGGTGGTGCGGCGGTGGCGCCCCAGCTCAACCCGATCGGCATGGACTGTATCGGCGCTGCAACACTCTTCCGGCGTTGGCGTCATGGCGCAAGCCATTGTTTTTGAAGGAATCGTTTTCACTTGACCGATCGGTGACGGTGGATTGGTGCGGTGCATCCTGTATCAGCCACGTTGCAGTCATCGCCGGCCGGGGCTCCGACGGGCGAGCGTCGATTCCATTAAAGACAAGGAAAAACATAGGGTTGTGCCTGATTTGTAGGCCATGGCCCGGCCCTTGCATTCGTCATCGACGAGTACCGACATGGGGTCGGTCTCTCACGTGCTTGGGAGGTGACGATGAGACGCACACTTCTGTCGACGGCAATTGCCCTCGCCTTTGGGGTGTCCGGCTCGGTGTTCGCGAATCCGACGATCTACGGGGATTCGGCGGGCACCGGCAGCGGAAACGACACGGTCAACCAGAGTGCAACGGCCACATCGACGCAGGGCGATGGCCCGAACGCCAACGAAAATTCATCCGTGAAGGTCGGCTCGGCCAACACGGCCATCAGCGACACCGGCAACGACAACAGTGCCGGCAGCAACCGAGACAACGACGGCAAGGCCGAAGCCTGGGGCCATGGCACCGCCGCCGCCAACAACGGCGCCAGCGCCAGCGCCAGCTTCAGCAGCGCCTTCAACAGCAGCAAGGCGATCGCCATCAGCAAGCTCAACGGCTCGGTCACCAACAACAGCGTGTCCGGGCTGGGCAACATGGTGACCAACAGCGGCAACGCCAATGGCGATCGCGGTGGCTGGGGCGGTCGGGGCGGTGACGGCTACGGTGGCGACGCCACCGGCGGCAACGCCTCGGGCGGCACCGGTGGTGCCGGGGGTAACGCCGGCAACGGCGGCGCCGGAGGATCGGGCGGTTCGGGTGGCTATGCCGTCAATGGCAGCGCCACGGCCGACGGTGCCTCCAACGGCGGCGCGTCCAACGGCAGCGCCACCGCGGGCAACGGCGGTGACGGCGGCTCGGCCCGTGGCGCCTACGGTGCCAACGGTGGCGACAGCGGCAGCGCCAAGGCCATCGGTGGCGATGGCGGCAGCGGTTACGGCGGTGACGGCACCGGCGGTGCCGGTGTCGGCGGCGCCGGCGGCATGGCCTACGGCGGCAGCGGTGGCAAGGCCATCGGCGGCGACGGCGGCAATGGCGGCGGTGGCAGCGGTGGCATGTCCGGCTCGGCCAGCGGCGGCAGTGGTGGCAGCACCCAGAACGCCACCGGCGGCGACGGGGGCTCGGGCGGCTCCGGCGGTTACGGCGGCAGCACCGGCTATGCCATCGGTGGTGACGGCGGTAGCGGCGGGGCCGGTGGCAACGGCGCGCTCGGCAGCGGCGACGGCGGCAAGGCCAGCGCCTACACCGGCGCCAGCGGCGGCGATGCCGGCACGCTCAGCAAGGCCGCTGGCGGCAGCGCCTACGGCGACGGCGGCAAGGGCGGCTACTCGGGCGCCTACGCCGGCACCTCCACCGGCGGCGCCAGCGGCGACGGCGGTGTGGTGGGCAACCAGGGCAACGCCAATGGCGGCCTGGCCAGCGGCGAAGGCGCCGGCGGGACCGGTGGCAACGCCAGCGGCACCAGCACCGGCAACACCACCGGCGCGGCGGGCATGAGCGGCGATCCGACCGCCTCCGCCCAGGGCGGGAGCGGTGGTGCCGCCTCGGCCACCGGCGGGACGGCGGCGGCCGGCACGGCCAACTCGGGTGGCGGCGCCACCAGCGATACCAGCGCCATGGCCAGCGGCGGCGCGGGGACGGGCACCGGTGGATCCGGTGCGGCCGGCGCCACCGGTGCGGCCGGCGCGGCGGCGACCAACAGCGCCGGCAGTGGCGCGACCGGCGCGACCGGCGCGGCCGGCGCGATGGCGACGAACAGCGCAGGTGATGGCGCGACCGGCGCCAGCGGCACCGGCGGTGCGGGCGCAGCCGCAGCCGGCGGCACCGGGGCGATGGCCTCCAGTGCCGGCGCCGACGGCAACGGCGGTGCGGGCGCGGTCGGCAACGGCGGCGTCGGTAACGCGGCGGCCGGCAACGGCGGTCTCGGCGGTGCGGCGGTCAACACCACCGGAGACGGCGGCACGGGCGGCATGGCCGCCAATACCGGCGGCGCCGGCGGGGCCGGTGGCAGCGCCAGCAACGGCAGCGCCACCAATGGCGACGCCACCAGCATGGCGAGCAATGGCAGTGCCACGGCCGGTGACGGCGCGGTCGGTGCCCAGGGGGCCGCGGGCGGTGACGGCGGCGCCGGTGGCACCGGCCAGGGCGGTACCGGTGGCGACGGCCTCGCGGCGGACGGCAACGGCGCGACCGGCGGGGCCGGCGGGGCCGGGGGTGCCGGCGGCATGATCAGCCTCGATGCCGGCGCCTTCAACATGTCCAACACCATCTCCGGCAGCTTCACCAACGGCGCGGGAATCATGGTCAGCAGCCAGAACACCGGCATGGCGTCCCTGGTTCAGCAGAGCGTGAACGTGCAGGCCAACCTGGCTGTCGGCCACTGATTCGGAAGGAGCACATTCCATGAAACGCACATTGATCTCATCGGCGATTGCGCTGGCGTTCGGATTCGCCGCGCCGGCCTTCGCCAACCCGACGGTCAACGGCAACGACGTGGCGCGCGGTGCTGGCAACGACACCGCGACCCAGACCGCCACCGCGACCAGTACCCAGGGCAACGGGCCCAATGCCAACGAGAACTCGACGGCCACGGTGGACGCCTACAACACCACCAAGACCGACGTGGGCAACGACAAGAGCAGCGGTGACAACCGCGACAACTCGGGTTGGGCCATCGCCAAGGACTACGGCACCGCGGCGGCCAACAACGGCGGCAGCGCCACCAGCAGCTTCGCCGATGCTTTCAACAGCACCAAGGTGGTGGCGGTGAGCAAGCTCAGCGGCACGGTGACGGACAACGTCGTCTATGGGCTGGGCAACATGGTGACCAACTCGGGCAATGCCAACGGTGCGGCCGGTGGCAAGGGCGGCGCCGGTGGCGATGGCTACGGCGGTGACGGCTATGGCGGCACCGGCAACGGTGGCTATGGCGGCGCCGGCGGCGATGGCGGCCACGGTGGCAGCGGTGGCAACGGCGGCGATGGCGGCAACGCCACCAACGGCAGCGCCGCCGCGGGGCCGGCCTCGAACGGCAGCGCCAGCAACGGCAGCGCCAGCGCCGGTAACGGCGGCGACGGCGGCAACGCCAGCAAGGCCATCGGCGCCAACGGCGGCGACTCCGGCAAGGCCTTCGCCGTCGGCGGTGACGGCGGCAGCGGCACCGGTGGCGACGGCTACGGTGGTGCCGGGGCCGGTGGCTCCGGCGGCAGCGGCTCCGGCGGCAGCGGCGGTTTTGCTGCGGGTGGTGACGGCGGCAATGGTGGCGGCGGCAGCGGCGGTTCGTCCGGCTATGCGTCCGGCGGCTCGGGTGGCTCCACGGGCCATGCCACCGGCGGTTCCGGCGGCGACGGCGGCTCCGGCGGCTCGGGCGGCTCCACCGGCTATGCGGTGGGTGGCGCCGGCGGTGATGGCGGCAGTGGCGGCAACGGCGCCTCCGGCGATGGCGACGGCGGCTATGCCGGCTCGTCCGCCAAGGCCTATGGCGGCGATGCCGGAGCCCTCAGCGCGGCCGGCGGCGGCAAGAGCAGCGCCGATGGCGGCAGCGGTGGCACGTCCATCGCCAAGACCGGCTCGAGCGATGGCGGCATGAGCGGGGCCGGTGGCAGCACCGGCAACCAGGGCAACGCCAACGGCGGTGACGGCGGCACCGGCGGTGCGGGCGGCAACGCCAGCAGCACCAACACCGGCAACACCACCGGCAGCGGAGGCGCGGCCGGCAGCCCGAGCGCGACCGCCACGGCGGGCCTGGGCGGTGACGGCACCGCCTCGGGTGGCGATGGCACCGGTGGTGCCGCGAGCGCCACCGGCGGCGGCACGGCGACGACCACCTCGGCTTCGGCCGGCGGGGCGGGTACGGGCACCGGTGGTTCCGGTGCAGCCGGCGCCACCGGCGCGGCCGGCGCGGCGGCGACCAACACCGCCGGTAGCGGCGCGGTCGGGGCCACTGGCGCGGCCGGGGCGACCGGTACCAACACCGCCGGCGCCGGGGCCACCGGCACCAGCGGCGCGGGCGGCATGGCCGCGGCTGCGGCCGGGGCGAGCGGCGGTACCGCGAGCACGGCGGGTGGCACCGGCAACGGTGGCGCCGGGGCCGTGGGCAACGGTGGCGTCGGCAATGGCGCGACCGGCACCGGCGGCGATGGCGCGCTGGCCAGCAACACCACCGGCACCGGCGGTGCGGGCGGTGCGGCGACCAACACCGGCGGCAACGGCGGTGACGGCGGCAGCGCCACCAATGGCGGTGCCACCAACGGCGGCGCGTCCACCACGGCCTCCAACGGCAGCGCGACCGCCGGCAACGGCGCGACCGGTGCGGTCGGCGCGGCCGGCGGCCAGGGCGGCCAGGGCGGTACCGGCGAAGGCGGCCAGGGCGGCAACGGCGTGGCCGGGGTCGGCAACGGGGCCGTGGGCGGTGCCGGCGGTGCCGGCGGCGCTGGCGGGGTGTTGAGCCTCAATGCCGGCACCTTCGACATGTCCAACACCATCGCCAACAGCTTCACCAACGGCGCGGGCATCGTGGTGTCGAGCCAGAACTCCGGCATCTCGTCCCTGGTGCAGCAGAGCGTCAACGTGCAGGCCAACCTGACGGTCGGCCACTGAGCGGTGCCGGGCGGGTCGCCGGAGATGGCGTCGAAAACGGGCGGCCCGCCCGCGTACCCATGGGAGTCATGGCCATGTGTGATTTCGAGACAAAGGGGCGACGCGTGCTGGCGGTGCTGTGCGTGCCGCTGATGCTCGCGTGGACCGGTGCCCGGGCCGACGACGGCCCGGGCGTGCCGGCCGGCGCGGACGCGGGGGTGACGGGCGCGCCCGCACCCACGCCCGAGGCGGCGGCACCCGCGCCGGTGCTGGCCGATCTGGGGGGCGCGGCGCTGTCGCCGGATGCCCTGGCGGCGCAGCGCGGGGGCACGGAAACCCTCAGCGACATGAAGCTCGGCGGGGTGGTGGCCAACAACCAGGCCAGCGACCTGGTGACCGGGCACAACATCGTCAGCGACGGCTCGCTGACCGGCAACGCGGGATTCGCGACGGTGGTGCAGAACACCGGCAACAACGTGCTGATCCAGAACGCGACGATCATCAACCTGCAACTGCAATAGAACGGGGGCGCGCATGAACCGGCTCACGAGGATCACCGCGGCGCTCGCGGTCGGCTGGAGCCTGAGCGCCGGAGCGGCGCAGCTGAGTTTTCCGACCGACGTGGTCGGCCCTTACACGCTGCGGGTCACCAGCCTCAAGGAGGCCCGCCATCTGGGCACCATCCAGCAGCAGTACGATTTCAGCTGCGGCTCGGCGGCCCTGGCGACCCTGCTGACCCATCACTACGGCTACGCGGTGACCGAGCAGGTGGTGTTCCGCGTCATGTACCTGCGTGGCGACCAGGCGAAGATCCGCCGTGAGGGCTTCTCGCTGCTCGACATGAAGAATTTCCTCGCCGCCAACGGCTTCGCGTCCGACGGCTTCGAGGCGCCCCTGGAGGCGCTGACCAAGGCCAAGGTGCCGGCGATCGCGCTGGTCAGCGAGATGGGTTACCACCATTTCGTGGTCATCAAGGGGCTGCAGGACGGGCGCGTGCTGATCGGCGATCCGGCGCGGGGCACGCGCGCGGTGTCGCGCTCGGCCTTCGAGGCGATGTGGCACAACAAGATCCTGTTCGTCATCAAGAACCATCTGGAGGCGGCGCGCTTCAACCGGGCCGCCGATTGGCGGGTGGCGCCGCGCGCGCCGCTCGAGGCTGGCCTGCGCGGCCTGCCCAACGCGATCCCGGCGATGCGCGCGGTCAGCGATTTCTAGGATCCGGCCCGCGGTGCCCCGGTCGCGAGCCGGTGGCGCCGCGCAGGCGCCGGTGTGGAGACACAGCATGTTGCACAGCAATCCCCTGGCCGCGGCCGTGCTTGGCGCCCTCGGCCTCCTGATGGCCTCCGGTCTCGGCGCCGCGGAAAGCCCGCTGGCCGGACCGGCCCTGAGTGCCGCCCGCCTGGATGCGATCCGCGGCGGCTTCGAGCTGCCGGATCTGAAGCTGAAGCTCTCCTTCGGGCTCGAGCGCGCGGTGTTCGTCAATGGCGAGCTGGTGGCGCGCACGACGCTTAACCTGAGCCAGCTGCGTGACACGGTGGCGGCCCGGGTCGATGCCGCGATCCCCGACGGGGCGGCGCTGCAGGCGCAGGTGCAGGCCCAGGTGGCCGCGCAGCTGGCCAGCGCCGGCATCGCCACGGTGGTGCTGCCGGTGCGCAGCGCCGCCGAGGTGGTGACCCCGGCGGGGGCGAGCGCCGTCGAGATGCGCGCCACCCCGGGCGCTGCGACCGGCGCGGCCACGGCGCAGGCGGGCACCGCGAGCGCGCAGACGGCCGGCGCCGCTGCCGGCCAGGCGCTCGCCGACACCGGCGTCAGCGCCGCCGCCGCAGGCAGCCCGGGCACCACGGCGGTGGCGGGCGGCACCACGGCGAGCGTGACCGAGGCCGCCAGCGGCCAGCGTGCGACCGTGGTGTCGACCGTCGCGCCGCTGCCGGTGGCGGTGATCCAGAACGGCGCCGGCAACCAGGTCGGCCCACGGGTGGCCGCGGCGGTGGACAGCGCCGCCATCGCCACCGTGATCCAGAACAGCCTCGACAACCAGCAGATCCAGGCGCTCACCGTCGTCAATGCGTCGGCCAACAGCCTGCAGGTGCTGCGCGCGATGAACTTCGGCGCGGCGATCCGGCAGGGGGTGATCCAGTCGCTGCGTCGGTAACCGGCCACCGGTGATCAGGCCCCGCCTGCAACGGGCGGGCCTCCTTGCGCCTGTGGCACGCGGCGGCTGTCTTGACCTCCCCGGCCGACGCGTGTCACAGCGCCTTTTTTGCGCGCCGACCCGGGTCAGAAGTTCATCGGCGCGCGCAGGGTCAGTTGCACGTCCGGGGTGTCGTTGGTGACGCCGATGCCCAGGGCCACGTTGATGGACTGCTTCGGCGACAGGCGGTAGGCATAGCCCAGCAGCAGGGTGCCCAGATCGACCCGCACCGAGAGCGGATCGGAGCGCCCGTTGAGCCGGGTGCGGCCGACCGTGGCGTGCTCGTAGCCGATGCTGAAGGACGACTTGTCGTTGAGCGCCAGCCCCATGCCGAAGTTGAAGCCGAACACCCCGCCGGGCTGCACCGAGTCAAAGTGGGTGACGGTGATGTTGCCCTGGCCGTCGTCCTGCTTCACGTTGATGTCGTTGCGCTTGAAGCTGTACTGGTAGTTGAGCCCGCCGAAGAACACCACCGGGTCGGACGGGAACAGGAAGGTCAGCCCCGGCTGCAGCGAATAGAAGCCCGAGCCGGTGGGCAGCTCCTTGGGCAGGCCGAGGCCCTGGAAGCCGGGGATGGCCACCGTGGTGGTGTCGAACTGGTCCGAACCGGTGCGGCTCTTGAAGCGCAGCGAGCCGATGTAGTAGGGCGTGTCGGCGCCGCCGTCGTTGAACTGGTAGCGGGCGGTGAACTCGATGTCGCCCAGGCCCCGGCCGCTGGTGTTGAACACCTCGTCGTTGCTCGCCGGGGTGGCGATGGGGCGGCTGATGCTGTCGTCGTTGCGATACACCCAGGGGATCTTGCCCTCCAGCTCGAGGCGGTTGGTCAGGCCCATGCGCCCGGTGAGGGCCGCGGTCCAGATGTGGCTCTTGACCTCGCGCACGTCGATCAGGCCGATGGTGAGCGCGGGGATGACGGTGTAGCCGACCAGCGCCACCCGGTTGGAGGACGAGTAGGAATACTGCAGCGACGGTTCGAGGACGTACTTGCCCGGCTGGGTGAGGATGCCGGGCTGGCTGAAGATCTGCGCCACCGGGGGGTTCTCCGCCTCCGTCTTGGCTTCCGATGGGCGCTGGCCGACCGGGGCGGCCGGCGCGGCCTGGGCCACGCGCGGGGGGGCGCCCGCGCCGGGCTGGCCGGCGCCGCGCAGGGTGCCCAGCTGGTCGAGGCCGAGGGCCTGGCGGATCTCCGCCAGACGGCCCTGCTGCTCGGCCATGGTCTTGCGCATGGCGTCGATCTGCTCGCGCTGCTCGGCCACCTGGCGACGCAGCTGCTCGATGAGCCGGGCCGAATCGGTCTCGTCGGCCCGCGCGGGCGTGCACAGGCCGACGGACACCATGGCCAGGAACAGCGCCCGGCCGGCGGTGCCGGGTAAGGATGAAGTCGGTTTGTTCATGGCGCTCCCCTTGTCTTGTCGGACCGCCGGCCGGGCGGCCGCTTACGGGTTGATGTTGAGGCGGTTCATGAGGCGGTACAGGGTGACCCGCGAGATCCCGAGCTGGCGCGCGGACTGCGAGACGTTGCAGTGGTTCTGGCGCAGGCTGCGCTCGATCATGTCGCGGTCCAGATGGGTGCGCGCCCGCTGCAGGGTCATGACCGGTGGCGTGTCGACCGGCGCCGCCAGACCCAGGTCCTCGGGCAGGATCAGGCGGTGCTCGCTCATGATCATGGCGTGGCGCACCCGATTGATGAGCTCGCGCACGTTGCCCGGCCACAGGTGCGCTTCCATGGCCTGCACCGCTTCGTCGCTGAAGCCGCGCACCGGTGTCGGATGCTGGGTGGCGTACTTGTCGAAGATGGTGTGGGCGAGCAGGGCGATGTCCTCGACACGCTCGCGCAGCGGCGGCAGGTGCAGGTGCACCACGTCGAGGCGGTAGAACAGGTCGGCGCGGAACTGCTCGTGTGCCACGGCGCTGTGCAGGTCCACGTGGGTGGCGGCCACCACCCGGGTGTCCACGTCCACATGGCGGGTGGCGCCGAGGCGCACCACGTTCATCTCCTGCAGGAAGCGCAGCAGGTTGGCCTGCAGCTCCAGCGACAGGTCGCCGATCTCGTCGAGAAACAGCACGCCGCGGTCAGAGGCCTCGATGTTGCCGATCTTGCGTTGCAGGGCGCCGGTGAACGCGCCCTTCTCGTGACCGAACAGCTCCGACTGGATGAGGCTGGCGGGGATGGCGGCGCAGTTCATGGCCACGAAAGGGCCGTCGGCGCGCGCCGAATAGTCGTGGATCGCCCGCGCCACCAGTTCCTTTCCGGTGCCCGATTCGCCGCTGAGCAGCACCGGGGCGTCCGCCCCGACGACCTTGTCGAGTTGCCGGTAGAGGCGCTGCATGGCCGGGCTGCGCCCGGTCATGCCGAAACGGCCCGAACTGCGCAGGCTGGCATCGCGCATCTGGTGCCGGCGTTCGGCCTTTCCATGGGCGTGACCGAGGGTGACGCGCAGGCGCGGCGGATCGAGTGGCAGGGTGTGGTAGTCGTGGAAGGTGTGGACGATGAAAGGGCCGAGTACCGGGTGCATCAGCGCTTCCGGGCTGGCCAGGGCAACCCACTCGACCTCCGCCTCGGCCACCAGCCTGGCCAAGGGGTCGGGAATGGGGTCGAGCGCTTGGTCGAACACCGCGATGCCGACCCGGCACCCGCCGCGTTCGTGCAACGCGACCGCCTCGGCGGGCGTGGCGGCACGGTGGAACTGCCAGTCGTCGAAGCCCTGCGCCGCGAGCTCGCGCAATACCTGCCCGCGCGCATCGTAGATCAATGCATCCCGTAGCGACATCTGAGATCTGACCTCGTGTGCTTGTTTTTTCGCGTCGTCCTGTGCGCCGCCCGATACCGGTGCGCCGACAGGAGGATCACGTCGGCGGGGCACGCGGGGGCGGGTCAGGACATGCCGGGGCGAGTGTTGTTTTTGCTCTTGTTTTGCTGTTGTGAAATGCCATTGAAGCGGATCGGTTTACGGGTCACCACTCGTGCGACCACGTAGACCGACGCTATGTGTGGCAAGCGAATGCGCGGCGAGACCGTGGGCCGGCGGATCATTCTGGGAGGGTGGTCGCGGCATGCCCGCCGGGTCGTGTGGAGCGCAGGGGGAAAGCAACGAATGGCCGCGCGGGGGCGACCAGGAAGCTCGTGCTTACCGGTGCCCGTGCGTCGGGGTGGCGATGGGGCGCTGTAGCGCCGCCAGCACCGCCGGGTCGCGCGCGTAGATGTCGCGGCGGAAGTCGACCTGCCCGTCGGCGTTCGCGGTGGCGGTGAGATAGAGCACCCGCACCGGCACCTGCCGTGGCACCGTCAGCGTGCGGGTCTGGCCCGTGGTGATGGCCGCCTCCAGCGCTTCGGTGGGCCACCGGATGGGGTCGTCGAGCAGCGCCAGCGCCAGCTCGAGGGGGCGCTGCAGGCGGATGCAGCCGGAGCTGAAGGCCCGTTCCGGCTTGTCGAACAGGGCCTTGGCCGGGGTGTCGTGGAGGTACACCGAGTAGGGGTTGGGGAAGACGAACTTGATGCGCCCGACCGGGTTGTCCGGGCCTGGAGGCTGAACGAGCTGGAACGGAAAGCCGTCGTGCCGGTAGCGCGCCCATTCGATGGATTGCGGATCCACCGGCTGGCCGGCGAAATCCTCCAGATGCAAGGCGTGCTCGGCCAGATAGGCGGGCTGCGCGATGATCCGCGGCAGCATGTCCTGGCGCAGGATGGTGGGCGGCACCACCCATTCGGGGTTGAGCACCAGATAGCGCAGGGTGGCGCCGAAGCTCGGTGTCGGCCGGTCGGGGCGGCCGACGATGGCGCGCGAGGACCAGACCACGTGCCCGTCCAAGCGCAGGCTGGCCGCGAAGGCGGCCACGTCCACCTGCAACTGGTCGCCGGCCAGTTCGGGCGCGAGCCAGCGCAGCCGCTCCAGGTTCACCCGGATCTGGTCGATGCGCCGGCGCACGTCCACATTGAGGGCGGCGCGGGTGCGACGGCCCGCGAGGCCGTCGGTTTCCAGGCCGTGGCGCCGCTGGAAGCGCACGAGCGCCTCGCGCAGCGCCGCGTCGAAGCGCTCGGCATCGGGGCCGGCGACCGTAGGCGCGTCGTCGGTGATCGCGAGGCGGTCGCGCAGGATCGCCACCCGGGCATCGACCGTGTCCGGGCGCAGGGTCGGTCCGTCGGGCAGGGACGGCCAGCCGCCGTCCGCGGCGATGCGGCGGTAGCGGGCCAGCGCGGTGCGCAGACCGACGTAGGCGTCGAGCCGGGGTGCCCATTGCCTGAGGGCCTGCGCCAGATCGGGGGCGTCGACGAGCGCCTCCAGCGCCGCCAGATCGTCGCCATCGGTGCGCCGGGCGAAGCCCCAGTCGGGATCGAGCCGGGCCGGATCGACCTTGCCCGTGTGCACGTGGGCGGCCAGGCGTAGCAGCGCGGCGGTGAACAGCAGATCGCGGTCGGCGATGGTGCGGGCATCGTCGGCCGGCGCGGCGGCGGCCGCTCGCAGCGCGGCGTTCTGGTAGTCGGCCGGCTCGAGGCCGTCGTCGGCGCTGGCCTCGACCGCCCGCAACAGCGCCTGACGCCGCTCCGGCGAGGTCCACGCGGGGCGAAATCCGCGCGCCTCGTAGAGCCGGGTGACCGCGCCGTCGGCGCTGACCAGGCCGCCCGCCACGGCAATGGCGCGGCCGCGCCGCAGCAGCTCGACCCGCTCGCGCAGCGCTTCATTCAGCGGATCGGCCCGCACTGTGGCGGCCACCAGCGCAAGGCCGGTGACGAGCAGCCACAGCAGCAGACGAGCGCCGCCAGCGGGCCGACGGACTGCCGCGCGCGCCCGGCGGGCCTCTAGTAGGATGTGCGCTGCCGTGTTTCTTTCAGTCATCGCCCCGTCCATGCCAAAACTGCCTCATGCGCGCCCGTGCCCGACCCGCCGCCGCCTCATCCAGACCCTCGGCGGCTTGTCCCTCGGCCTCGGCCTCGGCAACGCCTGGGGCCGGACCGAGCCGTGCCGGCTCTCCTTCCACCACCTGCATACCGGCGAACGGCTCAGCACCGTGTATCGGGTCGATGGCCGCTACCAGCGCGAGGCACTGACGCGGATCGCCTGGTTGCTGCGAGACTTCCGCACCGGCAAGACCCACCCCATGGACCCGCAGCTGCTGGACATTCTGCATGCCTTGAGCCTGCGCTGCGAGGGCGAGACCTTCGAAGTGATTTCAGGCTATCGCGCGCCGGCCACCAACGCCATGCTCGCCCGCACTACCTCGGGCGTGGCCAGACACAGTCTGCACATGGAAGGGCGGGCCATCGACGTACGCCTGACGGGCCGCGCGACAGCGCAGTTGCGCGACGCCGCCCTGGCGCTGCGCCGCGGCGGCGTCGGCTTCTACCCGGACTCGGATTTCGTCCATCTGGACACCGGCCGGGTGCGCGCCTGGGGGCCGCGAGGCGCCTGAGCGGCGTACGCGGACGCGCCGTCAGCGCGACCAGTTCACCCGCAGCAGGTATTCCGCGTCGTTGTAGTGATAATCCAGATCGCCCTGATAGGCGTCGTGCAGCGCCTCACCGAGGTTGCGGGCGAGGTGAACGTCGGTCGTGGTGATCGCCAGTTCGCCGTTGCGCGCCTCGAGGGCGATGATCCGGTTGAGCGGGTGTTCCGCCTTCTCGCGGGTCTCGTGGTGGCGGATCAGGCGGACGATCTCGTCGCGGTGCGCGTGGGCGAACTCACCCGAGATCGTCACGTAGCCGGCCGGCAGATGATCGCGGATGCGGTGGCAGGCGGGGCACAGCGCTTCCTGCGTGGCCGGCTCGTCGCGCCAGTGCCAGCGCCCCCGGTCGAAGTGGGCGCCGCAGTCCGGGCAGCGCGTGCCATCACTGTATTTGAGGCGCGCCCGATACGGGTCGTGGATGAACTCGGTACGCAGCTCGTCGCGCCGGATCGGGCGCCAGACAAGATCATGTCGCTTCACGATGGTTCCTCACGAAAGGCCGATGAATCGGGCGGGGTCAGCCACGCGCCGCGGCAGGCGGCGTCGATTCCAGTCTAGGCCGGGGCGCTCGGGCGACAGTGACGATGGTCAACTGTGGGCGCCTGTGGCGTGTCTTCTGGCACACTCGGGCGTTTGCTGAAGACAGGCGCGCGCTCCGGCGCCGGTGGAAACGACACGCCATGAACGACATGATCGACATCCGCGGCGCCATGCTCGAGGTCGCGCACTGGCCGAGCGACGCGCCCCGGGGTGACGCCCCGCCCATCCTGATGCTGCACGAGGGCCTCGGCTCGCTCGGCCTGTGGCGCGATTTTCCACAGCGCGTGGCCGAGGCCAGCGGCTGTGACGTCTATGCCTATTCACGCATCGGCTACGGCCGCTCCGACCCCTTCCGTGCGCCACGGACGCCGGCCTATCTGCATGAGCAGGCGCAGGTCGATCTGCCCGCCGTGGTGGCCGCGCTCGGCCTCGAGCGGCCGGTGCTGTTCGGCCACAGCGATGGCGGATCGATCGCACTGATCGCCGCCGGGAGCACCGACCTGGCGCTGGCCGGCGTGGTCGTGATGGCGCCGCACGTGAGGGTCGAGGCGGTGACGCTGCGCGGCATCGAGGCGGCCGCGCGGCAGTGGGCGTGCAGCGACTGGCCGCAACGGCTGGCGCGCCATCACCGCGATGCGCCGGCGGTGTTCGCGGCCTGGCGCGACACCTGGCTGGCGCCGGATTTTCGCGACTGGAACATCGAACATCTTTTGCCCGCGATTGCGTGCCCGGTGCTCGCCATTCAGGGCGAGGACGACGAATACGGCACCATGGCGCAGATCGACCGCATCGCGGCGGCGGCGCCGGAGGCGCGGCTGCTCAAGCTGCCCGGGTGTGGCCATGTGCCGCATCGGGATTGCCCCGATCAGGTGCTCGACGCGGTGGCCGGTTTCGTCGCCACCCTGTAGCGGGGGCGTGGCGGTCAAGAAAAAAGGCTTCCCGAGGGAAGCCTTTTGGCATGCCGGACGGCCCGGGCTCAGTCGTCGTTCAAGGCACCGAGCAGGTGCAGCAGGCTGGTGAAGAGGTTGAACAGCGACACGTACAGGCTCACCGTGGCCATGATGTAGTTGGTCTCGCCGCCGTGGATGATGTTGGAGGTCTCGTAGAGGATGAGACCCGACATCAGCAGCACGAAGGCCGCCGAGACGGTCAGCGACAGGGCCGGGATGCTGAAGAACAGCGCGCCCAGGCCGGCCAGGAAGGCCACCAGGATGCCCACCGTCAGGAAGCCGCCCATGAAGGAGAAGTTCTTCCGGGTGGTGAGCGCATAGCCGGACAGGCCCAGGAAGATGGCGCCGGTCAGGCCCATGGCGGTCATCACCGTCTGCCCGCCGTTGGGCATGTGGGCATAGAAGTTCAGGATCGGGCCCAGGGTGTAGCCCATGAAGCCGGTGAGGGCGAACACGGACAGGATGCCCCAGCCACTGTTGCGCAGCCGGGTGGTCAGGAACAGCAGCCCGAAGTAGCCGACCAGGGTGATGATCGGACCGGGGTAGGGCAGGTTCATGACCATGGACGCGCCCGCCGTGACGGCGGAGAACAGCAGCGTCATGGACAGCAGCACGTAGGTGTTGCGGATGACCTTGTTGGTGGCCAGCACCGACTGTTGCCGGACCTGACCTACCTGACCGGGGAACGGCGAAGTTCGGTTCATGCGTCGATCTCCTTTGAGAATGCACTTGCGTATGACTGCATGGCGGCGCAAGGGGTTTCACGCACGCCAACGTGATGCAGTCTAGTCGGAGTGATTTGTAAGGACAAATCGAATAAAGTTCATTGAATCGTCGAAAAATTCGAGGTGTTGCGATGGCCGCGCTCAACTTCAAGCATCTGCGCTACTTCTGGATGGTGGCCAAGGCGGGCAGCGTCGCGCGGGCGAGCGAGCAACTGCACCTGACGCCGCAGTCGGTGAGCGGGCAGATCGGCGAGTTCGAGTCGCGGCTGGGGGTGTCGCTGTTCAAGCGCGTCGGCCGGCGCCTGGAGCTGACCGAGGCCGGTGAGCGCGCCCTGCGCTACGCCGAGGAGATCTTCGCCCTCGGCGACGAGCTGGTCGACGTCCTCCACGATTCGGCCCAGCACCCGGTGTTGCCGTTGCGGGTGGGCATCGCCGACTCGGTGCCCAAGCAGGTGGCCTACCGCCTGGTTGCCCCGGCGCTGGAACTGGACACGCCGGTGCGCCTCATCTGCCGCGAGGGCCGCCTGGCCGCGCTGCTCGCCGAGCTGTCCATCCACCGGCTCGACCTGGTGATCGCCGACCGGCCCATGCCCGGCAACCTGAATGTGCGCGGCTATTCCCACCCGCTCGGCGAGAGCGCCCTGGCGGTGCTCGGCGCGCCCGCGCTGGCCGACGGCGCGGCGGACTTTCCGCAGTTGCTCGACGACGCCCCCTTCCTGCTGCCGGGCGAGGATGTGGGGGTGCGTGCGTCCCTGCTCAAATGGTTCGAGAGCCAGCGGATCCGCCCGCGCATTGTGGGAGAATTCGACGACAGCGCGTTGATGACCGCCTTCGCCCGGGCCGGCGCCGGCTTCTTCGCCGTGCCCGAGGCGGTGATGCGCGACGTGATGGAGCAGACCGGCGCGCGCCCGGTGGGGCGCCTGCCCGAGGTGGCCGAGCAGCTGTACGCGATCACCGCCGAGCGCCGTTCGACGCACCCGGGCATCGTCGCCATCCGCGCCGCCGCCGCGTCGGCCGGCTTCGGCCCGGCGCGCCCGATACCCTGAGACGCAAGGAGCGATCCATGCCCCGTTTTGCCGCCAACATCAGCCTGTTGTTCACCGAACACGCCTTTGCCGAGCGCTTCGACGCGGCAGCGCGGGCCGGCTTCGCCGCGGTCGAATGCCAGTTTCCCTACGACTGGCCGCTGGCGCAGCTGGTCGAGGCCCGCGAGCGCGCCGGCGTGCCGCTGGTGCTGCACAACCTGCCGGCCGGCGACTGGGGCGGTGGTGAGCGCGGCATCGCCTGTCATCCGGATCGGGTCGGCGAGTTCCAGGACGGGGTCGGCCGGGCGCTCGAATACGCCTGCGCGCTCGACTGCCCGCAGCTGAACTGCCTCGCCGGCATCGCGCCGGCCGGGGTCGATCCGGCGCGGGTGCGCGAGACCTTCGTCACCAACCTGCGCTTCGCCGCCACCGCCCTGGCCGGCGCCGGCATGCGCCTGCTCGTCGAGCCGATCAACAGCTTCGACGTGCCCGGCTTCTACCTCAACCGCAGCGCCCAGGCCTTCGACATCCTCGACGCCGTGGGCGCCGCCAACCTGTTCGTCCAGTTCGACCTCTACCACGCCCAGCGCATGGAGGGCGAGCTGGCCGGCACCCTGTCGCGCCACCTGTCGCGGATCGGCCACATCCAGCTGGCGGACAATCCGGGGCGGCACGAGCCCGGCACCGGCGAGATCCGCTTCCCCTTCCTGTTCGACCATCTCGATGCCCTCGGCTATGCCGGCTGGGTCGGCTGCGAGTACGTGCCGGCGGGGCGCACGGAAGACGGTCTGGGGTGGCGGCCGTGATGACGGCGGCGTGACATGCGCTGACACAATGGCGCCGGCACGAGGCGCCATTGTCATGGTGAGCGCATTACACTCTGTCCCTTGCGCTCGGCGCCGGCGCCTTCCATTCTCTGCGACCATGATGATCCGACGCTTTCTGCTCGCCTGCCTGCTGCCGCTGACGGTCCATGCGGCCGACATGACCACCCGCCCGCTGGGCGAGCTGGTCACCTATCCCACCTACCGGGCCAGCGCCACCGGCGATCCGCTGTTCGAGTCGCAGCTGGCCTTCGCCGTGTCCGGGCGCATCGACACGATGGCCGCCCGGGTGGGCGAGCAGGTGCGCAAGGGGCAGGTCGTGGTCGCGCTCGACGCCCGGGAATACCGCATCGGCCTGGCCCAGGCCCGCGCGCAGCTCAAGCTGGTGGACAACCGCATTGCCCTGGCCGAATCGCAGCTGGCGCAGAGCGAGGCCCTGGCCCGTGACCGCTTCGTGAGTCCGGACGCGTTGCGCATCAAGAAAACCGAACTGGCCGTGCAGCGCAGCGAGCGCGACGCGGCGCGCCAGGCGGTGGCCGCCGCCGAGCTCGACCTGGACCGCGCGCGCCTGCGGGCGCCCTTCGACGGCGTGGTGCGCAAGCGCCTGGCCAGCGTCGGTGACTACGTCTCGCCGGGCACGCCGGTGCTCGTGCTCGCCGCCGTGGCGGCGCCGGAGATCCGTGCCGCGGTGCCGGTGCCGCAGGTGGCCAGCCTCAAGGCGGCCAAGGCGTGGACGCTGGCCGCTGCGGGCCTCGAGGTGCCGGTGCGCCTGCTGCGGGTCTCGCCGGTGGTCGATAGCGCCGGGCAGACCCAGGAGGCGGTGTTCACCCCCTGGCCGACATGCCGGTCGGTCTGGCCGGCGAGGTGCGCTGGCAGGGCGACCGACCGCTGCTGCCGCCCGGCTACGTGCAGAAGCGCGACGGCGCCTTCGGGGTGTTCGTCAAGCCCGGCGCGACCGCGCAGTTCCGGCCCCTGCCCGAAGCCCAGGCCGGGCGTCCGGCGCCGGTGCCGGACGACTGGCCGCTCGACCTGCCGGTGGTGGACGAGGGACGCTTCCAGATCGGCCTCGACGCCGTCGCGCCGGGTGCGGAGCGCCGCGAATGAAGCTCTACCAGCGGCTGATCGAAAACCACCCGCTGGCGAACATCGCCTTCGTGCTGGTGCTGGTGGGCGGGCTGGCCACCTATCTGGTCATGCCGCGCGCCCAGGATCCGGAGATCAACTTCAACTGGGTGCAGGTGTCGACCGTGCTGCCCGGCGCCTCGGCGGAGGACGTGGAGCAGGAGATCACCGCGCCGCTCGAGGACGCCATCGCCCAGGTCAAGGACATCAAGTTCGTGTCCTCGTCCAGCCGCGAGAACCTCTCGTCCATCCTGGTGCGCTTCGAGGAGCTCTCCGACCAGGAGTTCGACAAGCGCGTGAACGACCTGCGCCGCGAGGTGCTCAACAAGGCCTCGGACGAGCTGCCCGAGGAGGGGGACGATCCGCGGGTGACCGAGATTACCTCGTCCAACGGCTTTCCCACCGCGATGCTGGCGGTGTATGGCCCGGCGCGCGACGAGCGCCTGCGTCGTGCCGCCTTCGATCTCAAGAAGGACCTGGAGCGCATGTCCGGGGTCGACACGGTGATCGCCGCCGGGCTGGACGATCCGGAGCTGCATGTGGATTTCGATCCGGCGGCCCTGAGCGCGCGCGGCCTCTCGCCCCTGACCGTGTCCGATACGGTGAGCGCCTGGTTCCGCAACACCCTGGGCGGGCGCGTGCGCGTGGCCGATCGCGAGTGGCTGGTGCGCCTGCAGGGCAAGACGCCGGACCCGGAACAGCTCGCCGACATGGCGGTGATCACGCCGCAGGGACGGGTCGCCCTCGACGAGGTGGCGCGGGTGGAGCGCGGCCATGAGCGTCCCACCCAACTGGTGAGCTATCGCGGCCAGCCGGCGATCATGCTGTCGGTCAACAAGCAGAGCCGCACCAACACCCTGGCGCTGGTGGCGCGCCTGCAGGCCCTGGTGGCCGAGCGCAATCCGCTGCTGGCGCCGCAGGGCCTGCAGCTGGTGATGCTGGACGACCAGACCGGCATGACCCGCAACGCCATCGGCATCATGGAATCGAACGCGCTCATCGGGCTGGCGGCGGTGCTGGTCATGTGCTGGCTGTTCCTCGGTCCGCGCATGGCGATCCTGGTGGGCCTCGGGGTGCCGTTCTCGCTCGCGGGCACTTTCATGCTGGTGGATCTGATCGGCTCCACCCTCAACCTCACGGTGCTGCTCGGGGTGGTGATCGCGCTGGGCATGCTGGTGGACGACGCGGTGGTGGTGGTCGAGGCCATCTACTACCGGCTGCAGCGTGGCGAGCGCGCCATGGAGGCGGTCATGAACGGAGTCATGGAGGTGGCCGCGCCGGTGACCAGCGCCGTGCTCACCACCATGGCGGCCTTCCTGCCGCTCATGCTGCTGCCGGGCATCCTCGGCAAGTTCATGTTCGTGGTGCCCTTCGTGGTGACCACCGCGCTGGCGGTGAGCCTGTTCGAGGCCTTCTGGATCCTGCCCACCCATGTGATGTCGATTCGCCCCGACATGTCCGCCGCCTCGGCCGGGCAGCGCCGGCGCATCCGCTTCACCCACTGGGTGCGGGTCCGGTATTCGCGCCTGCTGATCCGGGTGATGCGCTGGCCGAAGCTCACCTCGGCGGTGGTCGTGCTGCTCATTGTGGGGGCCGCGGGCATGGTCGGCAGCGGCGTCGTCAAGCGCCAGTTCTTTGCTTTCGACTCCATGCGCCTGTTCTATGTGAACGTGGACATGCCCTCGGGCATGAGCCTGGACGATTCGCTCGCCGAGGCCCAGAAGGTGGCCCGGGTGGTGGAGGCGCAACTGCCGCCCGAGGTGGTGCGCTCGGTCACCGCCTATGCCGGCATCAAGTTCACCGACACCGAGCCCCTGTACGGCGACCAGTACGCCCAGGTGCTGGTCTCGCTGCAGCCGCGCGCCTCCGGGGGCCAGTTCACCAACGAGATCATCGACGAGCTGCGCGCGCCGGTGCTCGCCCGCCAGGGCATCGCCCGACTCTCCTTCCTGGAGATGAAGGGTGGGCCGCCGGCGGGCAAGGCGATCAACGTCAAGGTCAAGGCGGACGACTACACCCGGCTGCGGGCCGCGGCCGACGCGGTCAAGGCCGAGGTGGCGAAGATTCCGGGCGTGATCGACCTGACCGACGACGACGTGGCCGGCCGCACCGAACTGCGCCTCGCGCTCAATCGCACCAAGCTGGCGCGCGCGGGGGTGCAACCCGGCGTGGTCGCGCGCCTGGTGCGCCTGTACGGCGAGGGCGAGACCATCGCCAGCCTGCGCGACGATGGCGAGAAGGTGGAGGTGATCGTCCGCGCGCGGCCGCAGACCCTCGGCCAGATCCAGGATCTGCTCCAGCACGACGTGCTGCTCGACGATGGCCGCCGCATCCAGCTCGGCGCCCTGGTGGATGCTACCGAACGCATCTCCAAGGGCTACATCCGCCACTACCAGCTGCGCCGGGCCATCACCGTGGAGGCCGATCTGGCCCCCGATACCACCGACACCGTCGCCGCCAACACCATGCTCCGCGCCGCCTGGGAGCGGCTGCGCCCCGAGTATCCGCAGGTGGCGCTGGACTTCTCCGGTGAGCTCGACGACATCCAGGAGAGTCTCGACGCGATGAGCCGCCTGTTCGGCCTCGGCGTGGGCTTGATCTACCTGATCCTCGCCGCGCAGTTCCGCAGTTACTGGCAGCCGCTGATGATTCTGGTCACGGTGCCGCTGGCGTTCACCGGGGTGGTGCTGGGCCTGTTCGTGTCCAACAACCCCATGTCGCTGTACACCCTCTATGGCGTGATCGCCCTGACCGGGATCGCGGTCAACAGCGCCATCGTGCTCATCGACGCAGCCAACGACCGCCTCGACAAGGGCATGAGCGTGCTCCATGCCGCCGTGTATGCGGCGCGGCGGCGGGTGGTGCCGATCCTCATCACCACGCTCACCACCATCGGGGGGCTGTTCTCGCTCGCCGTGGGGCTGGGCGGCAAGTCGCTGATGTGGGGGCCGGTGGCCGCCAGCATCGTGTGGGGGCTCGGCTTCTCGACCGTGCTGACCCTGTTCGCCATGCCGCTCATCTACCGGCTGGTGATGCGCCCGCGCCGGCGGGACGACCTGGATCAAGCCGCGCCGGCGCAAACCGGGGTAGGCTTCGCCCCATGAATGGGTTCCGCCGTCTCGTCCTGTTGTGCCTGCTGTGCCTGCCGCTGGCCTGGCCGGTGTTCGTCCAGGCCGGGGACGCATGCCACGGGGCTGCCACGGTGATGGCGGCCGGGTGTTGTGGCGGCTCGGCGCATCAGACGTCGGACACCGCATGCACGAGTGCCGCTTGCGCTATCCCGTGCCTCGCACCGCTGGCGCCGGGCGCCACGGGATTCGCCGAGCCCGGCGCGTGGGGTGGCGTGCTCGTCTCCGCGCCCGTCCATCCGCCGCGCGACGCGCCGCTCTTCCGCGAACAACGCCCACCCAGATCGCCCGCCTGAACGCGTCGCCGCGGCATCGCAAGGTGCCGCTTCGTCTGATGTTTGCGGGAGACCGTCATGAAATTTTTCCGGATATCCGTGGTCCCGATGATCGGGGCCGCCCTGGCGCTCGGCGCGTGCGATGCCGCCGCGCCGGTCCATCGACCCGATCCGGCGCGGGGGCATGCGCTGTACGACGCGCACTGCGCCAGCTGCCACGGCGCCGACCTCACGGGCCAACCCGACTGGCGCCGGCGCAAGGCCGACGGCCGCCTGCCGGCGCCGCCGCACGACGCCAGCGGACACACCTGGCATCATCCGATGGACATGCTGTTCGCGATGACCCGCAACGGGCTGGTCCCGCCGCTGGCGCCGGCCGGCTACCAGACCGACATGCCCGCCTTTGCCGGCACCCTGTCGGATGATGAAATCCGGGATGTGCTGGCGTACATTGAAAGCACCTGGCCCGAGTCGATCCGGGCCGAGCGCGCCAAGCGCTTCGGTGCGTCCGGGCGTTGATCGCCCGTCTGTTGCTTGAGGAACACGAAATGAAACCGATCACGAAATCGATCCGGCCCTGGCTCTTCGCCTGCGCGATGCCACTGCTCGCGGCGGCCTCGCTCGCCCAGGCCGAGGCGCCGGCAATCACAATGTACAAGGACCCGAATTGCGGGTGCTGCAGCAAATGGGCCGAGCACATGCGCGCCGCCGGCTTCGAGGTGCACGAAGTGCACAGCGCGCAGATGGGGCGCGTCAAGCAGCAACTGGGCATTCCCGAGGCCTTGTCCTCATGTCACACGGCACGGATCGGCCGCTATCTGGTCGAAGGGCATGTGCCGGCGGCCGATGTGAAGCGCCTGCTGGCCGAGCAGCCGGACGTGGCCGGGCTGTCCGCGCCGGGGATGCCGGCCGGCTCGCCGGGCATGGAGGGGCCGTATCCGGCACAGCGCTATGAGGTGGTGAGCTTCGAGCGCAGCGGTGGGGCGACGGTGTTCGCGCGCCACTGACGCGGCATAACGGGGTGGCGGCGCGATGCGCGTCGCCGCCGGGAGACTGCGATGAAACCTGTGATCTTGCGTACCCTGGGCGCGGCGGCGCTGAGCGTCGCGCTCGCCGGGGCGCCGGCCCTGGCACAACAACGCGACACGGTGACCGGCGACAAATCCACCGACATGGCCGTGGACCTGGTGGTGGTGCGGCCGCTGGGCATCGTCGGGGCCGCCGTGGGCACGGTCGGCTTCGTGCTCGCGCTGCCCTTCACCCTGCCCACCGGCTCGGCCGGCGAGACCGCCAAGGAGTGGATCGGCGATCCGCTCGAATACACCTTCGACCGGCCTCTGGGCAACTTCAACCAGTGCGGGAGCGACCTGCACCCCTGCGGGCGCTGATCTGTCTCAGCCTTCGCGCAGGCGCAGGATGCGCCAGGCGCCGTGCAGGATGAGCGCGCCGATGGCGGTGCCGATGAGCCAGTCCGGCCAGGGCGCATGCAGCCAGCCGACCAGGGCGCCGGCGAGGATCACGCCGACGTTGGCGAGGGCGTCGTTGGCGGTGAAGATCCAGCTCGCCTTCATGTGCGCGCCGCCGTCGCGGTGACGCATCAGCAGCAGCACGCACATGGCGTTGGCCACCAGGGCGAGCAGGGCGATGCCGAGCATGATCGGCGGCTGCGGTTCTGCACCGAACCAGATGCGCCGGCCCACCTCGACGACGATGCCCAGGCCGAGCACCAGCTGCAGCCAGCCGGACAGGTGCGCGGTGCGCAGCTTGCGGTGCGCGGCGCCACCGACCGCGAGCAGGGCGAGGGCGTAGACCGCCGCGTCGGCAAACATGTCGAGGCCGTCGGCGAGCAGGCCGGTGGACTCCCCCAGCCAGCCGGCGATGATCTCGATCACGAACATCAACAGGTTGATGGCCATCAGCTGCCACAGCACGCGGCGTTCGTCATGGTCCGCCGCCGGCGCGCGCGTGCACGGCCCGCTGTCGAGCAGGGTGTGGCCGAAGCCCAATGGCGCGAGCAGGCCGGCGATCGCGTGCGCATCGCCATTGTGATAGACGGTCACGGTGCGCGCGGGCAGGTCGAAGGCAAGGCCGACCACGTCGTTGCTCCGCCCCAGCTGCATGCGCACCAGCTGCTCTTCGCTCGGGCAATCCATGCCGGGCAGCAGGTAGCGGCTGGCGGTGGACGCGTCGGGCGTGTCGGGGGTGTCTTCGGCGGGCTCGGGCGCAGCCGTGCAGCGGCAGTCGGTCACGGGATCTCGGTGCGGGTGGGCAAACGGCAGCAGTGTAGCGTCGTCGTGCGTAAATCGGTGTACACGTCAAGTAACACCTTGGGCGCGGACCATCCGGCTGTGAGTCGGTGATCGACTCGGAGGCAGGGGTAGAATGCGCGTTTTGTTGCAGACAGTTGACAGGAGTGTCGCGTGGTCACGCAAGTGGAATGTCGGGGCGAGAAGATCGGCGAAGTGGCGCCGACGGCGGAAATCGTGCTCAAGGAACTGGTGCGGCGCATCTGCGCGCGTGACCAGGTGCTCGAAGGCCTCCCCGGCCACGTGGTGATCGCCGATGACCTGCCTGCGACCCTGGTGGCGCTCGGCGAACCGGCGCCGCCGGCCGGCGCCATCGTGCCGACGGTGGCGCGCACCCTGTATCGCGAGGCGGGCCCGGTGCTGGTGCTCGAGAGCGAGCAGGTGGCGCGCGCCATGGGCGGCGAGGCCGACGACATGGCCCGTTTCGTGCACCTGCTGCACAGCGAGATGTGGCGCATTCGCCTGCATCTGGATGCCCTCGCCGAGGGCGAGGACGCGCTCGGGGCCTGGCAGGATTCGGTGTTCGACAGCCAGCTGCGGCCGGTGGTCGAGGCCATGCGCAACGAATACGGAGTGACCCGGCGCGCGGTGTGGTCGCTGCCGGCCGATGCCGACCTGATGCTCAAGCACCTCATGGACGTGGTCGACGCGCTGCCGCCGGCGACCCAGGAGGACATCACCGTGGCGCTGTCGGGCGACGACCTGGATGGCCTGTTCGTGCGCAGCCTCGGGCGCATCGCCCACCTGGTGCAGACGGCCGCCCATGCGCAAGGCTACCTGGCCGGGCTCGGCAAGCCGCTCGCGGCCATCAGCCCGGAGATGGACGCCGCGCTGGCCGACAGTTTCTTCGGGGCCTACTGGGGGCCGTTGACCGAGCGCCTCGGCGCCCTGTTCGCCGCCGCCGAGCCGGGCGATGTCGAGACCCGGCGCCAGCAGCTGCAGGAGATTCTGGTGGGGCTGTTCGCCAGTCTCGGCCTGCAGGTGCGGCGCGCCGAAGACGGCGGGGTGTGGATCGAGCCGGGCGCGCACCGGGCCGCATGAACCCCCGCTTCCGCGACGGCGCGAAGGCCGGCTTCGCGGCCTTTCTGCCCTTGTCGGTCGGCCTCGTTCCGTGGGCCCTCGTCACCGGCGTCGCGCTGCGCAGTGCCGGGCTGTCGATGCTCGAAGCCATGGGCATGAACGTGATCGTGTTCGCCGGCGTGGCGCAGATCGGGACGCTCCCCCTGATCGTCTCCGGCGCGCCCCTGTGGCTGATCGGCCTGACTGCGCTGGCGCTCAACCTGCGCTTCGTGATCTTCAGTGCCGCCATCGCGCGCGGCTTCGAGGACATGCCCCTGCGCCGGCGCCTGCTGGCCGGCTACCTGCTCATCGACGGGGTGTTCGCGGTGTGCACCGACCGCATGCTGCGCGAGCCCGACCGGCACTTCCGCTTCGGCTACTACATCGCCCCCGCCGCCTGGGGCTGGGTGCTGTGGCAGGGCTTCGTGTTCCTCGGCGTGGTCGGCGCCGACGTGCTGCCGCGTGATTGGTCGCTGGAGTTCATGGCCACCATCGCGCTGATGGTGATCCTGGTCTCGCTGGTGCGCCAGCGCCCCATGCTGGTGGCAGCGCTGGTGGGCGGGCTGGCCTCGGTGGGGCTGCGTGACATGCCGCTGCAACTCGGCGTGATCGTCGCCATCGTGCTGGGCATCGGTGCCGGCTTCGTCGCCCATCACCGCTTCGGCGGCAGCGGGGAGACGGACTGATGGACGGGGCCTGGATCTGGCTCGCCTTCGCGCTGGTGTCGCTGGCGACCCACGGGCCGCGCGGCAGCTTCATCGTGCTCGGCCACCGTGCGCGCCTGCCCGAGGCGTTGCGCGAGGCCCTGCGCTACGCGCCGGCCGCGGCGCTGGCGGCGATCGTGATGCCCAACGTCCTGGTCAGCGGCGGCGCGGTCTCGCCGTTCAACCCCAAGGTCGCGGCGGCCGTGGTGGTGGTCGGCGTCGCCCTGCGCTCGAAGAACCCCTGGTTGCCGTTCCTGCTCGGCATGGGGGTGCTCCTGCTGCTGCGCAAGGGCCTGGGCCTGTAGCGCCCGGTCTTCGCCGCGGCGGTGCCGTCCGGACTTGAGGCGGAACAAGGCGGGCCGGCGCCGGGCGCCGCAGACTGTCGTCATTTCCCTGGGCGAAGCCGGAAGTGTCGATGTCGTTCCCCGATGTGTTGTGTTCCGCGGCGCTTGCGCCGGCCCCGACCCCGTGGCGCGCCCAGGCTGGCGGAGCCGGCCGGTCCTGTCGTGCACAGCGCGACCGGGTGGCGTAGATGGGCACCGGCGCGCAGCGCGTCTCCGAACGGCGCGGGCGGTACCTCCTGGCTCTGGGTGCAGTGGTGGCGCTGGGCGTCTGGGGCGTGCGTCAGACCGGGGCGCTGAGCGGTGTGGAGGCATCGGCGCCGCAGAGCGCGGTGTGTCATGTGGCCTCGGGCCTGCAGATTCCCGCGATGCCTTACGACCCCGCCTCGGGGCGCGATCGCAACGCGCCGCGGCCGCTCACCGAGGCGTCGCGCTGCAGCGTGTGCGGGATGTACGTGGCGCGCCATCCGCGCTGGGCGGCCCAGCTCATCCAGGCCGATGGCGGCGCGCGATTCTTCGATTCCCCGCTCGATCTGGTCCGCTACCAGGCGACGCTGGGCGCGGCGGCGTCGGTGAGCACGGACGCGGCGGTGGTGCGGCGCTATGTTACCGATTACGAAGGGGGTGGCTGGGTGCCGGCGGAAGCGGCGTTCTTCGTGGTCGATGCCGATGTGCTCGGCCCCATGCGCGGCCCGGATGTGCCGGCCTTCGCCAGCGAGGCGTCGGCCCGGGCCTTCACCCAGGCCCATGGTGGCGCGGTGCTCCGCTTCGACGCCCTGGTCGCCTCGCTGCCCGCGCACTGACCGGGGCGCCGCGATGGCGCCCGCCCGGCGCTCAGTGCGTCTTTCCCGGGGGGGCGGCGGTGTCGGCCTCCGGCACGGTGATGAATCCGAGTTTTTCGATACCGGCCTGGCGGGCCTCGGCCATCAGGCGGGCGATGGCCTCGTAGCGGGTATTGCGGTCGGCGCGCAGGTGCATCTCCGGCTGCGGGGTGCGCGTGGCCGCGGTGTCGAGGCGCTGCACCAGCTCGTCCTCGCTGATCGGCTGGTCGTCCCAGAACAGCTGCCCGGTCTCGTCGAGCGAGACCGTGATCGCGTCGGGCTTGGCCTCGGTGGGCTGGTTGCTGGCGCTGGGCAGGTCGATCTTGACCGAATGGGTGAGCAGCGGCGCGGTGATCATGAAGATGATCAGGAGCACGAGCATGACGTCCACCAGCGGCGTGGTGTTGATCTCGCTCATGGGCGCGTGCTGGTCTTCGTTGCCGAATCCGCCGAAGGCCATCATGCCACCTCGTTGGCCGCCGGCCGCGCGGGGTTCTTGCCGATGGGCTTGACCATGGCGGTGGCGCCGACGCGGGCGCCGGTGGTGAAGAAGGCGTGCAGGTCGTGGGCGAAGCCGTCGAGTTCGGACAGCTCGACCCGGTTGGCCCGGTTGAAGCCGTTGTAGGCGAGCACCGCGGGGATGGCGACGAACAGGCCGAAGGCGGTCATGATCAGCGCCTCGCCCACCGGGCCGGCGACCTTGTCGATGGAGGCGGCGCCGGTCACGCTGATGGTGGTCAGGGCGTGATAGATGCCCCACACGGTGCCGAACAGGCCGATGAAGGGGGCGGTGGAGCCGATGGAGGCGAGCACCGTGAGCCCGCGCTCGAGCACGGCGGTGGACTCGGCGATGCCGCGGCGCAGGGCGCGGGTGATGAACTCGCCGGTGTCGAGGGTGCTGCCCAGGGTGGCGTCGGCGGCATGCCGGGTGCAGTGGGCCTGGGCCGCGGCGGCCTGGGCGGCGACCCGGGTGCAGGGGGCGTCCTTGGCGCGTTTGTGCAGTCCGGCGAGGCCCTCGTCGAGGGTGGCGGCCTGCCAGAACGATTCGATGGCGCCGGCATGGCGGCGGTTGGCGATCAGGCGCAGCCCCTTGGTGACGATCAGGTACCAGCTGATCACCGACATGATGACGAGCAGCAGGGCCACGCTGCGGGTGATGAGATCGGATTGGGCCCACAGCTGGGCGACTCCGAAGGCGTTTTGGGCGTCCATGGTCAGGCGTCCTCCAGTTTGAATTCGATGGGTACGATCACCCAGCTCGCGACCGGCGTGTCGCCCCGGCGGGCGGGCACGAAGCGCCAGTGGGCGACGGCGGCGCGGGCCGCCTCGTCGAGCCGTTTGTGGCCGGACGAGTGGTGCAGTTCGATGTCCAGCGGCGTGCCCTCGGCGCTCACGTGCACGCGCAACTGCACCGTTCCCTGTTCGCCCATGCGTCGCGACAGGCGCGGGTAGCCGGGGCGCGGGTTGTTCAGATAGGCGGCGTCGAACCGGGCGCTGGTCACCGGCGGCGGTGCGGCGGGGGCCGGGGCCGGGGCCGGGGTCGGTTGGGTCGGCGCGACCGCCACCGGCGGAGGCGGCGGCGCGGGCGCGACCTCGGGTTCCGGCGGCGTCGGTTCCGGGGTCGGTTCGGTGATCGCCTGCTTGGGTTGCGGGCGCGGCTTGGGCTTGGGCTTGGGTTTGGGTTGCGGCTTCGGCGGTGGCGGCTTGCGCACCACCGGCTCGGGCGGCGGCGGCACCGGCTTGGGCGGTTCCGGCGGTGTTTCCACCTTGGGCGGCGGCGCCACCGGTGCCGGCGCCGGGGGGGCCAGCAGGGCCACCTCGATGGTCTCCGGCGGCTTCGGCGGGGTCACGTCCATGTGCATGGCAATCACCGTGAACAGGGCCGCGTGCACGCCGACGACCACGAGCAGCCGCCCCAGGGCGGACAGCCGCTGGGCGGGCGTGGGCGGTGCAGGGCGTAGGTTCAGGGTGGTGGTGACCATGGGGCGGGATTGTAACCCCGCAGGGGAAGCTCCGCCCGCGGCGGCGCGGCGCAGCAGCACGACCGGTGTCATGGGTCAGGCCGGTGCGCCGATGCGGATGAACTGGTCCAGGGCGATGGCGATGAGGGTCAGCACGGCAAAGATGCGTATGGTCGGCGTCAGGTGGGGCGCGGGGGCGGGCATGGGCGGTCCTTGGATCGATGGGGCCGGCATGCCCACGCGCCCGTTACCGGGCGGGCCCGGCCGTTCAGCTCGCGCCGTTGTCCGGATCCATCTGCGACTGCAGATAGTTGGGCAGGCTGACCTTGTCGATCAGTTCGATCTGGGTTTCCAGGTAGTCGATATGCTCTTCGGTGTCTTCCAGGATGTGCTCGAGCAATTCCCGGGAGACGTAGTCCTTACAGGACTCGCATTCGGCGATGGCCGCGACGAGATCCTCGCGGGCCGTGCTCTCGAGCTTGAGATCGCCGGCCAGACATTCGGGCACGTTCTCGCCGATGAGCAGCTTGCCGAGGTTCTGCAGGTTCGGCAGGCCTTCGAGAAACAGCACCCGCTCGATGAGTTTGTCGGCGTGGTGCATCTCTTCGATGGACTCCTCGTACTCATGCTTGCCCAGCTTGGCCAGCCCCCAGTTCTTGTACATGCGTGCATGCAGGAAATACTGGTTGATGGCGGTCAGCTCGTGGGTCAGCTGGCGGTTGAGGAGTTTGATGATGTGCTTGTCGCCCTTCATGCTGCGGCCTCCTGCATCGAGAGAGTGAATGACGCGTCCATGCCTGGCTGGTCGGTCGCGGCATCGAGGCAGGCCTTGGCGTGGCAGGCGCAGGCGCCGCAGTCGGCACCGACGCCCAGACAGCCGCGCAGGTCGCGCATGCGCCGGGCGCCGTTGCGGGCGGCGTGTTCGATATCGCGTTCGGTGACGGCATTGCAAACACAGACGTACATTCGAGTTTAGCCTCAGCAATCGGTTTCGACTATTTGGTCAGGATGAGTTTGCCGGCCCGGGTCTCTTGCAGCCGGTAGTGCACACCCTTGTGTTCGATGGTCACGCTGGCGCGACCCTGCAGCAGCTGGGTGCTGGCGATCGGCGTGTCCCGGGTGGGGGTTCCCGGGGCGGTTCCGTCGGCCGGCAGGGGGCGGCAGGGGTTGGGCTCAGTGGGCATTGAACAGTGACAATGAAAATACGAACGATTCGCATTTAATCAAGTTCCTGGCGTGTCGTCAAGCCCGGATCGACATCGGTCGTCATGCCCGCGGCCGGACACGGCTCGGGGTATAGTGCCGGCATCCAGCCGGGCGTCGTGCCCCGGGGTCGGGAAGCAAGGAGGGAGTGATGTCGACTGTCGTCAGTGCACCGCCGCAGGCGGTGGTGCCCGTGGCCGGTTCGTCGGACGTGTTTCCGGTGCGCCGCATCTATTGCATCGGCCGCAACTACGCCGCCCATGCCCGCGAGATGGGCGGTGCGCCCGATCGGGAGCCGCCGTTCTTCTTCTGCAAGCCGGCCGATGCGGTGTACCCGCTGGGCGCCGAAGAGGCGCAGGACTGGCCGTATCCGTCCATGACCGCCGACCTGCATCACGAGATCGAGCTGGTCGCCGCCATCGGTGCGGGCGGGCGCGACATCGTCGTCGAGGCCGCGCTCGATCATGTGTGGGGTTACGGCGTGGGGCTGGACATGACCCGGCGCGATCTGCAGGCGCAGATGAAGGCGCAGGGGCGCAGCTGGGAGGTGGGCAAGGCTTTCGATCACGCGGCGCCGATCTCGGCCCTGCGCCCGGCGAGCACGATCGGCCATCCCAAGGCGGGGGCGATCTGGCTCGACGTCAATGGCGAGCGCCGCCAGTCGGGCGACCTGGCCGACATGATCTGGTCGGTGGCCGAGGCGGTGGCGGAGCTGTCGCGCTACTTCCTGCTCGCCCCGGGGGATCTGCTCATGACCGGGACGCCGGCGGGGGTGGGGGCCGTGCGGCGCGGCGACGTGCTGCGCGGTGGCGTCGAGGGCGTGGGCGAGATCGCACTCACGGTGCGGTAGGGCGGGTTGCGACCCACCATCGCAGGGGTTGCCCGGGCCGGGGTGATCAGCCCTTTGCCAGCCGCTTGATCGGGGTCGAGGTGGCGACCGTGCCTGCGCTGGCGAAGGCTTCGACGTTGGCCTCGATGGTCTCCGGGTCGTAGAGGTAATTGACCATCAGCCCGAAGGACTGCTTCAAGCCCTTCTGCGAGCTGTCGCCCATCCAGTTGATCCGTTCGATGCGTGCGCCGTTGCCCAGATGGAAGCGCGCCACCGGATCATAGGGCTGCCCCTTGCGGTCGCGTGCCTGGCACAGGTAGCGTGCGGCGGCGCGGGTGAGCGGCCCCTGGAGCACGCTCGCGAGCCCGGGCTGCTCGAGCCAGCGGTCGTCCTCGAGCAGGGCGGCGAGGGCCTTGAAGTCGGCGGCTAAGATCCCGTATTCGGTCAGCTTCTTCCAGTCGGCCTCGGAAATGGCGTCCTCGAGCAGGTCGGGCTGCTCCGTAAGCCAGTGACGCAGCCGCGGGACCGGCGACAGGGTGGCGAATTGCCTGAGGCCGGGCAGGTCGCGCTTGAGATCGTCCACCACCCGCTTGAGCAGGAAGTTGCCGAAGGAGACGCCGCGCAGCCCCGCCTGGGTGTTGCTGATCGAGTAGAAGATGGCCGTGTTGGCGTGGGCCGGGTCGGCCACCGGCGCCATCTCGTCGAGCAGCTTCTGTACGTTGTCGGCCAGCGCGTCCACCAGCGCCACCTCGACGAAGATGAGCGGCTCCATGGGCATGCGCGGATGGAAGAAGGCGTAGCAGCGCCGGTCGGCGTCGAGGCGGTTCTTCAGATCCTTCCAGGAGCGGATCTCATGCACCGCTTCGTACTGCACCAGCTTTTCGAGCAGGGCGGCGGGGGATTCCCAGGTGATGCGCCTGAGCTCCAGGAAGCCGACATCGAACCAGGCGTTCAGACGCGCTTCGAGCTCCCGGTCCAGGGCCTTGAGTTCCGGGTCGTCCTTGAGGAAGCGCAGCAGGTCGGCGCGCAGGTCGACGAGAAACTTCACCCCCTGGGGAATCGCGTTGAACTGGGTGAGGATGCGGATGCGCTTGGAGCGCATCGCCGCACGCAGGCTGGCTTCGGCGTTCCATTGGCCGGGCGTGCCCACGGCGGCCTGGTAGGCCTCGTGGGCCGCGGCGACCTGTGCCGGATCGGGGCCGAATTCCAGCGCGATCATGCGCAGGAAGGCATGGCGGCAGCTGTCGTCCAGCTCCAGGTAGGTGTGGGCGAGGCGCGCGGCCCGCTGGCGGGTGCTGACCTCGCCGCCGGTGCCCTCGGCGCATTCGCGCAGCTGCTCGCGGATGCGGTCGAGATCATGGGCTTCGAGCCGGGCCTGTTCCTTGCCACCCCAGGAGATGATGGCGCGCATGGCGTTCAGCCCGCGGGAGACGAGATTCGACATGGAGACCTCCAGAGGGCGGGCCGATCTCGTGGATCAGCGCGCCGGGTCGGGTTGTGCCTTGACGAGCAGGACGATACCGATGACGACCATCGGCACGCACAGCCACTGGGCGGTGGTGATGTCGGGCGTGATCCAGGTGAAGATGCCCGGGTCCGGCGTGCGGAAGAACTCGGCGGCGAAGCGCAGCACCCCGTAGCCGATCAGGAACACCGCCGAGGTGGCGCGCAGCGGGCGCGGTTTGCGGCTGTACCACCACAGGATGGCGAACAGGAGCAGGCCCTCGCCGGCCATCTGGTAGAACTGGGAGGGGTGACGCGGCAGCGGGTCCACGTGCGGGAACACCATCGCCCAGGGCAGGTCGGCGCTGGCGACGCGCCCCCACAGCTCGCCGTTGATGAAGTTGCCGACGCGCCCGGCCGCGAGGCCGGTGGGCACCAGCGGCGCGATGAAGTCGGTCACTTCCCAGAAGCCCTTGCCATGGCGGCGGCCCCAGAACCACATCGCCGCGAGCACACCCAGAAAGCCGCCATGAAAACTCATGCCGCCCTTCCACACCGCGATGATCTCGGCCGGGTGGCTGAAGTAATAACCCGGCTGGTAGAACAGCACCTCGCCGAGGCGCCCGCCGAGAATCACGCCGAGCACGCCGTAGAAGAGCAGGTCGTCGAGCTGCTGCGGTGTCCACGCCAGGTCGGGGCGGCGCCTGATGTGCCAGCGGCCGAGCAGCATGAAGAGGATGAAGGCGACCAGGTAGGTGATGCCGTACCAGTGCACCGACAGCGGGCCGATCGAGAACGCGATGGGGTCGATCTTCGGATAGACGAGCATGCTCAGTCTTCACCCAGGCTGGTCTTGAGGGCGTTGAGCTCCGCGCGCAGCGCCGCCACCTCGGCCTCCAGGGCCTCGACGCGGGCGCCCAGGCCCGAGCCGCCTGCGCCGCTGCTGCCCACCGAGGCGACCACCGTGTCCACGTCCACCGGGCCGCACATCAGGTGCACGTAGCGGGTCTCCTTGGTGCCCGGTGCGCGCGGCAGCGGCATGACCATGGGTGGATACTTCTCTTCCAGGTGGTCGAGCACGGCATGGACGGCGGCCACGTCGTCGAAGCGGTACATGCGTTCGCTGCGGGTGCGCAATTCGCCGGCGGTTTGTGGGCCGCGCAGCATCAGCAGCGCGAGCACAGCCTGCTCGGCCGGCGGCAGGGAATGGCGCAGGCGCACCAGATGTTCGTACTTGACGACCCGGGCGCCCTCGCGCCGCCCGACGAGGCCGCGTTCGAGCAGCGAGGCCACCGCATCGGCCACCTCGGCTTCCTCCAGGCTCATGACCGGATCGCGTCCGGTGAGCTGGTTGCAGCCGGTGGTCAGGCCGTTGAGGCTCAGGGGGTACTGGTCGGGGGTGGTGTAGCTCTTTTCGATCAGCACGCCGAGCACGCGGGCCTCTTCGGCGGACAGATCGTAACCTTCGCTGGTGTCTTCGCTCATGCCAATTCCTGAACCGTGGGATAGACCGGGATGATAGCCGAGCGACGCCGACCGGCGCTAAGACGCGTCGAGCGCGTCGCGGGCCAGATCGATCAGCGCCCGGGTGGAGGTGTCCGCATCGTCCGGGTAGCCGCCCTCGTCGAAGGCCGTCTCGACGCGCCGGGCCAGGTCCTTGCCCAGCTCGACGCCCCACTGGTCGAAGCTGTTGACCTGCCACAGCACGCCCTGGGTAAACACCTTGTGCTCGTACATGGCCAGCAGCGCACCGAGGCTGTGCGGGGTGAGCGCATCGAGCAGGAGGGTGTTGGTGGGGTGGTTGCCGTCGAAGGTCCGGTGCGGCGCCAGTTCGCGGATGCGCGCCTCGTCGAGGCCGGCGGCGCGCATTTCGGCGCGGGCCTGTTCGGTGGTGCGCCCCTGCATCAGCGCCTGCGCCTGGGCGATGCAGTTGGCGAGCACGATGCGGTGATGGTGGGGCGGGCTGTTGGGGTTGTGCAGGCTGACGATGAAGTCGGCCGGAATCAGCCGGGTGCCCTGATGCAGCAGCTGGTAGAAGGCGTGCTGGCCGTTGATGCCGCTGTAGCCCCACACCACCGCCCCGGTCTTGGTCTCCACCGGCGCGCCGGTGCGGGTGACCGACTTGCCGTTGCTCTCCATGTCCAGCTGTTGCAGGTAGGCCGGCAGCTGGCGCAGGCCGTGATCGTAGGGCGCGACCAGGTGGGTGCCGGCGCGCAGCCCGTTGATGTACCACACGCCGATGAGCCCGAGCATGACCGGCAGATTCTCTTGCCAGGGGGCGGTGCGGAAATGCTCGTCCATGGCGTGGGCGCCAGCGAGCAGCTGGTCGAAGGCATCGGGGCCGACGGCGAGCATGATCGGCAGTCCGATGGCCGACCACAGCGAGTAGCGACCGCCGACCCAGTCCCAGAAGCCGAACATGTTGGCCGGATCGATGCCGAAGGCGGTGACCTTGTCGGTGTTGGTGGACACCGCCACGAAGTGCTTGGCGATGTCCGCTTCGGAGGCGCCCTGGTCGAGGAACCACTGGCGCGCGGTGGTGGCGTTGGTGAGCGTCTCCTGGGTACCGAAGGACTTGGAGGCGACGATGAACAGGGTCGTGTCCGGATCGAGGGTACGCAGCAGCCCGGTGATGCGCGCGCCGTCCACATTGGCGACGAAATGGGTGCGCAGGCGGGGGTGGGAGAGCGGTCGCAGCGCGTCGCACACCAGCCGCGGGCCCAGATCGGAGCCGCCGATGCCGATGTTGACCACGTCGGTGACCTCGCGCCCGGTCCGCCCCTTCCAGGTGCCTTCGCGCACGGCGGTGGCGAAGCGTCGCAGCTTGTCCAGCTCGGTGTGAACGTCGGCCACCACGTTGCGCCCGCCCACCTCGAGCACCGCGTCGCGCGGCATGCGCAGGGCCACATGCAGGGCCGGGCGCTGCTCGGTGGCATTGATCGGCTCGCCGGCGAACATGGCGTCGATGGCGCCGCGCAGGTTCATCGCCTCGGCGAGGGTGAACAGGGCGTCCAGACCGTCGTCGTCGATGCGGTTCTTGCTGTAGTCGAGCCGGATCGATCCGACCCGGCACTGCATGCGCTGCGCGCGCTCCGGGTCGGCGTCGAACAGATCGCGCATCCGGTGGCTGCGCACGGCATCGGCGTGGGCTTGGAGACGGTGCCAGGCACCGTGACGGGTAGGCGGGGGCATACGGCGTTCCGAGGGTGACGTCATTGCGATGGGGCCCTATTCTAGGCGAGCCCATGCGGACCGTCACGGTCGTACCGTAAGTCGATGTGTGCGCCGCAGCATGGCCGGCACGGTGCGCCCGAAGCGGCAGCCACCAAGGTACAATGACCGGCTAGCCCCGAATCGTGGAGACAGTCCAATGCCCCAGTATCGTTCCCGGACCTCGACGGCCGGTCGCAACATGGCCGGCGCCCGCGCCCTGTGGCGCGCCACCGGCATGAAAGATGGCGATTTCGAGAAACCCATCATCGCGGTGGTCAATAGCTTCACCCAGTTCGTGCCCGGCCACGTGCACCTCAAGGACCTGGGCCAGCTGGTCGCGCGCGAGATCGAGGCGGCCGGCGGCGTGGCCAAGGAGTTCAACACCATCGCTATCGACGACGGCATTGCCATGGGCCACGGCGGCATGCTCTACAGCCTGCCCTCGCGCGACCTGATCGCCGACAGCGTCGAATACATGGTCAACGCCCACACCGCGGACGCCATGGTGTGCATCTCCAACTGCGACAAGATCACCCCGGGCATGCTCATGGCCGCCATGCGCCTGAACATCCCGGTCGTGTTCGTCTCCGGCGGGCCCATGGAGGCCGGCAAGGTGAAGTGGGAGAACAAGGTCATCGCCTTGGACCTGGTGGACGCCATGGTCAAGGCCGCCGACAGCCACTGCTCCGACGAGGAGGTCGAGGCGGTGGAGCGCTCCGCGTGCCCGACCTGCGGCTCCTGCTCCGGCATGTTCACCGCCAACTCCATGAACTGCCTGACCGAGGCGCTGGGTCTGTCGCTGCCGGGCAACGGCACCGTGGTGGCCACCCATGCCGACCGCAAGCGCCTGTTCGAGGAAGCCGGCCGGCGCATCGTCGAGCTGGCGCGCCGCTACTACGAGCAGGACGACGCCTCGGTGCTGCCGCGTTCGATCGCCACCTTCGAAGCCTTCGAGAACGCCATGAGCCTGGATGTGGCCATGGGCGGGTCCACCAACACCGTCCTCCACCTGCTGGCCGCGGCCCAGGAGGCCGGGGTGAACTTCACCATGGCCGACATCGACCGCATCTCGCGGCAGGTGCCCTGCCTGTGCAAGGTGGCGCCGGCGGTGCCGGACGTGCATATCGAGGACGTGCACCGCGCCGGCGGCATCATGGGCATTCTCGGCGAGCTCAACCGCGCCGGCCTGCTGCACAAGGACGCGCACACGGTGCACGCGAAAACCCTGGGCGAGGCCCTGACCCGCTGGGACGTGATCCAGGCCCACGACAACAGCGTGTTCGACTTCTACCGGGCCGCTCCCGGCGGGGTGCCCACCCAGGTGGCCTTCAGCCAGGATCGGCGCTGGAACGAACTGGACATGGATCGCTCCCACGGCGTCATCCGCGACAAGGCCAGCGCCTTCAGCCAGGAAGGGGGGCTCGCGGTGCTGTACGGCAACATCGCCGAGAAGGGCTGCATCGTGAAGACCGCGGGGGTGGACGAGTCGATCTGGACCTTCACCGGCCGGGCTCGCGTGTTCGAAAGCCAGGAGGCCGCGGTCGAGGGCATCCTGGCCGACCGGATCGTCGCCGGCGACGTGGTCATCATCCGCTACGAAGGCCCCAAGGGCGGCCCCGGCATGCAGGAGATGCTCTATCCGACCAGCTATCTCAAGTCCAAGGGCCTGGGCAAGTCCTGCGCCCTGCTCACCGACGGGCGCTTCTCCGGTGGTACCTCCGGCCTGTCCATCGGCCACGCCTCGCCGGAAGCGGCCTGCGGCGGCGCCATCGGCCTGGTCGAAGAGGGCGACACCATCGAGATCGACATCCCCAACCGGCGCATCCACCTGGCCATCAGCGACGACGAACTCGCCAAGCGTCGTGCCGCCATGGATGCCAGGGGCGCTACCGCCTGGAAGCCCGCCAGCCGTGACCGTGTCGTCTCGGCGGCCCTGCAGGCCTACGCGGCGCTGACCACGAGCGCCGATACCGGCGCGGTGCGGGATATCTCACAGGTGTTGCGCTGAGGCGTTCCTGGCGTGCCCCGACGAACAAAAAGGCCGCGGAAGCGGCCTTTTTGTTGAGCCCCATCACTGACTAGACTGGGAACATGCGGAGCTGAGGTGGCTCCGGATTCTGGTGTTGGCCAGGGAGGACTCACCATGGACGAGACCGAACGCGGAGCGCGCCTGCTGCGCTTTTGGCCCTGGGTCGTGCGTCTGGCCTACGGGCTGGCGGCGCTCAATCTGGTGATCGCGCTGTTCGTGCGGACGCTGGGTAGCCGGCTGGATCCGGCCTTTGCCGATCCGCATGCCTGGCTGCTATTCGTGGTGACGTCCGCCTCGCTGGCTGCACAAGCCTTCATGATGGGGTATATCCAGCGCGTCTTGCGCCGGGAGCAGGAACCCGCGCGTCACGATGCGCCCCGGCGCCGGGTGCGGGCGCAGATGTCTCATCCGTTGCAGGCCGGGCGCCATGCCTCGCGGCATCACCGAATGGGATCGCCAACCGCGTTCGCGCGCATCCATCCACGCTTTGGCTGAACCGCGCGGCGCCTACTGGGCCGGTCGGGCTTCGCGCTCGATGGCGCGCCGGGCGGCGGGTCGGTGCCAGTGGTGTTCCATGTAATCGACGAGCAGCGCGGGCACGATCTCGATCCGTGCGGACTGGGCCCAGGCCAGGCAGTGGGTGATCACGATGTCGGCGATCGAGAAGCGGTTGCCGGCGACGTAAGGTTTCTGGCCGAGGTGGCGTGCCAGCAGGGCGCAGGCACTGGCGAACTCCCATTTGCTGGTCTCTTCGATCTGCGGCACGCGCCGGGATTCGGGCAGCACGAAGCGGTGCTTGGCGATGGTCCACAAGGGCGGTTCGAGTTCGGTGAGGCCGAACATGAGCCACTGCAGCACGTCGGCACGCGCCCGGGGCTCATCGGTGCCGGGAATCAGGCGGGCATGCGGATACTTGTCCGCCAGCCACATGAGGATGGCGCCCGATTCGGTCAGCGCGGTGCCGTCCTCGACCAGCGCGGGCACCTTGCCGGCCGGGTTGATGCGGAGAAAATCCGGCGAGCGCCCGGCGCCCCGGAACAGGTCGATGAGGATATAGGCGTACTCCGCCCCGGCTTCCTCGAGCGCCCACACCATGCGCATGGAGCGCGAATTGGGGCAGCCATAGACAGTCAGCATTACCTGCTCCGGAGGTCAATGGAGGCGTCATTGTAAGAGTGTTGACCGCGCTGTCGAGTGCCGCGACCGAACCGGTCCCGTCAATGCAAGAGATCACCCCGGGGGGTGATCTCTTGTCCCTGGCATGCGCTGCCAGGAGGCGTGCAGGAGGCAGGCGATTCTGCCTGCCGCCGACGGTCAGGCCTTCTTGCGACGCACGGCGGCGGCGAAGGCGCCCAGACCGAGCAGGGCCAAGGTGCCCGGCTCCGGTACATTGTTGCCAGGCTCTCCCGGGATCACGCCAGGGCCTTGGCCAACATCGATCAGGGAGGCGTCGATCCCTTGCGTGAAGTCGTAGTAGTTGTCGTACGGATCAACGTCCTGGATCTGGAACACCACCTGTTCAGTGGCCACGATGCTGTCGAAGATGTTCTGCAGTGTGGTGGCGTCAGAGATGTAGAACCAGCCCGTGTCGAGGAGGTTGTCGCGGAAACCGCCGCCGCTGAAGCCGGCGCCGCCTGCAGCACCCAGCCCGTCGGTGTTCTCGGCATTGACCCCGTCCCAGACGCCTGCGGCAATACCGTTGACCAGCAAGGTCAGGTCGCCGTTGTCGTCGAAGTTGCCCGCGGCGCTGTCGCCGTCAAAGAGCGTGAAGCGGATGGCCAGTCCCGTCAGGCCACCACCGAGCTGGCTGGTGATCGAGCTATCGAAACCGGTCTGGATGCCGATGGTGAACGGGTTACCTTGGTAGGCCGTCGGGCTGCCGGTGTCAGCGAAGCCGATGAACAGGGACGAGGCTGCCGTCTGGCTGACCACTTCGTTGGTGTTGGTGCCGACCGCGTCAAACACGATTCCACCGACGGTCGAGGCGCCGACGGTCGTCACGTCGAGCCCGGTCGGCGAGGTGCTGGTGAATGCGGTTGCATGAGCGAGCGAGGCAGCGGAGGCCAGAGCCATACCTGCCAGAATCGTCGTGATTTGGGATTTCTTCATGAGAAGCTCCTGGTTCTAGAAAAGCGCTGCTGATGATTTCGTGGTTTGCACTGAGCAAAATCAGTGCCAAAAAAATAAAGTCAAAAAAAACAATTCGTTGGAATGCGTTGCCTTCGTTCTTTGGGTGGGTGTGTAAGTATTTTCGACGCAGAAATGCAAATATCATTGAAGGGGCCATGGCAAGTCTGTGGTGATTGCGGGGGTGGCCGGAGCGATCACTGAGCCTGGCGGCGAGGGGGAGATCGATCCGTGATTCGGAGACGTTGCCGGCTCGTCCTGCCGCCCCGGGTCCCACCGGCATCCCTCGCACGTGCAGCCTCGACGGACCGTCAGCGCCGGGTCGATGCGAAGGATGTGGATGTCGAGCGCTCTGCTCGTGATCAGAACTGGTAACACGGTTTCCGCCGGTGGTGATCACTCGTCTGCCATCTTCGCGGCAACCCGTTGATGTAAAGCGGGTTTTTGGGGTTTTCTCATATTGGCACGGATCTTGTTTTGAGTGGCCGTAGGTGCGTGTCCGGTTCAACGGGCGGCGCATCGAATAACACCCAAAGGGAGACGCCCGATGACCGAAACCTTCTACGAGGTACTGCGCCGCCAGGGGATCACGCGCCGCAGCTTTCTCAAGTTCTGTTCGCTGACCGCCACATCGCTGGGGCTCGGCTCGGCGTTCGCGCCGCGGATCGCCCACGCGCTCGAGACCAAGCCGCGCACGCCGGTGCTGTGGCTGCACGGCCTGGAGTGCACCTGCTGTTCGGAGTCGTTCATCCGCTCGGCGCATCCGCTGACCAAGGACGTGGTGCTGTCGATGCTCTCGCTCGACTACGACGACACCCTCATGGCGGCCGCCGGGCATCAGGCCGAGGCCATCCTCGAGGAGGTCAAGCGCAAGTACAAGGGCAACTACATCCTCGCGGTGGAGGGTAATCCGCCGCTCAACGAGGACGGCATGTACTGCATCCACGGCGGCCGTCCCTTCGTGGAGGTGCTCAAGGAAACGGCGGCCGACTGCAAGGCGATCATCTCCTGGGGCTCTTGCGCCTCCTGGGGTTGCGTGCAGGCGGCCAAGCCGAACCCCACCCAGGCCACGCCGGTGCACAAGGTCATCCATGACAAGCCCATCATCAAGGTGCCGGGCTGCCCGCCGATCGCCGAGGTGATGACCGGGGTGGTCACCTACATGCTCACCTTCGACCGCATGCCCGAGCTCGACCGCCAGGGTCGGCCGAAGATGTTCTACGGCCAGCGCATCCACGACAAATGCTATCGCCGCCCGCACTTCGACGCCGGCCAGTTCGTCGAGGAATGGGACGACGACAACGCCCGCAAGGGGTTCTGCCTCTACAAGATGGGCTGCAAGGGGCCGACCACCTACAACGCCTGTTCGACGGTGCGCTGGAACGAGGGGACGTCCTTCCCGATCCAGTCGGGGCACGGTTGCATCGGCTGCTCCGAGGATGGCTTCTGGGACAAGGGCAGCTTCTACGACCGCCTCACCGACATCAAGCAGTTCGGCGTCGAGAAGAACGCCGACGAGGTGGGCATGACCGCCGCCGGCGCCGTGGGTGCCGTGGTGGCCGCCCATGCCGCGGCGTCCGCGCTCTCCCGGGTGCGTAACAAGCCGGGTTCCGACATGCCGAAGGGAGACAAGTGATCATGGGTGTTTACGAGACGCAAGGCTTCAAGCTGGACAACACCGGCAAGCGGGTGGTGGTCGATCCGGTGACCCGGATCGAGGGTCACATGCGGGTCGAGGTGAATCTGGACGAGAACAACGTGATCCGCAACGCGGTATCCACCGGCACCATGTGGCGCGGCCTCGAGGTGATTCTCAAGGGGCGCGATCCGCGCGACGCCTGGGCCTTCGTGGAGCGCATCTGCGGGGTGTGCACCGGCTGTCATGCGCTGACCTCGGTGCGCGCGGTGGAAGACGCCCTGGGCATCGAGATCCCCAAGAACGCGCATCTGATCCGCGAGATGATGGCCAAGACCCTGCAGGTGCACGACCACGCGGTGCATTTCTATCACCTGCATGCGCTCGACTGGGTGGACGTGGTCTCGGCGCTCAAGGCCGATCCGCGCCAGACCTCCGAGCTGCAGCAGACGGTGTCGCCGTCGCATCCGCTGGCCTCGCGCGGCTACTTCCGCGACATCCAGAACCGGCTCAAGAAGTTCGTCGAATCGGGCCAGCTCGGCCCGTTCATGAACGGCTACTGGGGCAACCCGGGCTACAAGCTGCCCCCGAGGCCAACCTGATGGCGGTCGCCCACTACCTGGAGGCGCTCGATCTGCAGAAGGAATGGGTGAAGGTGCACACCATCTTCGGTGGCAAGAACCCGCACCCCAACTACCTGGTCGGCGGCGTGCCCTGCGCCATCAACGTGGACACCACCGGCGCGGTGGGCGCGATCAACATGGAGCGGCTCAACTTCGTCAAGGCGCGCATCGAGGAGATGATCGAGTTCAACAACAACGTCTATGTGCCCGACGTGCTCGCCATCGGCACCATCTACAAGCAGGCCGGCTGGCTCTACGGTGGTGGCCTGTCGGCGCAGAACGTGGCGGACTACGGTACCTACGAGAAGGTGGCCTACGACCGCAGCACCCAGCAGTTGCCGGGCGGCGCGATCCTGAACGGCAACTGGGACGAAATCCACGAGATCGACCCGCGTGACCCCGAGCAGGTGCAGGAGTTCGTCAATCACTCCTGGTACAGCTACCCGGACGAGAACCAGGGCCTGCATCCGTGGGACGGCATCACCGAGCCCAACTACCAGCTCGGCCCCAACACCAAGGGCACGCGCACCCGCATCGAGGCCCTGGACGAGGGCGGCAAGTACTCCTGGATCAAGTCGCCGCGCTGGCGCGGGCATCCCATGGAAGTCGGCCCGCTGTCGCGCTACATCCTCGGCTACATGCATGCGTCCAAGGGCAACAAGTACTGCCAGCGGGTCAAGGAGCAGGTCGACTTCTCGGCGCGCATGATCAACCAGGACATCCCGCGCCTGCTCGGTCTGCCCGAGACCGGCTACTCGGTCAAGCAGCTGCTGCCGACCACCATCGGCCGCACCCTGGCCCGCGCGCTGGAGAGCCAGTACGCCGCCGAGATGATGATGGACGACTTCAACGAGCTAATCGCCAACATCAAGGCCGGCGACACCGCCACCGCCAACGTGGAGAAATGGGACCCGTCGAGCTGGCCGAAGGAGGCCAAGGGCGTGGGCACCGTCGCCGCGCCGCGCGGCATGCTCGGCCACTGGATCAAGATCAAGGACGGCAAGATCGAGAACTACCAGTGCGTGGTGCCGACCACCTGGAACGGCAGCCCGCGCGACGGCAAGGGGCAGATCGGTGCCTTCGAGGCCTCGCTGATGAACACTCCGGTCGAGCGTGCCGAAGAGCCGCTCGAGATCCTGCGTTCCCTGCATTCCTTCGATCCGTGCCTGGCCTGCTCCACGCACGTGATGAGTCCGGAAGGGCAGGAGATGGCCACGGTCAAGGTGCGTTGAGCCCACGGCTCGGGAGGTGAATCATGTCTCACAAAACCATGGCAGACGTCACGGGGGTGGACGACAACGCGGTGGCTCACGCCACCAGCATCAAGTCCATCTACGTGTATGAAGCGCCGGTGCGCATCTGGCACTGGATCAACGCCCTGGCGATCACGGTGCTGTGCGTCACCGGCTACTTCATCGGCTCCCCCTTGCCATCCGTGCCGGGGGAGGCCAGCGCCCACTTCCTGATGGGCTACATCCGCTTCACCCACTTCGCCGCCGGTTATGTGCTCGCGGTGGGGCTGATCGGACGGGCCTACTGGGCGCTGGTCGGCAACCACCATGCGCGCGAGCTGTTCAGCGTGCCCATCTTCACCCTGGCCTACTGGCGCGAGCTGCTCTCCATGCTCAAGTGGTACGGCTTCATGCGGCCCTATCCGAACCGCTACGTGGGGCACAATCCGCTGGCGCGCATCTCCATGGTGATCGGCTTCCTGCTCATGGCCGTGTTCATGGTGGTGACCGGTTTCGCGCTCTACGGCGAAGGCGCCCAGGAGGGGCACTGGAGCCACACGGTGTTCACCAGCTGGGTGCTGCCGCTGTTCGGCAACTCGCAGAACATCCACACCTGGCACCACCTGGGCATGTGGGTGATCGTCTGCTTTGTCATGCTGCATGTGTATGCCGCGATCCGGGAAGACATCATGGGGCGCCAGAGCATCATCAGCACCATGATCAGCGGCTTCCGGATGTTCAAGAACTGAGCCGTCCGGCCCGAGGGTGACAACACGCGAAGGCGGCGCCGGTGTCGGGCCGCCTTCGTCGCGTGCACCGATGACGGAGGCGTGACACGATGACGCTGCGCATCGGCGCGGACGAGCTCGATCCGCGCGATCTGACCCTGCTGCGCTCCACGGCGCGCCTGCATCCGGCTGCGTGGACCTGGGTCGAGTCCTTCGATACCGCCGATCTGTGGCTGGTGGATCCGAGTCAGGGCCTGGCCCGCACGCCGCTGGACCGGCTCGACGATGCCCGGGTGGTGTGCCTCGACTCCGGTCCCGAGGCGGCGGCCGCCGGCGTTCGCGTGCTGCTCAAGCCTCTCAAGGCAGCCCACCTGCTGCGGGTGCTCGACCAGATCAGTGCCGCGCAGTCGGCCCCCGAACCGGTCGCGGCCAGCGCCGCGCCGCCCGCGCAGGCGCCGCAGACGCCCCCCTGGGCGGGCCGACCGGTCCGTCTGCTCAAGTCGCCCAATCTGGCGCGCTACCCCGTGTCGGTGGAACTGCTCGGCTGGCTCGAACGCATGCAGTACGAGCCCGTCGACGTGGACGCCATCGAGCGCACCCTGCCGCTGGATCGGGACATGTTGCGCGATCTGCTCAACGACGCGGCCCGCCATGGTGCGCTGGTCGACGCCCAGGGCACCCCCGTCGCACCCATGGCCGCGCCATCGCGACGCCGCAAATGGTGGTGACGGGTGGATAGCGGCTTGCCGGACGGCGTCACCCGGTGTCAGGCTCCTGACCGCGCTGGGCCGGCGAGTTCCTATCAACTCATTGAAAATCAAGCTAAATGCGTCTTGGCACGATGCTTGTTTAAGACAAATGGCGAAGCGCGTGCCGCTTCGCCGGAAGCTGTGTCAAACCCTCCCTCGACTTGGCATACGATGACTGTGATGCAACGCGCGGACCCCGGTCCGCGCGGTTTCTTTCCCAATGGCACCCGCCCAGGCCCACGCAAGGGAGGCTCGGGCCGGACTCCCGTGCACCCGGGCCGCTTCCTCGAACTGCGCTTCATGCGCCCGGCCGGGCTGTCGCAGGACGCCCTGGCGCGCGCGCTCGGCATCTCCCGCCGCCGTGTCAACGAAATCGTCCGCGGCCGCCGCGCCCTGAGCGCCGACACCGCCATCCGCCTGGGGCTGTTCTTTCGCACCGATCCGCGTCTTTGGATGCTCATGCAGTCGGAATGGGACGTGCATCAGGCGTGGCGAGCGCTGTCCGGGGTGCATACGGCGGCCGCCAGATAGCTCGGAATTCGTCGGTTCTCCGTCCCTGCGCAGTTGCAAACGCAGCCGGATACGCCTGGTAACAATCATTTGCGAGGCGATGCTCCCCGGGCCGGCAGAGATTGTCTAGGGTGTGCCTATGCATTGCGCGCATCGTGTGTTCTGGTTGTCTTGCCTGATGATCGGCTTCCTGGTGCCGGGGGATGGGGCCGCCGCCACCGACACCACGACACCGCTCATTTGGGTCGAAGTCGACCTCGATCGCACGCCATCGCGCTATCAGGGCGAGCAAATGGATCACCCGGATATCTGCGTGACCCTGCCGGAAGTCAATAATCGCCAGAACAACGGCCTGCCGGCGGACAATGTGCGCAGCAATGGTCTGTCCGGCCCCGGGCGGTTGATGCGCCGGGATCGTACCGGCAAGGTATCGGTGCTCTACGATTGCGCCGGACAGATCTGCACCCCCACCGACCCGAGACTATCCCCGGACGGCACCAAGGTGGCCTTCACGATCTACCGTGGCACGCAATGGCAGCACGAGTGCGGCTCGGGGAATCTCACCCTGGCGGGCAAGGGGGCAGGGGCGAACATCGCCATTGTCGACCTCGTCACCGGCAAGACCTCGGAATGGCCCTTCGTGCCTGGTCGACATGACCTGACGCCGGTGATCATCAATCAAGGCGGCGCGCTCAAGGTGATGTTCTCGAGCGACCGCGCCCAAGAGTTCGAACCGGTCCTGCGTGGGGTGACGCCGCGCGGCGATCCGAATCTGCAAAACTACATTGCCGATCTGGATGGGAGCGACGTCCACCGCGTCGGTACGCACGACTTCGTCTCCTTCTACGGCGGCTTTCAGCTCCGCGACGGGCGCATCCTCGCCTCCTGTGCGCAGTGGCTGCACGATCTGGTCTTTCGCGGTGACGGGCAGGTCTACACCAATTATCCGAGCACGGTACAGAACATGTGGTGGACCTGTGCGGTCGATCCGTGGGGCGGCAGTCAGGAGTCCCCGTTCGGGGCTCACTACCAGGGCAAGGCGCTGCATTTCATCAACCAGCTCAGCGACGGGCGCATCCTCGTGGGCGAGTATTACCGGGGCAACTACCAGAACGGTTTCGGCAACATCTGGGCCTGGTCTCCGGCGCCGTTCACCGTGGAGGGGGTGCCGGTGTCCGAGGCGCGCAAACCGGTGAATGACGCCCTGTTGCCTCGGGACCTAGTGAATCTCACGCCGTGGGCCAGTTCAGAGGATCAGTATTCGCGGTGGGATGCAGCACATGCGGCGTGGCAGGGGCGGGTCCGGGATCCATTCGGCCTGCCCGGCGACGCGCTGGGGTTCGTATGGTGCCGGGGCGTGTGCAACAACCAGGGCGGCTGGCGCCCCGACGGCATGGACGCCCGGGTCGAATTCGGCCCGCATGCCAAGCGGCAGCCGCAACGCGTGCGCAGCCCGGTCGACGCGGCGGGCAATCCCGTCGGTCTGGAAATCGGGATCTACAAGTTGCCGGCGGACAAGCTACCGTCGAAGGACTACCGTCACGATCCGGTCATGATGGTCGACAAACCGGGCGTGGCGGAGTACGGCGCCATTTACGGCGGTCCTTACGTGGACGTCTATGGCCAGGCGATGCCGGATTCCGCGCCCCAGCCGCGCTCGGCGGATGGCGCCTGCTATCTGCAGATCGCCTCCCAGCGGTCGGAGACCACCAACTTCGACGTTCGTCATGGCCAATACCGCTGGGGACACGATGAGCGCTCCCCCGTGTTCGGCAAGGAGTTGCCAGGGGTGAGCGCTGCGGACGTGAAATACATCCGTATCGCCCGTCTCATTCCGAATGCCCACCGGCTGCCCGCCAGCCGTCAATGGACGTCGATGTGGGGCGTGCGGACCGAGATCCTCGGGGATGCGCCTGTGGCCGCCGATGGGTCGGTGCGCATCCGCGTGCCGTGCGAGGCGCCCTGGTTGCTGTCCGGCCTGAACGCCGATCATGAGGTCATCAAGCGGGACATGATGCCCCAGTCCTTGCGCGCCGGGACGACATTGACCTGCGGCGGTTGCCACAACCATGGAGACAAGGCACCGCAGCCGGTCTTCGCCCGATCGTTGGCGGCCAAGGGGCCGGCGGTGGACCTCAGCGGCCCGGGGCGGGCGCAGCCGGAGTACACCCGCGACATCGTCCCTATCCTCGAGCGCCGTTGCGTCGCCTGCCACAGTGGTCGGGCACCCGCCGGGGGGATCGATTTCAACGATCGGGACGATCGTGACGGCATGAGCACCTGGCGCATGCTGCTGATGGATTACCCACAGGTTTCCAATCCGAGACCCGTTCGGGTCAGCCCGGAATATCGCGGAAAACGCCAGTATTATCTGGATCGGCCCCAGGCGTCGTGGCTGATCAATGGCGACTATGCCGCTGGTTCAGGGCTGTACTGGTATTTCCGCAACCGTCGAACCGACTATCGCAGCAACGCGGCCTCGGATGCCGACTACGACTATGACGAGGCCCACCCCCACGTGGAGGCCACGCCCGCCGAGATCGCCACCGTTCGAGATTGGATCGATACGGGTGCCTATCGGGATCCGCGCGCCGCCACGACGGCGCCCCGGGGGGCACAACGGCGCGTCCCCACGTCTGCCCCGACGTTGATGCCGGTTGCCGCCGACATCAAGTCTTCGCCGCCATCCACGGAGGTGGCGTCGGATCCGCCCCTGGCACATCAGCCGCCGGGCTTCGTCTCCTTCGACCTCCGGCCCACGAAGGTCGGTCGCGGGCAAAACCCGTGGATGTACTTTCAAGGCACGTGGCACATTCGTGACGAGCGCTGGTTCGACCCTCATGGCGTGGACTTTCAGGTCGCCTACGCACGCCGCCAACACCTGCCGCCGCATCCGCGCCTGCTGGTGACCCTGCATCCCTCGGCCATGGGCAACGGCTATGTCGGTCAGGCCTTCGCGCCGCCGGCCTTCGCGGATTTCGAGTTGCGCAATCAGGACGCCCAGATCCACTCGCCCAAGGCAGATCGGTGGACGGAATGGTGGACCTACAGCAGGGATGGCGTCGGGTACCCGGGCCGGCGTCTGGCCGGGTCCATTGAGGCGTTGGTGGCCCGTTATCCGCAGATCGACGTCCGTGACAAGGGGTTCATCCTGGCTGGCAGTTCCATGGGCGGCGGCGGTGCGGTCGTGCAGAGCATGATCCTGCCTGCACCGTGGCGCAGCCGGATCGCCTATGTGACTGCGGCAATCGGCGGCGTGATGCCTCGCCTCAAGCCCGACAACTACCGCCATCTGTGGCCGCCCGATTCGGGGGCGACGCGGCACCTGTGGGACGCCATCGATTTCTCCATCCAGGCCCGGAGCGATCCGATCGTCCGCAACCTGCATTATCGCCACCGCTTCTCGAGCAATGATCCGTTCTTCACCAAAGACGGGGTGAACGAGCAGATGCCCTTCGTGAACATCTGCGAAGCCGAACGCATCAGTTGCGAGGCGACCTGGGTCCAGGCGGGCCACGCCCCCTATGAGCGCGGTGTGAAAATGCCGTCCATCACCGACTTCGAGGTGCCGGAGCAGGATGTCACGCTCGATCGGGCGTTTCCAGCGATCACCCACAGCACCGGAAACTTTCCCCTGACCGCGGCGGAACGCCTGGATACGACGCGCTACCCCCGTGGCCACTACAACCTGGGCATCGTCTGGAACCATGCGCAGATCGTCGATGACGCCGAGCAGATCGTGTTTCCCCTGCGCTATGTGCGGCATACGGGCTTCGGCGGCGGCATCCCGGATCAGCCGGAGAGCGTCACGGTCAGCGTGACCCCCCGGCGTGCCCGGCATTTCCGCTTCCATGAAGGGGAAATCCTGCACTGGAGTTGGGATGACGGCGCGATGTCGGGAACCGCGGTCGTCAAGGAGGGCACCGTCACCGTCGATCGGATTCCGCTGACTGCCGGTGCCCCCTACAAGCGTTTGCGAATCTTTCGGTCGAAATGAGCTCTTGAAAGTGGAAATCAACTTTCCACTTTGCGGTCGATGTTGTCGGAAAGTGGGCGGCGGCGGCTCTGCTCTTTTGCGCAAGCTGATGTAATTCCAGCATTTTTTCTCGCGCGCCGGTATGGCATGAAGCCTGCTCTGTAACGCCATGTGTGACATGGTGGAAAGGGAGCGGATAGTGACCGGCGACTCCATTCTCGTCCTCGGGATCGGCAACCTGTTGTGGGCCGACGAGGGCTTCGGTGTGCGGTGTGTCGAGGCCTTGCAGGCCGGCTGGCGGTTGCCCGAGCAGGTGACCGTGCTCGATGGCGGCACCCAGGGGCTCTACCTGCTGCCCTACGTGAGCGTGGCGCGGCATCTGATCGTGTTCGATGCCATCGACTACGGCCTCGCGCCCGGCACCTTGCGGGTGATCGAGGGCGACGACGTGCCGCGTTTCATGGGGGCGAAGAAGATGAGCCTGCATCAGACCGGCTTCCAGGAAGTGCTTTCCTCCGCGATGCTCCTGGGCGCCTTGCCCGAGTCCCTGTGCCTGATCGGCGTGCAGCCGCGTGAGTTGGAAGACTATGGCGGCAGCTTGCGACCCGAGGTGCGCGCCCGCGTGCCCGAGGCCATCGATCTGGCGCTGGCGCGTCTGCGCGCCTGGGGCGTGGAGGCGGCGCCGGTCGCGGGGGCGGACGCAGCGTCGCCGCTGGCGCTCGATGCGTACGAGGCGGGTCGGCCCGATGCGGCCGCGGCCTGCCGCACCGGCGACGCGCGTTTCCTTGCCCGCATGGCGGCGGGGCATCCGACGACCGATGCGGAGCGCTGAGCATGTGCATCGGCGAACCCATGCAAGTGATTGACCGCGAGCCGGCCGGCGCCCGTTGCCGGGACCGTTTCGGTGATGTCCACCTCATCGACCTGATGCTGGTCGGTGAACCGCCGGCCGGCGCCTGGTTGCTGGTGTTTCTGAATGTGGCGCGGGAGGTGATCGATGCCGCGCGCGCCGCCGCGATGGCCGACGCCCTGGCGGCAGTCGATGCCGTCATGCGCGGCGATGTTCCCGATGTCGAGGCGGCGTTTGCCGATCTGATCGACCGCGAACCCCAATTGCCCGATTTCCTCAACGGAGCCTGATGATGGAAGAGATATTGAGTCCGGATGCGACCCGTTTCGCGGCCCTGCTCGAGCGCCTGGCGCATGCGCACGGTATCGAGACCCTCGATCCGACCACGGTGGAGCCCTTTGGCGACGCGCCGGGCGACAGCCTGACCCTGCTGGTGGACGATGTCGCCCGCACGCCTGAAGTGTGGGACGTGGCGGTGGTGTTGCCCGAGGCGCTCAAGGCGGTGCATCGGCCGTTGCGTGCCGGCATCGCCGATGCCGAGGCCAGCCGCGCGTTGTCCGAGCGCTACGGGGTGCGGCGCTTCCCGGCCATGCTGTTCCGTCGCGATGGCGCGTATGTGGGCGCGGTGGAAGGCATGCTCGACTGGGGTTATCTGGTCGCCGCCATCGAGCGCCAGTTGGCCGCGCCGGCGAGCCGTCCGCCGAGCATCGGCATTGCGGTCCGCGGCCCGTCCGCGGGCGGTTGTCACTGAGGGAGCGACCATGTCCATGAAATCTTTCCCCCTCCCGGTCGTGGCCCTCGGTCCGGGGTCGCAGGAAGAAGACGAGGCACTCGAATACATCGCCGCGCCCGGCGAGATGACCACGTTCCAGACGCCCATGTTTCCCGACAGCGCAGACGCGCAGGCGCGCTCTGCCGCGCTCGGCGTGCTCGAGGATCTGCTCGGGCGCATGCAGCAGATGCGTTTCGGCCGCAATGTCGAGGTGGACCTGAGCGGGCTCGAGGCGCCGGCGCGCAAGCTGGTCAACGAGGCCCTGGGCGAAGGCGAGGTCAGCGCCACCGTGGCCGGCGAGCGGCCGGTCCGAGTTCAGGAGACGGTGTTTGCCGGGCTGTGGCGGGTGGTTTCCGAAGGTGCCGGCGACAGCGACCGGATCGATCGGGTCGAGGCCGGGCCGATGCCGTCGCTGGTGCTCAGCGCCGGGCGCGACGAGGCGCTGAAACACATTCCGGCGCCGGCCCCGGGTGAGGGCGTCATCAACGCGCCGGCGGTGCTCACCGAGCTGAACGAAGCGGTCGGCGCCCGCCGGCCCGGGGCGCCGGCGCACATCATCAACCTCACCCTGCTGCCCATGAGCCCGGAGGACCTGGACTATCTGGGCGCCAGCCTCGGGGTCGGCCCGGTGGTGATCCTCTCGCGCGGCTACGGCAACTGCCGCATCACCCGCACGCGCCTTCGCGACACCTGGTGGGTGCAGTACTTCAACAGCACCGACAAGCTCATCCTCAACACCATCGAGGTGACCGACCTGCCCGACGTGGCGCCGGCGGCCCGCGAGGACGTGGAGGACAGCATCGAGCGGCTGGCCGAGTGGATCGACGCCCTGCGCCAGGACTGAGGCCGGCCGATTCGACCCATCGAGGAGACACGCCATGTTCGAAGGCAGCTACCTGGGAGACAACGCACGGATCGCCGACGAGGCCCGCCTCGAGTGCGGCATCTGCTGGCAGGTCTACGACCCCGCCGAGGGCGATCCGGTGTGGCAGATTCCGCCCGGCACGCCGTTCTCCGCGCTGCCGGCGCACTGGAGTTGCCCGAATTGCGACGCGCCGCGGGAAAAATTCATGGTGATCGAGTCCTGAGCATGGGCACGCCGGCCACCGTCTTCGCGGACGATCCGTCCGCCCCGGTGCAGGCTGCGTTCGCGCGCATCGGCCGCGAGCGCATGCGCGAGGTGCCGCTGTGCCATGCCGGCCTGAGCGTCGAGACGGTCGGTTTCACGCACTGGGACGGGCTGTGGGTGGGGGTGTTGATCACCCCCTGGGCGATGAACCTGATGGTGTTGCCCGGCGGCAGCGCGGCGTTCGCGCCGGTGCGGGTCGGGCACACGGTCGAGTGGGCGTTTCCCTCCGGTGCCTACGCCTTCATGGGGCACCAGGAGGACGGCCTGGGTGAATATCACTATTGCCCGCTGTTTTCGCCCATGGAGGCGTTCGAGGATCAGGCGGCGGCGCGTGCGGTGGCCGAGGAGGTGATGCAGTCCCTGTTCGCCGCCCCGGTGGCGCCGGCAACCGCACCCGGCGGAATGGATCGGCGGGCCTTCTTCCGTCGTGCCCTGGGCCGCGGGGCGCCGGCATGACCCCGGCCCCCCTGCAACTGATCGCCCGCTGTGCGGCGGGGCGGATCACCGGTGTGAGCGCACGCAATGGTCGGCCGTTTGCGGCGGCCCTGTTGTGCGGGCACGCGCCCGAACGGGCGGCCGACATGGCCGGTGCGCTGTTTTCGCTGTGTGGCGTGGCGCAGCGGCAGGCGGTGCTGGCCGCCTGCGCGGCCGCGCGTGGGACGGCCCGGCCGGTCGACGCGGCCGCCGGGCGGGCGGTGCTGCTCGAATCGGCGCAGTGGGATCTGTGGCGTCTGCTGCTGGACTGGCCGGCGTGGGCCGGCCTGCCTCCCGAACGGGCGCGTTTCACGGCCCTGCACCGGGCCCTGGGACAGGCCGCCGACGCCCGTTCGGCAGCCGCCTGTGGTCAAATGGTGCTGGATTTCGTCGCCGAGGCCTTGCCCGGTGCCGACGATGGCGCGGGATCGTCGTCCGTCCGTTGCGAGGCCGGTGGCGGCCTCGTCGGGCGAATCCTCGCGGCCTTGCCGAGCGACGCATCCAACGCGGCAGCGGATGCCCCCGTGGCCGGATTGCCCCCCCTGTCGGCGGCCGGGTTCGTTGCCGCGCTGCCCCATGACTGGCCCGACGCCGCGTTCTGCCGCAGCCCGCATCTGTCGGGGCGGGTGTACGAGACCGGCGCCCTGGCCCGGCATGCCGGCCATCCGTTCGTCGCCGGCCGGCTGGCCCGCGGCGAGCGGATCGCGGCGCGGCTGGCGGCCCGCGTCGTGGCGCTGGCGGCGTGTGGACGGCGCTTGCGTGACGGGGTGTCCGAGGCCGATGACGGGGTGCCGATCGACGCTACCCCCTTGCCGGATGGCGGCGGATTGGCCAAAGTGGAGACCGCACGGGGTGTACTGCTGCATGCAGTGCGTCTGGACGGTGCCCGGGTGGCGGACTACGCCATCGTGGCGCCCACGGAATGGAATTTTCGCCCCCTGGGTGCGTTCGAACACGAGGCGGCCGCTTGCGTCGGCCTCGCCCCCGACGCGGCCCGCCGGCGCCTCGAGGCGCTGGCCCTGGCGCTCGATCCCTGTGTGTCGTTCGATGTGCGTGTCCACACGGACGAGGAGGTGATTCATGCATGAAATGTCGCTGGCCGAAGGCATTCGCGGCATTGTCGAGGACTCGGCCCGTGAACAGGGCTTCACCCGGGTCAATGCCGTCGTGCTCGAAGTCGGCGCGCTGTCGTCGGTCGAGGTCGAAGCGCTGCGTTTCTGTTTCGACGTGGTGATGCGCGGCACGCTCGCCGAGGGCGCGCGGCTCGACATCGAACCGGTGCCCGGGCGTGGATGGTGCCTGCCCTGCGGTCAGACGGTGGACATCGCTGCCCTGTACGATCCCTGCCCGGTGTGCGGCAGCTATCAGGTGCAGGCCACCGGTGGCACGGAAATGCGCGTGATCGCGCTGGATGTGGATGGGGCGCCGGAGCATGCGCCCCAGCAAGTGGAGTAGAGCAATGTGTACAGTCTGTGGATGCGGTGCCGGCGAGGTGAGCATCGGGCGCGCAACGCCGCGCAAGGCGCCGAGCGCGGCGCCGACCACCGGGTTCAAGCCGGCCCCGGTCGCCGTGCCGGCGAGCCATGAACATCACCATGAACATGATCATGACCACGCACACGGGCATGCGCAGCCGGCCGCGAACGCGGGGGCGCTGCACTTCGGCGAAGGCCCGGCCCGCGCCCATGCGCCGGGTTTGTCGCAGGGGGAGATGGTGCGCATCGAGCGCGACATCCTCGGCAAGAACGACGCCCTGGCCGGCGACAACCGCCACTGGCTGACCGAACGCGGCGTGCTCGCGCTCAACCTGGTCTCCAGCCCCGGCTCGGGCAAGACCACCCTGCTGTGCCGGACCATCGAGGCGCTGCGCCACCGGGTGCCGGTGGCGGTGATCGAGGGCGACCAGCAGACCGACTTCGACGCCGATCGCATCCGCGCCACCGGCGCGCCCGCCCTGCAGATCAACACCGGCAAGGGCTGTCACCTGGACGCCGCGATGGTGGCGCAGGCGCTGCCGCGTCTCGAGGTGGTCGACGACAGCCTGTTGCTGATCGAGAACGTGGGCAACCTGGTGTGCCCGGCCGCCTTCGATCTGGGCGAGGCCCACAAGGTGGCCATCCTGTCGGTGACCGAAGGCGAGGACAAGCCGCTCAAGTATCCGGACATGTTCGCGGCGGCCGACGTGATGCTCCTCAACAAGGTCGATCTGCTGCCCTACCTGAGCTTCGACGCGGACCGCGCCGTCGACTACGCGCTGCGGGTCAATCCGGCGCTGACGGTGTTCCGCGTCTCGGCCACCACCGGCGAGGGTTTCGACGCCTGGCTGGCGTGGATCGAGGCCGGCCTCGCGGCGCAGCGGCAGATGCGCCGGGCCGAGGTGGGTGCGCTCAAGGCGCGGGTCGCCGACCTGGAGCGCCAGTTGCGCCAGGCGCAGGAGGGTTGACGTTTTGGATGCTCCGGCCAATCGCTCCGTGCGCATGCTCGAACGCCGACGCGTCCGCGTGAGCGGGGTGGTGCAGGGGGTCGGCTTCCGCCCCTTCGTGTACCGCCTCGCGCAGGAACTCGATCTGGCGGGCTGGGTGCGCAACGATGCGCACGGCGTCGAGATGGAGGTGCAGGGCCTGCCCGGCAACATCTCGGCGCTGCTGGTGCGCATGGTCAAGGAGGCACCGCGACTGGCGCGGGTGGACCAGGTGGACACCTCGGGGCGCGCCCCCGACCTGGAGGATCGCGGCTTCACCATCCGGCCCAGTCGCGGCGGCGCCGTCACCACCGCCATCGGCGTGGACACGGCAGTGTGTCCGGACTGCCTGGCCGAGCTCTTCGATCCGACGGACCGGCGCTGGCGCTACCCGTTCATCAACTGCACCCAGTGCGGCCCGCGCTACACCATCACCCATTCGCTGCCCTACGATCGCGCCAACACCAGCATGGCGCGCTTCGTCCAGTGCGAAGCCTGCCAGGACGAATACGACGCGCCCACCCACCGGCGCTTCCATGCCGAACCCAACGCCTGTCCGGTGTGCGGGCCGGCGCTGAGCTACTACCGCATCGACGGGGTGCGCGTGGCCACCCGCGATCCGGTGGCCGACGCGCTGCTCGCGATCCTGTCGGGCCAGGTCGTGGCGATCAAGGGGCTGGGCGGCTTCAATCTGGTGTGCGATGCGCGCAACCCGGAGGCGGTCGAGCGACTGCGCGCGCGCAAGGCGCGCGGCGGCAAACCCTTCGCCGTGATGGTGCTCAACGGTGCCTCGGCGCGGCGCTATGCCAGGCTCGATGCCGACGAGGCGGCCCTGCTCGACGGCCCGGAACGCCCCATCGTGCTGCTGGAAAAGCGCCCCGAGGCCGACCTGGACCTGTGGGGCGTGGCGCCCGAACTGGACCGGATCGGCCTGATGCTGCCGAACACGCCGCTGCACTACCTGCTGTTCCATGACGAAGCCGGGCGTCCGGACGGGCGCGGCTGGCTCGACGCCGAGCAGCCCCTGGCCCTGGTCGTCACCTCGGCCAACCCGGGCGGTGAGCCGCTGGTCATCGACAATGAAGCGGCGATGCGCCGCCTCCAGGGACTGGCGGATTTCGTCCTCACCCATGATCGCGACATCCTGGTGCGCGCCGACGACAGCGTGATGCGCGTCGTCGACCGGGCGCCGATGAGTATCCGCCGCGGCCGCGGCTACACCCCGCAGGCGATCCGCATCGGCCGCAAGGGCCCGCCGGTGCTGGCGACCGGCGGCTATCTCAAGAACGCGATCTGCCTGACCCGGGGCGACGAGGCCTTTCTCTCCCAGCATGTGGGGGATCTGGACAACGCGGCCAGCTGCGTCGCCATGGACGAGGCCATCGCCCACCTGAGCAAGGTGCTCGCCTGTACGCCCGAGTGGATCGCCTGCGACCGCCATCCGGACTTTCATGCCACGCGCGTGGCCCATGCCCTGGCGCAGGAACGCGGGCTGCCCCTCGTCGAGGTGCAGCATCACCACGCCCACATCGCGGCGGTGCTGGCCGAGCATGGCCTGACCGAACCGGCGCTCGGCCTCGCCCTCGACGGCGTCGGCCTCGGCGACGACGGCACGGCCTGGGGCGGCGAACTGCTGCACGTGGATGGTGCCCGCTGCGAGCGCCTCGGCCACCTGCGCCCGCTGCGCCTGCCCGGGGGCGATCGCGCCGCCCGTGAGCCCTGGCGCATGGCGGCCTCGGCGCTGTTCGCGCTGGGCCAGGCGGATCGCATCGCCGAGCGTTTCGGTCACCTGAAGGGCGCCGACCGGCTCGCCGGCATGCTCGAACGCGGCACCCGCTGCCCGCCGACCTCGAGCATGGGGCGCTGGTTCGACGCCGCCGCCGGCCTGCTCGGCGTCTGCGAGGTGATGCAGTACGAAGGCGAGGCCGCCATGCGGCTCGAAGCCCTGGCCGCCGGCTACGGCCCGGTACTGCCGCGCTATGGCAGCTGGTCCGTCGATCAGGACCGGGTGCTCGATCTGGGCGGCCTGCTCGCCGGCCTGGTGGACGAGACCGTGCCGGCGCGTGGGGCCGCCGTGTTCCACACCACCCTGATCGCCGCGCTCGAGCAGTGGGTGGCCGACGCGGCGCGGGCCACCGGCGTGCGCACCGTCGCGCTCGGCGGCGGCTGTTTTCTCAACGCCCTGGTGACCGAGGGGCTCACCCGCCGCCTCGGCACTCGCGGCCTCACGGTGCTGCGCGCCGGCCGGGCGCCCACCCACGACGGCGGCCTCGCGCTGGGGCAGGCCTGGGTGGCCATTGCCCACGCCATGGAGTGATGAACGATGTGTCTGGCGATTCCCGCCCGCGTGGTGGAACTGATGGACGAGGACATGGCCCGGGTGGACCTGGGCGGCGTGCGCAAGGAGATCTCCCTGGCGCTGGTCGATGAGGTCGCGCTCGGCGATTACGTGATCGTGCACGTGGGCTACGCGCTGTCGAAGCTCGATCCCGACGAGGCCGAGAAGACCCTGGCGCTGTTTGCCGAGTCGGGTCTCGACCTGCAGGCCATCGCCGAGGGCAGCGCATGAAGTACGTGGACGAATTCCGCGACGGCGAAGTGGCGGCCACGCTGGCCGAGGCCATCGCCCGCGAGGCCGACACCGGCCGCCGCTATGCCTTCATGGAGTTCTGCGGCGGCCATACCCACGCCATCTCCCGCTACGGCGTCACCGACCTGCTGCCGGCCAACGTGCGCATGATCCACGGCCCGGGCTGTCCGGTGTGCGTGCTGCCCATCGGCCGCATCGACATGGCCATCCGCCTGGTGCTGGAGCGCCCGGAGGTGATCCTGTGCACCTATGGCGACTGCCTGCGGGTGCCGGCCTCCGACCGGCTCTCCCTGCTCAAGGCCAAGGCCCGCGGCGGCGACGTGCGCATGGTGTATTCGGCGGCCGACGCGCTCGCCCTGGCGCGCAAACACCCCGAGCGCGAGGTGGTGTTCTTCGCCATCGGCTTCGAGACCACCACGCCGCCCACGGCGCTGGTCATCAAGCAGGCGCAGCTCATGGGGCTCGCCAACTTCAGCGTCATCTGCAACCACGTGCTCACCCCCTCGGCGATCATGACCATCCTCGAATCGCCCGAGGTGCGCGAGCTGGGCACGGTGCCGCTGGACGGCTTCGTCGGCCCGGCGCACGTGTCCACCATCATCGGCAGCCGGCCCTACGCCTTCTTCGCCGAGGAGTACCGCAAGCCGGTGGTGATCGCCGGCTTCGAGCCGCTCGACGTGATGCAGGCGATCCGCATGCTCATCCGCCAGGTGAACGAGGGCCGCGCCGAGGTGGAGAACGAATTCACCCGCGCCGTGAGCGAGGAAGGCAACCTCAAGGCCCAGGCGCTGGTGAGCGAGGTGTTCGAGCTGCGCCGCAGCTTCGAGTGGCGGGGCTTGCGCGAAGTGCCTTATTCGGCGCTGCGCATCCGTGCCGCCTTCGCCGCGCAGGACGCCGAGCGCAAGTTCGACCTGGCCTTCACCCCGGTGCCCGACAACAAGGCCTGCGAATGCGGCGCCATCCTGCGCGGGGTCAAGAAGCCCACCGACTGCAAGATCTTCGGCACCGTGTGCACCCCGGAAAATCCCATGGGCTCGTGCATGGTGTCCTCCGAAGGGGCTTGCGCCGCGCACTACAACTACGGGCGCTTCCGCGACGTGCCCGTGGTCGCCGCCTGAGGCCGCCGGTCGTCATGCCCGCGGTCAAGGATGCCGCTCCTGCTGCCGTTAGTGCTGGGTGCACTACGACTCAAAGGCAGGAGACAAGCATGGGATTTTTCAGTCGATCCAGACAGGACAAGGCGCAGGCGGGCGCGGGCGTCGCCACCCTCAGCACCAGCTCGCGCGCCCTGGCCGGCGCGCTCGCCGGGCTGCGCATGCGGGCGACCTTCGTCGTGGGCTACGTGTCTCCGCACATCGATATCGACCAGGTCGCCGCGCAGATCCGGTCGCGCTTTCCGGACGCGGCCATGGCCCTGTGCTCGACCGCCGGCGAGCTGTGCGGCGAGAGCGGCGGCCTCTACTGCGGCACCGAAGGCAGCTGGGACCGCATCGTGCTGCAATGCTTCGATGCCTCCATCGTTGCCCGTGCCCAGGTGGTCAGCACCCCGCTGGAGTGTGACGACCTGCGCCGGGGCGAGGTGGCGATGCCGCTCAAGGCGCGCATCGAGCGCCTGGCGGGGCACATCGAGGGGCTCCGCACCGACATCGACATCGATCATCGCGACACCCTGGCCTATGTGCTGTTCGACGGCCTGTCCGCCTCCGAGTCCTTCTTCATGGAGGCGCTGTACGAGACCGGGCGCTTCCCCTGCCTGTTCGTCGGCGGTTCGGCCGGCGGCAAGCTCGATTTTCGCAACACCTACATCCACGACGGCGCGCGGCGGCTCGAGAACCATGCCCTGATCGCCTTCGTGAAGCTCGCGCCGGGGGTGCGTTTCGGCGTGCTCAAAAGCCAGAACTTCGCGCCCGCGGGTGAGCAGTTCAGCGTGCTGTCGGCCTCGGTCGAGCAGCGCTTCGTGAGCCAGGTGGTCGACAGCCGTGGGCAGATCCGCTCGCTCGTCGATGCCCTGTGCGAGGTGCTCGGCTGCGCGCCGGACGCGCTCGAAGCGCAGCTGGCCGAGTACTCCTTCGCGATCAAGGTGGGCAAGGAGCTGTTCGTGCGCTCGGTGTCGCAGATCGACCTGGACAACGGCCGTGTGCATTTCTACTGCGACCTGGCGCCGGGCGACGAGCTGCACCTGGTGCGCCGCACGAGCCTGGTGAGCACCACCGAGCAGGACATGCAGCGCTTCATGCAGGGCAAGCCGGGCAAACCGGTGGCCGGCATCCTCAACGACTGCATCCTGCGCCGCCTCTACAACGACCGCGAACTGGCGGGCATGGGGCGGGTGCTCGACGGCGTGCCGGTGGCCGGCTTCTCCACCTTCGGCGAGATCCTCGGCCTCAACCTCAACCAGACCCTGACCGCGGTCTTCTTCTTTCGGGTGGCGGCGGGGCAGCGTTTCCATGACGAGTACGTGGACAACTTCGTCGCCCACTACGGCGAGTTCAAGGCCTTCTTCCTGCGCCGCCAGGTGGCCAAGCTCAGCGGGCTGTCCAACGTGGTGGTGAGCCAGATCGAGGATTTCAAGCGCCAGCAGTTCGAGACCACGCTCGACCTGACCGGCCTGGACGATGCCATGGCACGGGTGTTTCAGGGCATGAACGACCTGGGCAGCGAACTGGCCAGCGCCCACGCCCTGCGCGAAGCCACGGCGGGCAAGCTGTCCGAGTGCGCCAACGACCTGTACGGGTCGATCGCCGAGCTGGGCGAGCATATCGGCGAGCAGGAATCCAGCGTGCAGCAGGCGTCCGGCTCTCTCGACCGGCTCACCGGGCGCGCCACCGAGGTGGCCAGCAGCGCGCGTCACCTGGCCGAAGCGAGCGGACGCATCCAGAGCGTGGTGGAGGCCATCCAGCAGATCGCCGACCAGACCAACCTGCTCGCCCTCAACGCCGCCATCGAGGCGGCGCGCGCGGGCGAGGCGGGGCGCGGCTTCTCGGTGGTGGCCGACGAAGTGCGCAAGCTGGCGGAGAAATCCCGCAACAGCGCCGACGACATCGGCCGCGACATCTCCCATCTGGCCGGCGAGATCGGCACCGTCGCCGAAGACATCGAGGCCCAGTCCTCCGGCGTGGAGGAGCTGTCGTCGCTGCTCGAAGCGATCAAGGCCTCGAGCGACCAGACCCACGGCACCGCGGAGCACACGCGCCGCGTCGCCGACACCCTGAAGGACCTGACCCGAACGGAGTATTCGTCGCACTGATCCGGCAGGGCGGCGCCGGCCGCCCGGGGGACGTGCGAGTTGCCAGAGAAGGACCATGCAAGCCAACTACACCCGTCCCCTCGACCTCAAGCGTGGTCGTGTCGACCTCTCCCACGGTGCCGGCGGCCGCGTCTCGGCCCAGCTGGTGCGCGAGCTGTTCGCGCGGCATTTTGCCAACCCGGCGCTCGATGCCGGCGACGACGGCGCGGTGCTGCCGGCGCCCGGCCCCGGCGAGCGCCTGGTGATGGCCACCGATGCCCATGTGGTCTCGCCGCTGTTCTTCCCCGGCGGCGACATCGGCTGCCTGTCGGTGCATGGCACCATCAACGACGTGGCGGTGATGGGCGCGCGACCGCTGTATCTGTCCGCCAGCTTCATCCTCGAGGAAGGCTATCCGCTCGCCGATCTGGCGCGCATCGTCGAATCGATGGCGCGCGCGGCCCGCGAGGCCGGCGTGCCGGTCGTGACCGGCGACACCAAGGTAGTGGAGCAGGGCAAGGGCGACGGGGTGTTCATCTCCACCACCGGGCTCGGCGCGCTGCCGGCCGGCCGCACGCTCTCGGGCAACCAGGCGCGGCCGGGCGATGCGATCCTGGTCTCGGGCACGATGGGCGATCATGGCATGGCGATCATGGCGCAGCGCGAATCCCTGGCCTTCGATTCCGAGATCGTCTCCGACACCGCCGCGCTGCACGGCCTGATCGCGCAGCTGCTCGAGGCTGCGCCCTCGGTGCGGGTGCTGCGCGACCCGACCCGCGGCGGCCTGGCCACCACGCTCAACGAGATCGCCAGCCAGTCCGGCGTCGGCATGGTGCTGGAGGAAAAGGCCATTCCGGTGCGCGAGCAGGTCGATGCCGCCTGTGAGCTGCTCGGGCTCGATCCGCTGTATGTGGCCAACGAGGGCAAGCTGGTCGTCGTGGTGCCGGCCGAACACGCCGAGGCCGCGCTGGCGGCCCTGCGCGCTCATCCGCTCGGATCCGACGCCGCGCGCATCGGCGAGATTGTCGAGGACGCCAACGCCTTCGTGCAGATCCGCACCGGCTTCGGCGGCAAACGCATGGTGGACTGGCTCTCGGGCGAACAACTGCCGAGGATCTGCTGATGATCCATTGCCACGACCAATGGCGGGTTGAAACCCGCCAATGCCGATTCGAGGCCTGAGCCCATGCGCATCCTCCTGCTCACTCACAGTTTCAACAGTCTCACCCAGCGTCTCTACGCCGAACTGCGCGAGGACGGGCATGAGCTGTCCGTGGAATTCGACATCAACGATGCGGTGGCCGAGGAGGCGGTGGCCCTGTTCGCGCCCGATCTCGTGCTCGCGCCCTTCCTCAAGCGCGCGGTGCCCGAGGCGATCTGGCGCGCGCATCCGACCCTGATCGTGCATCCGGGCATCGTCGGCGATCGCGGCCCGTCGGCGCTGGACTGGGCGATCATGGGCGGCGCGACCGAATGGGGCGTGACCGTGCTGCAGGCCGAGGCGCAGATGGATGCCGGACCGATCTGGGCGACGCGCGCCTTCGCCCTGCGCGAGGCGACCAAGGCGAGCCTGTATCGCAGCGAAGTGACCGACGCGGCCCTCGCCGCGGTGCGCGAGGCGATCGGCCGCCTGGCCGACTGGCGCGCCGGCACATGGCGGCCCACCGCGCTGGCCGACTGGCCAGAGGCGCGCGGCCAGTGGCGCGAGCTCATGCGCCAGGCCGACCGGCGCATCGACTGGGCGGCCGACGACACCGCCACGGTGCTGCGCAAGATCCGCGCGGCCGACGGCTTTCCGGGCGTGGCCGATGCGCTCTTCGGCGCCCCCTGCCATCTGTTCGACGCCCGCCCCGCGCCGGGGCTCGGCGGTGCGCCGGGCGAACTCATCGGCCGCTGCGACGGGGCGGTGCTGCGCGCGACCGTCGACGGTGCGGTGTGGATCGGCCATGTGAAACGCGCCGACAGCGACCCGCCCTTCAAGCTGCCGGCCACGGTGGCCTTCGAGGCCGAGGCGGCCACGCTGCCGGCCATCGAGGCGGACGCTGACATCGGCTACCGCGAATCCGACGACGGCCAGGTGGGCTTTCTGCGCTTCGACTTCTACAACGGCGCCATGAGCACCGATCAATGCCGGCGCCTGCAGGCGGCCATCGAGACCGCCGGCCGGCGGCCCACGCGGGTGCTGGTGCTCGAGGGCGGGGCGGATTTCTGGTCCAACGGCATCCACCTCAACCGCATTGAGGCGGCCGCCTCGCCGGCGGACGCATCCTGGGCCAACATCAACGCCATGGACGACGTGTGCCTGGCGCTGTTGAGCCTGACGGACAAGCTCACCGTGGCCGCGTTGCGCGGCAACGCCGGCGCCGGCGGCTGCTTCCTGGCGCTCGCGGCCGACCGGGTGTGGGCGCGCGAGGGCGTGGTGCTCAATCCGCACTACAAGAACATGGGCAACCTGTTCGGCTCGGAATACTGGACCTATCTGCTGCCGCGCCGGGTGGGCGAGGCGCGGGCGCAGGCGATCATGGCCGACCGTCTGCCGCTGCTGGCGCGGGCGGCGCAGCGCATCGGGCTGATCGACGCCTGCTTCGGCGATACGGCTGACGCCTTCGTCGCCGGGGTGTCCCGTCGTGCCGGCGCCCTCGCGTCCGATGCGGACTTTGCCGCCCGGCTGGCGGACAAGCGCACGGCGCGCGAGCGCGACGAGGCGCAGCGGCCCCTGGCGGCCTATCGCGAGGACGAACTGGCGCACATGCAACGCAACTTCTTCGGCTTCGATCCGAGCTATCACGTGGCCCGCTATCACTTCGTGGCCAAGACGCCGCAGTCATGGACGCCGCGTCATCTGGCACGCCACCGCGACATTGGCTGGCGCGTGCCGGAGCCGGCCGGGGAGGCGCGCTGATGGTCGCCGAGATGCCCGCCGTGCTGGTCATCGACGACGAAGTGCGTTCGCTCGAAGCCCTGACCCGGACCCTCGACGAGGACTTCGTGGTGTTCACCGCCGCCTCTGCCGAAGAGGCCCGGACCGTGCTCGAACGCGAATGGATCCGCATCGTCCTGTGCGACCAGCGCATGCCCGGCATGTCCGGCGTGCAGTTCCTCACCGAGGTGCGCGACAAGTGGCCCGACGCGGTGCGCATCATCATCTCCGGCTACACCGACTCGGAAGACATCATCGCCGGCATCAACGAGGCCGGCATCTACCAGTACCTGCTCAAACCCTGGCAGCCCGAACAGCTCTTGCTCACCCTGCGCGGGGCCGCCGAGCTGTACCGCCTGCAGGCGGACAACCAGCGCCTGTCGGTGGACCTCAAGGTGGCCGAGCCGGTGATGCGCCAGCGGGTGGCCGACAAGCGCGCGGCGGTGCGCCGCAGCTTCGCCACCGAGGCGCTGCTGCGCGCGCCCGACTCGCCCATGAACGCGGTGTGCGACCTGCTCGAGAAGGTGGCGCGGGTGGACGTGCCGGTGCTGCTCACCGGGGAGTCCGGCACCGGCAAGGAACTGCTGGCGCGAGCCCTGCATCTGGCCAGCGCGCGCGCCGCGGAGCCCTTCGTGACCGAGAACTGCGGCGCGGTGCCCGACCAGCTGCTCGAGTCGGAGCTGTTCGGCTACAAGCGCGGCGCCTTCACCGGCGCCTACGAGGACCGCGTGGGCCTGTTCAAGCAGGCCGACGGCGGCTCGATCTTCCTCGACGAGATCGGCGAGACCTCGCCGGCCTTCCAGGTCAAGCTGCTGCGCGTGCTGCAGGAGGGCGAGGTGCGCCCCATCGGTGCGCCGCGGCCGATCCCCGTCGATGCCCGGGTGGTCGCCGCCACCAACCGCGATCTCGAGGCCGAGGTGCGCGAGGGGCGCTTCCGCGAGGACCTGTTCTACCGCATCGCCGCCATCACCGTGACGGTGCCGCCGCTGCGCGAGCGGGTCATGGACATTCCGCTGCTGGCGCAGGCCTTCGCCGACGGCATCTTCGATTCGATCGGCGCGCCGCGTCAGGAGCTGGATCGGGAAACCGTCGCCTGCATGACCGCCTATCGCTGGCCCGGTAACGTGCGCGAACTGCGCAACGAGGTGCTGCGCATGGTGGCGCTGGCCGACGGCGGGCCGGTGCGTGCGGCGGATCTGTCACCGCGCGTGCTGCGCGCCGGCGAGGCGGACGACGAGCCCGAACTGGCCCTGCTCGCCGGTCTCGACGGCGATCTCAAGAGCCGCCTCGAGGCGCTCGAGGCCCGCATCGTGCGCGAGAGCCTGATCCGCCATCGCTGGAACAAGACCCGCGCCGCCAAGGAACTGGGCCTGTCGCGCGTGGGCCTGCGCAACAAGCTGTCGCGCTATGGACTCGAACAGGCGTGAATGCGTCGGTGCGCCCGGCCGGTCGGGCGCCCGCCGGTCAGGGCAGCATCATCCCGCGGATGGTGTAGAACAGCAGCGCCGCCATCAGCGCCGAGGCCGGCACCGTGATCACCCAGGCGGCGGCGATGCGCATCAGCTGGGAGCGCTTGACCAGCTCGTAGCGATACACGCGCTTGAGCGCCTTGCGCTCCTGCTTGGAGAAATGCGCCGGGTCCAGCTGCGCCTTGGCCTGGGCCTTGAGCTCCTGCAGCATCACGCCTTTCTCGGCGACCGGCGCCTTGTTGAAGCGCTCGATGAAGGCATCGATGGCGGCCTGGTCGCCTTCCGGGTGGTGGGCCTTGATCTCGTCCTCGATGCGCGCGTACTTGCGCTTGATCCACTCGCGCAGGAAGCCGACGCCGAACACGCCGCCCACGGCGATGTGGGTGGAGCTGACCGGCAGGCCCAGCTGGCTGGCGATGATCACGGTGATGGTCGCGGCCATGGCGATGCAGTAGGCGCGGGTCTGGTCCAGCTCGGTGATCTCCGAGCCCACGGTGCGGATCACCTTCGGGCCGTAGAGGGCGAGGCCGAAGGCGATGCCGATGGCGCCGATCATCATCACCCACAGCGGGATCGCCGCCTGGGCGTGGAACTCGCCCGAGGCGGACTGCAGCGCATCGACGATGGCGGCCAGCGGGCCGACCGCATTGGCCACGTCGTTGGAGCCGTGCGCGAACGACAAGGCCGCCGCGGCGAAGATCAGCGGAATGGTGAACAGCTGCTTGACGCCTTCCTTGTCGTTGGACAGGCGGGCCGCCTGACGCGCGATCATCGGCCGCACCACCAGCAGGGTCAGCACGGCGAACACCAGGCCGTAGAGCACCGCTTCGACGAAGCTCACCTTCCAGATCGCCTTGACGCCCTTGAGCAGCAGGTAGGTGCCCGAGGTCCAGGCCATCAGGGCGATGAGGATGGGCACCCACTTGAGCGCCGCGGCGCGCATGTCGGCGCGGTAGGTGATGCGATGCTTGACCAGGTAGAGGAAGCCGGCGGCGATGAGGCCGCCGAGGATCGGGGAGATCACCCAGGAGGCCACGATCTGGCCCACCGTCGCCCAGTTGGCGACATCGAAGCCGCTGGCGGCGATGCCGGCGCCGAGCACCGCGCCGACGATGGAGTGGGTGGTCGACACCGGCGCGCCCACGGCGGTGGCGACGTTGAGCCACAGGGCGCCGGCGAGCAGGGCGGCCAGCATGAGCCAGATGAAGGTGTCACCGCGCGGCAGCAGGGCGGCGTTGATGATGCCCTTGCGGATGGTGCCGACGACCTCGCCGCCGGCGATCAGGGCGCCGGCCGCCTCGAAGATGGCGGCGATGATCAGGGCGAGCCCGAGGGTCATGGCCTTGGAGCCCACCGCCGGGCCGACGTTGTTGGCCACGTCGTTGGCGCCGATGTTCATGGCCATGTAGCCGCCGATGACCGCGGCGGCCACCAGCATGGCGCTGAACTGGCCGCCGATGCCCCGGGCCGAGGCGTAGAGCATCACGCCGATGATGAACAGCAGGCCCATGCCCATCCGGAACAGTTCGCCGCTGCTCGGCTGGGTGGCCTGCTCGATCTTGCTGATGTGCTGGAGTTCCACGCGTCGTTCCCCGGGTCGGCAAAGGCGGAATTGTTTCAGATTTGTGACGTGAAATAAACGAACATGGATCAATTTTGGTGTAACTCGGGCCGACCGCCGGCGCACGCTGTCCAGCGCATGCGACGACGGGGCCGGCCGACTGTGATTCAATACGACTCATGAATGTCCTCTGGCTTCAGTCCGGCGGCTGCGGCGGCTGCACCATGTCGCTGCTGTGCGCCGAGACCCCCGATCTCATGGCCATGCTGGCCGACGCCGGCATCGACTTCCTGTGGCACCCGAGCCTGTCCGAGGCCAGCGGCGCGGAGGCGGTCGAATTGCTGTCCGCGTGCGCCTCGGGCGCGCGGCCGCTCGATGTGCTGTGCGTCGAGGGCGCGCTGCTGCGCGGCCCCCATGGCAGCGGCCGCTTTCACATGCTCGCCGGCACCGGACGCCCCATGATCGAGTGGGTGCGCGAGCTGGCCGGGCGGGCGACCCATACGGTGGCCGTCGGCACCTGCGCCGCCTACGGGGGCGTCAGCGCCGCCGGGGCGAACCTGACCGACGCCTGCGGCCTGCAATACGACGGTGACGCGTCCGGCGGCCTGCTCGGCGCCGAGTACCGCAGCGGCAGTGGTCTGCCGGTGATCAACGTGGCCGGCTGCCCGACCCACCCGGACTGGGTGATCGAGACCCTGCTGGCGCTGGCGCTGGGGGAGTTCGGCGCCGAGGCCATGGACGCGCTCGGGCGACCCCGTTTCTACGCCGATCACCTCGTCCATCACGGCTGCTCGCGCAACGAGTTCTACGAATTCAAGGCCAGCGCCGAAAAGCCGTCGGACCTGGGCTGCATGATGGAGCACATGGGCTGCAAGGGCACCCAGGCCCATGCGGACTGCAACCTGCGGCCATGGAACGGCATGGGCTCGTGCACCTCGGGCGGCTATCCGTGCATCAGCTGCACCGAGCCGGGCTTCGAGGAGCCGGGCCATCCCTTTGCCGAAACGCCCAAGGTCGGGGGCATCCCCATCGGCCTGCCCACCGACATGCCCAAGGCCTGGTTCGTGGCGCTGGCGGCCCTGTCCAAGTCGGCGACGCCGAAGCGGGTGCGGGTCAATGCCACCGCCGACCATGCCGTGATCGCCCCGGTCAATCGCAAGACCGGGCTCAAGTGAGGCGCCGCCGGTCATGAGCCGACAGATTCTCGGCCCCTTCAATCGCGTCGAAGGCGATCTGGAAGTCAGCCTCGAGAGCGAGGCCGGGCGGGTCACCGCCGCGTGGGTGAACTCGCCCATGTATCGGGGCTTCGAGCAGATCCTGGTCGGCAAGGCGCCCAGCGATGCGCTGGTGATGGTGCCGCGCATCTGTGGCATCTGCTCGGTGTCCCAGTCGGTGGCCGCGGCGGCGGCGCTGGCCGACGCCAGCGGCGCACGCATGCCGCCCAATGGCGAGCGCGCGGTCAACCTGATGCTGGCCACCGAGAACCTGGCCGACCACCTGACCCACTTCTACCTTTTCTTCATGCCGGACTTCGCCCGCGAAGCCTATGCGGGGCAGCCGTGGTTCGACGACATCGCCGCCCGCTTCAAGGCCGTGCGTGGCGCCGCCACGGCCGAGGCGCTGGCCGCGCGTGCGCGCTTCTTCCGGATCATGGGGCTGCTGGCGGGCAAGTGGCCGCATACCCTCAGCATCCATGCCGGTGGCTCGGCGCGGGCGGTCGGGCCGACCGAGCGGGTGCGCCTGCTGTCCATGGTGCGCGAGTTCCGCGCCTGGCTGGAACGCCACCTGTTCGGCGACCGGCTCGAGGCGGTTACCGCCATCGACTCGCTCGAGGCGCTGTGGGCCTGGGCCGACACGGCGGGGCCGGCGGCCTCGGACCTGGGGCGTTTCCTGCAGCTGTGCCGCGCCCTCGACCTGGGCGCGCTCGGCCAGGCGCCCGGGGTGCCGCGCTACCTGAGCCACGGCAACTATCCGGTCGATGGCGTGCCGGGGTTCGCCCGTGGCGTGTGGGACGCCGATGCGGCGGCGGTGACGCCCTTCGATGCCGCGGACGTGGCCGAGGATATCGCCCATGCCTGGCTGGCGGGCAGCGCGACGGCGCGTCACCCGCTGGAGGGCCAGACCCATCCGGACGCCGACAAGGCCGACGCCTACAGCTGGTGCAAGGCGCCGCGCTGGCGCGGCCACACCGTGCAATGCGGCGCCCTGTCGCGTCAGGTGGTCGACGGCCACCCGCTGGCGCGCGATCTGGTGATGCAGGGCGGGGGCAACGTGATGAGCCGGGTGATCGGCCGTCTGCTCGAGATCGCGCGGGTGGTGCCGCTGATGGAGCAATGGTTGCGCGCGCTGGCGCCGGGCGAGCCCTTCCACGTGCCCACGACGCTGCCGGACGAGGCCTGCGGCACCGGACTGGTGGAGGCGGCGCGTGGCGCGCTGGGGCACTGGCTGGTGGTGCGCAGGGGGCGCATCCACAACTACCAGATCATCGCGCCGACCACCTGGAATTTCTCCCCCCGGGATGCCTCCGGAGTGCCCGGCGCGCTGGAGCAGGCCCTGGTGGACACCCCGGTGGGGGCCGGCGACACCATGCCGGTGGCGGTACAGCACGTGGTGCGCTCCTTCGATCCGTGCATGGTGTGCACGGTGCATTGAGGCAGATGCCATGGCGCAGACCGACGACCACGACGAAGACATCGGCCACACCGGCCATCCGGGCGAGCTGGTCGGCGTCGGCGAGGACGTGTGGATGGACGTCATCCACAAGATGGACGAGGTCTACTCCGATCTGCTGCAGTACGAGGTGGCGCTGGAGGAGAAGAACGCCAAGCTGGAGGAGTCGCAGCAGTTCATCTTCTCGGTGCTCACCGCCATGTCGGACATCCTCGTGGTGTGCGGGCGCGACGGCACCATCGAGGATGTGAACCCGGCGCTCGAGCTGATGTGCGGCAAGAGCGCCGAGGCCTTGCGCGGCACCTCCATGTTCGAGCTGTTCGCCACCGAGGCGGCCCGGGCCACGGCCCGGGAGCTGTTCAGCCCGTTCAACGCTGGCGAGGTGCACGATTGCGAACTGCCGCTGGCCGGTCGCGACGGCATGGCGGTGCCGGCCTCGTTCAACTGCCGGCCGCGCTTCAACGCCGTGGGCAAGTCGCTCGGGCTGGTGGTCACCGGGCGCCCCATCGGTGAGCTGCAGAAGGCCTACCATCAACTGCGCCAGGCCCATGAAGACCTCAAGCTCACCCAGCAGCAGCTGCTCCATTCGGAGAAGATGGCCTCGCTCGGCCGCCTGGTGGCGGGCGTCGCCCACGAGCTCAACAACCCGATCAGCTTCATCCTCGGCAATGTGCATGCGCTGCGCCGCTACGCGGGCCGGCTCGAGGAGTACCTGGCAGCGGTGCATGCGGCCCCGCAGGACAGCGCGCTCGCCGCACTGCGCGAGCGTCTGCGCATCGATCGCATCCTCGCCGATCTCGATCCGCTCATCGATGGCACCATCGAGGGGGCCGAGCGCACCCGCCAGATCGTCGATGGTCTCAAGCGCTTCTCCGCGGTCGATCGCGACGAGCACCAGGTCTTCGATCTGGCCGAGGTGATCGAGCGGGCGGTGCGCTGGGTCAGCCAGGCGGTGCGGCGCCCGTTCGAGGTGACCCTGAACGTGCCCGCGCCGCTGTTCGTGATCGGCTCGGCCGGGCAGATGCAGCAGGTCATGATGAACCTGGTGCAGAACGCCTTCGATGCCGCCAGCGATCAGAGCCCGCCGCGCCTGGAAGTGTCGGCCGAGCGGCGCGCCGTCGACGGCCGGCCCGAGGTGTGCCTGCGCTTTCATGACAACGGCCCCGGCATCGATGCGGCCCATGTGGACCGGATCTTCGACCCCTTCTTCACCACCAAGCCGGTCGGGCAGGGCACCGGGCTGGGGCTGTCCATCAGCTACGGCATCGTCGAACGTCACGGGGGACGGTTGCAGGCCCGGTCGGCCCCCGAGGGCGGGGCCGTGTTCCTCGTGACGCTGCCGCTGCACGAGGGGCCGGCGGAATGAAGGCCGGCGTTCGACCGGTCGGCGCGCATCCACCTGTGGCAATGAAGTGGAAGCCGCATTGTCAGGCCCGCCGCCGTCCAGGCTCACAACCGGCCGCCAATGGGACGCCATTGTCCTGGCATGCATCTTGTTAGTGTTCAACCATCGTCGCTACCGAATGAGGAGACTTTCATGCGCGCATCCCGTTTCGTTCTCGCTCTGGCGCTACTGGCCGGTTCCAGCGTCGCCATGGCGCACCCCGGCCACGGCGGCGCCGGTTTCGGCGCCGGCTTCATCCACCCGTTCTCCGGGCTGGACCATGTGATGGCCATGATCGCGGTCGGCCTGTTTGCCATGCGCCAGTCCGGATCGGGGCGATGGGTCCTGCCGGGCGCCTTCCTGGCGGCCATGGTCGGCGGTGCGCTGCTCGGCGCGGCGGGGGTCGGTCTGCCCCTGCAGGAGGCGGGAATCGCCGCGTCACTGCTCGTGTTCGGGCTCGCGATCGCCTTTCTTGCCCGCGCGCCGTTGTCGGTGGCGGTGCCGATGGTGGCCTTCTTCGGACTGTTCCATGGCGGTGCGCACTTCGCGGAGATGGGCCATGGCAGCCTGACGGCCTACGTGACCGGTTTCGCGGTGGCGACCGTCACCCTCCACGCCGCCGGCATGGTCGTGGGCGGCTGGATGCCCCGAAACGGTGCGTCGCGCCTGTTCAAGCGCGCGCTTGGTGCCGTGATTGCGGGAACCGGGCTGGTGCTGCTCGGCGCCTGAACGGTCTTGCGCCTGCGTGACGACGGGCACCCGCGTGGTGCCCGTTTTCCATGATGGATCCATCGCCCGTGACCGCGCGCGGGTATTTCGTGACAGGGTGCAAATCCCCGCGGGACGGGCTTGGCGGGGATCCGGCGGACTGGCAGAATGCGTGTCAACTTCGAGACGCCCCGGGCGTTGACCGGAATGTCGCCAGACGATGCGCCAGATGTCGGTGGCGAAGTGGTTGAGGCGGGCTGACCAAAGGGCTCGCCGATGTTGTTTCCTCATTGCTTAAGGAATAGTCACATGAAAGCACTCGTTGTCGCGACCGCGGCGGCTGCCGGCCTGGTTCTGGCCAGCCCGGCCATGGCCTCCGAAGCTCTGGCGAAAGCCAACAATTGCTTCGCCTGTCACTCGATCGACAAGAAAGTGGTGGGGCCGGCCTACAAGGACGTGGCCGCCAAGTTTGCCGGTCAGCCCGGTGCCGCCGACATGCTCGCCGAGAAGATCCTCAAGGGCAGCAAGGGCGTCTGGGGCCCGATCCCGATGCCGCCCAACGTCCAGGTCAAGCCCGACGACGCCAAGAAACTGGCCGAGTGGATTCTGAGCCTGAAGAAGTAAGTCGGGCCACCGACGAAAAAGCCAGCCTGCGGGCTGGCTTTTTTGCGCCCGGCGCCTACGCGAGCCGCTCGATGACGAGGGCGTCCCCTGTGCGGCAGCGCAGCTCGAGGAGAATGTCAGGGGTGTTGCCGGGTTGCCACAGGGCGTCGGCGTCGCCCAGGCTGCGCGCCCGGTCGTAGCCGTCGCATTTCAGGTGTGCGGGGTCGGTGTGTTGCGCGATACAGATCCGGTCGAGGGGCGCGCGGCCGGGATGATGGACCAGGCGAAAGGACATCGCGGGCATCTCCGTGAAGGGACTGGACGGAGCCTACGGGGCCCGTGTGACACGGGTTTGACGTGGCCGATGGTGGCCGGGTTGCGGGGGCGGGGCAGCGCTCAGCAGAGCAGGGCGCGGGGCTGCCGGAGCCAGGCTTCTGCCTCAGCTGCCGTGACCGCTGCGGAGAAAAAATAGCCCTGCATGATGTCGCAGCCGAGGTGACGCAGGCGCTCGGCCTGTTCGGCCTGTTCGACCCCTTCGACCACGAGGTGCAGGTCGAATCCACGCGCAATGCCCGTGATGGCGGCGATGATGGGCATGGCCGCCGGGCCGTCGAGCTCGCTCACGAAGCTGCGGTCGATCTTGAGGCTGCTGACCGGGAATTTCTGCAGATAGGCCAACGCCGAATAGCCGGTGCCGAAATCGTCGATGGAGATGCCCACGCCGCATTCGCGCAGACGCTGCACGCGTGCGACCACTTCGCTGGTGTCGCGCATCATGACGCTCTCGGTGATCTCCACGTCGAAGCGGTCGGGCAGCAGGCCGTGATGAGCGACGCGCTCGGCGACCCGGTCGATGGTCTCGTCGCGATCGAAGTCGTGGGAAGACAGGTTGATCGACAGACGCAGGTCGCGGAATCCGTCCCGCTGCCACTGGGCCAGCTGCGCCGTGGCGGTATCCACCACCCAGCGGCTGATGTCGCCGATGAGGCCGACTTCCTCGGCGACCTGGATGAAGGCCGGTGGGGTGATCAGGCCCAGGGACGGGTGGCGCCAGCGCAGCAGTGCCTCGAGGCCGACGACCCGCTGCTCGGAGACACTGACCTGGGGCTGGTAATGAAGGATGAATTCGCCCCGGTCGAGCGCGCCGCGCAAATCGTTCTCGAGCTTGATGCGCTCGCGATAGTGCAGGTTCAGGTCGGGATCGAAGAAGCGGAAACCGTTCTTGCCGCCGCGCTTGATCTGGTACATCGCGATGTCGGCGTGCTGGGTCAGCATCTCCGCCACTTCACCGTCACGCGGGAACACGGCGATGCCCATGCTCACGGTGGCGTGGAAGCTGCCGTTCTTGAGCTGGAACGGTGCTGCCAGGGCGTCCTGGATCTTCATCGCGATGATTTCGGCGTCTTCGGGATGGGAGATGTCGGGCAGCAGCACGGTGAACTCGTCGCCGCCAAGGCGGGCGAGGGTGTCGCCACGGCGCAGGGTGTCCTTGACCCGCTGGGCGATGCCCAGCAGCAGCCGGTCGCCTTCCGAGTGGCCGTAGGTGTCGTTGACGAGCTTGAAGCGGTCCACGTCGATGAACATCACCGCGAGCAGGCCGCCACGGCGCTGGGCCTGGGCAATGGCCAGCTCCAGCCGGTCCTTGAACAGGATGCGGTTGGGCAGGTGGGTGAGCTGGTCGTGGTAGGCCTGAAAGGTGATGATCTCCTCGGCCCGCTTGCGATCCGAGATGTCGCGCGCGACGCCGTAGACCCCGACCGGGACGTCGCTCATGTCGTCGGCGTTGCGCCCCTGGATGGGCACCACGTTGAGCGCGACCGAGACGACGGCCTCGCCGGGACGCCCCAAGGTGGGGTCATGGCGGCGCAGCCGCAGTTCGAGGGACTGGTGGGCGCGGCGGCCACTGTTGGCATCGCTCATCATCTTGTCCACCCGGGCGCCGTCCTCCTCCACCGGCAACAGGGTGAAGGGCTTTCCGATCAGGTGCTGGCGCGGGTAGCCGAGCATGCTCTCGACGCGGGGGTTCACGTAGGTGAACACGCCGGCGGGATTGAGCGTGAAGATGAAATCGGGCGAGCTTTCGACCAGATAGCGGTGGAGCCGCTCGGAGCCCTTGAGGCGCTGGCTCATGGCCAGGTTGGCGCGTTCGAGCAGGGCCTTGTGCAGCGCGTTCTGCACGGCCCGCTGCAGCTGGGCCACGTGGTAGGGCTTGCGCACGAAATCGTCGGCACCGCGGCGCAGCGCGCCGATGGCCGCGTCGATGGCGTCCTCGCCACTGATCATGACCACCGCCTCGTCGCGTCGGGCATTGGCGAGCCAGTCGAGCACATCGAGCCCGGTGCCGTCGGGCAGCCGGTAGTCCAGGAGGATGAGCTCGTAGCGCTCGCGTTCGAGACGGGCGAGGGCCTGGGCGACGTTGCCGCACTGTTCGAAGACCCGGCCCGGCTGCGCGAGCACGTGCGGCAGGGTGTTGCGAAGCGCCGCGTCGTCGTCCACCAGAAGGATCCGACATTGGGCGTCGGTCTCCGTGGGGCCGATCGAGGCGGTGCCGAGAAACGGTGCTTCGCCAGGAATGACCATGAACTCCCCGCCGCGTTCGGGCGAACGACAAACCCTTTGGATAATGCCTGACTCAGGCCGGCTTTGCCAAGGGAATGAAGAGGTTGAAGCGGGTACCGCGCTCCGGGTGGGTACGACAGAAGATATACGAGCCGAACTGTCCGAGGAGGTCTTTCACGATCGACAGCCCGAGGCCCTGATGCTCTCCGCCCTTGCTGCTCTCGGCCGCTTCGAAGAGGTGGTGCAGGCGCGGCTCGGGGATGCCCGGGCCGTTGTCGGCCAGTTCGAGCTCAAGGCTGTGCCGACCGTCGGTGATCAGCACGCCGGGCGAGGAGATGGTGAGGCGGTGGCCCTCGGGCAGGGCTTCGGCCGCATTGCGCACCAGGTTCAGCAACACCTGCTTGAGGGTGCTGGCGGGGATGGCCACTGGCGGCAAGCCGCCCGGGATGCGGATCTCGAGTTCGCGGTTGCGCTGTCCGAACAGCGGTTCGCCGTAGACGTGCTGGAGCTCCTGGACCACGCCGCTGACCGAGGTGGAGCGGGGCTCTTCGGTGGCGCTCTCCGGGTGGGCGAGCTGGCCGAGCAGGCGTCCGACGCGGTCGATTTCCTGGCTCACCTGGTTGAGCTCGGTGGCCAGGGTCGGATCCTCGGGGTGGCGCTGGCCGATGACGCCCAGATAGCTCTTGATGACGGTCAGCGGGCTCTTGATCTCGTGGGTCACACGGCGGATGTGCTCACGCTGGGACGCCATCAGCGTCTCGCCGAGCTGGTCCATGGCGCGGCGCCGGGTGCGCTCGGCGGCCAGGGCGCGTGCGGCGCCGGACACCAGCCGCGCCATGAGCTGCTGTTCCTCGGTGGGCAGATCGAGGTGTTCGTCGAGCCCGACCACGGCGACGCCCGGGGTGTCCTCGATCTGCCAGGGCACGCAGAGAATGCCGGCGGTTCCCAGCCAGCGGGCCAGATGCCAGTCCCGGGTGCTGCGGCCGGGGCCGTCGCCGCCGGGGAAGTGGCTGGTCGAGGCCTGGGTGCGCAGGGCCAGGGCCACCACGCTGGTGTCGTCGTCCACCTGGAGGCCGAGTTCGGTGATCAGATGGGGGGCGACCTGCGCTGTGTCCATCGGCAAGGGCTGTACCTGCCCCTCCGTGACCGTCAGCATCAGCGGGGGTGTCTTGCCGAACAGCAGGCGGAACGCGTTGCCCAGTCGCAGGCTCAGGCGCTTGCCGTCGATGCCTTCGAAGGCGCCCGCCAGCAGCCCGCCGAGGGCGACGGCGCGCCAGCCGCTGGGCAGCATGGGGTAGCCGCTCGGCTTGCGCTCGTGCTCGGCTGCGCCCGGCGCGCCGATCCCCAGGGACTTGAGCCCTTCGGTCGACAGATAGTCCACATCCGTCTTGAGATTGGACAGGCGTTCCGTGTCCAGGCCGGTCAGGCGGGCGGCCTCGTCGAGCGTGGCGTCGGGTCCGGCGATGTGGATGGCGGCGCGCAGGATCCGCGCCAGCGGGTGGGCACCGGCGACATGCTCTTCATGGGCGCCCGCGAGGGCCAGGGCGTCGCGCAGGGTCGGAGGCAGGCCACAACTTTCGGCCAGCCAGGCGGCCAGCTGGATCTGGTCGATGCCGAAGCGCTGGCGTTCCGCCTGGCGGCGTTCGAGTGCGGTGGCGGGCTGGTCCCGAAGCACCGGAAAGTCGCGGGTCGAGGCGAGCAGCGACAGGGCGCCGACGTGATGCCACAGGCCGGCGAGATAGGCCTCGTCCGGCCGCGGGTAGCGCAGTTCGATGGCCAGGTGCATGGCCGTCTCGGCCACCTGGCCGGCACGCATGTTGAGCTGTCCGACCGCGTCCGCTTGCAGCTGCTGGCTGCCGGTATGCATGAGCCAAGCCCGCAGCAGGGCGTCGCCCGCCTCGTCGATGCGCTCGGTCAGCGCGCGCTTGAGCGTGGTCGCTTCGCCTGGCTGCAGGGGGCGCATGGACAACAGCGCCAGGGTAAACGGGGCATCGCGCATGGCCAGCTCCGCGAGCGCTTCCGAGGCCGGCTCGGGGGTCTCGAGCAGGCGCAGCACGGCCTCGGCGAGGACGGGGTCCGGCGCCGGGCGTATCAGACGGAAAGGCAGGTTGGGCGGTGCCATCGGGCGAATGCAGGCTGCGTCGTGAAAAAGAGACAGCCTGCATTCTACTGGGGGGGCGTACGGGGGGTTGTGACGGTTTCCGCAGGGGTGGCGCCGGGTGCGGCGCCAATGGCGCCCATAATGTGACTTTATGCCTGAAGACTGTCTGCGAACTGTAGCCCGGCGAGCAGGGCGGTGTTGACCGCGTTGGCGTCGATGGTCAGGTCCTCGGCGATCTGCTGCAGCGCCGAGGCGTCGAAGCGTTCTGCGGCGCGCGCCAGCTTGAGGAAGGGGGCGAATTCGCCCTCGTCGTTGACCAGGGCGTCGGTGATGACTTCGGGCAGGCTCATCTCGCCGAGCAGGTCGGCCAGCGAGGTGCCCAGCAGTGCCGGCAGCAGCGAGAAGGCGCCGGTGATGAATAGGTTGTCCTGCGCCGACTTGTCGAAGAACGGTGCGCCGATGCGCTCCATCATCCGTCCGCGGGCGATGGAGGCCTGCATCAGGGCGGGGGCGGAGGGGTCGCGGCTGGCGGTCACCAGCAGCAGCGACAGCCACTTGTTCAGGTTGTTGTAGCCGAGGATGGTCACGGCGTGGCGGAAGGACTGGATCTCGCAGCGCAGGCCGAAACCGGCGGAGTTGATGTAGCGCAGCAGCTTGTAGGACAGCGCCACGTCCTGCTTGAGGACGGCTTCGATCTCCTTGACCTCGGCGTTCTGACGCACCAGATTGAGCAGGCGCACGATCTGTGCATGGGATGGGGAAATGCCCTTGGCCGGTGCGCCACCATGCAGGAAGAACCAGCCGGCGGCGCCGTCATAGCCCTGTTCGATGGCCGCGTCGAAGCCCTGGATGTCCTTCAGGCCCCAGGCGAGACTCAGGCCCGGGCTGCCGTCCGGGCGCGGCAGCTTGCGCTGGTCCATGATCACGAAGCGCCAGTCCACATCCGGCGGCAGGGCGACCGCGGGGGTGAACCACGACAGGCACATGCTGATGCCGGCCGCCTGCAGTTGCGGCAGCAATTCCTGGGTCTTCGGGTGGGCCAGGGTGGGCGCCGGGATCTCCACCATGAGGTTCTCCGGCAAGGCCCATTCGAGCAGGTCCGGGGTGGGGACCAGCTTGCCCAGGCACAGGAACACCGGGTGATGGCTCGGCCATTCGTCTTCGAACTGCTGCAGCCCTTCGACGACTTCGGCAACCGAGGTCGCGTGGGCAATGAGTCGGTTGGCTGTGATCGCGCGGTTGCGATTCACGACGGGCTCTCGGGTCAGCAGCATGGTTGGGCTCGTGGTGAGGTCAGGGTTGCGAATCAGCCGAGAAGGTAAACGAATCGGCGAAATACTGGTCTTCCGGCAGGCCGCAGCGGTCGGCGAAGTCGGCCATGGAGGCCTCGATCATGCCCGGCGCCCCGCAGGCGTAGACCTGATGTCCGGACAGATCCGGCAAATCGGCCATGACCGCTTCATGGACCAGTCCGGTTCGTCCCTGCCAGTCGTCCTCCGATGTCATATCGGACAGGACGGGCACAAACTTGAACCAGTCGTGGGTCTGCGCCCACTGCTCGGCCAGGTCGGCCTGGTAGAGTCCGGCGCGGTCGCGTGCGCCCCAGTAAAGGGTCATCGGCCGGGTGATGCCGCGTGCGATGGCATGCTCGATCACGCCCTTGATGGGGGCGAAGCCGGTGCCGCCGGCCAGCAGTACGATCGGGGCGTCGCTGTCCTCGCGCAGGAAGAAGCTGCCCAGCGGGCCTTCGAAGCGAAGGATGTCGCGCACCTTCATGGTCGTGAACACCTGGTCGGTGAACAGGCCGCCCGGCACATGGCGCACATGCAGCTCGATGTGGTCCGCCCCCTCCGGTGCGTTGGCGATGGAAAAGCTGCGTCGCCGGTCGCCCGGGAGCAGGAAGTCGATGTACTGCCCGGCGCGGAAGGCGAACGGCTCGGTCGCCGGCAGCTTGAGCTTGAGGATCATCACGTCGGGGGCGGCGTGGATCATCTCCTGGACCCGGCAGGGCAGCTTCTTGATGGGGATGTCGTCCACCCGGGTCACGTTGCGCACCTCGATCTCGAGGTCTTCCTTCGCGGTGGCGCAGCAGAACAGGGCGAGGCCCTCGGCCTTGTCGGCATCGGTCAGGGTGTCGGGGGCGTGTTTGCCGTAGTTCACCGAGCCGCGCAGCACCTTGCCCTTGCAGGCACCGCAGACGCCGTCACGGCAGCTGTACGGCAGCATCAGGCCGGCCTCGATGGCCGCTTCGACGATGGTCTGGTGCTCGGCGACGTCGATGTGGTGGTCGCCCGGCTGGATGGTGAGTTTGAAAGACATGATGAAATCCGGCGTGAGATAATCGGCGAATGCAAACTGTTCTGATCGTGGGATGCGGCGACGTGGCCCAGCGTGCCTTGCCGTGGCTGCTCGAGCGATTCCGCGTCATTGCGATGATACGCGATGAGGCCCAGCGTGTTGCGCTGCGAAAGCTGGGTGTCCGCACGATCCTGGCCGACCTGGATGACCGCCGTTCGCTGCGCCGGATCGCCGGTCTGGCCGACTACGTGATCCACACCGCGCCGCCGCCGCGTCGCGGTTTGCGCGACCTGCGCACCCGCGCCCTGATCGCCGCGCTCGCGCGCCGCGGCAGTCTACCACGGCGCCTCGTCTACATCAGTACCACGGGCGTCTACGGTGATTGCGGCGGTGCATTGGTGGCCGAGACGCGACCGGCAGCGCCGGAATCGGACCGGGCCATCCGCCGGGTCGACGCGGAGCGCGCCCTGCGTGCCTTCGCCCGGCGCTGCCGCATCGACGTGGTGACGTTGCGCGCGCCGGGCATCTATGCGGCCGACCGCCTGCCCGTCGAGCGGCTCGAGCGTCGTGATCCGGCGCTGGTGGCGGAGGACGACGTGTTCACCAACCACATCCATGCCGACGACCTGGCCCGGCTCGCGACGCTCGCCCTGAACCGCGGCGGCAACGGCCGGGTGTGGAACGCGAGCGACGACACCGACCTGCGCATGGCCGACTACTTCGACGCGGTGGCCGATCACCTGGGGCTGGCGCGCCCGCCGCGCGTGTCGCGCCGCGAGCTGGCCAGCCGCGTCTCGCCCATGACGCTCTCGTTCATGCGTGAATCGCGGCGTCTCGATAACCGGCGCGTCAAGCGCGAGTTGCGCGCGCGCCTCACCTATCCCGACATCCACGCCGGGCTGGCCGCCGTCCCGCGCATCGTTCACTGATCCCGGAGCCTTTTCTCCATGCTGGCCTCGAAAGCCCTTCACATCGTCTTCGTCATCAGCTGGTTCGCCGGCCTGTTCTACCTGCCGCGCATCTTCGTGAACCTGGCCATGGTGCCCGCCGGCAGCGCCGCCGAGCGCGAGCGTCTGCTCCTCATGGCGCACAAGCTGTACCGGTTCATGACACCGCTGGGCATCCTCGCCGTCAGCCTCGGCCTGTGGCTGTGGTTCGGCTACGGGTTCACCGGCGGCTGGCTGCATGCCAAGACCCTGCTGGTGGTGGGCCTGATCGTCTATCACCTGTACTGTGGCCAGCTGTTGCGCCGCTTCGCCCGGGGCGAGAACACCCGCAGCCACACCTGGTACCGTTTCTTCAACGAGATTCCGGTGCTGGTGCTGTTCGTGGTGGTTTTCCTCGTCGTGCTCAAACCGTTCTGAGGCCACCGCGATGAACGAACGATTCTTTGCCCCCTGTCCGCGGGGCCTCGAAGCCGGACTGGTGGATGAACTGGGCGCGCTCGGCGCCCGCGATCTGCACCAGACCCACGGCGGCGTCGCCTTCCGCGGCGACTGGGCGCTGGCCTGCCGCGCCAACCTGGAAAGCCGGCTCGCCACCCGGGTGCTCTGGCAGGTGGCCTTCGGGCGCTACCGCCGCGAGGAAGATATCTATCGCCTCGCCTACAGCGTCACCTGGGCCAAGTGGTTCACCCATGAGCAGACGATGCGGGTCAATGTGACCGCGCGCCGCTCGCCGCTCAAGAGCCTGGAGTTCATCACCCTGCGCATCAAGGACGCGGTGTGCGACCACTTCCGCATGGTGCATGGCAGCCGGCCGAGCATCGATACCGCGAATCCGGATGTGCGCATCCACGCCTTCCTGAACCAGGACCAGGTCACGCTCTACCTCGACACCTCCGGCGAGCCGCTCTACAAGCGGGGCTTCAAGCAGGCCGCGGTGGAGGCGCCGCTGAAGGAGAACCTCGCCGCGGGCATCCTGCGCATCGCCGGCTGGCGCACCGACGAGCCCCTGCTCGATCCCATGTGCGGCAGCGGTACCTTCCTGATCGAGGCGGCGCAGATGGCGCTGGACATCGCGCCGGGGCTCGGGCGCGGCTTCGCCTTCGAGCATTTGCGCCATGTGGACGAAGCCATGTGGCGCAAGCTGCGCCGCGAGGCCGAAGGCCGGCGCCGTCATGCCGCCACGCTGCCCATCTTCGGCTCCGACAGCGAAGCGGTGCAGGTCAAGCGCGCGCGCATCAACCTCGAGGCGGCAGGGCTGGCGGAACAGGTTCGGCTCGAGCAGGTCGGCCTGCTCGAACGCACCCCGCCGACAGCGCAGGGCGTGATGGTGGCCAATCCGCCCTACGGGGTGCGCATCGGCGAGTCCGCCGAGCTCGAGGCGTTCTATCCGCAACTCGGCGACGCCCTCAAGGCGCGCTGGAGTGGCTGGCGTTGTTATTTCCTGAGTGCCGACGCCGCCTTGCCCAAGCTGATCGGCCTGCGTGCGTCGAAGCGCACGCCGCTGTACAACGGCGCCCTCGAATGCCGGGTGTATGAATACAAGATGATCGCCGGCAGCCTGCGCAAACCCAAGGACGCATAAGGGCGGGCTTCGATCCCCGCAGTGTTAACCGACGCCTCCGCCAGCTGAACCCATCCCCACCCCGACCCTCCCCTTGAAGGGGAGGGAGACGCCGGCAGCCGGACAGCCCCAGGCTCGCCGGGCCGTCCCAAGGCACGCCGCAGCCCCCTCGGGGGGCAGCGAGCGAATGCGAGTGTGGGGGCTAAACACCGGCGCGGCGCCGGGCCGCCCCAAGGCGCGCCGCAGCCCCCTCGGGGAGCAGCGAACGCAGTGAGCGTGGGGGCTAAACACCGGCGTGGCGCCGGGCCGCCCCAAGGCGCGCCGCAGCCCCCTCGGGGGGCAGCGAACGCAGTGAGTGTGGGGGCTAAACACCGGCGCGGCGCCGGGCCGTCCCAAGGCGCGCCGCAGCCCCCTCGGGGGGCAGCGAACGCAGTGAGCGTGGGGGGCTAAACACCGGCGCGGCGCCGGGCCGTCCCAAGGCGCGCCGCAGCCCCCTCGGGGGGCAGCGAACGCAGTGAGCGTGGGGGGCTAAACACCGGCGCGGCGCCGGGCCGCCCCAAGGCGCGCCGCAGCCCCCTCTCGGGGGGCAGCGAACGCAGTGAGTGTGGGGGCTAAACACCGGCGCGGCGCCGGGCCGCCCCAAGGCGCGCCGCAGCCCCCTCGGGGGGCAGCGAACGCAGTGAGCGTGGGGGCTAAACACCGGCGCGGCGCCGGGCCGCCCCAAGGCGCGCCGCAGCCCCCCCGGGGGGCAGCGAACGCAGTGAGCGTGGGGGCTAAACACCGGCGCGGCGCCGGGCCGTCCCAAGGCGCGCCGCAGCCCCCTCGGGGGGCAGCGAACGCAGTGAGCGTGGGGGCTAAACACCGGCGCGGCGCCGGGCCGTCCCAAGGCGCGCCGCAGCCCCCTCGGGGGGCAGCGAACGCAGTGAGTGTGGGGGCTAAACACCGGCGCGGCGCCGGGCCGTCCCAAGGCGCGCCGCAGCCCCCTCGGGGGGCAGCGAACGCAGTGAGCGTGGGGGCTAAACAATATCCAGGTGCTGGATCCCCGCGCCCAGATCCTTGTCGCCGTGCTTGCTGTTGAGTTTGATCTGCAGGCGCAGGTCGTTGACCGAATCGGCGTTGCGCAGGGCGTCCTCGTAGCTGATGAGTTCGTCCTCGTAGAGCTTGAACAGCGCCTGGTCGAAGGTCTGCATGCCCAGCTCGGTGGAACGCTTCATCACGTCCTTGATCTCCGAGACCTCGCCCTTGAAGATCAGGTCCGAGATCAGCGGCGAGTTGAGCAGGATTTCCACCGCCGGCACCCGGCCCTTGCGGCCGAGCAGCGGCAGCAGGCGCTGGGAGATCATGGCGCGCAGGTTGAGCGACAGGTCCATGAGCAGCTGCTGGCGGCGTTCTTCCGGGAAGAAGTTGATGATCCGGTCGATGGCCTGGTTGGCGCTGTTGGCGTGCAGCGTGGCCAGACACAGGTGACCGGTCTCGGCGAAGGCGATGGCGTGGTCCATGGTCTCGCGGTCGCGGATCTCACCCATGAGGATCACGTCGGGTGCCTGTCGCAAGGTGTTCTTGAGGGCGATCGCCCAGTCCTCGGTGTCGATGCCGACCTCGCGCTGGGTGACGATGCAGTTCTTGTGCTGGTGCACGTATTCGATCGGATCCTCGACCGTGATGATGTGGCCGTAGCTGTGCTCGTTGCGGTAGTCGACCATGGCGGCCAGCGAGGTGGTCTTGCCCGTGCCGGTGCCGCCGACGAAAATCACCAGACCGCGCTTCGACATGGCGATCTCGCGCAGCACCGAGGGCAGGCCCAGCTCATCCAGCGTGGGAATCTTCTGCGCGATCGTGCGCAGCACGCAGCCGACCCGGCCCTGCTGCACATACGCATTCACGCGGAAGCGGCCGATGTCGGACGGCGAGATCGCGAAGTTGCATTCCTTGGTGGCTTCGAACTCGGCGGCCTGCTTGTCGTTCATGATCGAACGGGCCAGCTCGGTGGTGTGCTGCGCGCTGAGGATCTGGTTCGACTGCGGCACAATGCGCCCGTCGATCTTGATGGCCGGCGGAAAACCGGCGGTGATGAACAGGTCGGACCCGTTCTTCTGCACCATCAGGCGCAGCAGGTCCTGCATGAATTTGAGGGCTTGATCGCGTTCCATCGCTTGCTCCGTAACGCCAGGATGGGCCCGGGCGGCGCCGGGCCGGCCGTCGGCTCAATGTTCAGCCGAGGAAGTTGTCCTTGTTCTGCGCGCGCAGACGGGCTTCCGAATTGGAAATCAGGTTGCGCTGGACGAGCTCGGTCAGGCACTGGTCGAGCGTCTGCATGCCTGCATTCTGGCCCGTCTGGATCGCGGAGTACATCTGCGCGATCTTGTTTTCGCGGATCAGGTTGCGAATGGCGGGTGTGCCGATCATGATCTCGTGCGCGGCGACGCGGCCCTTGCCGTCCTTGGTCTTGAGCAGGGTCTGGGAGATCACCGCGCGCAGCGACTCTGACAGCATCGCGCGGACCATGTCCTTCTCCGCCGCCGGGAACACGTCCACGATCCGGTCGATGGTCTTGGCCGCCGACGAGGTGTGCAGGGTGCCGAACACCAGGTGGCCGGTTTCGGCCGCGGTCAGCGCCAGACGGATGGTCTCCAGGTCGCGCATCTCGCCCACCAGCACCACGTCCGGATCTTCCCGCAGGGCCGAACGCAGGGCGTTGTTGAAGGACAGGGTGTCGCGGTGCACCTCGCGCTGGTTGATCAGGCAGCGCTTGGATTCATGCACGAATTCGATCGGGTCCTCGACGGTGAGGATGTGGCCGTAGTGATTCTGGTTGATGTAGTCGATCATCGCCGCCAGGGTGGTGGACTTGCCCGAGCCGGTCGGGCCGGTCACCAGGCAGATGCCACGCGGCTGCTCGGAGATTTCCTTGAAGATCTTGGGGGCGTTGAGATCCTCGAGGGTCAGTACCTTGGACGGAATGGTCCGGAACACCGCCGCCGCACCTCGCTCCTGGTTGAAGGCGTTGACCCGGAAGCGCGCCAGATTGGGCACCGAGAACGAGAAGTCGGTCTCCAGCACCTCTTCATACTGCTTGCGCTGTCCGTCGTTCATGATGTCGTACACCATGGCGTGCACGTCCTTGTGCTCCATGGGCGGCAGGTTGATCCGGCGCACGTCGCCATGGACGCGGATCATGGGCGGCAGGCCAGCCGAGAGGTGCAGATCCGAGGCCTGGTTCTTGACGGAAAACGCGAGCAGTTCGGTGATATCCATGGGCGGTCAGGGGCATCCGTGAGCGGGTTGGGCGAAAAAAGCGCGATGCTATAATTTTCGGGTCTGAAACGCGTTTCTTTAGCCGTCAATCGAACCTATATGACATCAATCCCTGGCAACTTGCAAGCCGTGCGCGAGCGCATCGCCAGGGCGGCCGTGGCATGCGGGCGGCATCCCGACGCGATCCGTCTGCTGGCGGTGAGCAAGACCTGGCCGGCCGACCGTGTGGCCGAGGCGGCCGATGCCGGTCAACGGGCGTTTGGCGAAAACTATGCGCAGGAAGGGGCCGACAAGGTCGATGCGCTCGCCGAGCGAGCCCTGGAATGGCATTTCATCGGCCCGCTGCAAAGCAACAAGACACGGCTGGTGGCGAGCCGCTTCGCCTGGGTGCATTCGGTCGACCGGCTCAAGATCGCCCAACGGCTCTCGGAGCAGCGCGACCCGCAGCTGCCGGCGCTGAACCTGTGCCTGCAGGTCAATGTGAGCGGCGAGCACAGCAAGTCTGGCGTCGCGCCCGATGACGTGCCTGCGTTGGCCGAAGCGGTGCGCGCCTTGCCGGGCGTGCGTCTGCGTGGCCTGATGTGCATTCCCGAGCCGACCGGAGACGAGGCGTTGCTGCGCGAACGCTTCGCGACCCTGCGCCGCCTGCTGGACGCGCTCAACGAGCGGGGCCTCGCGCTCGACACGCTTTCCATGGGCATGTCCCATGACATTGAACCGGCCATTGCCGAGGGCGCGACCATCGTGCGGGTCGGTACGGCCATTTTCGGCGACCGGACGCGCTCCGCGTCGCCGGATGCCTGAGATAACGGAAACGACATGAACATTGGTTTCATCGGTGGTGGCAACATGGCCCGGGCCCTGATCGGCGGCATGTGCGCCAAGGGATTCGCGGCAGCGGACATTCTCGTCGTCGAGCCGCGCGCCGAAGGGCAGGCCGCGCTTGCCGCGGACTTCGGCGTGCACACGCGGGGCGCGGTGGACGAGGCCCTGCTCGGGTGCGACATCATCGTGCTGGCGGTCAAGCCGCAGCAGATGCGCGCGGCCGTCGCGCCCCTGGCCGGACGGCTGGAGCGCCAGGTGGTGGTCAGCATCGCCGCCGGTCTGCGCGCGGCCGACATCGGCCGCTGGCTGGGCGGCTACACCCGGCTGGTGCGCTGCATGCCCAACACGCCGGCGCTGATCGGTGCCGGCATGACCGGGCTCTATGCGGACCCGGTCGTCAGCGCCGCCGAGCGCGAGCAGGTCGAGGCGATCCTGACCGCGGTCGGCCGCGCGGTGTGGATCGACGACGAGGCCGGGATGGACGCGGTGACGGCCATTTCCGGCAGCGGTCCGGCCTATGTGTTCCATTTCATCGAGGCGCTCGAAGCCGCCGGGCGTGCGCTCGGCTTCGACGAGGCCACGGCCCGGACCCTGGCCATCGGCACGGTCGAAGGCGCGGCCCGCCTGGCAGCGCAGAGCGACGAGGCCCCGGCGGTGCTGCGCGAGCGGGTGACCTCCAAGGGCGGCACCACCGCGGCGGCCCTGGCCGCGCTGGCGGCCGACGATTTTGCGGGCATCATCGCCCGCGCCGTGGAGGCCGCGCGGGCGCGCGGTCAGGCCATGGGTGACGAACTCGGGGCGGACTGAAGGAGACGCTGATCCATGCTCGCCAATCTGTTGTTGCTCATCCTCAATTTCGCCGGCGGCTTCCTGAGCCTGATGCTGCTGGCGCGTTTCTTCATGCAGTGGCAACGCGTCAGCTTCCACAACGAGATCGGGCAGTTCGTCATCGCCACCACCGACTGGTGCGTGCGGCCGCTGCGGCGGGTGTTGCCGGGCCTGTTCGGGCTCGACATGGCCAGCCTGCTGCCGGCCTGGGTGGTCCAGACCGTGCTCGCCTTCGCCTCGCTGGCGGCGCGCGGGGTGCCCTTCGGCGACAACATCGCCGGCGTCCTGCTGGGGGTCTGGGGCATCGGGCTGGTCGATCTGATGCAGCTGATGGTGTACATGGTGATCGGCATCGTGCTGATCTCGGCGGTGTTCTCCTGGGTCAACCCCCACGCCCCGATGGCGCCGTTGTTCTTCACCCTGGCCGCGCCCTTCCTGCGCCCGTTCCGCAAGCTCATTCCGTTGGTCGCCAACGTGGACCTCTCGCCGCTGGTGCTGCTGCTGGTGCTGCAGATCCTGCTCATGCTTCTGGCCCGCATCGGCGGTGCATTCACGCCATTGATCGTCGGCCTGTGAGCGACTGGCTCACCGGGGACGCGCAACTGGCCACCCTGACCCTCCACATCCAGCCGGGGGCCAAGACCACGGGCTTCGCCGGGCGCCATGGCGAGGCGATGAAGATCCGTCTCGCCGCGCCTCCCGTCGACGGCAAGGCCAACAAGGCCCTGCTCGCGTTTCTGGCCACCTATTGTGCGGTGCCCAAGGCATCGGTCGAATTGATTTCGGGGCAGACCTCGCGCGCCAAGCGGGTGCGCATTGCCGGGCTGGGCGCTCAGATGCTGGCGCGGCTCAAGGCGCTCGACTGAGCGCTTCTGTCCTTGTGGCGCTGTCCGTGCGCCGGCCGCATGGCCGACCGGGGAGACCTAAAAAAACGCCCGAAGCACTGTCGTGCCCGGGCGTTGAATCCACACCTGTTCGGTTTGTGGAGGAGACGATTCCATCCTAGCGCATGAATTTGTGCAATGCAACAACTTTTTTGTCATTGCGTGATGAAATGCACTCGACCCCCTCCGTTGCTTCGCTATTTGAGCGCCGCTTCGCCGAACATGATCTTGCCCTCGACGAGGGTGTAACGTACCTGGCCGGGCAGGTTCAATCCCAGGAACGGCGTGTTTTTCCCTTGGCTGCGCAACTGTTCGCGCGTCACCGTCGTTTCGCCCTCCGGATCGAAAATGCACACGTCCGCCCGCGCGCCGAGGCCGAGATGGCCCGAGCGGGAGCCGATGATTCGCGCCGGACTGATCGTGATGCGGCGCAGCGTATCGACCATGGACAGGCCCCGCGCCTGGCCCCATTTGAGGGTCAGTGGCAGCAGCAGTTCCAGGCCGGTGGCGCCCGGTTCCGCTTCCGAGAACGGGATCTGCTTGGCGTCGTCGTCCACCGGGGTGTGATTCGAGCACAGGGCGTCGATGTCGCCGTCGGCCAGCCCGGCCTGCAGGGCGTCGCGGTCGCGCTGGCTGCGCAGGGGCGGGATCAGCCGGCAGTTGGCGTTGAAGTAGCCGATGTCCATGTCGCACAGGTGCAGCTGATTGATGGACACGTCGCAGGTGATGTCGACGCCGTCATGGCGTGCGCGCCGGATCATGGCCAGGCCCTCGGCCGTCGACAGGCGCGTGATGTGGAGCCGGGCGCCGGTCATGCGCGCCAGCTCGATGTAGGTGTACAGGGCGATGGTTTCCGAGGCCGTGGGGATGCCCGGCAGGCCCAGGCGCGAGGCGACCTCGCCGTCGTGAGCCACGCCTTCGCGCCCCAGGTGCGGGGCGATCGGCTGCAGCCAGACGCGGAAATCGAAGGTGGCGGCATACTGCAGCGCGCAGAACAGCACCTGGGTGTCGGTGATCGGGCGGTTGGCCTGGCTGAAGGCGACGCAGCCGGCGTCCACCAGTTCGGCCATCTCCGAGAGGCGCTGGCCGTCGAGCTGCTCGGTGAGCGCGCCGACCGGGTAGATGTGTGCCTTGTTGAGGCGCTTGGCGCGATAACGGAGCATCTCGACCAGGCCCGGCTCGTCCAGCGGCGGGTCGGTGTCCGGGGGGATGGCGAGGCTGGTGACGCCGCCCGCCATGGCCGCTTCCATTTCCGTGTCGAGCGTGGCCAGGTACTCGTAACCGGGCTCGCGCAGGCGCGCGGCCAGATCCACCAGCCCCGGGCTGACGATGAGGCCGCGGGCGTCGATGACGGTGTCGGCGGCGAAGCCGTCGGGTGCCTGGCCGATGCCGGCGACCTTGCCGTCGGCGATGAACAGGTCGTGCGCGTGGTCGATGTCGTGTGCCGGATCGACGAGCCGGCCGTTGGCGATCTTGATTTTCATTCCTGCGTCCCTCAGCTGCGGCCCAGCATGCTCATCACCGCCATGCGCACGGCGATGCCGAAGGTCACCTGGGGCAGGATGACCGCCTGGGCGCCGTCGGCCACCTCCGAGTCGATCTCGACCCCGCGGTTCATGGGGCCGGGGTGCATCACGATGGCGTCGGCTTTGGCCAGCGCCAGTTTCTCGGCGGTGAGCCCCCAGACCTTGAAGAACTCCTGTGCGCTGGGCAGCAGGGGTCCGTTCATGCGTTCGTTCTGGAGGCGCAGCATCATCACCACGTCCACATCCTTGAGCCCGGCGCGCATGTCATGGAAGACCCGGCAGCCCATCTTGTCGAGCCCGGTGGGCAGCAGCGTCTTGGGGCCGATGACGCGCACTTCGGGCACGCCCAGGGTGGTGAGCGCGGCGATCTGCGAGCGGGCGACGCGCGAGTGCAGGACGTCGCCGACCACGGCGACGACGAGATTGCTGAAGTCGTGCTTGAAGTGGCGGATGGTGTACATGTCCAGCAGCCCCTGGGTGGGGTGCGCATGGCGGCCGTCGCCGGCGTTGATCACGTGGATGTCGTTGCGCCCCGTGTTGCGCAGGTGATCGGCCATCAGGTAGGGCGCGCCGCTGGAGGCGTGGCGCACCACGAACATGTCGGCCTGCATGGCGCACAGGTTGTCCACCGTGTCGAGCAGGGTCTCGCCCTTGTTGGTCGAGGAGGTGGAGATGTTCAGGTTGATGACGTCGGCCGACAGGCGCTTGGCGGCGATCTCGAAGGTGGTGCGGGTGCGTGTCGAATTCTCGAAGAACAGGTTGAAGATGCTCTTGCCGCGCAGGATCGGCAGCTTCTTCACCTCGCGCTCGGCCACTTCGGTGAAGGGCGCGGCGGTGTCGAGGATCGCGGTGAGGATCTCGCGTGGGAGCCCGTCGAGCGACAGCAGATGCTGCAGTTCGCCATTGGCGTTCAGTTGTGGGTTAAACATCGATCAGTCTCAGCGACAGGGAGCCATCGTCGGCCTGCTCCAGTTGAAGACGCGTGCCGGGGCCGATCGGTTCCGGCAAGGTGAGCGCACAGTAGCGCGGTGCGATCGGCAACTCGCGCTCGCCGCGATCGACCAGCACCGCCAGGTCGACCCGCGCCGGGCGGCCATAGTCGAACAGTTCGTTGAGGGCGGCGCGGGTGGTGCGCCCGGTGAACAGCACGTCGTCGACGAGAATCACCGGTGCGCCTTCCATGTCGAAGGGGATCGCGGAGCGGCGCAGCTGCGGCTGCAAGGCCCGCTCGCCGTAGTCGTCACGGTAGAAGGCCACGTCGATGGTGCCCAGGGGCTGGCGGATGCCGAGGGCCTCGTGCAGGCGTTCGGCGAGCCAGGCGCCGCCGGTGTGGATGCCGACCAGCGCGGTGTCCGGGGTGATGTCGGGCCGCATCTGCGCCACGAGCGCTTCGAGCAGGGCTTCTGCGTCGGGGAGGGAGGTCATGGTCCTTGGTCCAGGTAGTGCTGGAGGATGATCCCGGCGGCAGCCGCGTCGAGCGCTGCCTTCCGGTCCTGCCAGCGGCGTTGGCCGGCGTCGGCCAGCAGGCGTTCGGCTTCGGCCGAACTGAAGCGCTCGTCCACCAGGGCGACCGGCAGGCCGTAGCGACCGTCGAGCTGGTTGGCGAAGCGTTGGCAGCGGGCGGTGCGCTCCTGCGCTTCGCCGTCGAGGCCGAGGGGCAGGCCGACCACGAGCTGGACCGGCCGCCATTCGTCGATCAGGGCGGCGATGGCGTCGAAGCGCGCGCGGTTGCTCTGCACATGCAGAGTGGTGAGCGGATTGGCCCGGGCGGTCTCGAACTCGCCCACGGCGACGCCGATGCGCGCGAGGCCGAAATCGAACCCCATGACGGTGCCGCGCGACGGACGGGCGGCGGACGGTTCAGGCATGCCCGGCGTCCTCGGACAGGTGGGCGAAGTCGATGCCCATGCTCTGCATGGCGGCGGCGAGGCGTTCTTCGGGGGGCAGGTCGAAGATGATGGTCGGGTCGGCCGGGGTGGTGAGCCAGGCGTTGTCGGCCAGCTCCTGCTCGAGCTGCCCCGCGTCCCAGCCGGCGTAGCCGAGGGTCACGAGGATGTCCTGCTCGACGAGGCCGCCGGCCACCGCCTCGAGGATGTCGCGCGAGCTGGTCATGCCGATCTCGTCATTGACGCTCAGGGTGGCGCTCCAATCGCCGGCGGGGCGATGGAGCACGAAACCGCGATCGGTCTGGACCGGGCCACCGAAGAACACCGGTTGACGCGCGATGGCTTCGTTGGTCAGGGGGATATCGATGCGTTCGAACAGGCTGGCCAGATCCATGTCGATCGGCCGGTTGACGATGACGCCGAGTGCGCCCCGGTCGCTGTGCTCGGCCACATAGGTGAGCGTGCGCGCGAAATTGGGGTCGTCCATCTGCGGCATGGCGATCAGGAAATGGTGCGTCAGATTCATGTCGGGGCTCATTTTAATGGGCCGGGACGATGCACGAAAGCATTCCCGTGCCGCCAGCGGGTGCAGCGGCCCGTGCGTGCGTGCGCAACGGATGAAGGCATGCCGGCCCTGAGGCAGAATTTACACCTTCGGGCGCATTTGTGATGCCCGGCAACAGGAGGACACGGCGTGGCCAAACGCTATTCATCGGGTCTGGTGTGGTTCCGGCGCGATCTGCGCGCCTTCGATCAGGCGGCCCTGCATCAGGCCCTGGCCCAGTGCGCGCGGGTGCACTGCGCATTCGTCTTCGATACCGACATCCTCGATGCGCTGCCCAGTCGGTCCGATCGGCGGGTCGGCTTCATCCACGCCAGCGTGGTCGCGCTCGATGCGTCGCTGCGGGCGCTTGCCGATCGCCAGCGACCGGTGCTGCATGTGCGTCATGGGCGGGCGCCGGAGACGATCGTGGCGCTGGCGGCCGAGCTCGGTGTCGACGCGGTCTTCGCCAACCGGGACTACGAGCCGGCGGCCATGGCCCGGGATGCCGCGGTGGCCGGCGCGCTGGAGTCCCGGGGCATTGCGTTTCACGATTTCAAGGATCAGGTGATCTTCGAGCGCGACGAGATCCTCACCGGCAGCGGCACCCCCTACGCCGTGTTCACGCCCTACAAGCGTGCCTGGAGGCAGGCGCTCGAGCCGGGGCATACGGCCCCCTTCGACGTACATGCCGAGGATGCTCAGCTGCCGGCCGACGCCCCGGCGCTGCCGACGCTGGCCGAGATCGGGTTCGATGCGGGCAACCTGGGCGAATTGAAGCTGGCCCCGGGCGTGCAGGGTGGCGAGGCCATGTTCGCCGACTTTCGCGAGCGGATCGAGGCCTACAAGGTGCGGCGCGATTACCCGGCGCTCAAGGGCGTGTCCTACCTGTCGGTGCATCTGCGCTTCGGCACGGTGTCGATCCGCCAGCTGGTGAACTTCGCCCTCAGCGTGGGCGGGCAGGGGGCCGAGACCTGGCTGAGCGAGCTGATCTGGCGTGAGTTCTACCAGATGGTGCTGTGGCATCGGCCCGACGTGGTGGAGCGCTGCTTCAAGCCGGAATTCGATGCCCTTCAGTGGGATGACAACGACGCCGGTTTCGCGGCCTGGTGCGCGGGGCGCACCGGCTATCCGCTGGTGGACGCGGGCATGCGCCAGCTCAACCAGAGCGGCTACATGCACAACCGTCTGCGGATGGTGGTGGCGTCTTTCCTGACCAAGGATCTCGGGGTGGACTGGCGCCGGGGCGAGCGCTACTTCGCCGCGCAGCTCAACGACTACGATCTGGCCGCCAACAACGGCGGCTGGCAGTGGGCGGCGTCCACCGGCTGCGACGGCCAGCCCTGGTTCCGCATCTTCAATCCGGTGACCCAGTCGGAGCGCTTCGATCCGCAGGGGCGCTTCATCCGCCGCTACGTGCCCGAGCTGGCCCGCGTGCCGGACAAGCACATCCATGCGCCGTGGAAGCTGACCCCCGTCGAGCAGGCGGGGCTGGGGGTGCGTATCGGGACCGACTATCCGGCGCCGATCGTCGATCATGCGCTCGCGCGCGAGCGCACCCTGGCCCGGTTCCGGGCGGTTCGCGGGCAGTGAGGGGGCGGGCGGGGCCGGTCGTCGCCGGCCCCGCCACGGCCGTCAGTGGGTCGTGGCGCCGGCGTACTGTCCGATCAGCGCGAGCAGTTCGTCTTCCTGGTAGGGCTTGCCCAGGTAGTGGTTGACGCCGATCTGCTCGGCGTACTGGCGGTGCTTGTCGGCCAGGCGCGAGGTGATCATGATGATCGGCACATGCTTGAGGCGCTCGTCGTTGCGGATGTTGCGCGCCAGATCGAAGCCGTCCATGCGCGGCATCTCGATGTCCGAGAGGATCACGTCGGGCATCTCGTCGAGCAGGTGCTCGAGCGCGTCGACGCCATCCTTGGCGGTCACCACGGTGTAGCCCTCGCGTTCGAGCAGGCGGCTGGTGATCTTGCGCACCGTGAGCGAATCGTCCACCACCATCACCGTCGGCACATGGGCCGATTCGGTCTGGGGGGTGACGCTCTCGGCGCCGCTCATGCCGGCGTCGATGGCCACGCCAGCGAGCGCGACCGGGTTGAGGATGAGCACGATCTCGCCGTCGCCGAGCACGGTGGCGCCGGTGTAGCCCACCAGGCGGGCCAGCTGCGGCCCGGCCTTCTTGACCACGATTTCCTGGTTGCCGCGCAGGGCGTCCACATGCACCGCCAGGGTCTGGCTGCCCGACTTGAGCAGCAGCACCCAGTTGAAGCGGTGGATCTCCGGCTGGGTCTCGTGGTCGCCGAGCAGGCGCGGCAGGTAGGTGTAGGCGTAGTCGTCGTTGAGCCAGTGGGTGGTGCCCGTGGTGCGGATCGTTTCGAGGGCGTCGGGCTTGAGCTCGAGGACCTGGGCCACCATGTTCGACGGAATCGCGTAGGTGCGGCCCGCCGCGCGCACCAGCAGGGTCTGGGTGACCGCAAGGGTCAGCGGCAGGTAGAGGCGGAAGCTGGAACCGGCACCAGCCGTCGAGGTGACCTCGATGCGGCCGCCGACCGCGGCGGTCTCGGCCTTGACCACGTCCATGCCGACCCCGCGGCCGGAGACGGCCGACAGCTCGCCGGCGGTGGAGAAGCCGGGCATGAAGATCATGTTGGTCAGGCGGCGCTCGTCGGCCTGCTCGCCGTCGGCCAGCAGGCCGGCCTCGCGGGCCCGTGCCTCGATGCGCGCGTAGTCCAGGCCGGCGCCGTCGTCACTCATCTCGACCACCACCTCGTTGCCTTCGTGGCGCACGGTGAGGGTGATCTGGCCGATGTCCGGCTTGCGCGAGGCGTGCCGTTCCTCGGGGGATTCGATGCCGTGGGCGACGGCGTTGCGCAGCAGGTGTTCGAGCGGGCCGGTGATGCGTTCGAGCACCGAGCGGTCCAGCTCGATACGCCCGCCGCGCAGGTCCAGGTTGGCCCGCTTGCCCAGTTCCTTGGCGCTTTGCCGCACCACCCGGTAGAGGCGGTCGGCGAGGCTGTCGAAGGGCGTCATGCGCACCGACATGAGCGCCTGCTGAAGGGTTCGGGACTGGCGCCCCTGGGCGATCAGCGCCGCGTCCGCCTGGTCGAGGTTGCGCAGCAGGGTGTGCTGCACGGTGGTCACGTCGTTGACGCTCTCGGCCATCATCCGCGTCAGTTCCTGCAGACGCGTGTAGCGGTCCATTTCGAGCGGATCGAAGTTCGCATGCTGCGATTCGGCCTGGGCGATGCGCGACTGCATCTGGATGTCGGCCTGGATCTCGACCTCGCGCAGCTGGTTGCGCAGGCGGATCACGTTTTCGGTCAGATCCAGCAGGGCGCGACGCTGGGTGCGCAGTTCGCCTTCGATCCGGGTGCGGGCGATGCCGATCTCGCCGGCTTCGTTCACGAAGCGGTCCACCAGATCGGCGCGCACCCGCAGGGTGCCGCCGCCGGTGCTCGCCGCTTCTTCGGTCTCGATGGCGACCGCGGCCGGCGCCGCGGCGTCGTCGGTGGTTTCAGTCGGCGCCTCCTCGTCGGGTGGCGTGGTGTCGCCACGGGCGAGGCGGTCGATGTACTGGCTGGTCAGGTCCAGCCCCTGTTCGAGCTCGTCGAGCAGCGTCGGGGTGGTGTCGGACGCCGCCTCGAGGCGGCCTTCGAGCGCGTGCAGATGTTCGCCCAGCGTCATCGCACCGGTCATGCGCGCGCTGCCCTTGATGGTATGGAGCAGACGGGCGACGTTGCCGCGGTGGGCCGGATTGGCCATGTCGCCGCGCCAGTCGCGCAGGGCGGCGTTCAGTTGCGCCATGAGATCCTGGCCTTCCTCGACGAAGATCGGCAGCAGTTGCTCGTCGATGTCGTCCTGGACGTCTAGGGTCTCGGGCTCGGCGGCTTCCTCGGTGGGTGTCACGATGTCCGTGGAGGCCGGCTCGGTCGGCATCGGCGTAGCGTCGAAGTCGGCCGCCGGGGCCGCATCGATCGGTGCGACGGCGTCTGCCGTCGCCTCGTTCTCGTCATCGGCCGGTGCCGGTTCCGGTGCGATCGGGGTGCGCTGCAGGCTGTCGAGCTGGGCCTCCAGGACCGGTGCCGCCAGCGGGAAGGTGGTGTCGCCCACTTCCCGCAGCATGGCATCCAGGGTGGTGACCGTGGTCTTGATCAGGGCAGCCTGTTCGGCGCTGGGGGCGGTCGCGGTCTCCTGCAGCCGGGCGAGGGCATGCTCCAGGGCGCGCGCGAGTGTCTGCACCGGATCGAGGCCGGCGGTGCCCGAGATGCCGGCCAGGGTGTGGGCGGCACGGACGGCCGTTTCCTCGGGCACGCGGGTCGGGTTGATTTCGAGCTGTGAGGCCTCTTCGCGCAGCACCGTCAGGTGGTCGCGGGATTCGTTGCAGTAGAGGTCGAAGAGCGGGCGAGACAGCGTGAGCGTGCCAAGCTCAACGGTGTCGCTCTCCTCGGCCGCGATCTCGGTCTCGACGGCCTCCGGGGCCGTGTCGGCAGCCTCGGCCATGGCATCGGGTTCGGGCTCGGCAGCCTCGCCTGCGACTGCGGCGTCGGGCGTGGCCGCCGTGTCCAGCGCAGTGGGTTCGGTGAGCACGTCGGCGCCGAGTTCAGGCAGTTCGATGGGCTCCGGAACTTCGTCCTCGTCGGCCGGGGGGGCTTCGTCCTCGAGTTCGGGGAAATCGAGGCTGACGGCGTCGAGTTCATCGGGTGTCTCGAGCGCTTCGAGCGGTTCGATCAGGGTCCGTTCAAGCGCGCTGTCGGCCGGCGTATCGTCGAGTTCCGGCAGATCGACGGACAGATCGAAGGCCAGGTCCGTGGCCTCGAGATCGGTGACGTTCATCGCCGCGGCGTCCGGCTCAAGTGCAGCTTCGCCGACCGGGTGCTCCTCGGCCTCGACAGACGCGTCGGCCGAATCCGTCTCGACCTCTTCGGCTTCATCCACCGGTAGCACGGATTCAGGCGCCGGCGTTTCGATCGGCGCCGGGCCGAGATCGTCGGGTGAGGTGGCGGTGAGCAGGCGCTTGGCCTGGGTGCTGACCGGGGCACTGTCGTCGCGCCCGGTGGCGCCGCCGCCCGCCAGCTGTTCCACCCAGGCGGCGAACAGGGTGTGGGCGTCGCCGATGAGGTCGAGGAGGGTCGCATTGGGCGACCACTCGAGCTGCAGCCAGCGATTGAGGGTCTGCTCCAGGTCCCAGGCGACCTCGCCCAAGGCGTTGAGGCCGACCATGCGGCCCGACCCCTTGAGCGTGTGGAAGCCGCGGCGCACGGTGGTCAGGGCGTCCTGGTCGGCCGGGTTGGCGCGCACGGCGCCGAGGTTGCGCTCGATGTCGGTGAGAACCTCTCGCGCCTCCTCGATGAAGATGTCGAGCAGCTCGGCGTCGATTTCCTCTTCGCTCGCCTCGAGCAGCTGGGCGGCCTCGGCCGAGGTTTCGGGCACCGGGACCGGTTGTTCGGGCAGATCTTCTTCATGCTCGATGCGCGCCTCGCGGTCCCGCGGCGGCGCGGTGGGCAGGGCGGCGGCTTCGGGCGGCAGGCTGACGGCCGTCTCCGGCAGCGTTTCGGCCTGCGTCGCGGGCAGCTCGACGTCTACGTACTCCGGCTCGGGGGCGTCGTGCTCGCCGGTCAGCTGCGATTTGTCCGGACGACCGCGGGCAAGACTGTCGATGTAGAAGCCGAGCGATGACAGCAGGTCGGCGAGCGGCTCGAACAGGGCGGTGTCGATGGGCTGTTCGGGATCGGCCAGGCGGTCGATGATGGCTTCGGAGTCCGACAGGGTGTCATAGGCGTCCTGCTCCTCGAGCAGCGTCAGGATCCCTTCGATCTGCTGGATCGGCGCCTTCACGGCCTTGAGCGGTTCGCGGTTGTCGGGCGCGCGGAAGAAGCCGTCCAGGGTCTGTTCGACCTGGGCGAGGCTGGCCTGCATCTCCTTGCACAACTGGGCGACCGCGCTGCGCTCCTGGGCCTGGCGGGCGGACGCACTGGCGTCCTGATTCGAGACCGCTTCGCCACGCGAGCACGCTTCGATGCGCGCGATGCAGTCTTCCACCTGGGTGGAGAAGGACGCGTCGGGGACACGGCCGCTGTCGAGGGCGTGATCGGCCAGCAGCAGCGCCGAGGCGACTTCCATCGAAATGGCGTCGTTAACACGCATGGGGTCCTTGCGCAGCCACTGGGCGAAGGCCGACAGGGTGGTCATCAGGCGCACGACGGCGGGCCGGCCGAGCTTCCGGCTGGCCGAGGCGAGCCGGACCATGCGCTCTTCGAAGCTGGGCAGCGCGGCGGCGGTGCCCTCGGCGAACTGGTCCCAGGCGTCCTTGGCGTGATTGAGCTGCTCGCGCAGATCCGCCAGCATCGGTGCCAGCGGCAGTTCGCTGATCGCGGAGTTGGGTGGCGGCAGCTGTGCCGGCAGCCGGTAGAGGCTGTGCAGGGCCTTGATCAGGGGGGCGGTGGCGGGCGCCTTGGCGACGATGTACATGGTGTCGCGGTGCAGGCGCTCGGGAAAATGCGTGGTGCCCGAGACCAGGCGGCGGATCTGGGCGTCGATGCGCGCGCAGATCCGACGGATGTGCGGAGTCACCGGGACATGGCCCTCGGCGAGGACTTCGCAGAAGGCGGCGGCGCTGAGCCAGAATCCGCGTGCGGCCTGCTGGCGCTGGCGCGATTCGATGCCGGCGACCGACTCGCGCATTTGCCGGGCGCCGGCCGGGTCGTCGGGCTTGCGGATCCAGTTGAGCAGACCTTGCTGGAACTGTACCCGCAGCCAGCGCAGCAGACGTTGTTCGTCGTCATTGCCCAGCGCGGGCGGTTCGGCACGGCGCGGGATACGCACGTCGGCGGGCGGGAAGAACAGGTCGCCCTCGGTCGGGGCATCGACGCCGCGCGCAACGGCGATGCGGGCATGCAGCGCGGCCAGGCGCAGGGGTTGGTCGGGGGCGCCGTGGGAGAGCTCGTCGAGGTAGTTGCCGGTGGCGGCGATGGCGCGCCGGCACAGGTCGACCACATCGTCGTTCAGTTCGCGCTCGCCGCGCGCCAGATCGCCGAGCAGCTTGTCGAGGCCGTCGGTGAACTGGGTCAGTCCGTCCAGGCCGATGATCGACAGGGCGCCGCGCGCCTGGTGCAGGTGCGACTGGGCGAACTGCAGGTGCGAGGAGCGCTCCTCGTCGCTGGCGGCGGCCTTGTCGATGGCCGACAGGGCCTGCGCCAGCGCTTGATCGATTTCACTCTTGACCCAGGTCAGCGGACCCAGATCCTGCTCGGTGGCTTGAGTCATGAATACTGCCTCGTGGCGCGGTGGGGACGGATCAGACCTTGAAGCCCGAAACCGATCCCTTCAGTTCGACGGCGAGTTCGGCCAGTTCGCCGATCGACACGGCGGTCTGCTTGGTGCCTCGCGTGGTCTGCTCGGTAATGGCCTGGATGCCGCGCATGGACTCGGCCACGCGGCTGGCGTTGGCCGCCTGTTTCTGGGTGTCGTTGGAGATCTGTTCGATGAGCTCGGCGGCTTCGGCCGACACGGTGCCGATCTCGACCAGAGCCTGACCGGCGGAGTCGGACAGCGCGGCCCCGGCGACCACGTCATGGGTGGCGTTCTCCATGGCGGACACCGCGTCCTGGGTATCGGTCTGAATGGTCTTCACGATGGCCGAGATCTGCTTGGTGGCCTCGGCGGAACGTTCCGCGAGGCGCTGCACCTCTTCGGCAACCACCGTGAAGCCGCGGCCCGCCTCGCCGGCCGAGGCGGCCTGGATGGCGGCGTTCAGGGCGAGCACGTTGGTCTGTTCGGTAATGTCCGAGATCAGTTCCACGATCTCGCCGATTTCCTGGGACGATTCACCGAGACGCTTGATCCGCTTGGAGGTCTCCTGGATCTTCTCGCGGATCTCGTTCATGCCCTTGATGGTGTTCTCCACCGCCTCGGTCCCCTTGTTGGCGGAATCGAGCGAGCGGCGCGCCACCTGGGCGGATTGCAGGGCGCGCTGGGACGCTTCGGTCATGGAGCGGGCCATGGCCTGGACGGTCTGGCCGACCTCCTCGAGTTCCTCGGACTGGCGCTGGGTGGCTTCGAGCAGTTCGTTGGAGGTGAGCTTGGCGGCCTCGGTGGCGCTGGTCACGCGGCCGGCGGCGTCGTTGATGCGTCGCACCAGCACCGCCAGTTCTTCGACCGTGTAGTTCACCGAGTCGGCAATGGCGCCGGTGATGTCCTCGGTCACGGTGGCGCGGATGGTCAGGTCACCGTCGGCCAGGTCGCCCATCTCGTTCATCAGCCGCAGGATGGCCTGCTGGGTCTGGTTCCGTTCGTCTTCCGCGTTGCGGCGCTGGGAGTCGGCGTCCTGGCTGCGTGCGGCCATGTCGTTCCGGTACACGAACACCATGCGCAGAATGCTCAGCAGGATCAGCACGGCGACGACGGCGATGCCGATCTGCAGCAGGCCGAAGCCGCCGAAGTAGCCGGCGTATTCCTCGGTGAGCTGGTGGGCCTGTTCGGACAGCGGCGGAGCGTTGTCGATGATGCGGCGCCCGGCCTGCTTGGCCTGCACCAGATACTGGATGTTGCTGAGGATGCCGGAGACCGCGCCGAGACTCTCGTTGGCCACGGTGTCCAGCTCGGCCAGCTTGGCACGGGTGACGCTGTCGGGCGTCATGTCCTTGAGCTGGCCGAGAATCTCGCGGAAGCTGTTGGTGTCCTTGCCGAGCAGGAAGGCCACCTCCGGGTCGATGGCGTCGGCCACCAGCAGGGCGTTGGCGTTCTTGGCGATCCGCTGGGTCAGCATCACCAGGCGGTTGGCGGTGGCGATCTCACGCGCGCTGGCGCCCGACTGGAGCTTGAGGGCGGCGACCTGCTCGGTGACGTCGAGCAGCTGCGGGTTCTTGTCGTTGATCACGTTCACCGAGCGGCTCAGCGTGGTCAGGTTCTTCTCCTGGTCCAGCACCAGCTGGGTGTCCTTGTCGGACTTGGCCCAGATGCCGGCCAGGGTGCTGAGGCGATCGGCGAAGGCGGCCGGGCTCGGCGGCACCGCACTGCTATCGACGCGCTCGTTGATGAGGCCGCCGTTGGTGACCGCATTGAGCATCTTGTCGAATTCGTCGCGGCCTTCACGCAATTCGGCGAAGGCACGCGGATCGCCCTGAAGCGCGAGCTGTCCCGATTTGGCGGTCTGTTCCGACAGCATCCGCATCTCGCCGGCCGCGTACAGGTAGGAGGTGGAGTTCGCCGCCCGCTGGGCCTGCAGGAAGATCAGCGCCACCAGGGCGATGAACAGCAGGCCGAGCACGAGGCCGAGCTTGCGCAACTGGTCGGTCAGCGACTTGCCACCGGGCAGGCCGGCCCGGGCTGGGCGCGCGGCCTTTTTCTCGGGCGCTGCGTCTTGCGCGTCCATGATGGTTGCATCAGGGGCGATGGTCGCCGTCGGGGTCTGTGCTGTGCTCATTGCGTCGCTCCGTCAGGTAGGGCGAGTACGGTTTCGGAAAAGGGTCGGGCGGAGGTTCAAGCGGCGCTTGCCTCCAGGAATGCCGGATGACCGAGCAGCCGCGGCGCATCGATGTGCTGCCAGGGCCGGCCGTGGGTGTCCCGCAGGGTGCGGCTGACCCACGCGTGCTCGGGGGGCGTGTCGGCGTCGAGGTCGAAGTCGTCAGGACTGCGCAGACCGGTCGTGGCACTGACCAGCAGACCGCAGTTGGCGCCATGGCGCTGCCCGATCAGCACCAGTCGGGCGGCGCCGCCCGGACTGATCAGGGGGCCGCCGCAGAAGGCGGACAGGTCGACGATCCCGAACAGGGTGCCGCGCACGTTGGCGAGGCCGCGAAACCAGTGGCGGGTCAGGGGCACGGTGGCCAGCGCGGGTACCGGCAGGATCTCGCCCGCGTCGGACAGGTCGAGCAGCCAGTGCGCGCTGCCCGCGGCCAGGCCGAGCAGGTCGCGACGGGGGGCGGACTGGGCATCGGCCAGGCGCCGGACCAGGCCTTCCTGAAACTCTCTGAGGCTGACGCGTTTGGCCATCGGCTCAGTCCATCGCGCGGATGCGCTCGAGCAGTTCGGCGTGATCGAGCGGTTTGACCAGATAGTCGAAAGCGCCCTGGCGCATGCCCCAGATCTTGTCGGTTTCCTGCCCCTTGGTGGTGCAGATGATCACCGGAATACTGCGGGTGGCCGCATCGCGGGAAATGGTCCGCGTGGCCTGGTAGCCGTTCATGCCCGGCATCACCACGTCCATGAGGATCAGGTCCGGCAGTTCCGATTTGCTCTTTTCGATGCCTTCCTCACCGGTTTCGGCGGTGATGACCTGGTAGCCGTTCTTCTGCAGCACCTCGCTCAGCGCGTAGCGTTCGGTGGGGGAGTCGTCGACGACGAGAATCTTTTGAATCGGCATGTTGAATACTCACTCGTGGGACTGCGGTGTGGAGGCGTGGGCGGCGACGGCCTTGAGCAGGCTGTCCTTGGTGAACGGCTTGGTCAGGTACTCGTCGGAGCCGACCATGCGGCCGCGTGCCCGGTCGAACAGCCCGTCCTTGGACGAGAGCATGATCACCGGGGTGGCGGAGAGACGGACGTTCTTCTTGATCAGGGCGCAGGTCTGGTAGCCGTCCAGGCGCGGCATCATGATGTCGACGAAGATCACGTCGGGCCGGTGGTCGGTGATTTTCGCCAGCGCGTCGAACCCGTCCTCGGCGAGCAAGACCTGGCAGCCTGCCTGGGCGAGAAAGATTTCTGCGCTGCGTCGGATGGTGTTGCTGTCGTCAATCACCATCACCTTGAGTCCGGTCAGATCCACGATATCTCTTCCTGCGTGTGTGTTTTCGGCGCGCGCGGCGAACCGCGGGACGCGACGTCGCCTATTCCTAACGGACAATCATCTCGCATCTTGAGCGTGATCAGATCTCGACCATCTCGAAATCGTCCTTGCGCGCGTCACACTCGGGGCAGGACCAGTTCGGCGGGAGGTCTTCCCAGCGGGTACCGGGGGCGATACCTTCTTCCGGGAGTCCGGCGGCTTCGTCGTAGATGAAACCGCAGATCAGGCACATGTAGGTTTTGTAGTCGCTTTCGGCCATTGCGTCGCGTTTGCCTGTGGCGTTGGATGTGGATGATAAAATCCGCAAAATCTTACCGTATTTCCCGAAGCGCGGAGCGTCATGACCCGCCCGCGCGGCCAGAAAGGAAACGATGCTTCAACTGCCCGCCGTTCTCTCCATTTGCGCTGCGGATCCCACCAGCGCCACCGGTGTGGCCGCCGATGCGGCCACCCTTGCCAGCATGGGTGTCTATCCCCTGTGTGTGGTGAGCGAAGTATGCCTGCGCGATACCGCCCAAGTCGAGGCGCGAATGCCATTGGAGTGCGAACTGGTCGTCGACCAGGCGCGCGTGGTCCTCGAGGACGTCCCGGTCGGCGCGATCAAGATCACGCTGCCCGGGTCGGCGGTCATGGTCTCCGCCCTGGCCGAACTGGTGGCCGATTACGACGAGGTCCCGCTGGTGCTCGAACTGCCGCCGTTGTCGCGCACCGAGGACGAGCCTGACGACGCGCACCTGGCCGCGGCGCTGGAGCTGCTCTTGCCCTATGCCACCACCCTCGTGGTCGACGCCAGCGCCGCCCGTCGGCTGGTCGCGGCGGGCATGGAAGAAGAGGAGCCCGAGCTGGAGGACGAGGATCTGGCGGCCCTGTTGTGCGGCATCGGCACCGGCAGCGTGCTCGTGCTCGGTGGCGCTCGCCCCGGCCCTCAGGTGGTGCATGTGCTGTATGGCGAAGACGGCGTACTGCAGCGGGACGTGTTCGAGCGTACCGATCACCCGGCGCTGGGTTTCGGGGCGTCGGCGTCGGCTGCCCTGGCCGCCGGTCTGGCCCGCGGGCAGGACACCCCGGAGGCGACGCGCGAGGCCCTCCAGTACGCCCACCGCGCGGACGCCGCCGGCCTGCGCATGGGCATGGGCGTCGCGGTGCCCGATCGCCTGTTCTGGGCGCGCAACCGGGAGTCGGCCGCATGAGCGCGTGGACCGAGCGCCTGGCCGACGGGCTGTACCTGATCACCCCCGAGCAGGCCGATACGGAGGCCCTGGTGGCGCGCGTCGAGGCGCTGCTGCCGGCGCGCCCGGCGGTGCTTCAGTATCGCAACAAGACCCTCGACGCCGCCGGGCGCAGGACACAGGCCGAGGCCCTGCTGCGCCGGTGTCGTGGCGCCGGGGTGCCGTTCATCGTCAATGACGACCTCGAACTGGCGCTGGCGATCGATGCCGACGGCGTGCACGTGGGGCGGGACGATGGCGACGTGGCCGCGCTGCGCGCCCGGCTCGGCGCGCAGCGCCTGCTGGGGGTTTCGTGCTACAACGAATGGTCGCGCGCGGAAGCGGCGGTGGCGGCCGGTGCGGATTGCGTTGCCTTCGGGGCGATGTTCCCGTCGACCACCAAGCCCGGCGCCGTACCTGCGGCGCCCGAGTTGCTGACCCGGGCGCGCGCGCTGGGCGTCGGCGTCGTGGCCATCGGCGGCATCACTCTGGAGAACGCGCCGGCTCTGGTCGCCGCCGGGGCCCATCAGCTGGCGGTGATTTCGGATGTCTTCGAAGCGCCGGATCCGTGCGCACGGGCGCGCGCGTATGCGGCGCTGTTCGCGTCTGGCGACGCGTGTTCCACCCAATAACGACGGAATATCCAAGCATGAGTCGAAACGAAACCCTCTTCAACCGGGCGCAACAGGTCATTCCGGGTGGCGTCAATTCTCCGGTACGCGCCTTCGGGTCGGTGGGCGGATTCCCCCGTTTCATCACCCGCGCCGAGGGGGCGCGCATGTGGGACGCCGACGGCGCGGCCTACATCGACTACGTCGGCTCCTGGGGGCCGGCGATCGCGGGTCACGCGCATCCGGCCATCGTCGAGGCGGTACGCGAGGCGGCGCTCAAGGGGCTGTCCTTCGGCGCGCCGACCGAGGCCGAGATAGACATGGCCGAGCAGCTGTGCGCGCAGTTGCCGGGCATGGACATGGTCCGCCTGGTCAGCTCCGGCACCGAGGCGACCATGAGCGCCATCCGCCTGGCGCGCGGGTTCACCGGCCGCGACACCATCGTCAAGTTCGAGGGCTGCTATCACGGTCACGCCGACTGCCTGCTGGTCAAGGCCGGCTCCGGTGCGCTGACCTTCGGCAATCCGTCCTCGGGCGGGGTGCCGGCCGACTTCGCCAAGCACACCCTGGTGCTGGACTACAACGATCCGGAACAGCTGGCCGCCACCTTCGCGGCCAAGGGCGACGAGATCGCCGCCGTCATCGTCGAGCCCTTCGCCGGCAACATGAACCTGGTGCGTCCGAGCGAGCGCTTCCTGCAACTGTTGCGTGAGCTGTGCACCGCCCATGGCACGGTGCTGATCTTCGACGAGGTGATGACCGGCTTTCGCGTCGGGCCGCAGGGGGTTCAGGGCCTGGTGGGCATCACGCCGGACCTGACGACGCTGGGCAAGGTGGTCGGGGGCGGCATGCCGGTGGGGGCCTTTGGCGGCCGTCGCGACATCATGGAAAAGATCGCGCCCCTGGGCCCGGTGTATCAGGCCGGCACCCTGTCCGGCAGTCCGGTGGCGGTCGCGGCGGGCTTGGCCTCGCTCAAGCTGGTGCGCGAGGCCGGCTTCTACGAGCAGCTCGCAGAGCGCACCCGGCAGCTCACCGACGGGCTGACCGCGGTGGCGCGCCAGCACGGCATCGCCTTCTGCGCCCAGTCCGTGGGCGGGATGTTCGGCCTCTATTTCGCCGAACGGCCGCCGCAGGGTTTCGCCGACGTGATGGCCTCGGACCGGGAGCGCTTCAACCGCTTCTTCCACGCCATGCTCGAGGCCGGGCACTACTTCGCGCCCTCGGCCTTCGAGGCCGGTTTCGTCTCCATCGCCCATACCCGCGAGGATATCGAGGCCACCATCGGCGCGGCCGAACGCGTGTTCGCGGACATGGCCGGCTGAGCGGCTGCGAAAAGATGCCACGCCTGCTGCGACGGCGCGAAAATTTTCACCGGCTGCGAGCCGGACGGCTTGAAAATAGAACGACCGTACTATAAAGTGACACTCATGACCAAAGGTGCCCGTACCCGCCAGACCATTCTCGATGCCGCGGTGGCCATGGCCTCCGAGGGGGGGTTCGAATCCCTGTCCATCGGTGCCCTGGCGGGCCGCGTCGGCATGTCCAAGAGTGGCCTGTTCGCGCATTTCGGTTCGCGCGAGGAATTGCAGATCGCCGCGATCGAGGCGGCGGCCGCGCGCTTCGCCGATCTGGTGTTCGCACCTGCGCTCAAGGCGCCGCGGGGCGTGCCGCGGATCGAGGCCCTGTTCCAGCACTGGCTGACCTGGGTGGAGCGGGGCGGCTGGGGCGGGGGGTGTCCGTTGCAGGCCGCGGCGCTGGAATTCGATGACCGCCCCGGCCCGGTCCGGGATGCGGTGATCGCCCACTTCCTGCGCCTCGAGAAGGAATTGGGCCGGGCGGTGCAGCTGGCCATCGGCGAAGGCCATTTCCGCGCCGAGCTGGACGTGGAGCAATTCGTATTCGACCTGTTCGCCGTGGTCAGCGCCGCCTATTACCGTGGGCGCCTGCTCGACGATGACAGCACCCGGCAGCGGGCGCAGCGCGCCTTCGCCAATCTGATCGAGCGTCACCGCACGGCGCCGACCATGCATTGAGAGGCTGTGGACACGTGCCGCACCTGCGGCGAGCGCGCCTGAGCGCCTCCGCCCCTGGCCGGAAGCGCGCGGGCGTACTCTCGCGACGGCACCGACTCTTTCACAGCCTCTGACTCGTGGTGGCCGGCGTGCCGCCGGCCATCGATGGACCCCGCTCCCCGACACAGAGACCACCACACATGAAACCATCGACAGAAAAGCGCACGAACGGTCGTGTTCAATTGCTCACGCCGGCCCAGCGCCGCTGGGTGCGGCTGACCTCCTCGCTGCTGCCCGGCTGGAGCGCCGAGCGCGCCGAGCGCCTGCTGCTGCGTCCGCCACGGATGCGCGGGCGCGCCGGCGAGGTGCTCGACGCCTGGGGCCGGCGGGTCGATCTGCAAGTCGACGGGCACACCGTGGCCACCTGGCGTTTCGGCGAGGCGGCGCAACCGCAGGTGGTGCTGGTGCATGGCTGGGGGGGCTATGGCGGGCAGTTCGCGCGCTGGATCGAGCCGCTGCGTGCGCGCGGCTTCGGCGTGGTGCTGTTCGATATGCCGGGTCACGGCGAGAGCGGTGGACGGGCAGGGCGGGTGGACGAATTCACCCGGGCGATCGATGCGGTGATCGACGCCTGTTCCGGTGTGACGGCCGTGGTGGCGCATTCCATGGGGGGCGCGGCCAGCGTGCAGCTGCTGCGCACCCGGCGCGATCTGGCCGGTCTCGTGGTGATCGCGGCGCCGGCCTCGCTGGCGCATCACGTACGTGACCTGTCGGCGCGCGTGGGGTTGGGCCCCGCGGCGCATCGCAGCCTCGTCGGCCGCCTGGAGTCGGCGCATCGGCCGGTGGCGGAACTGGATGACCTGTCGTCGCTGCCCACGCAGACGACCCGGGCGCTGTTCATCCACGACCGGGACGATGCCGAAGTCGATTTCGCCCACCTGGCCCGTTTCGGCGCCCAGTGGCCGGGCAGCGAGACCCTGGCCACCGAAGGGTGGGGGCACTACCGGGTGCTGGGGGCGCCCGAGGTGATCGCGCGCGCGGTGGACTTCATCGGTGCGACAGCCGGGCTGGCGCGACGCTGAGCACGCCGCTCACATCAGGAACAGGGTCGCCAGGCCGAGGAAGATGAAGAAACCGCCCGAGTCGGTGCACGCGGTGATCATCACGCTCGAACCGAGGGCCGGGTCGCGGCCGAAGCGCTGCATGGCCATGGGGATGACCACCCCCATGCTCGAGGCGAGCAGCAGGTTGAGGGTGGTAGCGGCGGTCATCACCGCGCCGAGCTGGGCATTGCCGTAGAGCCACCAGGCGAGCACGCCGAGCAGGCCACCCCAGACGAGGCCGTTGATCAGGGCGACGCCCACCTCCTTCTTCAGCAGGCGTTTGCCGCTGTTGCTGTCCACCTGGCCCATGGCCATGGCGCGCACGATCATGGTGATGGTCTGGTTGCCGGAGTTGCCGCCGATGCCGGCGACGATGGGCATGAGCGCGGCGAGGGCGACGAGTTTCTCGATGGAGCCCTCGAACAGGCCGATCACCCGTGAGGCGACGAAGGCGGTAACCAGGTTGATGGCCAGCCAGGTCCACCGGTTGCGCACCGAGTCGAGCACCGGCGCGAAGATGTCTTCTTCCTCGCGCAGGCCGGCCTGATTGAGTAGCTCCGCCTCGGATTCCTCGCGGATGAAATCCACCACCGTGTCGACGGTCACCCGGCCCATGAGCTGGTTGTTCGCGGTCACCACCGGCGCCGACACCAGGTCGTAGCGCTCGAAGGCGTTGGCCGCGTCCTCGGCCTTGTCGTCGGGGCGCAGCGTGACCGGGTCGGTGAGCATGATCTCGCTGACCAGTCGTTCCGGATCGCTCACCAGCATCTTGCCCAGCGGCAGCACGCCGACCAGGGCCTCGTCGCGATTGGCGACGAACAGCTGGTCGGTGTGGTCGGGCAGCTCGGCGAAGCGGCGCAGATAGCGCAGCACCACCTCGAGCCGGATGTCCGGCCGGATGGTGACCATGTCGAAGTCCATGAGGGCGCCGACCGCGTCCTCGTCGTAGGACATGGCGGCGCGCAGCTGGGCGCGTTCTTCCAGGTCGAGGGCCTGGTAGACGTCCTCCATGACCTCGTCGGGCAGGTCGGGGGCCAGGTCGGCCAGCTCGTCCGCGTCGAGGGTTCCGGCGGCGGCCTTGAGCTCGTCCCGGTCCATGGTCTCGAGCAGCGTCTCGCGCACCGCATCGGAGACCTCGAGCAGGATCTCACCGTCGCGTTCGGCCTTGACCAGATCCCAGACGAACGTGCGCTCCTCGATCGGCAGGCTTTCGAGGATGAAGGCGATGTCCGCCGCGTGCATCTCGTCGAGCCGGGTCGTCAGCTCCTGGATGTGCTGCTTGTGGACCAGGCCCTCGACCAGATCGTGGCGTGGCATGTCCTGGCGGTGGACGAGCGTCTCCACCAGCTTGTGCCGGTGCAGCAGTTCCTGGACCTCGCGCAGGTGGTCCTGGAGGTTGTCGCGGGGTTTGATTTCGGGTTCGGACATGAACGGGATCGACGGCGCCTGTGCCGTTGGCCCCGGATTGTACGTGCTTTGTTGTTGCGGCGCGACCGGGGGTGGAGCGGATTTGCCGATGGGCGAAACGCCGCGTGGGGCGGACGGCTCAGGGCACTTCGGAGCGATGCATGCGTGCCCGGATGCGTGCGGCGTGGGCCGCCAGGCGGGGGCCGAAATGGCGCTCGTAACGGCGCGGATTGGGCAGCATCACGGCGAGTCGGGCCGCCTGCCCGGCGTCGAGCGTGGCGGCGCTCACGCCGTAGTAGTGGCGCGCTGCGGCCTCCGCGCCGAAGATGCCGGCGCCCCATTCGACCACGTTCAGATAGACCTCGAGGATGCGCCGCTTGGACCAGCACGCCTCGATCATCAGGGTGATGATCGCCTCCTGGCCCTTGCGCAGGTAGCTGCGCGCGGGGGTGAGGAACAGGTTCTTGGCCAGCTGCTGGGAGATGGTCGAGCCGCCGGCGACCGCCTTGCCCCGGCGGGCGTTGCGCTCCATGGCGCGCTGGATGCCCTCCCAGTCGAAGCCGTCATGCTCGGTGAAGCGGTCGTCCTCGGCGGCGACCACCGCCTGCTTGAGCTGATGCGAGATGTGTTCGTAGTCCACCCAGGTGTGCTGCAGGCGCGCCTTGGGGTCGTCCTCGCGCAGGGCGCTCAGCTGCAGATCCATGAAGTGCGTGGTCTTGGGGTTGACGTACTGCCACCACAGCACATGGGCGAAGATCCACACCTCGTAGAGCACGCAGGCGGCCACGAGCACCAGCAGGGCGCGTCCGATCCCGCGGCCGATCCCCTTCATCATGACCCTCAGGGCGCTGTCGCGGCCAGTTGCAGCCGCAGCTGGGCGAGGACGGGCGCGCTGTCGGGGCGCACCCCCCGCCACAGGGCGAAACTCTCGGCCGCCTGCTCCACCAGCATGCCGAGGCCGTCGGCGACCCGCGTCGCGCCCCTGGCCCGCGCATGGTTCATGAAGGCGGTGGGCCGGGCGCCGTACATCATGTCGTAGGCCAGCGCGCAGCCGTCGAAGACCGCGTCGGGCAGCGGCGGCACCTCGGCCGAGAGGCTCGCCGAGGTGGCGTTGATGATCACGTCCACCGGCGCCGCCGCCACCGCCTCGAATCCGCAGCCATCGAGCCGGGTGTGCCGGCACAGGGGGTGGAAGCGTTCGGCCAGTGCCTCGGCGCGGGCGGCGGTGCGATTGGCGATGGTCACCTGGCGCGGGCCGGCTGCGAGCAGGGGCAGCAGCACGCCGCGCGAGGCGCCGCCGGCGCCGAGCAGCAGGACGTGCCTGTCGGCCAGCGGGCAGCTCAGATTTTCCTCCAGATCCCGGATCAGCCCGACGCCGTCGGTGTTGTCGCCATGAATGCCGTCGGCCCGGAAGCTGAGGGTGTTGACCGCGCCGGCCGCCTGGGCGCGTTCCGACAGCTGGTCGGCCAGGTCGTAGGCCTCCAGCTTGAAGGGCACGGTCACGTTCATGCCGCGCCCACCGCTGGCGGCAAAGGCGCGCACCGTGTCGGCGAACCCGTGTTCGGGACCGAGGATGGCCTCGTAGGTCATGGCCTGACCGGTCTGACGGGCAAAGGCGGTGTGGATCTGCGGCGACTTGCTGTGGGCGATGGGGTTGCCGATGACGGCGTATCGGTCCATGGGCGGCTCCGGTGACGATGGCGCCATTTTACCGGCTCCGCGCCGTGCTCACTCGGTGCGCACGGAATCGGCGTTGGTGAAGGTCCAGGTGCGCGTGATCTCGATCTCGTCGGTGTCGCGCCGGATGTCCGGCGGGAAGGCGGAGAACGGCGCTGCGAGCTGGACGATGCGTTTGGCCGCTTCGTCCAGCACCGGATGCCCCGAGGAACGGTGGATGTTGATCCGCGCCACCGTGCCGTCGGCGCGGATCACCACCGACATCAGCAGGCTGCCATAGAGCTTGCCGCGCGCCGAGTCGGGGTAGTTGAGGGTGCCGACCCGCTCGATCTTCTGGCGCCAGTCTTCCACGTACTGGGCGAAACGGTACTCGCGGGTGCGCGCGCCAATGAACTTCTTGCGCGGGCGTCGGGCGTATTCGTTCAGATCCTTGTCGATCTTGGCCTCGAGGCGGGCGATGGCCGCCGCGCTGTCGGCCAGATCCACGCCCGACACCTCGCGTGGTTCTTCGGCCGGGGAATCGCTGTTCTTCGGCGCCTGTCGGACGACCTCACGGGTCTTCGCCTCCGCCAGCAGCTTGCGCTGGGCTGCTTCGAGCTTGGCCACCCGGCGCTTGGCCTCGACCAGCTGGTCGCCCTCGCGGCGTTGCTCCTTGGGCGGTAGCGGGGTGCTCGCGGTGACCTTGGCCTCGGTGTTGCCGCCACCGTCCAGGTTGGCCTGGGCGAGCGCCTCGGCCGCTTTCGGCGCGCGTTGATGGCGGGCGTTGACCAGCACCACCTCGAGCCCGCTGTCTTTCTTGAGGTGATCCGCGATGTCGGGAAACCGGAAGTGGATGGCGAGGGCCAGCGCATGCACCAGGATCGAGATGCCCAGCGCCAGCGGCAGGAAGCCGGGCCCGCGCCGCCGCGCACCGGCTGCCGCCTTGCGTGGTGCGGCCGCCTTGGCGCCAGCCGGCTGGCGGGGTGTCTTGGGCGGTGGCGTGCGCGTCATGCCGGCATTCTACTCAGAAGCGGCCTCGTCGAGGGTGGGTTCGGAGAGCACCGAGACGAAGCGCGCGCGCAGGTCTACGTCGAGCAGGTCGCTGTCCTTGATCTCGAGTGCCACATGGGCGCCGGGCACCTGCAGGGGCATGCCGCCGACCTTGAACACGAAGGGCATGTCGTCGATGCGAACGACGTTCTCGCGCAGTACCCGGGCCGTGACCCGGGCGTCGTCGCGCCAGCGCAGCGCGCGGATGCACCAGTAGCGTTCCATGTGGCGCTGGAATTCGGCATAGGCGCTGTAGGCTACGTCGAAGTCGCGCACCACTTCCATCAGTTCCGGCGACTTGGGCGGGAACACCGGTTCGTCCTCCCGCAGCACGCTGATGAGCTGCCACTGGTTGACCAGGTCCACATAGCGGCGCAGCGGCGAGCTCGACCAGGCATAGCAGTCCACCCCGAGGCCCTCATGCGGTGCCGCGGCGGTGGCCATGCGCACCTTGCCGCCACCCTGCACCCGGTAGATGCCGGGAATGCCGGCCTCGTCGAGGCGCTTGCCCCAGGTGGAGTTGGCCACGATCATCAGTTCGGCCACCAGCTTGTCCAGCGGGGCGCCGCGCAGGCGTGGCGTGATGCTCGCCGCGCCGGGGCCGTCGGCGGTGGTCACGTCCCAGTCCACATAGAAGCTGTAGTCGGTCTGGGTCTGATTGGTGGCCGGCTTGCCGCGCCCGGCCTCCATGATGGTGGCCAACTCCCACAGCAGGGTCAGCTCCTGCTTCCACGGGTAGTCGGGGCCACCGTTGACCAGGGTGTGCTCGTTGAAGACCGGTTCCAGATCGTGGTGGCGCAGGTTGGCCTCGACCGGAATGCGTTCGAGCCGGGAGTACTGCTGCGCCACCGACAGGTCCGCGTTCAGCTCCAGATACAGGGACACCGCCGGGCAGGTCCGCCCCGCCTGGAGGGTGAAGGCCTCGACCACGCTGTCGGGCAGCATGGTGATCTTGTTGCCGGGCATGTAGACCGTGGACAGGCGCTGGCGGGCGATGGCATCGAGGGCCGAGCCGCGTTCGAGGCCGAGACCCGGTGCGGCGATGTGGATGCCCACGGTCCAGCCGCCACCGGCCCGCGGGGTCACCGAAAAGGCGTCGTCGATCTCGGTGGTGGTGGCGTCGTCGATGGAGAAGGCGCGCACCGGGGCGATCGGCAGATCGTCCGGCGGCGTCGGCACCGTCACCTCGGGAAAGGCTTCGCCGTCGGGGAAGAAATCGAACAGGAAGCGGCCGTAGTGGAAGTCGTAACTCGACTGCAGCGCCCCGCAGGCGAGCATCAGGTTGGCGGCGCTCAGGCCGCTGTCCACGCACGCCGCCTCCAGCGCCTTGGTCTCGAGGCGGTTGCGGTCCGGCCGATAGAGCAGCTGCGGGACCATGCCCTCGAACTCGGCCGGCAGCCGGTGCGCGAGCAGCTCGTCGCGCATGCGGTCGATGGCCTCGGCCTGCTGGCGCTTCTTCTCCAGCCCGGCCAGGGCGGCCTGGAGAATGTCCGGCGGCGCCTTGCGGAAACGCCCGCGCCCCTTGCGGTGGAAATAGATCGGCGCCGAATGCAGGCGCAGCAGCACCGCCGTGGCTTCGACCGTGCTGGGGGTATGGCCGAAGTACTCGGCGGCGAACTCGGCAAAGCCGAACTCATCGTCACCGCACACTTCCCACAGAAAATCGATGTCCAGGGACTCCGACTCGGCCTCGGCGCGGGGCAGCAGCTCGCCCGCCGCGGGGCTGTCGAACTGGAGCATCACGTGGCTGCGCTTGAGCTTCAGACGCTTGCCGTGGGTGTTCTCCACTTGCAGCGAGGCGTCGTTGTCCACCAGAACGGTGCCGCACTTGAACGCACCGCTCTCTTCAAATAACACGAACATCGGAATGACCGGATGGGAACAGGCCCGACAGTTTAATGGATTCGTCCGCGCCCTTGGGGGTGGCCGAGGGGCCGCTCAGCGTGGCCGGGCGGCCCGTGCCAGGTCGACCGAGTAGATGGCCAAGGCGATCCAGATGAGGACGAAGCCCAGCAGCCGTGGCGCGTCGAAGGTTTCGTGGAAGACAAACACCGCGAGCAGGAAGTTCAGGCTCGGCGCCAGGTATTGCAGAAAACCGACGGTGGCCAGCGGCAGGCGCCGGGCGCCGACGGCGAACAGCATCAGCGGTGTCGCCGTGAGCACGCCGGCCAGCGGCAGCAGGGCCTCGACGGCTCGGTCCCTGCCCCAGAACAGCTCGCCCGCGTGCGCCTGCCACAACAGCCAGCCCAAGGCGATCGGCAGCACCAGCACGGTCTCCACGAACAGCCCGCTGATGGCATCGACCGGCGTGCGCTTGCGCAGCAGGCCGTAGAAGCCGAAGGTCAGCGCCAGGAACAGGGCAATGAATGGCACCTGGCCGACCGCGATCACCCGCCACAGGACGCCGGCCACGGCGATGGCCACCGCCACCCGCTGCCAGGGGCGCAGTCGCTCGCCCAGGAACAGGCGCCCGAGCAGGACGCTGAGCAGCGGATTGATGAAATAGCCGAGGCTGCCCTCGAGTACCCGGTCGTGGGTGACCGCCCACACGAACACCAGCCAGTTGCCGCCGGTGAGCATGGCGGTGACGAACAGGGTGGCCAGCAGGCGGCGATCGGCGAACGCGGCCCGCACCGCCGGCCACTGCCGGCGCAGCACCAGCAGCAGGGCCAGGAACAGCACCGACCAGAGCACCCGGTGGGCCACGATCTGGCTCGCCGGCACCGCGGCGACTGCCTTGAAATAGAGCGGCGCGAGCCCCCAGATGACGAAGGCGAGGGTGGCCGCCACGACCCCGCGGCGGTGGTCGTCAGTCACCGCGCACGGCCGTGGCGATCAGGGTGCGCGCCGGGATGCGATAGCCGTCGGCGGTGGCGAAATCGGCCAAATCCTCCACCACCGCGGCGCGCAGCGCTGCTTGCCGGCCCTCCGGCAGGCGCACGAGCGCCTCCGCCACGCCGCCGGCCAGGGCGAGGAAGGCGTCCCAGTAGGCGTCGGCATTGGCGAAATGGCAGGAAAACTCATGCGGCGTGAGGCGCAGCGATGAGAAGCCGGCGCCGCTCAGCGCCGCTGCGAGCACCTCGGGTTCGCCGAAGCGGAACACCGAGGGGCGAAGCACCCGGGGGGGCGGCAGCAGGCGGGCGAGGCATTGCTGGGCGCGCTCGATGAGCGGCACGCTGCCCGGTGCGCCCCACACCGACAGGGCAATGCGACCACCCGGCCGGAGACTGCGGCGCAGCTCGGCCAGCGCGCGTTCCGGATGCGGGAACACGAACAGCCCGAGGCCGATGGAGACGCCGTCGAACCGGCCGTCGGGCAGGCACAGGTGTTCGGCGTCGGCCGCCGTCCAGTAAATGTTGGGCGCGTCGGTGCGCCCGCGCGCATGGGCGAGCATGCCTTCGGCGATGTCGGTGGCCAGTACCCAGCCGCCCGGGGCAAGTCGGGGCGCCATGGCGCGGGCGAGCAGGCCGGGGCCGCTGGCCACGTCCAGCCAGCATTCACCCGCGGCCGGTGCGGCCGCGTCGACCAGCGCGGCCTGCAGGCTCTCGCGCAGGTGCGCGCCTTCGTCGTAATGGCGGGCGATGCGGTTGAAGCCGGCGCGCTCCATGGCCTTGAAGCGGGTCGGGTCGAAGCCGTCGCTCATGTCTGCGGATCGAGGCCGGCGAAGCGGAGGATGTCCGCGAGGTAGTCGTCCCAGCGCGAGAAGCCGTGGTCGCCGCCTTCGAGCACGGTCTGGCGCGCGCCGGCGTATTTGGCCACCGCGTGACGGTAGTCGAGGACCTCGTCGCCGGTCTCCACCAGCAGCCAGTAGCGCGCCGGGCGGGTGATGCGCGCCACCTCAAGGGCTTCGAGTTCGGCGATGTGGGTCTCGGTGAATTCGAAGGTCTCGCCGGTGTAGAGGTTGGTCTGCGTGCCCACGAACGGCGCCAGGGAAATGTGCGAGAGCACCCCGGGATTGACCAGGATCGCCTTGAGCCCGTGACGCTCGGCCAGCCAGGTGGCGTAGTAGCCGCCCAGCGAGCTGCCGATCAGGGTGGGCGGAGTGTCGCAGCGGGCGATCTGCGCCTCGATCAGGGCGATGGCGGCCTTGGGCGAGACCGGCAGCTGTTCGCACCAGAACTGCGCTGCGAGGCCGCGTTCGGTCATGTAGTCGCGCAGCCGGGTGGCCTTGACCGAGCCGGGCGCGGAGCGAAAACCGTGCAGGTACAGGATCATGGTCGTGATGCGTCAGTCCGCGTGCCAGGTGACCCAGCCCATCTTCCAGGAGATCAGCACGACCAGGCCGAAGACGATGCGATACCAGGCGAAGAGCGCGAAGCTGTGCCCGGAGACGAAGCGCAGGAACGCCTTGACCGCCACCATGGCCGCCAGGAAGGAAGCCACGAAGCCCACCGCGAACACCGGCAGATCGGCCATGTGCAGCAGCGACCAGTTCTTGTACACGTCGTACACCGTGGCCGCGAACATGGTGGGGATGGCGAGGAAGAAGGAGAACTCGGTGGCGGTCTTGCGCGACAGGCCGAAGATCAGGCCGCCCATGATGGTCGAGCCCGAGCGCGAGGTGCCGGGGATCATCGCCAGGGACTGGGCGAAGCCGACCTTGAGTGCATCGGGCCAGCGCATCCGGTCCACCGAGTCGATGCGCGGGTGGTAGGCGCGCTTTTCCAGATACAGGATCAGCACCCCGCCGAGCACCAGCATGGTGGCCACCGTCAGCGGGTTGAACAGGAAGCCCTTGATCGTCTTGTAGAACATCAGCCCGAGCACCGCGGCGGGCAGGAAGGCGATGAACAGATTGAACCAGAAGGCGACGCTGTCCTCTTTCAGATAGCGGGGGAGCGAGCGCCACAGGCCGTTTTCGCGCAATTCCACCTGCGCGTAATGGCGCGTGATGCCCGTGGCGCCGTGCAGGCGCTCGATCAGCCGTGCCCGGTAATCCCAGCACACCGCCAGGATGGCCGCCAGCTGGATCACGATCTTGAACACCTTGCTCTGTGCGTCGGTGTAGTCGAGCAGGTCGCCGAAGATGATCAGGTGACCGGTGGAAGAGACGGGAAGGAACTCGGTGAGTCCTTCGATGATGCCCAGGATCAGGGCTTTGGCGAGCAGCGGGAGGTCCATTCGGTGGCATCGGGAAGCGGCATGAGCGGCCGATTATACCGGCGCGTCATGACGAGCGGCTTGCGTGTTCTCATGGGGGCCATCGGTGCGCCGCCGGACATCCCGTGTTCCCGTGAAAAGGGCCCTGTCGCCCGGCGGGCGAGGTGGCGGGAATGGCGTGTGTGGGCAGGTGAACGGGGGGCCGGCGGCGGTGCTGGTGAATACGCGGTGAGTATGATAAAAGGGTGATTCCAGGCCGGCTGAGCGGCCGTCCGGGACCTGTCACGTTGTTGTTGGAGGAGCCCGGATCGCCCGCCTCCCGTGCCGGCCCCATTTGAAGAGAACGCATGGAAGACGAACCGTCCGATCCGGCCATCGACACGGCCACCGGCCTGCGCTACGCCGGCGGCCGGCCAGCGCTGTACCAGCGCCTGCTGGGGCGCTTCGAGGTGACCCAGCAGGACGTGGTGACGCGGATCGACGCGGCCGTGGGCCGGGGCGACATGGTGGAAGCCTATCGGCTGGCGCACACCCTCAAGAGCGCGGCGGCCACCGTTGGCGCGATGCCTTTGTCCGACGCCGCGCGGGCGCTCGAGGCGGCCTACGCGGCGGGGCGGACGGCGGTGGCCGAGGCGGCGCTCACCGAGCTGCGCGAACGTTTCGACGAGGCCATGCGGGTCATTCGGGCCCGCCTGGGCACGGATCCGGCGCCACCCGGCTGAGCGGCGGATCGTCCGGGCGGTGCGACACCCAGCCGATGACATGCCACTGACGCGGCGTCAGCGGCCACAGTGCATGAGTGGCGCCGGGGCGCCAGCCGAAACTGCCGTGATCCTCGACCCGGCACCGCTGGCCGGCCCACAGGCGGCGCGCCACCGCCGCCGACTGGCTGGCCGGGAGCGCGCGTTCCTCCGCCGAAGGCAGCGCGTGCGGCGCCCGATCGGAGGAAAACACGTCGTGCCAGCTGGCCCAGGCGTGTGCGTCGAACCAGGCCGCATGGCGGGCCTGCCACGATGCCAGGCCCTCGGCGTCGAACACCTGGCCGACCACGTTGCAGAACAGGAAGGCCGCATCGGGATGACGTGCGGCGAGACGGTCGAGTGCCGTGGGGTCGGCAAACACGTCTTCGCGCTCGAAGTGCCAGCGAATGCCCCGGAAACGGTATCGCAGCAAAGCGCGAGCGAGCGGATCCGGTTCGAGTGCGATGTGGGTGGCGAAGCGATGGAGAAAATGCGCGTTGAGCGCATAGCCGGCGGACGGCCCGATCAGCACCAGGGTGCCGGTGCCGGGGCGCCAGCCGTCGAGCCACTCGGCCACCCGGGCGTGAAAGGCACGCCAGTGGCGGCGGCCGTGGCGCCAGGCGCGCCAGTGGTAGGCCAGGCCGCCGCTGGCGTCGTGCCAGCGGTCGCGCAACGCTCCGGCGGGCGGGGGGGTCAGCGCTCGAGGCGGTCCCACCACGCGATGGCGTCCTCGACGGTGCACGCGAGCAGGGTGGTTTCACCGCCGGTGAACTCGGTCCACTCGCCCACGAAACGCTCCGCCACCGTGGTGAGCATCGGGATGCCGGCCATCACCGCGGCGACCATCTCGTCGCGCAGGCCCTCGCCGGCCACTTCCTGGGCGCCGAACTTGTTGAACAGGGCCAGCTCGGCCCCGGCGTCGATGGCCTGACTCACCAGCGCGCTGGCCTCGGCCATGGCGGCCGGGTCGAGGCGGCAGGCGTTCGAGCCCGGGCCGAGGTCCTGCGACATGGGCAGGCGCGTGCCCGAGGGCAGCACCTCCAGTTCCATCCCGCAGGTCTCCTTCGGCCCCAGGTCGTGCTGCAGGGCGCCCACCAGGGGCACGCCCCGGGCGCGCAGGCGCGCGGCGACCTCGACGAGGACGGGCGTCGGATTGGTCTCGAGGTCGTACACGAGGGCGGCAATGGTCTGGGCGGTCATGGCACTGAAGGGGCAAGGCAATCGTGCGCGTATTGTCGCATGAAGCGCGAGCGATGCCCTGAGCCGGATCAATCCGGCGCCGATTCCCCGTGAGTCCGGCCGGGGGCTCCAGGCGCTTCAGGGGATTGGCGCAGCCACCGCAGGGACTGGGTGTAGCCATGGCGGATCTGCCCTTCGTCGTAGCGATGCGCCGTGCCGACCGGACAGGCCAGGCGCGCCAGACAGGTCTCGGCGCAGGACGATCCGGCCCGCAAGCGCCAGTCGACGCAGGCAGGCAGCGAGAAGGTCTCGCCCGCCATGGCGCCGGCCGGGCAGGCGCTGCGGCACGGTTGGGCGCTGCAGTCGGCGCATGGCGAACGCGGTTGCCGCGGCGGTGTCGGTGGCAGGGCGGTGTCGGCCAGCACGGCCACCCGATAGGCGAACCAGGTGCCCCAGTCCGGCTGGATGCCGACCATGAACGGACTCGGGTGGTGCCAGCCGAACAGCGCCCCCAGCGATTGCAGCCCCACCGGGCTGTCGCCCGGATAGAGCCAGTGGCGGGATGCGCCGCCGGCTTGCGCGGCCAGCCAGCGCGCCACCGCCGCGCGGCTGAAATCGTCGATGGGGTGCTCGGACGCGGGCCGCGCCGCTTGCACCGCGCGCCACAGCGTCGGTCCGGCGTTGCCGATCAGGATCAGCTGCGCATGGGCCGCACCGTCGTCGCGGCGCGGCAGCCGGGTGTGCACCTCGGCCGGCAGCGAGGCCACGTCGATGACGCCGTGAAGGTTCAGGCCGACGCGGACGAGGGCGTCGAAGGCGTTGGCGCTCAACCGGCCGCCTCCAGCGCCGTCATCGCCGCGGTCAGATCCTCGGCGGTGGTCGGCCGGACCACGCGGGCGATCTCCGTGCCGCGACACAGGAACACCAGCGTCGGCCAGTGCTTGACGCCGAAACTGCGCCCCAGGCGGCGGCCCGCGGCGTCCTCGATGCGCAGGTGGCGCACGCCCGGGTGGGCGGCCATGAGGGCGTCCACCAGCGGCCGGGCGCGGTCGCAATGGCCGCACCAGTTGGTGCCGAAATCGAGCACCACGGGGCCGTCCATGGCGTCGATGCGCGCGCGATCCGGCGCGTCGGGCTGGTAGTTCTGGGACATGGCGGGATGCTCAGGCAGACGAGGCGGACATTCTCGCACGCCGGCCGCAGCGGTTTCACGGGTAGAGCGATGGCAGCCCGGTTTGCGCGGCGCTCATGGCGGGTGGCGCCGGCAGCCGGTCCAGGGCCTTTGCCAGCGCGGCACCCTGCCAGGGGCCGCCGCCAAAGCAGGCGCGGTCGAGTTCGCGCAGGTGGGCGTGCAGCGCTGCGTCGTCGGTCTCGCGCATCAGGGCCGCCAGGCCGCCCGACGCGGCGGCATCGCCACGGACCGCGCCGTGCCAGGCGAGCAGGTGGCGTCGTGCCGCCGCCGCGTCGTTGGCGGCGCACGCGCGGCGGAAGGCCTGACGGGCTTCGGCCGCCGCCGGACGGTGTTCGATTGGCGGCGGGGTCGGCGCGTTGCCGGCGCGCGGCCGACGCCGTGCGCGCCACGCCCACAGCGCCAGGGTCGCCAGCCACAGCGCCGCGAGGGCGAATGCCGATACGCGCCATCGGTCGGTGTTGCCGGCAGGTGCCGGCACCGGCGGCGTCGATGCGTGGGGCGGGGCCGCCTGGGCGGCAGGCGTGGGTGTCGCGGCCCGGCGCGCGGGGGGCGGCGGCGCCGGTGCGCCTGCGGCGGCGGGCAGCACGGTCAGCGTGCGTGCCGGCAGCGTCGCGTCGCGCGGCGCATCGGCGGCGGTGTCCCACCAGGGGACGTGGACCGCCGGCAGCGTCACCGTGCCGGCGTGGTCGGCGATGAAGGCGATGGCCTGGCGGCGGGTGCCCACCACCTGGTCGCCCTGCACGGCGGTGTCCTGCTGCGCCTGGTCGGGATAGGCCTTGACGCCATCGGGCGGGGTCATGCGGGCGCCCGGATCGGGCAGCTGGGCGGCGGTCAGCCCTTCGGCACGGAGGGTGACATGACGCGTGATCGGGTCGCCCACGTGCACCGGTCCGCTGCCCGGCGCCCAGGTTTCGCTCAGGGTGAGCGATCTGGCGGGCAGCCAGTCCGTACCGGTGGCCGCAGCCGGCCGCGGGCGCACCTCGAGGCTGATCGGGTCGCCGTGCAGGCGCATCGGCCGGGTGGCGACCATGCCGGCGAACGGGTTGCGGCCGAACAGGTTGCCGAAGCCCGGCGGCGCGCCCGCCAAGGGGCCACGGCTGTCGGCCACCTGGGCGTCGAGCACCGGGCCGGCCAGCTGCAGCGTGCCGCTCTTCTGCGGGAACAGCAGGTAGGTCCGGGTCACCACCTGGTAGCTGCGGCCACCGCGCTCGATGCGGTTCTGCTGGTCGTCGCCGATGCGCTGCACCAGCACGTCGGTGGCGGCGGGCAGCGACAGGCTCGCCTGATAGAGCGGTTCGGCCGCGTACAGGCGCACCGTGAGCCGGGTGGCCGCCTGCACATAGGGCCGTGCCGGGCTCAGGGTCGATTCGATGAACACCGCGCCCGCGCTCGCGCCGCCCGGCGTGCTGCCCTGGGTTGGGGCCGCGCCCGCGCCCCCCACGGTGAGTTGCAGCGGCGGCGTGTGTTCGCCACCCCAGGCGAGCGGCGGGAGGGTGAGCTGCCCCGCGTGGGTGGGCGACAGGGTGACGGTCACGCGCCGGGTGCTCGACATGCTGCCGTTGACGATCTGCACGCTGGAGGTGCTGCCGGTGCCGAGGATGTCGAAATCCGCTTTCAGCGGCGACAGGTCCGGATCGTCCCCGCCGCTGCCGTCGCGCTGGAGTATCAGCCGCACCGTGTCGCCGGCGGCGATGCGGTCGTGGTCGAGCCAGGCGTCGACCGCGGCGCGGGCGGGCACGGCCCCGAGCAGCACGGCACAGGTGGCGAACATGGCGAACAGGAGCCGGCGGAGCCTCATTGGGAGTCCCCCTGGTGTTTCATCAGGTATTCGATCATGAACTTGCGCCGCAACAGCCCGCCCGGATCCTCCGGAATGCGCCGCAGCCACTGCTCCAGCGCGAGCTGGCGTTCGCTCGGTGGCCGGGGAGGCGCCGCCGCCGCGGGGGCATGCGCGCCGCGGTCGTTCGGTTGCGCGGCCGCGGGCGGCTGCGGGGCGTTCACGGCATGGCGGGCGTCGGCTTCGGCGCGGGTCCGGGCGTCGGCCGTGTCATGGGCAGGGGCATCCTTGCCCGGTGTCGAAGGCGGTGACTTCGCGCGCGCGGCGCCCTGGTCGTGGGCCTGGCGCGGGGGGGCCGTGGCCGGGTTCGGCGTGTCGTGTGCGCCGCGCTGCCCCGTGCCCGCCTGCGGCGGTGGTGTGCCGGCGTTGCCGTTCTGGCCCGCCTTGCCGTCCGTGTGCCGATGCGTGCTGCCCGACTTCGATGGCGGCGGTGGGGGCTGCTGTTTCAGCGCCTTGGCCACGAGGTCGCGGTTGTGGCGGGCGTCGGTCTCTTTCGGGTCCTTGGCCAGCGCCGCGTCGTAGGCGGCCAGTGCGCCTTTCAGGTCGCCGGCGCGGGCCAGGGCGTTGCCCCGGTTGTAGTGCGCCTCGGCGTCGTCGAAGGCGGCGAAGCCCTTGGCGGCCGCCGTGTAGTCGCCGGCCTTCAGCTGCGCGAAGGCGCGCCAGCGCGGGTTGCTGAAGCGGGCCGCGGCGCCGGCGGCGTCGCCATCCTGCAGCTGCCGGGCGGCGCGCTGGTCGGCGTTGTGCCACAGGGCGGCGAAGCCGTCGCCCGCATGGGCGGGCGCGATGGCGGCCAGCAGCAGCCCGATGGCGGTCCACAGCGCGCGCGTCACAACCACCCCCGGCGCGCCGTCAGCGCGGTGGCGATCAGCAGCAGCGGCAGCAGCCACACCCCGGCCTCGCGCCAGCGATCGACGCTCACCGCCTCGGCGCGCTGGGCGTCTCCTGCGGCGGCGCTGGCCTTGAGTGTCGCGATCAGTCCGGGCAGGGCGTCGAGCCGGGTCAGGCGGCCGCCGCCGGCGCTCGCCAGGCGCTGCATCGCGTCGGCGCCGGCCGCCTGTGCGGCGGTGACGGCCACGACCTGCACGGTGGCGCCGTGCCGGTGCAGGCGGCCGGCGGCGGTGAAGGCGGCCGAGGGGTCGGCGAAGCCGTCGGTCAGCACCACTACCTGGCCGTGGCGTGCGCCCGCCTGCGCCAGCAGGGAGGCGGCGCGGTCGAGCGCGGGGGCGAGGGCATCGTCATGGGCGGGCATCAGGTCCGGCGACAGGGGCGGCAACAGGGCCTTCACGGTGGCCGTGTCGCGGGTGAGCGGGGTCACCGTGTAGGCGCCGCCGCCGAACACCACCAGCGCTACCCGACCGTCGCCGGCCGCATCGAGCAGATCGTCGATGGCGAAACGCGCCCGGCTGACCCGGTCGGGCGCCACATCGTGCGCTGTCATGGACGGGGACAGATCGAGCACCGCCACCCAGGCGGCCGGGCGGACGAAGGCGGGGCTGTGCTCGCGTTGCCAGGTGGGACCGGCCAGGGCGAGCACGGCGACGGTCCACAGCAGCGCCAGCAGGGCCCATGGCGAGCGCGCGGCGGGCGCGGCGGTGTCCAGGCGCAGGGCGTCGAGCAGGGCCGGGTCGATGAGGCCGCGCCAGGCCCCGTCGCGGCCTCGCCGCCGCCCCAGCCAGGCGGCCAGGCCGAGCAGCAGCGGCAGGGCCAGCAGCCAGGCCGGGCGCAGGAAGTGGAAGGCGCCGAACCCGCTCATGCGCCGCGCCTCGCCCAGGCCAGCGCCAGCGGGATGCTCAGCACCAGGGCCGCGGCCAGCGGCCAGTCGTAGTACTCGGTCGCCGGGCGGTACCACTGGTCGCGTCCGGCGGCCGGTTCGAGGGCGTCGATGCGCGCATACACCTGGCGCAGCGCGGCGGCGTCGGTGGCGCGGAAATACGCGCCGCCGGTGGCCTCGGCGATGGCCTTGAGGGTGGCTTCGTCCAGATCGCTCCGGGAGCCGCCGAACAGGCCGAAGAAGCCGCGCTCGGGCGCGCCGCCGACGCCGATGGTGTAGATCTTCAGGCCCGCGTCGGCGGCATGGCGCGCGGCCTGCACCGGCGGCATCACGCCGGCGGTGTTGCGTCCGTCGGTGAGCAGGATCAGCACCGTGTCGCCCTTGTGCGCGCCGCGCGGATCGTCGCGCAGGCGCTTGAGGGCGAGGCCGATGGCGTCACCCAGGGCGGTCTGCGGGCCGGCCTCGCCGACCACCGCCTGGTCGAGGAATTCGCGCACCGTGGCCAGATCGGGGGTGAGCGGCGCCTGAAGATACGGGCGGGTGCCGAACAGGATCAGGCCGACGCGATCGCCATGGCGCCGGGCGATGAAGCGGCCGGCCACCTGTTGCACCACCTGCAGGCGATCGAGCGATCCGGCCATGTCGCGGGTCTGCATCGAGCCGGACACGTCGATGGCCATCAGCACGCGTCGCCCGGTGGTGGGCACCGGCTGCGGGTCGCCCAGCCACTGCGGGCGGACGGCGGCCGCCACCAGCAGCAGCCACAGCACGCCGAACAGGGCGAGGGCGCGGCGTGCGCCGCGGCGGCCATCCTCGGCGCCCGTCGGCGCGAGCGCGGCGACGAAGGGCAGGAACAGGGCGACGGCGCCGGTGGCCGCCGGTGGCGCGACGCGGCGCACGAGCCAGGGCAGGGGCAGGAGCAGGGCCATCCACGGCCAGGCGATGTGGATCATGACGGACGCCCCTCGTGGCGGCGGGCACGCCCGCGCAGGAAGCCGCGCGTGCCGGCCAGCCAGCGTGGATCAGTGTCGGGGCCACTGCCGCCCCAGGCACGGCGCATCAGGGTGTCGCCGGCCTCGCCGTCCAGGGGGGCGCCGCCGTGTGCCGCGAGGAAGGCCAGCCATGCCGGGCCGGTGAGGCCGGCGATGGCCTCGCGACCGAAGCGGGCGATGGCGTAGCGGCGCAGCAGCTGCGCGAGGGCACGTGCCAGCGCGGTGCCGTCGAGGTTCTCGGCCTCGATGCGGCGCAGTTCGGCCAGCGCCTGGCGGCGCAGACGGCGTGCCGGATGGCGCCACCCGCGCCACAGGGCGACGACCAGGAGCAGCAACAGGATCGCGAGCGCGATCCAGCCGGGCGCCGGCGGCCACGCGCTGACCGGCGGCGGGGCGTGGGCGGGGGCCAGCTGCGCCAGCCAGTCGGGGGTCACGCCGCCCATGCCGGCGCCCTCAGCAGCGGTGGCAATGCGGTCTCGACCGCATCGGCGGTCATCAGCCGGGTGAGCGGCAGGGCGAAGCGCCTCGCCAGGGTGGTCAGGCGCTGCTCACGCGCGGCCCAGGCGGCCTGCCAGCGCGCCCGGCTGCGGTCGCCGTCGAGCGTCCACAGGCGCCCGGGCAGGCCGACGCGGAAGCGCCCGGCGGGCAGGCCGTCGATCTCCAGCGGGTCGGCCACCTGCAGCAGCCAGCATTCGTGGCGTGCGGCCAGCGCCGCGAACAGGGGCTCACTGTCGGCGTCGAGGCCGGCGAAGTCGCTCAACACCAGGATCAGGCTGCCCGGTGGCACCACGCCGGGCAGCGAGCCGAGCAGGCGGTTGAGGCCCCCCGGGTCGGGCGGGCCGGGCGCGCGCGGCTGGGCGGCCACCAGGGCGTCGAACACCGGCAGCACCCCGGCTTCGCGGGCACGCGGGCGCAACAGGCGGGGCGCGGCACCGCCGATGGCGGCGCCCAGGCGGTCGCCGCCGCCCACCGCGACCCAGCCGCACAGGGCGGCGGCGCGCAGCAGCAGCGTGGACTTGAGCTGGCGCCGGCTGCCGAAGAACAGGCCGGGATGCAGGTCGGCCACCAGCCACACCGGGCGTTCGCGTTCCTCGCGGAACAGCTTGGTGTGCGCACGGCCGCGCCGGGCGGTGACGCGCCAGTCGATGCTGCGCACGTCGTCGCCGGGGGCGTAGGGGCGCACTTCCTCGAATTCCAGCCCGAGGCCGCGATGGGCGCTATGGTGGCTGCCGGCCAGCTGCGCCAGCGCAGGGCGCCGGGCGTGCAGGTCGAGGCCGTGGGCCGCGCCGCGCAGGGCGACCAGGTCGTCGAGTTCGGCGAGGATCATCGGCCGGCTGCCCGCGTCACGGCGCCGGCACCTGGCGCAGCAGTTCGTCGATACAGGCCTGGGCGCCGATGCCGCGCGCCTGGGCGCCGTAGTCGAGCAGCAGGCGATGGCGCAGCACGTCGGGGGCGATGCTCTGGACGTCGTCGGGGGTGACGAAGTCGCGCCCGTCCAGCCAGGCCAGGGCGCGGGCGCCGCGCTCCATGGCGATGGCCGCGCGCGGGCTGGCCCCCCAGCGCAGCCACTCGGCGAGCTGGGCGCTGTAGGGCTCGGGGCGGCGGGTGGCCTCGACGAGGGCGGCGATGTACTCGGCCACCGGCTCGGCCAGGGTCAGCGCCAGCACCTCGCGGCGGGCGGCGAACACCGTCTCCTGCGCCAGGCGCCGGGGCGGCGGTGGCAGCTCGCGCGCGTCGCGCGCCTCGGTGCGGGCCAGCGCCATGATGCGCAGGGTGGTGGCGCGGTCGGGGTAGTCCACCCGGGTGTGCAGCATGAAGCGGTCGAGCTGGGCCTCGGGCAGCGGGTAGGTGCCTTCCTGCTCGATGGGGTTCTGGGTGGCCATCACCAGGAACAGCCGGGGCAGCGCATGGCTGGCGGCGCCGACGCTGATCTGGTGCTCGGCCATGGCCTCGAGCAGCGCCGACTGCACCTTGGCCGGGGCGCGGTTGATCTCGTCGGCGAGGATGAGGTTGTGGAACAGGGGGCCGCGCTGGAAGCGGAAGGCGCCCTCTTCGGGGCGGAAGATCTCCGAGCCGGTGAGGTCGGCCGGCAGCATGTCGGGGGTGAACTGCACCCGCTGGAAATCCACCTCCAGGCCGTGGGCAAGCGCCTTGACCGCGCGCGTCTTGGCGAGCCCGGGCGGGCCTTCGACCAGCAGGTGGCCGTCGGCGAGCAGCGCCACCAGGAGGCGCTCGACCAGCGCCGCCTGGCCGAGCACCTGTTCGCTCAGATAGCCGCGCAGATCGAGGAAGGCCTGGCGGGCGGGGCTGGCCGTCTCGGTCGGCGGCATGAGGGTCGCTTCCATCAGTTGTGGCTCCGGTGGGTGGGCGCCTGGGCCAGCGGTGCCGGCGTGGCGTGGTCGGGCGCGCCGGGCTCGGCTGGCGCAGGGGCGGCGTCGGCCACCACCAGGGTGTCGGCCGCGGCGGCTTCGAGCAGCGGGCGGGCGCTCCAGGCCTGCAGCTGCACATACCAGGGGTGACGCGAGGACTTGAGCACGTAGGTGTTGCCCTTGGCCGGCTTGGACAGGGTCCAGGTGACCGGCGCGCCGTCCTTGTGCTTGAGCGTGACGGTCAGGGCCGGCGTGTCCTGCTGCCACGCGGGCTGGGCGGTGGTGCCCAGGACGGTGTCCGCCTTGAGCCCGGCCAGGGTGCTCGCCAGGGTGGCGGCGTGGTCGGCGTCGAGATGCTTGCCCGCCGGGGTGTCGGCCAGGGTCCAGGTGGCGTCCTTGCCGGTGCCCTTGCGCAGGGTGAGCGGGGCCTTGCCGGCGGCGGTCAGGTCGATCTCGGTGGCCCCTTGCGCATCGGCGTCGAGCAGGCTGGCGTCCAGCCAGGCGCCGGCGTCGGTGGGCAGGTCGAAGGTGGCCAGATCCACCGCATAGACCGCATCGTCGCCGGCGCTGCGGGCATCGGCCTTGCGCAGGCCGGGCGAGCTGCCCAGGTAGATCGTCGCCACCGGCTTGCCGCCGGCACTGGCGACCAGACGTCGCTCGTAGTGGTCCTTGGCGACCTTGAAGCGCTCGGGCGCATCGGCGCTGGTGGCCACCGGGAAGCCGCGCCGGAGCGTGCCGAGCCGGTCGAGCAGGTGCTTCACCTTGCCGGCGTCGGCCGGGGCATCGAAGTGGCCGGGCAGCACCCATTGGCCCTTGGCCCTGGCCAGTTCGATGCGGGTGTCGGCCTTGGGCTTGTCGGGCGCGACCGGGCCGTCGACCACGAGATGGTCGACGCCGTCGAGGCGGGCGGCCACCAGCGGGGTGTCGGGCGTTTTCGGCGACAGCCGGTCGTGGCGCAGATCCAGGGCGAGGGCGGCGGCCAGTTGCACGCCGAGGACGACGGCGAGGACGGGAATCCAGCGGTTCATCGTTCAGACCTCCTGCAGGAGCCGGGCATGGCGGCGCGCGGCCCCATGGCGGCGACGGTTGTTGAGTAGCCACACCAGCGCGAGGCCGCCGAGGGCGAAGCCGTAGTTGGCGTATTCCCACATCGCCTGGGCGTCGCGCGGCAGGGGCGCCAGGGTGCGGGCGAACTGGCCGCGGCTGCGGATGGCGAGCAGGCCCTGGTCCTCAAGCGACCAGTCGACCAGGTTCTGGGCGAACTGGGCCGGCTTGAGGTTGGCACTGCCCAGGGCCTGGCCGATGAACTCGGTGGCACGGTCGGAGAACAGGGCGCTGGAGCCGATCAGGATCAGCCGGGCGGAACGCGGCGAGTGATCGATGACCCGGCCGATGGGCGTCGGCGGCGCAGGCGTCTTCGCGTCCGTGCCGGCCTTGGCATCCGGCTTGGCGTCGGCCGCGGCCTTGAGCAGCGGCGAGGGCTGGCCCTTGAAGGCCGAGTCGAAGCGGCCTTCGAGCATCACCGCGAGCGGATGCGCGCCGCGCGCGCCGGTGGGGGCGAAGCCGAGCTCCGGATGGGCCTGGTAGTCGGGGATCAGGTTCGGCTGCGTCGACACCCAGCTGCCGGCAGACGACGAGAGCAGGGTGGTGAGCTTGCGGTCCTGGTTCTTGGCCGCGTCGATGCGGATCGGCGCCGCCCACGGCACCTGGATGTCGCCCAGGCTGGCGGTGACCGGGCTGTCGGCGTCGAGCCCGCGGCCGCGCACGTCCACGATGTACGGGTAGGCCGCGAGCTGGATCTCGCGCACCGACATGCCGTTGCCGATGGGGCGCTCTACCGGGACCGGCAGGGCGCCGCTCTGCGGGTCGAGCACCAGCCCCTTGCCCAGATGCAGGCCGTAGCCGGCCAGCCAGTCTTCCAGGCCGCTGTCGACCGGATGGCCGTCGATGCTGCGACCCAGCTCGACCTCGGTGGGCGAGGTGGCCACCACCACGCTGCCGCCCTGCATCAGGAACTGGTCGATGGCGAAACGCTGGGCCTCGTCCAGGTGGCGCGGGTCGAGCACCATCAGCATGTCGGCCTCGGCCGGCACCTGGCCATGGTCGAGCGTCGTGTCCAGCCAGCGCACCGACTGGCCCATGGCGGCGCGCAGGGTGCGGAAGCCGGGCCCGTGTGCGCCCATGGTCTGGGGTGGCGGCGGGGGCGGCGTGTAGACCGCCACGGTCTTGAGGAAGCCCGGCGAGAAGCGCTTGACCGCCGCCTCCAGCGTGCGCTCGAAGGCCTCGGGCTTGAGGGTGTCGGGCAGGGGCAGCGGCTCGGTCTGGTGGCCGTCGGAGAGGGTCAGGTGGAACCAGAACGGCTTGGGATCGAGCAGGCCGGTGACCAGCGGGCGGAAGCCGAGTTCGTCACCCAGCTTGCGTGCCAGTGCCGGGTCGGCGCCGGGGTCGTCGAAGCTGACCGTGAGCTTGTCGCCGGCCTGCTTGCGCAGCTTGGCCAGGGCCTGGTCGAGCGCCTTGCGGGCCGTGGCCAGCTCGGGCGGCAGGGCGGCGTCGGGCGAGAGATGGCCGGTGAAGTGCAGCGGTCTGGACAGGGTGGCGAAGGGGCTGCCGCCGCCCTGGTAGCTCAGCAACACCTTGCGGATGGCGCGGGTGATGTCGTACTCGGGGTTCTTGAGCGCCACCTTGAAGTCCCCCTCGGAGCGCATCTTCACGTCGATCAGGTCGCGGAAGCCGAGCACCTTGTACTGGTCGCCGTAGCTGACCAGTACGTCGAAGTAGGAATTGACCACGGAGGCCTTGTACTTGCTCGAGACCTGGAAGGGCACCGGGCGGATGTCGTAGCGGCTGGCGGCCTCTTCCTCGAGCTTCGGATCGTCATGCGGGTCGACGAACTCCACCCGCACCTTGTCGCCGCCGGCGGCGGCGTACTCCTCGAGCAGGTCGCGCAGCTGCGGCACCAGCGGGGCGAGCAGCGGATGGGTGGCGGCGCTGAAGTAGCCGCGGATCAGCAGCGGTTCGCGCAGGTCCTTCAGGTAGCCGCGGGTGGCCTCGGAGAGGGTGTAGCGGTGGTCGGCCGTCAGGTCGGCACGCACGCCGCCGATCTGGTCCAGCCACAGGTTGGCGCCCAGGACGTTGGCCACCAGCAGCGCCGCGATCCATTGCCAGGCGCGGTGGGCCGGGCGCGGGCTGTTGTGGGCCCAGCGCATCTTTTCCACCGCCAGGCGGTTGAGCACCAGGAAGGCGACGGTGATGGACAGGTAGTAGTAGAGGTCGCGCAGATCGAGCACGCCGCGCGTGATCGAGTCGAAGCGCGAGCCGGCACCCAGCGCGCGCAGCAGGTCGCCCACGCGCTGGCCGGCCAGATCGGTGAGCGCGGGTGCGCCGATGAGGAAGAACGCCCCGGCGACGAGCACGGTGACGATCAGGCTGACGATCTGGTTGTCGGTGCGCGAGGACACCCACAGCCCGATCGCCACATAGGCCGCGGCCAGCGCCAGCGCGGCCACGTAGCCGCCGACGACCGGGCCCCAGTCGAGCGGGCCGAGGACGGACACCGTCAGCGGCAGCGGCAGGGTCAGGGCGAGGGCGATGGCCACCAGCGCCATGGCGCCGAGGAACTTGCCCAGCACCAGGTCGGTGGGCGAGACCGGCGCGGTGAGCAGCAGCTCCACCGTGCCGGCGCGCCGCTCTTCGGCCCAGGCGCGCATGGTGAGCGCGGCGACGAGGAAGATCAGCAGCACCGGCATCCACTGGAACAGCGGACGCACGTCGGCCAGGTTGCGGGCGAAGAAGGTGTCCACCCAGAAGAACACGAACAGGGTCACGGCGAGGAAGGCGCCGAGAAACAGGAACGCGGCGGGCGAGGCGAAAAAGCCGGCCAGCTCCTTGCGGGCGACGGTACGGGCGTTACGCAGCATGACGCACCTCCGTGTCGGCGACGGGCGTCTCGGTGCGGTTGACCTCGGCGAACACGGTCTCCAGGTCGCGCCGCTCGGGGGTGAGCGCATGCAGGCCGAAGCCGGCCGCGTGCACCGCCGCGCTCACCGCCGGGGCGGCCGTCTCGGGCACGTCGAGCGCGTAGCGCCAGCGGCCGTCGAGGGCGGCGTCGAGGCGCATCCCGCGCACCCCGGGCACCGCCGTCAGCACCGGCCGGGCGCTGGCCTCGTCGCGATCGAGGGTCACCAGCAGGCGTGCGCCGCGCTGCAGGTCGTCGAGGCGCGCATCGGCCACCTTGCGCCCGCGCTTCATGATCACCACCCGCTCGCACACCGCCTCCACCTCCTGGAGGATGTGGGTGGACACGATCACCGTGGCATGGGCCGACAGCTCGCGGATCAGCTCGCGCATGTGCAGGATCTGGGTGGGATCGAGGCCGTTGGTGGGCTCGTCGAGGATCACGATCTCGGGGGCATGCAGGATCGCCTGGGCCACGCCGACCCGCTGGCGGTAGCCGCGCGAGAGGGTCTGGATCGGCGCGGTGGCCTTCTCTTTCAGCGCCGTGCGGCGGATCGCGGTGGCCACCGCCACGCGGCGCTGCGCCTCGGGCACGCCGTGCAGCGCGGCCTGGTATTCGAGAAACTCGATCACGGTCAGGTCCGGCCACACCGGGCAGTTCTCCGGCAGGTAGCCGATGCGCGCCTGGATCGCCGCGGTGTCGCGGCCGATCTCGAGCTCGCCGACGCGGAGGGTGCCGGCGGTCGGTTCGAGCGCGCCGGTGAGCATCTTCATCACGGTGGTCTTGCCGGCGCCGTTGTGGCCCAACAGGCCGACGACTTCGCCAGCGCCGATGCTGAAGCTCACGTCGTCCACGGCGAGCAGATCGCCATAGCGACGGGTGAGGTGGTTCATCTCGATCATTGCTGTCCCTTGCGGAAAAAAGTGCTCTGACCCGTCGCGAAGGCGGCCAGGGATGGCCGGCGCGATGGGCTTCGGAACGTGGCGACGCTCAGGGGCGCGTCACGGCGCAAGCGGGATCAGCGAAGGGGCGGCGGGGTGGACCGCAAGGGGAGGAAGTGGCCCAGGAGGCAGGACGCGCTGGATTCTTGTTCGCAGGCTGGCATGACCTTCTTTTCGTCTGCTCGGCGGCTTTGGATGGATGAATCGAAGCAATCGCCGGCGTGCCGCGACGGCAAAAACCATGGGGGGCACGGCGCGCGCCGGTGATCTGTTAACAAGCGCGTTACGTCAAAAGTTCCAGATGAAATATTTTGAAAAGAACTGATGAGCGACGGGCGCCGTGCGCCTTTGATGCGAAATGGGCGGCGCGTCGGGAATATGTCCGAATGCTTATGTTGTGGGGTGTCGGCGCTCGCGTTCGGCCCGCTGGCCGATCGCTTGCGTAACAGGGTGCCCCGCGTCAAGGGGTGCGGCGCGCTCGGGAACTTTTCTCCCCGCCCGCTCTTCCCATTCTTGTCATGAGCGCATCGCTGTCCGCGTCCCCGCGGGCACGGCGCCTTTCATGGTCGCAACACCACAGCAGCAGGACTCCGGATGGCAGGCAGCCCCCTGATCCGCGTTGCATGGCGATGCCTGCGACCTGATGGATCCAGCCGGGTTCGGTGGCCTCGAGATCACACGCGTTCGGCAGCGGGCGCTGGACGACGCGAAGGGAGCGATACCATGAACAGAACCCGAAACGCGGCGGGCCGGCTCGTCAGGTTGCTCTGCGTCGGCACCATGGCGGTGGCGGGCGCGCAAGCGGCGCAGGCGGACGACATCCGCATCAGGATGCTGGATACCTCCGCGTCCGGACCCTTGGCCTTCCAGCCCGGCTTCGTGAAAGCCAAGGTCGGCGACACGGTCATCTTCGAACCCACACCCAACGGCGGGCACAGCTCGGTGTCCCTGCTCGTGCCGCCCGGCGCGCACGCGTGGTCGGGCGAGGCGGATACGGCACTGCGGGTCAAACTGGAGGCGGAAGGGGTGTACCTCTACGCCTGTGCGGCGCACGAGCGCATGGGCATGGTCGGTGTCATCCAGGTCGGCACGCCGGTCAATCTGGCGGCAGCCCAGGCGATGGCGAAGAAGACGTCCGCGACATTCGTCATGAACAAGGACCGCTTCACCCAGGCGCTCGCGCAGGTCAAATAGCCCGCTCCCCGGGGGGCTGCCTCAGAGGATCGGAGCCGGTGCGCCCGTGATCCAGCCGACGGCCGCCGATACCGCATAGGCGGCGCCCAGGGCGCAGAAGAACACCAGCAGGCCGCGCGTGGGGCCGCGGGGCAGGCCCATGTCCTCGAAGGTGCGCTTGAGGTAGAAGCTGGCGGCGAAGAAGGCGACGGTGGACAGGACGAAGGCAAGCATTTGAGCGATCCGGGGCAACGCGCCGGCGGGCGCACCAGTGAACAGGGTCCATGGTGCGCCCGCCGGTGCCGGATTTCAAAATGCCGGGCCGGCGCCGTTGCGCCGTTCGCTCACAGTTTTCGATAGATTTCGGCACCGGTCTTGACGAACTCGACGGCCTTCTCCTCCATGCCCCTGGAGAGGGCCTCGGACTCGCCGATGCCCTGCTTGGCGGCGAAGTCGCGCACCTCCTGGGTGATCTTCATGGAGCAGAAGTGCGGCCCGCACATGGAGCAGAAGTGGGCGACCTTGGCGCTCTCCTTGGGCAGGGTCTCGTCATGGAACTCGCGCGCCTTGTCCGGATCGAGGCCCAGGTTGAACTGATCCTCCCAGCGGAACTCGTAACGCGCCTTGCTGAGCGCGTTGTCGCGGATCTGCGCCCCCGGATGGCCCTTGGCCAGATCCGCCGCATGGGCCGCCAGCTTGTAGGTGATGATCCCTTCCTTCACATCATCCTTGTCCGGCAGGCCCAGGTGCTCCTTCGGGGTCACGTAGCACAGCATCGCGGTGCCGTACCAGCCGATGTTGGCCGCGCCGATGCCGCTGGTGATGTGATCGTAGCCCGGGGCGATGTCGGTGGTCAGCGGGCCCAGGGTGTAGAAGGGCGCCTCCTTGCAGTATTCGAGCTGCAGATCCATGTTCTCCTTGATCAGGTGCATGGGCACATGACCCGGCCCCTCGATCATCACCTGCACATCATGCTTCCAGGCGATGTCGGTCAGCTCCCCGAGGGTGCGCAGCTCGCCGAGCTGGGCCTCGTCGTTGGCATCGTAGATCGAGCCCGGACGCAGCCCATCGCCTAGCGAGAAGGCCACGTCATAGGCCTTCATGATCTCGCAGATCTCCTCGAAGTGGGTGTAGAGGAAACTCTCCTGGTGATGGGCCAGGCACCACTTGGCCATGATCGACCCGCCGCGCGAGACGATGCCGGTCATGCGGTTGGCCGTCAGCGGCACATAGCGCAGCAGCACGCCCGCGTGGATGGTGAAGTAATCCACGCCTTGCTCGGCCTGCTCGATGAGCGTGTCGCGGAACATGGCCCAGGTCAGCTCTTCCGCCTTCCCATCGACCTTCTCCAGCGCCTGATAGATGGGCACGGTGCCGATGGGCACGGGCGAATTGCGGATGATCCACTCGCGGGTCTCGTGGATGTTCTTGCCCGTGGACAGATCCATCACCGTATCGCCCCCCCAGCGGATCGCCCAGGTCATCTTGTCCACTTCCTCCGAAATGGACGAACCCAGGGCGGAGTTGCCGATGTTGGCGTTGATCTTCACCAGGAAGTTGCGGCCGATGATCATCGGCTCCGACTCGGGGTGGTTGATGTTGTTGGGGATGATGGCGCGCCCGCGGGCCACTTCGTCGCGCACGAACTCGGGGGTGATCTCGGCCGGAATGGAGGCGCCGAAGCTGTGGCCCGGATGCTGGCGGGTGAGCAGCTTGGCCATCTTGTCGCCGACCGGCCCGGTGCCTTGCAGCGATTCCAGATAGGCGGCCCGGTTCATGTTCTCGCGAATGGCGATGAACTCCATCTCCGGGGTGACGATCCCCTGACGGGCGTAGTGCATCTGGGTGACGTTGGCGCCGGCCTTGGCGCGGCGCGGCGTGCGGTGCAGGCCGGGGAAGCGCAGCTCGTCCAGGGCGGTATCGGCGGCACGGGCGCGACCGAACTCGGAACTCAAGTCAGAAAGGACTTCAGTGTCGCCGCGCTCTTCGATCCAGCCGGCACGCAACGCGGGCAGGCCGGAGCGGATGTCGATCTTCGCCGCCGGGTCGGTGTAGGGGCCGGAGCAGTCGTAGACGAAGATCGGCGGGTTCTTCTCGCCGCCAAAACCCGTGGGGGTGTCGGCCTGGGAGATCTGGCGCATGGGCACGCGCACGTCCGGGCGCGAGCCTTCGACATGGATCTTGCGCGAGTTGGGCAGCGGCGCAATGGCCGCTGCGTCCACATGCGCTTCGGTGGCGAGGAATTTTTCGGTGGCGTTCATCTGGGGGCTCCTGTCTCAGAACGGTGGGCCAATGCATATGCCCTCTGCGGGGCGTCGTCCCGAACCGGGTGCAAGTTCCAGGCCATGGTGTGTGCCGTGCGGCGACAGGGGGCGGACCGTGGCATGTCGCGTCGGCGTTGCCGCGGCCGCGCACCTGTGGGCCGGGCGTCCTGCCGTGCCCAGGCCAGCGGGCAGCGGCGGGGGCGTGTCCATCATGCGTGCCGGACGGGGTGAGAAACACCGCCTGATTCCCTGAGACAGCGACACAGCTGTCGCAGCCGGACGTGTCCGGAATAAACATCTGTCTCACCCAAATTACTGGAAAAAAAAGGAAAACCACGTTCTGGCGCGGCTTTCAGGGGCGTTTTCGGCTTGGCACGGTTGCTGCCTGAGGTGTTCGCCGACGAGATGCGTAGCGATCAAGCGCACAGCGTCCAGGCAAGCAAGATCAATGTTAAGAACTCTCGGAGGAGACGATGAAAAATCATCAAACGAGTATGAAGTCCGGCGCATTCCGTGGTGGTCGTTCGCGACTGGCCATGGGGGCGGCCGCCGCGCTGGCGATGGCCATGGCCTCGAGCAGCGCCCTGGCCGACAAGACGATCGCCGAGTTCGACGGCACCAAGATCTCGATCTTCGGCATCATCGACGTCGGCCTGCTGTACCAGAGCAAGGACGGCGCCAACGGCAAAAGCAAGTTCTCGATGGAAACCAGTGGCCTGCGCCAGACCGTGCTCGGCTTCAAGGGCGAGCGCGACATGGGCGACGGCATCACCGCCTTCTTCAACCTCGAATCCCACTTCGACACCAACAACGGTCAGCTGCACGGCTCCGGTGACGCCGCCGGCGCCTCGGTCCCGCAGTGGCGTCGTCAGGCCAACGTGGGCATCAAGGGCGACTGGGGTAGCCTGACCTTCGGTCGCCAGTACGGCCCGGCCCTGCTGGCCCACATCGGCACCGAGCCGCGCGCGTTCAAGGAGCAGTTCTCCAACCTCTACGCCTGGGCCTACAACCAGTACGCGGCCACGGCCGGTGCGGTGGGTACCGAGCGCAACACCAACAACGACGTCGGCATCTTCTTCAGCAACGCCATCCAGTACCGCAACACCGTCGGTCCGGTGAACTTCGGCGTGCTGTGGGCCGTGGGCGGCCAGGAAGGCAGCATGGACAACAACAGTGCCGTCGCTGCGGGTGCCACCTACACCGGGCCGGTGACCCTGTCCGCGTCCTACCAGATCATCAAGGACCAGGGGACCGGCAACAACAACGTCAAGCACTGGGGCCTGGGGGCCGCCAAGGGGTTCGGCGACTTCACCTTCAAGATCAATTACCTGCGTGCCAAGAACGAAACCCGCACGGGCATGAACGTCTCCGACGTGTCGGGCCTGGGCGTGGGTGCCGACTGGCACTGGGCCGAGCGTCAGACCGCGACGGTGGCCTACTACCACAACAAGGATCACGAGAACACCAACGACGAGACCCGCAACGTGGTGCTGAGCAACGACTTCGCCTGGCGTCCGGATACCACGGTCTATGTCCAGGCCGCGTTTGTGGACGCGGGTGATGCCGCGACCATCAAGACCAGCATCGTCGCCGCCGGCATCCCCGCCGTGGGCAAGAAGACCTGGCTGCTGAACACCGGTATCAACTTCAACTTCTGATACCGAGTCGTTCCAGGCTGGACCGGACGGCGGCTTTGCCGCCCGGTCCAGCCGAGCCCGCCAACAATTTGCAGGCGCGGATTTCATTGACGCCTGTGCGTGCCCCACACCAACAGGAGTTCCCATGAACAAGCAATCCGATTTCCGGCATCCGTCGCTTGCCCGTCTGCTCGCGGTCGGCGTAGTGACCGCGATGTGTCTGTCGATCGCGTCCGCGTGGGCAGAGGATCCCGAGCCGCCCCTGGGCGTCAACGTGCTTGCGCCCGGCTTCAAGTGGCGTCCGAACTACGTGTCCGAAGACATGCTGCTGCATGCCGACAAGGACGCCAACAACTGGCTGAACTATGGCAAGGACTACGAGGCCACCCGCTTCAGTCAGTTGCGCCAGATCAACCAGGACAACGTCGTCAAGCTGGTGCCCAAGTGGAACCTGTCCTTCGGCGTGACCGACGCGCAGGACAGCCAGACCACGGTGGTCAATGGCCGTATCTACGTCACCGCGTCCCAGAACAAGGTCTTCTCCATCGACGGCGAATCCGGCCGCATCATCTGGAAGTACGAGCATCCGCTGCCTGGCGACATCGGCCCGCGGCTGTGCTGCGAGGCGGTCAACCGGGGCGTCGCGGTGTTCAAGGACATGGTCTACATGGCCACGCTGGATTCCCACGTGGTGGCGCTCGACAACACCACCGGCCGCGTGAAGTGGGACGTCAAGCTGGGCGACTACAAGACCGGCGAGATCTACACCTCGATGCCGCTGGTGGCCAACGGCATGATCATGGTGGGCAACTCGGGCAGTGACGTGGGCGCCAACGCCGGCAAGATCACCGCGCTCGACCCCGACACCGGCAAGATCGTGTGGCAGACCTTCACCCGCCCGGTGAGCGAGGACGATCCGGCCGCCAAGACCTGGGCCGACGGCTCGTGGAAGACCGGTGGCGCCTCCGCGTGGCTGACCGGCAACTACGACCCCAAGACCAAGACCATCTTCTGGGGCGTGGGCAACCCGACGCCGGACTTCGACCCGCGCGTGCGCGAGGGCGACAACCTGTACAGCAACTCGACCCTGGCGCTCGATGCCGACACCGGCAAGATCAAGCACTACTTCCAGTACACCCCGCACGGCTCCTGGGACTATGACGGCAACAACGAAGTCATCCTGATCAAGGACGAGAAGGGGCGCGACGTGTGGCTGCACGCCGACCGCAACGGCCACCTGTACTCCATCAACCGCGACAACGCCAAGTGCAACTGGGTGGTGCCCATCGCGCGCGTGAACTGGGTGAAGAAGTTCACCGACAACTGCCGCCCGGTGGTCAATCCGGACAAGGTGCCGGCCTACGACAAGGTGGTGACCGACATCGCGCCGATCCTGGACGGTGGCAAGGAGTGGCACCCGGCGGCCTACAGCCCGCTCACCAAGCTGATGTACGTGCCCTTCATCGACAGCTCCATGGACATCCAGTCGAAGAAGATGGAATGGAAGTCCGGCGAGTGGTTCCTGTCCTCCAAGGTGCTCAAGGCCAATCCCTACACCGGCGGCGTGAAGGCCTTCAACGCCACCACCGGCGAACTGGTGTGGTCGCGGCCGCAAAGCACGCCGGCCACCAGCGGTCTGGTCGCCACGGCGGGCGGACTGGTGTTCTCCGGCGATGCCGAGGGCTGGTTCTCGGCCATGCGTGACGACACCGGCGAGACCCTGTGGCGCTTCAACGTCGGCACCGGCATCCACGGCAACCCGACCACCTTCAACGTCGATGGCAAGCAGTACGTGGCCATCGTCTATGGCCCGGGGGGTGGCAGCCTGTGGCCGCTGGTCTATGGTGAGCTGTTCAAGCACCAGAACCGTGGTGGCGGCATGATCGTGTTCGGTCTGCCGGACTGAGCACAGGCCACAGTGACACACCGGGCCGGATGGCCCGGTGTGTGCAAGGAGCATGTGATGTCTGAACGAGCAACCCGGCCATACGCCCGCTGGATCGTGGCAGGCCTGATGGCCTTGGCCATGGGCTCCGCCGGGGCCCAGAACGGCGCCTCCAACCCGCCGCTGCGCGTGTGCGTGGCCGACGACAACGCGCCGTTCTCCGGCGCCAGCGGTGCCGATCGCGGCATCGACGTGGACCTGGCCGAAGAACTGGGCCGGCGCCTGACGCGCACCGTCCAGCTCGACTGGATCCGCATCCCCAACCGCGGCGGCCTGGGCAAGGCCCTGAACCAGTCACTGGCCAAGGGGCAGTGCGATGTGTTCGCCGGCATCCCCTACGGCGGTGAGGTCCGCGCGGATCTGGCCGAGAAGGGCCTGGCGGTGTCGGCCCCGTATCTGGCCGCAGCCTATGTGCTGGTGCAGGCGCCGGGCCATCACCTCACCTCGCTGTCGGACCTGCATCGGGTCGCGCATCTGGGCGCGGTGACGGCGACGCCGGCGGACCTGTACCTGTTCCAGGCGGGTCTGCATCGCACGCCTTACGGCAGCAATCGCGATCTGGTCACGGCCCTGGCGAAGGGCGAGGTGGACGCGGCCCCGGTGTGGTCGCCGGCGCTGGCCCGGCTCAAGGCGGACGGCGTGGCCCTGTGGCCGGACGCGGTGGTGCCGGACGTGCATTTCAGCGGTGAGATGAAAACCCGCTTCGTGCTCGCCCTGCGTGCCGACGAGCCGGATCTGCTGGCCCGGGTCAATACCGCGCTGGCGGCCATGAAGAGCGATGGCGTCGTGCGCTCCGTGGCCGATCGTTACGGACTGCCCCTGGCCGACGCGCCGTGAACGCGAACATCCCGGAGGGCGGCGTCTGAATCGCCCCCGGATCGGTCGGTTCCGACCGACCCCCAACCCCAATGGATGAGTGAAACAATGAAACGCAACAATCATGATGGCCCGAATCTGCGTGTGCTGGCGGGCGTGCTGGCAGTGGCCGCCGTGGCCCTGTGCTGGAGCCCGTTGAGCCGGGCCTTCGGCGTGACCGGTGCGGCGGCGTCCGCCAACCCGGTGGCCGGGCAGCCCGACGCCGCCCGCCATGGCGAGGAGCTGTTCGGCCGCATCTGCCAGCAGTGTCATAACACCCGTGGCCACGGCGGCAAGTGTCCGCAGCTGGTGCGCGGCGCCTGGGCGCCCGGCGGTGCCAATTCCGACCAGCTGATGTTCAACACCATCACGCATGGGCGCCCGGGCACCCAGATGGGGGCCTTCGGCGAGGTGCTGACCAAGGAGCAGATCTGGCAGATCATCACCTTCCTGCGCGAGGAGGCGGTGCGGGTCAAGGCTGCCGACGCCAAGAAACCGAAGGACGATGAAGCCGATCTGTGGTACTGATCGGGTTTCAGGACATGTGCATCAACCCAGGAGAAGGACACGCAATGACAATACCCCGAACGACAATGCTCGCCTGCCTGCTCGCCGGTCTGACCGGCGCGGTTCATGCCGAGGGGGGCGTGACGCGGCTGTGGGAGACGGAGGCCCGGCTGCGCAATCCGGAATCCATCGTGCCCGCCGCCGACGGCGAGCGGTACTACGTGTCGAACGTGGACGGTGAGCCCAATGCCAAGGACGGCAAGGGCTTCATCTCCCTGCTCGACAAGAACGGCCACATCCTCAAGCTCGAATGGGTGAGCGGCCTGAACGCGCCCAAGGGCCTGGCGCGGGTGGGCGAGCGCCTCTATGTCTCCGACATCGACGAGCTGGTCGAGATCGACACCCGCAGCGGCACCATCGTCAAGCGCTATCCGGCCGAGGGGGCGCAGTTCCTCAACGACGTGGCGGCCGACGCGGCCGGCAACGTCTATGTGTCGGGCATGCTCACCAACCGCATCTACCGGCTCCACGACGGCACCTTCGACAAGTGGCTGGAGTCTCCCGAACTGGCCAATCCCAACGGCGTGACCGTGCGCGGCGATCAGCTCCTGGTCGGTGCCTGGGGGGTGATGACGCCGGGCGGCTTCGCCACCAAGGTGCCCGGTCATGTGAAGGTGGTGTCGCTGGCGACAAAGCAGATCCGTGATTTTGGCGGCAGCGAACCGGTCGGCAACCTCGACGGCATCGAGCCGATGGCCGACGGCAGCGTGCTGGTGACCGACTGGATGGCCGGTGGCCTCATGCGCGTGACCGCCGACGGTAAGGTCCACGTGCTCGACAAGCTCGCCCAGGGCTCGGCCGACCTGGGCTATGTGCCCGCCACCGGCACGGTGCTGGTGCCGATGATGAACAACGGCACCGTGATCGCGTTTCACCTCGATTGACGCGCCTCGGACGCGTCGTCGTTTGCCGCCCCGTGGTCTTACCCGGGGCGGTTTTCTTTTGTGTGCCAAGGGCTTGAAGTGTCTCGCGAGCGGTGAGACACCTGTCGCGACCCGTCTCACTTCCGTCCGCCCGGCTGAGACAGCTGCCCTGCCGTGGGATATTTTCAAGTTACTGAAAATAAAGAGATTTCAATCTGGCACGGAAGTCGCACTATATTGGCCAGCGACATCGACACGGGCACAGGTCTCCCGACATGTCGCCCAAAGGAGCGGCTGCGGGGCGCAGCCGAAACAACAACTCATGGAGACACTCATGACTTCAGCGCGATACAACATCGTCGGCAGCATGCTTGCACTGGTCGGCGCCATGGCGACGATCAGCCCGGCGATGGCCGACAAGGGCCCGGGGTTCGAAGACCCGAACAACTGGCCCCAGTATCACCGTACCTACAACGCCTGGCGCTTCAGCCCGTTGGCCGACATCAACAAGGACAACGTCTCGAAGCTCAAGGTGGCCTGGATCCATCAGCCGGGCAACATCACCCACGGCCTGCAGGCGACCCCGATCGAGATCGACGGCGTGCTGTACTACATCTCCGCCTTCAACAACGTGTGGGCGGTGAACGCCGCCACCGGCGAGACCCTCTGGCACTATGCGCCGAAACTGGCACCGATCTCCAAGCAGGTGTTCTACGCGGCGGCGAGCCGTGGCGTGACCGTCGGTCGCGGCAAGGTCTTCCTCGGCACCCTGGACGGACGCATGATCGGTCTCGACCAGAAGACCGGCAAGCAGGTGTGGTCCACCCAGCTGACCGACCAGAAGAACGAGTACGGCGCCCTGTTCTCGTCGCCGCCGCAGCTGGCCGGCAACGTGCTGTTCGGCGGCACCACCGGTGGTGACCAGCCCATGCGCGGCAAGATCTACGCGGTCAACGCCGACACGGGCGAGCGTGTGTGGACCTTCGAAGTCCCGCAGGACGACCCGAAGAGCTGGCCGGGCGATTCCTACAAGCGTGGCGGCGGTACCGCCTGGCTGCCGGGTACCTACGATCCGAGCACCGACACCATCTACATCGGCACCTCCAACGCGTCGCCCGACTACTTCACCCGTGGCCGTGAAGGCGACAACAAGTGGACCGCCAGCCTGCTGGCCCTCGATCCGAAGACCGGCAAGCTCAAGTGGGCGCGTCAGGAAACCCCGCACGACGCCTGGGACTTCGGTGCTCCTTACGAGGCGCTGATCGTCAAGGACAAGGAAGGCAAGGACGTGATTGTTCACCTGAACAAGAGCGGCTTCGTCTATGTCATGGACAAGAACAACGGCAAGCTCGAGAACGCCTGGCAGTTCGCCGAGCACCTGAACTGGGCCAAGGGCGTCGACAAGAAGACCGGCAAGCCCATCGACCCGGTCTATCCGGAAGTGGGCAAGACCAAGCTGTTCTGCCCGAACCTGCTCGGCGCGCGCAGCTGGAACCATGGCGCCTACAACCCGGGCACCGGCCTGTGGTACTCCCACGCCATGGAAGTGTGTAACGAGGTCGTGTCCGGTCCGGACGATCCCAACAGCCTGAAGGCGATCTCGGCCCTGTCGCTCGGTATCGCGTCGATCAAGCTGGTGCCGCCGCCCAATGACGAGTCCCATGGCCGCCTGGATGCGCGCGACCCGATCACCGGCAAGGTCAAGTGGAGCATCCGCTACGACATGCCGCCGCTCTCCAGCGTGCTGACCACGGCCGGTGGCCTGGTCTTCACCGGCGACATGAAAGGTCACATCTTTGGCTATGATGCCGACAACGGCAAGGAGCTGTGGCACTTCAACGCGGGTTCCGGCCTGCGCGGCGGCCCGATCAGCTACAAGGTGGACGGCAAGCAGTACATCGTGATCCCGACCGGTCTCGGCTCTCACGCGCCGGGCTTCCTGGCCGGCGCCTACCCGCAGATCAAGGACCTGCCGGGTGGTGCGGCGCTGATCGCCTTCACCCTCGAGTAATCAACCTCCTAGCGGCGGGTGCATGGACCCGCTTCCTTGCCCCGGGGGCGCGCGGCGCGCCCGGGGATTTTTGTTTCACCCTTGTTTCACACGCGAGTCCGCGAGGATTCGCGGGGAGTCAGAGTCAGCATGAACCAAGCGAATCGTCCAGGCGCCCTGGGGCGCCAGTTCCGCCGGGCCAGCGCCCGTCTTCTTCCCATGGCGCTTGCCGTCGCCTGTGCCGTGCCGGCCTGGGCCGTGGCGCCGCCGGCCGACGACAATTCGGCCGCAGTGGCGGCCGGGCAGCGACGTTTCGACAAACTGTGTACCAAGTGCCACGGTCCGGCCGGCGACGGCACCCCAGGCCGCGCGCCGAAGCTGCAGCAGCGTACCGATCTGCCCGAGGCGCTCATCCGCGAGCGCATCATGACCGGCAAGCATGGCGATCACCCGATGCCGCCCTGGGGCACGGTCCTCGACGCCAAGGCGATCGACGAGCTCGTGGCCTACGTGAAGTGGCTGGGCGAACACCAGGGTACCGATGCGACCGAGCCGGTGCCGCCCTTCGACCTGAACGACAAGGCGCGCATCGAGGCCGGTCACACGCGCTTCAACAAGACCTGCGCGGGCTATTGCCACGGCTACGATGGCGTCGGCGGACGCGCGCCCGACTTCAAGGGCCGCACCGACCTGACCACCAAGCTCGCCTTCGAGACCATCTACAACGGCCGCGTCGGCGCCGACGTGATGCCCCCGTGGGGCGGGGCCCTGTCCGACGAGCAGATCTGGGAGCTGGTCGCCTATCTGCACTATCTGGGGACCCTGCCGGCCGAATGAACGTTCGCGCCGGACAATGAAAACGGGCGGCCGCAGCCGCCCGTTTTTTTGTGCCCGTAGCGGGCCTACCAGGCGCTGTCGCGGCGGTTCGGCGGCACGATCTGGAGCTTGTCGAGCTTGCGGTAGAAGGTGGCGCGGGACATGCCCAGCTCCTGGGCCGAACGCTTGACCTGCCACTGGTTGCGCCGCAGCGTCTCGATCATGCGCGCGCGCAGCATCGCCTCGGTATCGGTCAGCTCCACGGGAGGGCGGTGCGAGGCCGGCTGCGGCGGGCGTGCGGTCATGACCGGCGGTGCCGGCAGCTCCGGCAGCCCGTGATGGCCGGCCTCCACGCCTTCGCCCGTCGGGCTGAAGATCTCCGGCGGGAAATGCTCCGGACGCAGGGCGTTGCCGTCGGAAATGGCGCAGGCGTAGCGCATGGCGTGACGCAGCTGGCGGATGTTGCCGGGCCAGCGGTACTGCTCCAGGGCGCGCCGCACCTCGCTGTCCAGTTCCTGCCCCTCGCGTCCCATGGCGGCCGATTCGTCGCGCAGCACCCGGTCGATCACCTGGGTGATGTCGGTGCGTTCGCGCAGCGGCGGCAGCATGAACACCGCGGCATTGAGGCGGTAGTACAGATCCTCGCGGAAGCGGCCTTCGCGCACCAGCTCCGGCAGGTTCTGGTGAGTGGCGCAGATGATGTGCAGATTCACCGGGGTGGGCGTCTCCGCCCCCAGCGGCAACACCTCGCCTTCGGCGAGCACGCGCAGCAGCCGGCACTGCAGCTGCAGCGGCATGTCGCCGATTTCGTCGAGGAACAGGGTGCCGCCGTCGGCCTGCAGGATCTTGCCGCGCGCGCCCTTGTTGCGTGCGCCGGTGAAGGCGCCGTCGCGGTAGCCGAACAGCTCGCTTTCGATGAGGTTCTCGGGGATGGCCGCGCAGTTGAGGGCCACGAAGGGCTTGTCGCGGCGTTCCGAGTAGTCGTGGATCGCACGCGCGAAGGCCTCCTTGCCGGTGCCGGTCTCGCCCAGCAGCATGGCGGGGATGTCCCGGTTGGCGATCTTCAGCGCGCGCTCGACGTTGTCGCGCAGACGCACGTCCTCGATGGCCAGGTGGCTGAAGCCGCGCAGGTGGCTCGAGGGCGCGGCGACCGGCGCCTGGGGCGCGTTGGGCTTCTCGTGCTCCGGGCGGGCCGCCGAGCGGCGCCGCAGGGCCGGGGCGTGCAGGTTGGCGAACAGGCGCTCGCCGGTGCCCTGGAGGCGCAGCGGGAAGGCCTGCCCCGGCCGCCCGTGGGCGGTGGCGAGGATGTCGTGCGCGGTGCACTCGAACAGGTCGTGGATGAATTCCGGCGCCGGGCCGTCGCGGGTGAACATCTCCAGCTTGGCGCGCCGGTTGCCGCCCATGATGCGGCCGTTCTCGTCGAAGCCGATCAGGTAGTCGGTCTGCACGCTCAGGTACTCGGCCAGGCGGCCGCACTGCAGCACCCAGTAGGGGCGCAGGGTGTAGTAGGCGAAGGCGTTCTCGATCTGCTGGGCGCGTTCGATGACCATGCGGAACACCAGCAGCTGGCTGTCGCGCCCTTCGGGCGAGTACAGGGCCGAGGCGTCGAGCAGCGCGATCGGGCGGTCTTCCATGCCGAAGATGGGCGCCGAGCTGCAGGTGAAGCCGATGTTGTGGGTGCGGAAGTGTTCGTTGCGATGGACCAGGGTGGGCTGGCCGTCGATGAGGCTGGTGCCCACGCCGCAGGTGCCTTCGTAGTCTTCCGACCAGCAGGTGCCCGGGCGGAAGCCCTGGTCGCGGAACTCGCGATCCAGGCTCGGTACCGTGCGGTAGTCGATGGTGACGCCCTCGGCATCGGTCATGAGCACGCAGTAGTTGGCGGGCAGGACCTGGGCGTGCAGCCGGTCGATGCCTTCGCGCGAGATGCGCATGAAGGCTTCGAGGCGTTCGCGGTGTTCGCGCAGCTCCTGCGAGGTGACCACGCGCGGGGTGTTGATCTGCGCCGGATCGACCTGGTGTTTGTTCAGGGAACGCTCCCACGAACGCATCAGGCGCTGGGCGCTGGCGTCCGGGCCGAGCATGGATTTGCTTTCGACGACCTCCAGCACCTTGCCCACGTGTCGTGCGACAGCTTGGGGTGATTGCATTTGTCTCCTCCGTTCCGGTCTGTCGTGCGCCGGTTTTGATGGGTCGCGCAGGGTTTTTATTGTGGCACGCGACGTATGGCTTTTCCCCTGCTCGCACAGTAGGAGCCTTGTCTCACCAAAGCAATAGGTACACGTGTCTCATCGTGCTGAGACAGCTGTGGCGGGAGTCCGCTCCGGTGATTCATCTGTCTTCCCGGCGTGGGGCGTCCGGGGCCTGCTCCGGTGCCGCCGCCGGGATTTTTTTGCCTCTGTAAGTTTCTGATATTTAGTTGGAAAAAAGGTTTCTTGTGGGTGTGGGTGATGCCGTGACCATGCTTCCGGCACGACTCCTGCGCAGGGGATGTCCGTCACTCATTCAGGAGTCCCCGTGCCCATCGCCAGCCCCCGTGAAGTCATCGTCGGCATCGTCGCCAACCCCGCCTCGGGGCGTGACATCCGGCGCCTGACCGCCAAGGCGTCGGTGTTTCCGACCGCCGAGAAGGCCAACATGGTCCAGCGCGTGCTCGGCCCGTTGGGCCGGCTCGGGGTGGACCGGGTGTTGATGATGCCGGACAAGACCGGCATCAGCGCCGGCATCGTGCGGGCCCTGCGCACCCACCACGCCTCACGCCTGCCGCCGTGGCCGCAGGTGGAGTTTCTCGACATGCCGATCACCGAGACGCAGGAGGATACGGTCCGTGCGGCGCGCATGATCGAGGCGGCCGGCGCGGCGCTGGTGGTGGTGCTCGGCGGCGACGGCACCCATCGCGTGGTGGCCTCGGCCTGCCCGACCCTGCCGATGGCGACCCTGTCCAGCGGCACCAACAATGTGTTCCCCGATCTGCGCGAGGCCACCGTGGTCGGCCTGGCGGCGGCGCTGTTCGCCACCGGGCGGATCACGGCCGACGAGGCGCTGCGGGCGAACAAGCGGCTGGTGGTGAGCTGCGGAGGGCGCGAGGAGATCGCGCTGGTCGATGCCTGCGTCACCCGGCTCGACCACATCGGCGCCCGCGCGGTGTGGGAGCCGTCGAGCATCACCGAACTGTTCGTGACCTTCGCCGAGCCCGACGCCATCGGGCTGTCGGCCATCGCCGCGGCGGTCGAGACGGTGCCGCGCGACGGGGAGCACGGCCTGCACGTGCGCTGCGGCGAGGGCGGCCGGCCGGTGCTGGCGCCGATCGCCCCCGGCGTGCTCGCAGACATGGACATCGTGGAGGCCACGCGGCTGGAGGCGGGCGTGTCCTGCCCCATCGCGGCCCGCCACGGAAGCATCGCGCTCGACGGCGAGCGCGAAATCGAACTGGACGGCAGCGAGCAGGCATGGATCCGGCTCGATCATGCCGGTCCTCCGACCCTCGACGTGCCCGCCGCGCTCGCCGCCGCGCGCACGCGTGGTGTGTCGCAGCCGTTCGGGCTGCCCCAAGTTGTCGGGTCCTCCGCTCGCGGAGACTCGCATTCGGTCGATCCGACCATCAATCCAAAAAGGAGACAATCGTGACCAGTACGCTCAATCGCGACGGCCTGCTCCAGGCCTACCGGACGATGCGCACCATCCGTGAATTCGAAGAGCGGGTGCACAACGACTTTGCCACGGGCGAGATCCCGGGTTTCGTTCACCTGTACGCCGGTGAAGAGGCCTCTGCCACCGGGGTGTGCATGCACCTCAATGGCAACGACTACATCGCCAGTACCCACCGTGGCCATGGCCACTGCATCGCCAAGGGCGTCGACCCGGTCGGCATGATGGCCGAGATCTGGGGCAAGGCCACCGGCACCTGCAAGGGCAAGGGCGGCTCCATGCACATTGCCGACCTGGCGGTGGGCATGCTCGGTGCCAACGGCATCGTCGGCGGCGGCGGCCCGCTCATCTGCGGGACCGCGCTGGCCGGCAAGCTCAAGGGCGACAAGTCCGTGGGCGTGTGCTTCTTCGGTGACGGCGCCTCCAACCAGGGCACCATCTTCGAGGCCATGAACCTGGCCACGGTGTGGAACCTGCCGGTGATCTTCCTGGCCGAGAACAACGGCTACGCCGAAGCGACGTCCTCCACCTTCTCGGTGTCCTGCGACAACATCGCCGACCGCGCCGCGGCCTTCGGCATGCCGGGCGTGATCGTCGACGGCTTCGACTTCTTCGCCGTGTATGAAGCGGCCGGCGAGGCCATCGAGCGCGCCCGCAACGGCGGCGGCCCGACCCTGATGGAGGTGAAGGTGTCGCGCTACTACGGCCACTTCGAGGGCGATCAGCAGACCTACCGCGCCCCGGGCGAAGTGCAGAAACTGCGCGAGACCAAGGACTGCCTGCTGCAGTTCCGCCGCCGCGTGACCGCCAACGGCGAGATCACGGCCGAGCAGCTCGACGCCATCGACGCCGATGTGCTGAAGATGATCGATGACTCCGTGGTGAAGGCCAAGTCGGATCCCAAGCCGGCGCCGGCCGACCTGATGACCGACGTGTACGTGAGCTACTAAGAGATCCGAGGAGACGACAATGGCTAGAAAGATTACTTACCAGCAGGCCATCAACGAGGCGCTGGACCAGGAGATGAGTCGCGATCAGTCCGTGATCGTGATGGGTGAGGACAACGCCGGTGGCGCCGGCGCGCCGGGCGAGGAAGATTCCTGGGGCGGCGTGCTCGGCGTGACCAAGGGGCTGTTCCACAAGCACCCGGGCCGGGTGCTGGACACCCCGATCTCGGAGTCGGGTTTCATCGGCGCCGCGGTGGGCGCGGCCTGCAACGGCATGCGTCCGGTGGCCGAGCTCATGTTCGTGGATTTCATGGGCGTGTGCTTCGACCAGATCTTCAACCAGGCCGCCAAGTTCAAGTACATGTTCGGCGGCAAGGCGAAGACGCCGGTGGTGATCCGCACCATGTACGGCGCCGGTTTCCGTGCTGCGGCCCAGCATTCCCAGTGCCTGTACAACATGTTCACGCACATCCCCGGCCTGAAGGTGGTGGTGCCCTCCAACCCGTACGACGCCAAGGGCCTGCTGATCCAGTCCATCCGCGACAACGATCCGGTCATCTTCATGGAGCACAAGGTGCTCTACACCATGGAAGGCGACGTGCCCGAGGAGAGCTACGCGATCCCGTTCGGCGAGGCCGCGGTGCTGCGCGAAGGCGGCGACGTGACCATCGTGGCCATCGGCCGCATGGTGAACCTGGCCATGGAAGCGGCCGGCAACCTGCAGAAGCAGGGCATCCAGTGCGAAGTCATCGACCCGCGCACCACCTCGCCGCTGGACGAGGACACCATCCTCGAGAGCGTCGAGAACACCGGTCGCCTGGTGGTCGTGGATGAATCCAACCCCCGTTGCAGCATGGCCAGCGACATCGCCGGCCTTGTTGCCCAGAAGGCCTTCGGTGCCCTCAAGGCGCCCATCGAGCAGGTCACCGCGCCGCACGTGCCGGTGCCCTTCAGCGACGCGCTGGAGGATCTGTACGTGCCGAAGGTGGCCGACATCGAAGCGGCCGTGAAGCGAGTCAAGGAGTACAAGTAATGTCAGCAATTCACACCCTCACCATGCCGAAGTGGGGCCTTTCGATGAAGGAAGGCAAGGTCAACGGCTGGTTGAAGGACGTCGGTGACGAGATCTCGGTGGGTGAAGAGATCATCGAGATCGAGAGCGAGAAGATCGCCGGGGCCGTGGAGGCCTCGGTGGCCGGCGTGCTGCGCCGCCAGACCGCGGGCGAGGACGACGTCCTCCCCGTGGGGGGGCTGCTCGGCATCGTCGCCGACTCGGACGTGTCCGATGCCGATATCGACGCGGCCATCGACGCCTTCAATGCCAACTTCGTGCCGCCGTCCGACGAGGACGAGGACACCGGCCCGAGCACGCAGACGGTGGAGGTCGACGGGCGTCGCATCCGCTACCTGAAGCGTGGGGAAGGGGATCAGACCCTGATCCTCATCCATGGCTTCGGCGGCGACCTCAACAACTGGCTGTTCAACCACGAACCGCTGGCGGCGGGGCGGACGGTCTATGCCCTCGACCTGCCGGGCCACGGCGAATCGGCCAAGGACGTGGGTGACGGCAGCGTCGACACCCTGGCCAAGACCGTGCTCGGCTTCATGGATGCGCTCGACATCGGCTCGGCGCATCTGGCCGGGCATTCCATGGGCGGTGCGGTGTCGCTGGCCATCGCCGAGGCGGCGCCGGCACGGGTCGATTCGCTGACCCTGATCTGCAGCGCCGGGCTCGGCGAGGAGATCAACGGCGCCTACATCGACGGCTTCGTCGCCGCCAAGGATCGCCGCGCGCTCAAGCCGCTGCTGACCCAGCTGTTCTCCGACGCGAGCCTGGTCACCCGCCAGCTGGTGGACGACATGCTCAAGTACAAGCGCCTGGAGGGGGTCGACACGGCCCTGGCCACCATCGCCGGTGCGGCCTTCAAGGACGGGCGCCAGCAGTCGGTGCGCAGTGGCGTGCTCTCGGCGCTGGGCAAGCCGGTGCTGGTCATCTGGGGTGAGAGCGACCAGATCATTCCGGTCGCCCATGCCCCGGCCAGCGGCGGCCAGGTGCGCACCGAGGTGCTGCCTGGGCAGGGCCACATGGTCCAGATGGAAGCGGCCAACGACATCAATCGCCTGATCGAAGGCTTCCTGTCGTAAGACCCATTGCGGCCACCCCGGCAAGCGGGGTGGCCGCAGTGTCTGCCTGGAGCGATCCATGACAAGTCCCCAACCCCCTGTTGCCCTTCGCGGTGGCGACAAGCTGGCGCGCATCCCCGTCAAGGTGGATCGCGAGCGCCCCTCGCCCCCGAAACCGCCCTGGCTGCGTGCCCGGGATCCCGGTCTGCCGGCGGTGACCCGCCTGCAGGGCCTGCTCAGAGAACAGAATCTGCACACCGTGTGCGAAGAGGCCGCCTGCCCCAACATCGGCGAATGCTTCAGCCGCGGGACCGCCACCTTCATGATCCTCGGTGGCATCTGCACCCGTCGCTGTCCCTACTGCGACGTCGCCCACGGGCGTCCGGCCGCGCCGGACGCGGACGAACCGGCGCATCTGGCCGCGGCCATCGCCGCCATGGAACTGCGCTACGTGGTCATCACCTCGGTGGACCGGGACGACCTGCGCGATGGCGGGGCGGCCCACTTCGGCGCCTGCATCCGCGCCGCGCGCGAGGCCCGGCCGGGGATCTCGGTCGAGGTGCTCACCCCCGACTTCCGTGGTCGCGAGGCGGTCGCGCTCGACGCGCTCGCGCTCAATCCGCCGGACGTGTTCAACCACAACATCGAGACGGTGCCGCGCCTGTACCGCGCCGTGCGTCCGGGCGGCGACTACGAAGGCTCGCTGGCGCTGCTGCGCGAGGCGCGCGAGCGCCTGCCGGGGGTGCCGACCAAGTCGGGCCTGATGCTCGGACTCGGCGAGCGCGACGACGAGGTGATCTCGGTGATGGCCGATCTGCGCGCCCACGGCTGCGACATCCTCACCCTGGGCCAGTACCTGCGCCCCTCCGCGGACCACCTGCCGGTGGATCGCTACGTGAGCCCCGAGGCCTTCGAGCAACTGCGCGGGATGGCCCTGACGATGGGCTTTGCCGAGGTCGCCGCCGGGCCGCTGGTGCGCTCGTCCTACCGGGCCGATCAGGTGGCGGCCGCCGCCGGCGTGGAGGTGACATGAACGAGATCCGGGTCAATGACACGGTGACCGACGTGCCGGTCGGCTGGCGGGTCGCCGATCTGCTGCTCGACCTGGGCTACCAGGGCAAACGCGTGGCGGTCGAGCGCAACGGCGAGATCGTCGTGCGCAGCCACTACGAGGACACCGTGCTGTATGCCGGCGATCGACTCGAGATCGTCGTGGCCGTGGGCGGCGGCTGACACACATTCCATCCGCCCGGTTGCATTCCACACCAAGAGAAGGAGACACCAATGAAAATGCTGCACGCCCTGGGACTGAGTATCGCGCTGCTCGTGGCGCTCTGGGTCTATGTGAGTATCGGTCTGCCGAACCTGGGTTTCTACCCGTGGATCGGTTTCGTCGCCTGGGCCGCCTTCTACGCCGCCGGTGGCGGCAAGGACGGCGTGTTCAAGCCGCTGGCCGCCGCCACCGTGGCCATCCTGCTCACCGCGCTGACCATGTTCGGTGTCGGCGAAGCCGGTGGCGGTCTGGTCGCCATGATCGGGCTGGTCGCCGTGCTGGCCTTCGTGCTGGTGGTGCTCTCCGATGTCGCCGTGCTGTCCTACACCCCGGCCGCCTTCCTCGGCGCCGCGACCTACTTCGGCTCCGGCGGCAAGGTGGACGAGAGCGTGCTGTTCGTCATCCTGTCGTGGGTGGCCGGTCTGGCCCTGGGTTATGCCAGCGAAGCGCTCGGCAAGAAGATGGCCCGCCCCGCCTGAGGAGTGAATCATGAAAACCCCGCAAGACTTCCCGGTCGATTCGCTCCAGCTCGGCTCCCACATCGTGGGGTCGCGGCTGCTGGTAGGGACCGGCAAGTACCGTGATTTCGACGAGACCCGCGCGGCCATCGATGCCAGTGGCGCGCAGATCGTGACGGTGGCGATCCGCCGCACCAACATCGGCCAGGACCCGAACCAGCCCAGCCTGCTCGATGTGTTGCCGCCGTCGCGGTTCACGATCCTGCCCAACACGGCGGGGTGCTACACGGCCGAGGATGCGGTGCGCACGCTGCGCCTTGCGCGGGAACTGCTCGACGGCCACGCGCTGGTCAAGCTCGAGGTGCTCGGCGACCAGGACACCCTGTTCCCGAACATGCCCGAAACCCTCAAGGCGGCCGAGCAACTCGTGAGCGAAGGCTTCGAGGTGATGGTGTATTGCTCGGACGACCCCATCCAGGCACGCATGCTCGAGGACATCGGCTGCGTGGCCATCATGCCGCTGGCGAGCCTGATCGGCTCCGGCATGGGCATCCTCAACCCGTGGAACCTGGAGATCATCGTCGACCGCAGCCGGGTGCCGGTGATCGTCGACGCCGGGGTGGGCACGGCCTCGGACGCGGCCATCGCGATGGAGCTCGGGTGCGACGGGGTGCTCATGAACAGCGCCATCGCCGGGGCCTCGGACCCGGTGCGCATGGCCGGCGCCATGCGTGCCGCGGTGCAGGCCGGGCGCAACGCCTTCCTCGCCGGGCGCATGCCCAAGCGCCTGTATTCGGGCAGCCCGAGCTCGCCCCTGGGCGGGGTCATCGGTTCGCCCCGGTGAGTTGTCTTTCATGCATCGACGGGCCGCTTCGGCGGCCCGTTTCATCAACAACGAATGAATCTGGACATACGAATGATTAGGAGAGCAGGGCATGACGTCTGAATCCATCCTCGACTGTGACATGCTGGTCCTCGGCGCCGGGCCGGGCGGCTATTCCGCAGCCTTCCGCGCCGCCGACCTGGGGATGAAGACCGTGCTCGTCGAGCGCTACGCCACCCTCGGCGGCGTGTGCCTCAACGTCGGCTGCATTCCCTCCAAGGCCCTGCTGCATGTGGCCAGCGTGATGGAGGAGGTCGCCCACTTCGAGGATCTCGGGGTGAGTTACGACGATCCCGAGATCGACGTCGCCCGTCTGCTCGCCCACAAGAACAAGGTGGTCGGCAAGCTCACCGGCGGCCTCGCCGCCATGGCGCAGATGCGCAAGGTGGAGGTGGTGCGCGGTGTGGGCAGCTTCGTCGACGCCCATCAACTGCAGGTCGAAGTGACCGCCGGTGACGGCCAGGCGAAGACCGGCGCCACGCGCACCGTGCGTTTCAAGCAGTGCATCATCGCCGCCGGCAGCGCGGCGGTGCATCTGCCCTTCCTGCCCGAGGACGAACGCATCGTCGATTCCACCGGTGCGCTCGAACTGCGCCAGGTGCCCGGGCGCCTGCTGGTGATCGGCGGCGGCATCATCGGCCTCGAGATGGCCACCGTGTATTCCGCCCTCGGCGCACGGGTGGACGTGGTCGAGATGCTCGATGGCCTCATGCAGGGGCCCGACCGCGATCTGGTCAAGGTGTGGGAGAAGCAGAACGCGCACCGCTTCGGCCTGGTCATGACCGGCACCCGCACGGTGGCGGTCGATGCCCGCGACGACGGTCTGCATGTGAGCTTCGAGGGCAAGAAGGCGCCCGCCGAGCCGCAGCGCTACGACATGATCCTGCAATCGGCCGGGCGCACGCCCAACGGCCACAAGATCGCCGCCGCCAAGGCCGGCGTCGAGGTGACCGAGCGCGGCTTCATTCCGGTGGACGCGCAGATGCGCACCAACGTGCCGCACATCTTCGCCATCGGCGACATCGTCGGTCAGCCCATGCTCGCCCACAAGGCGGTGCATGAAGCCCATGTGGCGGCCGAGGTGGCGGCCGGCGAAGAGCGGCGCTTCGACGCCACGGTCATCCCCAGCGTCGCCTATACCCACCCCGAGGTGGCCTGGGTGGGCATGACCGAGGCCCAGGCCAAGGCCGAGGGCAAGAAGGTGAGCGCCGCCAAGTTCCCCTGGGCCGCCAGCGGCCGCGCCATCGCCAATGGCGTGGACTACGGCTTCACCAAGCTCATCTTCGATGAGCAGACCCACCGCTGCATCGGCGGCGCGATGGTCGGCCCCAACGCCGGCGACATGATCGGCGAGGTAGTGCTCGCCATCGAGATGGGCGCGCAGGCGGCCGACATCGGCCGCAGCATCCACCCGCATCCGACCCTGGGCGAATCCATCGGCATGGCGGCCGAGGTGTTCGAAGGCGTGTGCACCGATTTGCCGGCGATGCGGCGCAAACGATAGGCCGACGCCACCCCCAACCCCCATCCCCCACAGGAGACATCACCATGGATCAGATCGAACCGGTATTCACCGCCACCGCCACCGCCCGCGGCGGCCGCAACGGACAGGCCGAGACCGCCGACGGCAGCTTCGGCGTGCGCCTGTCCGTACCCAAGGCCATGGGTGGCCCCGGCGCCTCGGGCGCGGTCACCCCGGAAGACCTCTTCGCCGCCGGCTATGCCGCCTGCTTCGGCGGTGCCATCGACTTCGTTGCCCAGCAGCGCGGCCAGGACGCCTCGCAGGTGGCGGTCACCTGCGCCGTGTCCATCGGCGGTCGCGACAAGGGCGGCTTCGGGCTGGAGGTGAAATTCCGCGTCGAGGACAGTCAGCTGGCCCAGGCGGACCTGGAGGCGCTGGTGAAGGCCGCGCACGAGGAGATCTGCCCGTATTCGCATGCCACGCGCAACAATGTGCCGATCGCGTTCGAGGTGGTGGGGCGCTGAGAGGCGCGTTGCGCCGCTGAAAACGGGCCGCGCTTGCGGCCCGTCTGTTTTCAGCGCAGCCGTCGCGAACGCTTGCCTTCCGGTGTGGTCCCTGTGTTCAGGGGCGCACCGGGCGCCGAACCGTTCGCAGGAGGCACGCCATGGCTCGCATTTTCGTGACCGGCTCGGCACAGGGATTGGGGCGAGGCGCCGCGCAGGCGCTGCTCGATGACGGGCATCAGGTGGTCATTCATGTACGCGCGGAGGCGCGCCGGCGCGCGGTGCTCGATCTGGCCGAGCAGGGCGCCGCGGTGGTGGTCGGCGATCTGGCCGATCCCGAGCAGACCCGCCAGGTGGCCGATCAGGTGCGGCACATCGGGCCGATGGACGCGGTCATCCACAATGCCGGCGTGGGTTCGGGCGCTTCGGTGCTGCCGGTCAATGTGATCGCGCCCTACCGGCTGTGTGCGCTCATCCCGGTGCCGCAGCGGCTCGTGTTCCTGAGCAGCAGCATGCATCTGGGCGGGCATCCCGTGCTCGAAGGCCTGGACTGGAGCGGCCGCCGCGTCACCGCGTCATATTCCGACAGCAAGCTCTTCGTCACCGTGCTCGCCGCGGCGCTGGCACGACGCTGGCCGGGCGTGCTCGTGCACGCGGTCGATCCCGGCTGGGTGCCGACGCGCATGGGCGGAGCGAATGCGCCCGACGATCTGCGCCTGGGGCATCTGACCCAGACCTGGCTGGCGACCAGCCGCGACGGGGCGGTGCGTGAGTCCGGCGGCTACTGGCACCACCAGCGTCGCGTGGCACCGCATCCGGCGGTGCTCGATGTCGCCTTCCAGGAGGCCTTGCTCGACATGCTCGCCCAGGTCACGGGGACGCCGTTGCCCGACCCGGCCGTCGCATAAGGGCCCGGCTCAGCCGCCCGTGGCCGTCAGCGTCATCAGCGCGTCGGCATACCACGCGCAGTTCAGCCCCAGTGCTTCGTCGAGCACCAGATCGCGGGTGCCCACGTCCAGGCGCGCCGAATGGACGCCGAGGAGCAGCCAGGGCAGGTCGAATGCGGGCGCGCCCGCATCCGCGCAGCGCAGCACGACCGGCGCGCCGCTCGTGCCCCGGTGGGTCCGTGCGTCGGTGAGGAAGTAGCCCTGGCCCTGGAAACGCAGCCCGAAGGACGAGGCGATCACCGCCTGACGGACGACGGGAAGATGGTGCAGGTTGTCCTGGAATCCGAGGGGGAAGCCCACTACCAGGACGGCGCTGCCGACCTCGATCGCCTCGAAATGCTGCGGCAGGTGCGCGGGCGTGAAGGCCCGGTACACCGCGTCCCGGGGAAAGGCGTCCCGACTGACCTCGAGCACCGCGATGTCCACCTCTCCGGCGGTGTCGACGCAGGTGCGCCACAGGCTCTGGCCGTTGGCGAACAACGGCAGCGAGAAGCCGGTCGCTAGGGACAGGTGCGCTTCGCCCACGAGCAGGTCGATGACCAGGCGATCGGGGTGATGGTGATGGTCCGGGTCGAACACCACATGCCGGCTGGTCACGAGAAAGAGCCGATCGTCGCGCGCGAAGAAGAAACCGGTCGCGTTGGTGAGCGCCTGGAGGCCCAGAAAGGTCTGGATCCTGACGGTCGTCAGCAAGATCGATTCGACGTTCATGGCTCAATCGCCTGTGGTGGCCGCGCGCTCAGGACGGAACGCGGGTAGGGGCGCAGAATGCAAAAACGGGATGAGAGCGATCTCATCCCGTCTGTCGAGCACATCGCCCCTCGCGAGAGGGGCGCCGGCGATTACTCAGCCGTGATGTTGCTCGCTTGCTTGCCCTTGGGGCCGGTCGTCACGTCGAACGACACCTTCTGGCCTTCGGTCAGGGTGCGGAAACCCTTGGACTGAATTGCCGAGAAGTGCGCGAACAGATCTTCGCCGCCTTCGTCCGGGGTGATGAAACCGAATCCCTTGGATTCGTTGAACCATTTGACAGTACCAGTGGCCATGTCTTGAAACTCCGTAAATGTCACAGGGCCGAGCCCCGAAAAAAGGGCGAGATCAAGACGGCGAGTACGAATGGGGTGTTGATACGGCGCAGAAGTGCGGGAACACAACCGACAAAAGGACTTGACTGCTTAAAATCGCTGGTAGTTAGAGTACACCGCAATGGCAGCCGCTGCAAATGAAATCTTTCGCCGGTCGAGCCGTCGGCGGCGTGATGCAGTGCGGCCGCATACGAAACGTTTCAGGCCTTGGACAGGATGCGCTCGGTCTGCTTGACGATCTCGGCGGCGGTGGCCCTGTCCTTGAGCACGCCATTGTTGGCGATGACGCGCATGCGTGTGGTGCGCGGGGTGAGCGGTTCGAGCAGCACTTCGATGTCGCGGTCCTTGGCGCTGGCGGTGATGACGCGCTCGCCTTCCGAGTTGGTTTTCCGCGCCACGACGTGGATGGCCATGTTGTGCATGGCGATGACGCTGCCCCGTTCCACCTTTCGGAGGGGGGCGGTGAAGGTCTTGTAGATGATACCGCTCAGGGTATGAGAAACCCCGACGCCGGCACCCATGGACAGCGCCGTCAGCGAGATGGGATCGCATCCGGTGAGTAGCAAGGTCATCGCCACCAGCGATCCGTACTTGAAGCCGAAACGTCGCGACATCCTGCCATCTCCTCTCGGTCACCCGCCCGCGCGGCCAGCCGGCACCGTTGTCTTCGGCCGACAATGGCCGATGTCATATCTTTACGGTCCGGGAGTGACATTTCTGAAGGGCGACGCTGGTCACCGGTGAGGGCGGATTCCGATGCCCGGCATTTCCGGCGTGGTCGATGACGCCGAGGAACGGGCCGCAATCGCGGCCCTTTCCTCATGCCAAGAGATGATGTGTCCTCACAGTTTCCGATAGATTTCGGCACCGGCCTTGACGAACTCGACGGCCTTCTCCTCCATGCCCCTGGAGAGGGCCTCGGACTCGCCGATGCCCTGCTTGGCGGCGAAGTCGCGCACCTCCTGGGTGATCTTCATGGAGCAGAAGTGCGGCCCGCACATGGAGCAGAAGTGGGCGACCTTGGCGCTCTCCTTGGGCAGGGTCTCGTCATGGAACTCGCGCGCCTTGTCCGGATCGAGGCCCAGGTTGAACTGATCCTCCCAGCGGAACTCGTAACGCGCCTTGCTGAGCGCGTTGTCGCGGATCTGCGCCCCCGGATGGCCCTTGGCCAGATCCGCCGCATGGGCCGCCAGCTTGTAGGTGATGATCCCTTCCTTCACATCATCCTTGTCCGGCAGGCCCAGGTGCTCCTTCGGGGTCACGTAGCACAGCATCGCGGTGCCGTACCAGCCGATGTTGGCCGCGCCGATGCCGCTGGTGATGTGATCGTAGCCCGGGGCGATGTCGGTGGTCAGCGGGCCCAGGGTGTAGAAGGGCGCCTCCTTGCAGTATTCGAGCTGCAGATCCATGTTCTCCTTGATCAGGTGCATGGGCACATGACCCGGCCCCTCGATCATCACCTGCACATCATGCTTCCAGGCGATGTCGGTCAGCTCCCCGAGGGTGCGCAGCTCGCCGAGCTGGGCCTCGTCGTTGGCATCGTAGATCGAGCCCGGACGCAGCCCATCGCCTAGCGAGAAGGCCACGTCATAGGCCTTCATGATCTCGCAGATCTCCTCGAAGTGGGTGTAGAGGAAACTCTCCTGGTGATGGGCCAGGCACCACTTGGCCATGATCGACCCGCCGCGCGAGACGATGCCGGTCATGCGGTTGGCCGTCAGCGGCACATAGCGCAGCAGCACGCCCGCGTGGATGGTGAAGTAATCCACGCCTTGCTCGGCCTGCTCGATGAGCGTGTCGCGGAACATGGCCCAGGTCAGCTCTTCCGCCTTCCCATCGACCTTCTCCAGCGCCTGATAGATGGGCACGGTGCCGATGGGCACGGGCGAATTGCGGATGATCCACTCGCGGGTCTCGTGGATGTTCTTGCCCGTGGACAGATCCATCACCGTATCGCCCCCCCAGCGGATCGCCCAGGTCATCTTGTCCACTTCCTCCGAAATGGACGAACCCAGGGCGGAGTTGCCGATGTTGGCGTTGATCTTCACCAGGAAGTTGCGGCCGATGATCATCGGCTCCGACTCGGGGTGGTTGATGTTGTTGGGGATGATGGCGCGCCCGCGGGCCACTTCGTCGCGCACGAACTCGGGGGTGATCTCGGCCGGAATGGAGGCGCCGAAGCTGTGGCCCGGATGCTGGCGGGTGAGCAGCTTGGCCATCTTGTCGCCGACCGGCCCGGTGCCTTGCAGCGATTCCAGATAGGCGGCCCGGTTCATGTTCTCGCGAATGGCGATGAACTCCATCTCCGGGGTGACGATCCCCTGACGGGCGTAGTGCATCTGGGTGACGTTGGCGCCGGCCTTGGCGCGGCGCGGCGTGCGGTGCAGGCCGGGGAAGCGCAGCTCGTCCAGGGCGGTATCGGCGGCACGGGCGCGACCGAACTCGGAACTCAAGTCAGAAAGGACTTCAGTGTCGCCGCGCTCTTCGATCCAGCCGGCACGCAACGCGGGCAGGCCGGAGCGGATGTCGATCTTCGCCGCCGGGTCGGTGTAGGGGCCGGAGCAGTCGTAGACGAAGATCGGCGGGTTCTTCTCGCCGCCAAAACCCGTGGGGGTGTCGGCCTGGGAGATCTGGCGCATGGGCACGCGCACGTCCGGGCGCGAGCCTTCGACATGGATCTTGCGCGAGTTGGGCAGCGGCGCAATGGCCGCTGCGTCCACATGCGCTTCGGTGGCGAGGAATTTTTCGGTGGCGTTCAAGCGGACTCTCCTTGTCAGGGACACGGGCAACAAGGAGCGAATCAGACGCTTCCCTGCGTTGGCATTACCCGTACAGGTTCAAAGGGTATTTCTCAGCCGCGACGGCATTCGCGCCGCAGCACCCCTAGCAGCCGTTACGTTACGCCGGGTGGCCGCCGCTGTAAAGGCGTTGCCACACCGGGCGTTTGCCGGCATGGTTGGGGTGTCACCTGAGGTTCATATTGCGCGCAGAGGGCAGCCATGGCACTTCGCAATGCGGTACAGCTCATCGTGTATCCGGACCGGATCGGGCGCGATCTGGCGGACCTGGAAACCTTCCTCGACGGCCCGGTGGGCGAGGCCATCGGCGGCCTCCATCTGCTGCCGCCGTTCCCGTCCAACGCCGACGGCGGCTTCTCGCCGCTGACGCACCGGGAGATCGATCCGCGCTACGGCGACTGGAGCCAGGTGTCGCGGCTGGCCGCGCGCTTCGATCTGTGTCTGGATCTGGTGCTCAACCACATCGCCGATGAGTCCCCCGAGTTCAAGGACTATGTGGCCAATCGGGCCGGATCGCCGTTCGCGCCGCTGTTCATCGACGTGGATGCGCTCGGCGAGATCACCAACGACGATCTGGCCAAGATCCACATCCGCAAGGAAAAGGAGCCGTTCCGGGAGGTGAGCTTCGGCGACGGCAGTCAGGGACGGGTGTGGTGCACCTTCACCGAACGGCAGATCGACCTCAACTATCGCGCCGCCGAGACCTTCGCGTTCATGGACGACAACCTGCGCTTCCTGACCGAGCGGGGGGTCAAGCTGTTCCGTCTCGACGCCTTCGGCTACACCACCAAGCAGATCGGCACCAGCTGCTTCCTGGTGGAGCCTGAGGTATGGGCGATTCTGGAGTGGTTTCGCGACAAGGCGGGCGAGTATGGCGCCGAGGTGATGCCCGAGGTGCACGATCATCCCAGCTGGCAGTACGCCATCGCCGACCGCCACATGTGGTGCTACGGGTTTGCGCTGCCGCCGCTGGTGCTGTATTCGCTGCTCGATGCCGACAGCACCTATCTGAAGGGCTGGCTGCGCATGTGCCCGGCGCAGATGGTGACGGTGCTCGACACCCATGACGGCATCTGCATCCCCGACGTCGAGGGCATCCTGCCGCCGGCCGCCATCGAGGCGCTCATCGCCAACGTTTCGGAGCGCAGCGCCGATCCCATCCTGCGCGGCTCGGCCGCCAATGTGCACAGCGTCGGTGCCATCTACCAGCTCACCTGCACCTTCTACGATGCGCTCAAGCGCGACGACGACGCCTACATCGCGGCGCGCGCCATCCAGCTGTTCGCGCCGGGCATCCCGCAGATCTATTACGTGGGCCTGCTGGCGGGGGAGAACGACGAGGCGCTGATGACCACCACCGGCGAGCTGCGCGACATCAACCGGCACCATTACACCCTGGACGCGGCGAACATCGCGGTGGCGCAGCCGGTGGTGCAGCGCCTGCTCGTGCTCATGGCGCTGCGCAGCCACCACCCGGCCTTCGGCGGCGCCTTCGAGCTGAACTATTCGAACGAGTCGAGCGTGGATCTGGGCTGGCGCAACGGCGAGCATTTCTGTCGCGCGCTGGTGGACCTGCGTTTTCGCACCACCACCGTCACCCACAGCGATCCGGACGGGGGCGAGGTGGTCGAGTTCCGCGCCTGAGGGCGAGGGGCTGGCGGGTTGAAACCCGCCCTAGGGGGTACGCCACAGGGCGTTCAGGTGATGCACCGGGCCATGGCCGTGGCCGACGGCCAGCTGGCCGGAGGTGGCAATGGCCTGGGCGAGCCAGCGGTGGGCGTCGCGCACCGCCGCCTCGACCGGATGCAGCTGATCGCCGCGCTGGGGCAGCAGGGCTGCGATGGCCGAGGACAGCGCGCAGCCGGTGCCGTGGGTGTTCTTGGTGTCCTGGCGGCGGCTGTGCAGCTCGATCATGCGGTCGCCGTCGAACAGCAGATCGGTCAGCTCGCTGCCGGGCAGGTGCCCGCCCTTGAGCAGCACCCAGCGCTGATCGCTCGTGGGCAGCAGCTCGCGCAGGCGCTCGGCGGCGCGATACATTTCCCGCACCGTCTCGGGGGCGCCCTGTTCGAGCAGCACGGCGGCTTCGGGCAGGTTGGGGGTGATCATGAACGCCTGCGGGAACAGGGCCTCGCGCAACATGGCGATGGCGGAGCGGGCGAGCAGATGGTCGCCGCTCTTGGCCACCATCACCGGATCGAGCACCACGTTCCGCTGCGCCTCGCGGGCGAGCACGTCGGCCACGGTGGCGACCACCTCGGCGCCGCCGAGCATGCCGATCTTGACCGCCTGGAGCGGCACGTCGGCGAACAGGGTGTCGAGCTGCTGGCGCAGGAAGGCGACCGGCGGGACGTGCACGCCGGCGACCGCCTGGGTGTTCTGCGCCGTCAGCGCCGCCACCACGCCGCAGCCGTAGGCGCCCAGGGCGCTGAAGGTCTTGATGTCGGCCAGCAGACCGGCCCCGCCCGAGGGGTCGACGCCGGCGATGCTCAGGACGTTGGGAATGCGCAGTGACACGGGGCTCTCCAGTTCAAGAATTCGTCTCGGGTGCCGAAACAGGGATTATCCCTTCGATTGGAAGTAACCGGCACCCGGTGACCGACATGAAACCACGCATTCTCCTGGCGGCGCTGGCCGCAACAGTGGCGCTGCCGGCGGCAGCGGCCGACTGGACCATGATCGTCAAGGATCGCACCCGCCGCATCGAGATCGACCGCGACAGCATCCTGCAGTCCGACCCGGGCACCAAGGTGGCCTGGGGGCGCATCGTGCTGTCGAAAGCGGATGCGGACGAAGCCGGCTATGCGACCGTCAAGGCGCTCAACCGTTACGACTGTCGTCAGCGCAGTTTTGCGACGGTCAAGCGGGTGTACCTGGATGCGGAAAGCCGCGTGATCCGCGAGGAGCGGGTGATCGAGCAGCGCCCCATCGAGGTCAATCCGCGCAGCGTGGACGAGCGCCTGTGGCGCGAGGTGTGCAAGCCGCCGTCCGTGAAGGATCTGGCCGAGGTGGCCCGCGAGGCGGGGCGCGTCGCCGCGGCGGCGCAGGGCGACACGTCGGTGCGTCATGCCGACATGGCGGATGTGGAGCAGGATGCGCCCAAGCTGCTGACGACGGCGGAGACCGCGCACGAGGTGCCCGGCGCCGAGCCGCCCGCCGCGACCGAACCGCCCCACGAGACCGTCACCGAAGGGACCATCAACCTGCCCGCACGGCCGCAGATCGCCCTGCCGGCGCGGCCGCCCAAGGCGGCGGACCCTGCAGCCGGCGCCAAGGATGCGCCCGGCCACGATGTGGCCACCCGGCCGATGCCCGCTGAAGCACCGACTCATGCCGTGGCGCCCGTGCCGAGCGCGGCGAAACCGGTGGCGCACACGCCACGCCCGGTCGCCCGGACCAGGCACGCGAGCACGACGCACAAGAAGAAGTCGCCGATCGTCAAGGTCGCCATGAAGGAAAAGGCCCACGAGCCGGCCGAGGCCGACATGGCGCTGGCGCACAAGGACTTTCACTGGTCCTACGAGGGCGAGACCGGCCCGGCGAACTGGGGCAAGCTCAATCCCGCGTGGAAGACCTGCGACACCGGCAAGCGCCAGTCGCCCATCGACATCCGTGACGGCATCGGCGTGGACCTGCCGCCGATCAAGTTCGAGTACCTGCCGACCTACTTCCGCATCCTCAACAACGGCCATACCGTCAAGGTCAGTGTCGGGCAGGGCTCGCGCATCACCGTGATGGGCCGTACCTTCGATCTGGTCCAGTTCCATTTCCACCGGCCTTCGGAGGAGCGCGTGAACGGGCGCGGATTCGAGATGGTGGCGCATCTGGTGCATCGGGATCTCGACGGCCGTCTGGCCGTGGTGGCGGTGCTGATCGAGCGCGGCCAGCCGAGCAACCTGGTGCAGGCCCTGTGGAACAACCTGCCGCTCGAGCAGCACGACGATTACGCGCCGCCGGATGTGTCGATCGATCCGAACGACCTGCTGCCCAAGGATCGTTCCTATTACACCTACATGGGCTCGCTGACCACGCCGCCGTGCAGCGAGGACGTGCTGTGGATGGTGATGAAGCAGCCGATCCAGCTTTCGCCGGAGCAGATCGCCATCTTCGCGCGCCTGTATCCGCACAATGCGCGCCCGGTGCAACCGGACAATGGCCGCCTGATCAAGGCGTCGCGCTGAGTTTCTTCTTCGCGGCAAGACGGCGGGCCTCGGTCCGCCGTCTTGCGTTCACGCGCGGGCGAAGGCTTCGTCCAGGAAACGTTCCAGCCTCGGCTCGCTGCTGAAGGCGACGTTGAAGCGCAGCCAGGGGCTCGCCTGCATCTGCGGGCGGAACACCTTGCCCGGCGCCAGCATGATGCGCGCCTCCGCCGCGCGCGAGGCCAGCGGTGCGGAATCCTCGATGTGCGGTGCCCGACCCCACAGGAACAGGCCCCCCTTGGGTTCGAGAAACACCTCCATGCCCAGGCGCTCGAGCAGGCGCAGGGCATCTGCCGAGGCCTGCGCGAGGCGGCCGTGCAGGCGCTCGACATACTTGCGGTAGTGGCCGTCGGTGAGCATCTGGTAGACCAGCTGTTCGGTGAATTCGGAGCTGCTCACCGCGGTGAGCGTCTTCACGTCGGTGAACTGGGCGATCAGGTCCGGGCGCGCCGCCATGAAACCCACCCGCAGGCTGCCCGACAGGGTCTTGGTGAAACTGCCCACATAGATGACCCGGTCGAGCTGGTCCAGATTGGCCAGCCGGGTGGTGGCATGCGGATGCAGGTCGGCGTAGGTGTCGTCCTCGATGACCAGGAAGTCGTGCCGGTTGGCCAGCTGCAGCAGGCGGAAGGCGGCGGCCGGCGACAGGTTGGCGCCGGTCGGGTTGTGCAGCACCGAGTGGGTGAAGAACACCTTCGGGCGATGGATCTCCAGCAGTGCTTCGAGGGTGTCGATGTCGGGCCCGTCGGCGCCGCGCGGCACCCCCACCAGCTTGGCGCCGATCAGGCGCAGATTGCCGAAGAAGTTGAAATAGCCCGGATCGTCCACGAACACCGTATCGCCCGGTTTGAGCAGGTGGCGCGCGGCGATGTCGAGGGCCTGGGTGGCGCCGTGGGTCAGCAGGATCTGCTCCGGCGGGGCGCCGATGCCGAACTCCGCGAGGCGGATCTGCAACTGCTGGCGCAGCGGCAGGTAGCCCTGGGCGCTGCCGTAGCTGGTGACACGGGCGTCGGCACGGCGCCCGAGGGTGCGCAGGTGGCGGCGCAAGCCTTCCTGGTCGAGCCATTCGGCGGGCAGCCAGCCGGCGCTGGCCTTGAGCACGTCGGGCGAGTCGTCGAGCGCCTGGCGCATGAGCCAGGCCACGTCCACGGCCTGCTCGGCAATCACCGGGCGCTGCCGGCTGGGCGTGGGGACGCGCTGCGGCGCCACGTAGAAACCCGAGCCGCGCCGCGATTGCAGATAGCCCAGCGCCACCAGACGGTCGTAGGCCTCGACCACGGTGAACCGGCTGATCTGCTGCGTCTGCGCCAGCTTGCGGATCGGCGGCAGACGCATGCCCGGGCGCAGGATGCGGTCGTCCACCTGATGACGCACGGCCTGCACGATCTGTTCGACCAGCGGGACGGGCAGGTCGGGGTCGATGCTCAGTTGCAGCATGGCGGAGGTCTCCGGTGGGGCGTTCGGTCCAGGGTTGTACCGGTCGATCGGCCAATACGGCGCCGCGCGCGACACCCTGGATTGTCGCTGATCCGACCGTTAAGTGTCAGATATTGTCTTGCTCATGGTCGATAAGTGTCAAGGAGCGCACCATGAACGGAATCTTCAGGTTGGCCACGGTGCTGGCGGCAGCGCTGGTGCTCGCGGCCTGTGGGCGGAACACGGCGTCCCCGGGCGGGGTTGTCGAGGTGGCCCAGGGACGTGTCGTCTACAAGGTGTCCGCCGACGGCAAGCGGCTCGAGGCCTATGCCGCGCGTAACGGCGTTACGCCCCTGGGCAGCATTGCCTTGCCGCCGGGGGCGATCTGGTCGGTGGCGAACGGGGCCGACGGGCGCAAGGTCTGGATTCACGGCCGCAACGTGGTGATGCTGGTCGACACCCGCACGTGGACCGAAGTGGCGCGGTGGAACCGCGACGACGGTGCGCCGACCCGGCTGGCGGGGCCGGTGGCGCAGTGAGCTCGGTGGCGGGCGCGCCAGCGGGTGATATATTGCTGCCATCCTTCACAGGGGGCGGCATGATCAATGTATCCGCGGACGAACTGGCGTCGATCATCAAGCAGATCGATGCGGCGCTCGCCCATCACGAGGCATGGCGCGAGGTGCTGCATCGGGTCCTGATCTGCAGGCTGCCCGCACCCGCGAGCGAAATGGGCAGCGCGCCCCACGAACACTGCGAGTTCGGCCGCTGGTTGTACAGCCCCGCCAATGCGCACCTGCGTGCGCTGCCCGCGTTTCGTACGATCGAGGCGCTCCATGCCGGCATGCATGCGAAAGCGCACGCCTTGTATGAACTGCGCCTGGGCGGACATGTGGTCTCGCTGGAGGCCTTCGACGCCTACGCGCAGGTCGCCGAAGCGTTCCGCGACGAAATGGCGGCGCTGCGCGCACGGGTCAGATATACGCTCGACAACCTCGATCCGCTCACCGGCGTGTTCATCCAGCGCCGCCTGATCGGTGAGCTCGAGTCGGCCCTGCAGCGCCTGCGTGATGCCGGAGAGCCTTGTGGCTTGCTGCTGTTCGAGGTGGATCTGAAGGCGATCAACCATAGCCGCGGACTGGGCGCGGGCGACGCGGTGCTGTGCGCGGCGATCGGGCAGGTGCGCGAAGCGCTGGCGAGCCGGGATCGTATCTTCCGCCTGGTGGCGGCGCAGTTCCTCGTCTGTCTGCCGGGGCGGAGCGTTGATGACGTGAACGCGCTCGCGCGGGACATCCGCGAGCGCATCCGCGTGGCGGTGGCCGGTACCCTCGACGATGAACGCCAGACGGCTGCCATTCGGCATGCGGCGATGGCACTGCAGGCCGGTGTGCCGGTGCAGGCCCAGCTGGACGAGGCTCTGGGCCGACTTGCGGTCGCGTCGGACCGGGAGATGCCGGCCTCGGCTTAGGCGCGTTACCCGGGGCGCTGCCAGGTGGGCGTCCACGCCCGGTAGGCGCCCCGATCACGGCAGGTCCGGCGCTGCTGTGCCCCTGCTTCGCGTCTGCCCCTCATGAGAAAAGGCATTGCATCCGACGCACTTTTCTCTATACTGACTAACCGGTCAGTAATTAATACGAAATGGATATCGCCTGCCGCCGAACGGCGGCGTACACCATGGAACGTGCATGACGAATGAAGCGCAAAGGCCCGCGGCGCGGCGGCGACGCAAGGAAGCCCGGCCGCAGGAGCTGACGGCGGCGGCGCTGTCGCTGTTCGTCGAGAAGGGCTTCGCGGCGACGCGGCTCGACGAGGTCGCGGCGCGTGCCGGTGTCTCCAAGGGCACCCTGTATCTGTATTTCGACAGCAAGGAGGCGTTGTTCCTCGCCGTTATCCGCGAGGGCATCCTGCCCGTGCTCGACGAGGGCCGGCGCATGCTGGCGGAACACGCCGACGATCCGGTGGCGGCCCTGCGCGCCTATATCCGCGGTTGGTGGTCGATGCTCGGCGATACGCCCTACGGGGGGGTCCCCAAACTGATGATGTCGGAGGCGCAGAACTTCCCCGAGGTGGCGAACTTCTACCTCACCGAGGTCATTCAGCCCGGCCGCGCGCTGCTGCAGGAAATCATCGAGCGCGGCGTCGCCGGCGGTGTGTTCCGGCCGGTGGATTCCAAACTCATTACCCACATCCTCATGGCGCCCATGTTGCATCTGGCCCTGTGGCGGCACTCGTTCGCGGCGTGCTGTCAGGTGCCCGACATGCAGGCGGACGACTATCTCGACGAGTACTTCCGTTTGCTGGTCCATGGGTTGCTGGTGCACGACAAGGAGCCGAACCCATGAGAGCAGGCATGATGGTGGCGGGGCTTGCGGCCCTGCTGGTGGCGGGGTGCGCGCAGGAGGCGCCACCGACATCGACGGTGGCGACCGTGTTGGTGCAGACCGTGGGCGACGCGGCCGGCGAGCAGGTGAAGGCGTTTACCGGCGAGGTGGTGCCGCGCCATGCGTCCGAGCTGGGCTTCCGGGTCGGCGGCAAGATGATCGCGCGTGAGGTGGATGTGGGCGACACGGTGCGTCGCGGGCAGGTGCTGGCCCGGCTCGACGGCAGCGACCTGCAGCTGAGCGTGAGCGCGGCGCGTGCCCAGGTGGCCGCGGCGCAGTCCGATCTGGCGCTGGCGCGTAGCGAACTGGCGCGCGTGGAGGCCCTGCGCCAGCAGAATTTCGTGAGTGATTCGGCGGTCGATGCCCGGCGCACCCAGGCCGAGGCGGCGACCGCGCGCCTGCGCGAGGCCCGCGCGCAACTCGCCCTGGCGCAGAACCAGACCGCCTACACGACCCTCAACGCCGACGCCGACGGGGTGGTCACGGCGGTGCATGCCGATGCCGGTCAGGTGCTGTCCGCGGGCATGCCGGTGGTGACGGTGGCGCGCGACGGTGAGCGCGAGGTGCGCATCAACGTGCCCGAGGGCTTGCAGAAGCGCGTCGCGGCCGGGCGCGCCGCCAAGGTGACCCTGTGGGCCGACCGCGACGCCTGGCTGAGCGGGCGGGTGCGCGAGGTGGCGCCGGCGGCCGATGCGACGACGCGCACCTACGCGGTCAAGGTGACGGTGGATGCGACCGCCGAGGCCCTGCCGCTGGGCGCCACCGCCACCGTGCTGTTCGATGGTGGCGCACAGCCCGGCGTGCGGGTGCCCTTGCGGGCGGTGGGCGAACGCGACGGGGTGCCGGTGGCCTGGGTGCTCGACAGTGACCGCAAGACGGTCAATCCGGTGCAAGTCACCGTGGCCCGTTTCGACGAGGCCGGCGCGGTGGTCAGCGAAGGCTTGGCGCCGGGGACCCAGGTGGTGGTGGCGGGCATCCACCTGCTCAATCCGGGGCAGGTGGTCGAGCCGGTGCGCGCGAGCGCGCCGGTGGCGCTGGATGCCGCCCGATGAGCCGCTTCAACCTCTCCGCCTGGGGCATTCGCCATCCCTCGCTGGTGGCCTACTTCATGATCGCGCTCACCCTGGTCGGCATGATGGCCTACCGTGGCCTGGGCCAGTCGGAGGACCCGCCGTTTACCTTCAAGATCATGGTGGTGCGGGCCGAGTGGCCGGGCGCCACCGCGCAGGAGATGGCCGATCAGGTCACCGACAAGCTCGAGAAGAAGCTGCAGGAAATCGCCCAGGTGGACAACATCCGCAGCTACTCCAAGCCGGGCGAGGCGATGATCTTCTTCGAGGCCAAGGATTCGACCCCGGCCAGCGAGATGGACGGGATCTGGTACCAGGTGCGCAAGAAGATCGGCGATATCCGCCACACCCTGCCGCAGGGGGTGGTCGGGCCGATGTTCAACGACGAGTTCGGCGACGTGTTCGGCAACATCTTCGCGCTCATGGGCGATGGGCTGAGCTACGCCGAACTGAAGAAGTATGGCGAGGCGGTGCGTGCCGAGCTGCTGCGGGTGCCCGATGTGGCGAAGGTGGACTTCATCGGCAACCAGGACGAGCGCGTCTTCATCGAGCTGTCGAACACCAAGCTGGCGACCTTCGGCCTCTCCCTCGATGACGTGACCGACGCGCTCGCGCGGCAGAACGCCCAGACCGGCGCCGGTTTCTTCGAGACCGACAAGGAGCGCATCCGCCTGCGTCCGGACGGCGCCTTCGCCGACGTCGATGCGTTGCGCGACACGCTCATCCGCGCCGGCGGGCGCACCTTCCGGCTCGGCGACGTGGCGCATGTGTGGCGTGGCTACGAGGATCCGCCCGCCGACCGCATGCGCTTCATGGGGCGTCCGGCACTGGGCGTCGGCGTGTCCATGCGTGCCGGCGGCGACATCATCGCTCTGGGGCGGCATCTGGACGAGGCGGTGGCACGCATCGAGCAGCAACTGCCGGTGGGGGTCGAGCTGGCGCGGGTGGCCGATCAGCCGCGCGCGGTACAGCGGTCGGTGAACGAATTCGTCAAGGCGCTGACCGAGGCGGTGGTCATCGTGCTCGCCGTGAGCCTGCTGAGCCTGGGGCTGCGCACCGGCATCGTGGTGGCGATCTCGATTCCGGTGGTGCTCGCGATCACCTTCCTGTGCATGCATCAGTTCGGCATCGGCCTGCACAAGATCTCCCTCGGGGCGCTCATTCTCGCCCTCGGCCTGCTGGTGGACGATGCGATCATCGCGGTGGAGATGATGGCCACCAAGATGGAGCAGGGCTGGGACCGGGCCAAGGCCGCCAGCTTCGCGTTCACCTCCACCGCCAAGCCCATGCTCTCTGGCACCCTGGTGACCGCCGCCGGCTTTCTGCCCATCGCCACGGCCGCCTCGAGCACGGGCGAATACACCCGCTCGATCTTTCAGGTGACGGTGATCGCGCTGCTCATTTCGTGGATCGCCGCGGTGCTGTTCGTGCCCTATCTGGGCTACTACCTGCTGCCCGACTTCACCCGCAACCGGCACAAACCGGGGCTGCTGGCGCGCCTGATCGGGCGCATGTGGCCCGCGGCAGGGCGGCGCCTGGCGCAGCGGCACGACACGCCACCCCGGCACGACGAGTACGCGATCTACCACACCCCGTTCTACAACCGCTTCCGCGCCGTGGTGGAAACCTGCGTGCGTCATCGGTGGTGGGTCATCGTCATCACCCTGGCGGTGTTCGCCGGGTCGATCGTGATGTTCCGTTCGGTGCCGCAGCAGTTCTTCCCCGATTCCACCCGCCCCGAGTTGCTGGTGGATCTGGAGCTGTACGAGGGCGCTTCGCACCAGGCGACGGAGCGCGAGGTCAAGGCGCTCGAAGCCTTCCTGAAGCAATCGGACGGCATCGAGAACTACGTGGCCTATGTGGGCGCCGGCGCGCCGCGCTTCTACCTGCCCATCGATCAGAAGCTGAGCCAGACCAATTTCGCCGAATTCGTGATCCTGACCACCGGCAGCGAGGCCCGCGAGGCGCTGCGCACGAAACTCATTGACCACTATGCCCACCAGCCGGACGGGGTGATGGCGGTCATCAAGCGGCTCGAGAACGGGCCGCCGGTCGGCTTCCCGGTCAAGTACCGGGTGAGCGGGCCGGACCTCGACAAGCTGCAGCGCATCGGCTACACCGTGGCCGACGCCGTGCGCGGCAATGCCCACCTGTCCAACGTGCACCTGGACTGGGACGAAGCCTCCAAGGTGGTGCGGCTCAGGGTGGATCAGGACAAGGCGCGCCTGCTGGGGCTGTCGTCGGCGCAGATCGCCGCCTTCCTGAACACCTCGCTGCAGGGCATGGAGCTGACCGAGTTCCGCGAAGGCACCGAGACCATCGACGTGGTGCTGCGTGGCGCGCCGAGCGAGCGGGAGCACCTGTCGCTGCTCTCCGATCTGGCGATTCCGGTCGCCGGCGGCAAGAGCGTGCCGCTCGCCCAGGTAGTGACGCCGGAATACGGCTTCGAGCAGGGCGTGATCTGGCGCCGCAACCGGGTGCCGACCATCACCGTGCAGGCGAGTCTCTACGACGGCACCCAGCCGGCGGTGGTGGTGGGCCAGCTGGCCACGCAGATCGACGCGATCCGGGCGTCCCTGCCGCTGGGTTACCGGCTCGAGGTGGGTGGTTCGGTCGAGGAGAGCGCCAAGGGCGGCAGCTCGGTGGCGGCAGGGATGCCGCTGTTCCTGGTGGTGGTGCTCACGGTGCTCATGGTGCAGCTGCAGAGCTTCTCGCGCGTGACCATGGTGCTGCTGACCGCGCCGCTGGGCATCATCGGTGTCACCGTGGCGCTGCTGTTGTTCAACAAGCCTTTCGGCTTCGTGGCCATGCTCGGCACCATTGCGCTGTCGGGCATGATCATGCGCAACTCCGTGATCCTGGTCGATCAGATCCGCCAGGACCTGGAAGAGGGGCGCACGCCGTGGGAGGCGGTGGTCGAATCGACGGTGCGCCGCTTCCGCCCCATCATGCTCACCGCGGCGGCGGCCATCCTGGCGATGATTCCGCTCACCCGCAGCGCCTTCTTCGGCCCCATGGCGGTGGCGATCATGGGCGGCCTGGCGGTGGCGACGGTGCTGACGCTGATCTTCCTGCCCGCGCTGTATGCGGCGTGGCGGCGGGTGCGCTCCGACGAAACCTCATCGGGAAGCCTGCGTGGCGGCGCAGCATCTGCGCTAGAATAGCGAAGTTTTCGCCCGCCACTAAATATTAGAGCGTGCTAATATTTGCACAGGAGTTGATGATGGATTTTGAACGCGCCCGCTTCAATATGGTCGAGCAGCAGGTCCGCCCCTGGGAGGTGCTGGATCAGGACGTGCTCGAGTCGATGCTGACGGTCAAGCGCGAAGAGTTCGTGCCTGCCCAGTACCGGTCGCTGGCTTTCTCCGAGGCGGAGATTCCCATCGGCTGCGGCCAGATCATGCTGGCGCCGGTCATCGAGGGCAAGATCCTGCAGGCGGCCCAGGTCAAGAAGACCGATGCGGTGCTCGAGATCGGCGCCGGGTCGGGCTACTTTGCGGCCCTGCTGGCCTCGCGTGGCGACTGGGTGCGCTCCATCGAGATCGAGCCCGAACTGGCCTCGCTGGCGGCGGACAACCTCAAGAACGCCGGCGTGGAGAACGTCATCGTCGAGGAAGGCGATGGCGCCGAAGGCTGGGCGGCGCGGGGGCCTTACGACGTGATCGTGGTCTCCGGCGGCATGCCGATGCTGCCCCAGGCGTTCAAGGAACAGCTCAAGGTGGGGGGGCGCCTGATCGCCTTCATCGGCGAGGCGCCGCTGATGGTGGCCAAGCTGGTCACCTGTGTGAGCGAAGGCAAGTTCGAGACGGTGGACCTGTTCGAAAACGTGGTGCCCATGCTCAAGAACGCCAAGCGCGTCGATTCCTTCCGGTTCTGAGGTACGAAGATGCAGCAGTGGCGTCCGGAACAACTCAAGCAGCGGCTGGACGCGGGGGATGCGCCCGCGCCCATCCTGCTCGACGTGCGCGAGCCGTGGGAATACGACATCTGTCATATCGAAGGCTCGGTGCTCATGCCCATGGCCTCGGTGCCGGCGCGGGCCGACGAGCTCGATCCGCAAAGCGAGCTGGTGGTGATCTGCCATCACGGTGGCCGCAGCATGCAGGTGGCCATGTTCCTGGAGCAACGCGGCTTTTCCAACGTCATCAACCTGGCCGGCGGTGTGGCCGGGTGGGCGGCGCGGGTCGATCCCCGCATGCCGCAGTACTGATTGCACAAATACGGAGTGCCTGATGAAGCGTAGCGTGAGTCTTGTTCTGGCCGGTCTGTTCTCGATGTCGGCCTGGGGCGCAGACCTGATGTCGGTGTACCAGGACGCGCTGAATCACGACGCACGCTTCACGGCGGCCAAGGCGGCGCGCGTCGCCGGACAGGAGAAGGTGGTTCAGGGGCGCGCTGGTCTGCTGCCCGGGATCGGCGCCTCGGCGTCGACCACCTGGAACCAGAACACCTACACCGGCACCGACCGCAACTTCAATTCCAATACCGTCGGTGTCCAGCTGCGCCAGCCGCTGTTCAACTGGGGCAGCTGGGTCCAGTATCGCGAGGGCGAACTGCAGACGGCGCTGTCCGAGGCCCAGTTCGAGCTGGCGCGCCAGGACCTGATCCTGCGCGTCTCGCAAGCCTACTTCAACGTGCTCAACGCCCAGGATTCGCTCGCCTCGCTCAAGGCGCTGCACGAGGCGGCGGGGCAGCAGCTGGCCCTGGCGAAGAAGAGCTTCGAGGTGGGGACCGTGACCATCACCGACGTGCACGAGGCGCAGTCGCGCTTTGATCTGTCGTCGGCACAGGTGATCGCGGCGGAAAACACCCTCGAAGTGGCGCGTCAGACGCTGGCGCAGATCATCGGCGATGTGCCCGAAGGGGTGCAGGGCCTGCGCGAAGGCGCGAGCCTGGCGCCGCCCGAGCCCAGCGACATCAACCCCTGGGTGGACGCGGCACAGCAGCAGAGCTTCGGCGTGCAAATCCAGCAGATCGCCACCGACATCGCCGAGCGCGAGGTGTCGCGCAATCGTGCCGGCCACCTGCCGACGGTGGATCTGGTGGCGAACTACGGCCAGTCGAACGCGGGTGCGACGACCTTCGGCAGCAATCGCTCCGAGATCACGTCGCGCTCCATCGGCCTGGAACTGAATGTGCCGATCTACCAGGGCGGCGGGGTTTCCTCGCGGACCCGCGAGGCGGCGGCTCTGCTGGTCAAGTCGCAGGCGGAACTCGATGATGCCCGTCGCAGCGCTGCGCTGTCGGCCCGTCAGGCCTATCTCGGGGTCACCAACGGGCTGGCCCAGGTGAGGGCGCTCGAGGCGGCGCGCGTGTCGTCGCGATCCGCCCTCGAAGCCAACCAGCTGGGCTACGAAGTGGGGGTGCGCATCAATATCGACGTGCTCAACGCCCAGAGCCAGCTGGCCGACACCGAGCAGCAGCTGGCCAAGGCCCGCTACGACACCTTGCTCGCGCAGCTGCGCCTGAAGGCGGCCGTCGGCACCCTGGGCGAGGAAGATGTCGCCCAGCTCAACGCCCTGCTGACGCAGTAGGCGCGCTACGCCGTCTTGCTGTCGGCGCTCGCGACCGGTGAGGCCGGGGCAGCGCCGCTCAGCCACGGGGTGATCAAGGCCAACGTGCGTTCGGTCGCGCCGCCATGGGCTTGCGCGAAGGCAAGCGCCGCGGTGCCCATGGTATTCAGCCCCGACGGATCATTCAGCAACGCCATGGCGCGGTCCACGGCGCCGTTCAGGTCCGCGCATTGCACGGCGGCTCCGGCCTCCAGGGCCTGCTCGGCCGCCTGGGCGAAATTGAAGGTGCTCGGCCCCAGCACGACGGGCGTGCCCACCGCACAGCATTCGATGAAGTTCTGTCCACCCAGCGGCCGCCAGGTGCCGCCCATGAGCACCACGTCGGCCAGGGTGTAGTAGGCCGTCATTTCGCCCATGGAATCTCCCAGCCACACCTGATCGCCGGCGTCCGGCCCGTCGCCGCGACTGCGCCGTCCGACCCGGTAGCCGCGGGCTTCGGCCAGCTGTGCCACCGCGTCGAAGCGCTGCGGATGGCGGGGCACGATGGCCAGCAGCGCGCCCGAGGCGATGAGCGGCCCGGCGACGTCCAGCAGATCGGCCTCTTCGCCCTCGCGGGTGCTCGCGGCCAGCACCACCGGCCGATCGCCGATGCGGGCGCGGAACTGCCGGCCCAGCGCGACCTGGGCGTCGGCCGGATGGTTGTCGAACTTGATGTTGCCGGTGACCTCCACCCGGCGGGCGCCCAGGCCGGTGAAGCGCTGCGCGTCCGCTGGCGACTGGGCGCCGATGACCGCAAATCCGCCGAAAGCCTCGCGTGCCAGCGCCCCGAAGCGGAGATACCGGGCGAAAGAGCGCTGCGACAGGCGGCCATTGACCAGCAGCATGGGGCAGCGATCCCGGTCGGCGCGTGCCATCAGGTTGGGCCACACCTCGGTCTCCATGACGATGCCGGCGAGCGGGCGGAAGTGGCGCAGGAAGCGTGCATGCAGATAGCCCAGGTCGTAGGGCAGGTACACCGAATGGATGCGATCGTCGGCGTCTGCATACAGCGCCTGTGCGGTCTCGCGGCCGGTGGGCGTCATGTGCGTGAACAGGATGTGCAGAGCCGGATCGTGGCCGCGCAGGGCGCGGACCAGCGGCTGCGCTGCGCGGGTCTCGCCGACCGACACCGCATGGATCCACACGCACCGATCCGTCCGGGGCTGGGCGTAGCGACCGAAGCGCTCCGCCAGGTGGCGACGGTAGGCCGGCTGCCGCCGCCCCTTCCACCACAGGCGCATGACGACCAGCGGCAAAGACAGGAACCAGAGCGCGGAATAGAGGCGACGAATCGACACGTGGCGGACGGGTGAAGGCAAACCGCGATTATACGACCAGCGGGTCGTGGGGCCGCGCCGCGAAGGCGCGACTTGGCGTCCGGATATGAGACAATATGTCCTTTGTCTTCCTCGGGAACTGGATCATGAAAGTGCTGGTGACGGGTGCGGCCGGCTTCATCGGGATGCACACATCGGAACGACTGCTGGCGCGCGGCGACCAGGTGGTCGGGCTCGACAACCTCAACGACTACTATGACCCGCAGATCAAGCGCGACCGCCTCGCGCGCCTCGAGCCGAATCCCGCCTTCCGCTTCGTGAAGATGGACGTGGCCGACCGGCCCGGCATGGAGCGTCTGTTCGCCGAAGAGAAGTTCGACAAGGTCATCCACCTGGCCGCCCAGGCCGGGGTGCGCTACTCGCTCGAAAACCCGCACGCCTACATCGACAGCAACATCGTCGGCTTCATGAACATCCTCGAAGGCTGCCGCCACAACAAGGTGCAGCACCTGGTCTATGCCAGCAGCTCGAGCGTGTACGGCGGCAACACCAAGATGCCGTTCTCCGAGCACGACTCGGTGGACCACCCCATCAGCATGTACGCGGCCACCAAGAAAGCCAACGAGCTGATGGCGCATACCTACAGCCACCTCTACGGCCTGCCCACCACCGGCCTGCGCTTCTTCACTGTGTATGGCCCCTGGGGGCGCCCGGACATGGCCCTGTTCCTGTTCACCAAGGCGATTCTAGAAGGGCGCGCCATCGACGTGTTCAACCACGGCAAGATGCAGCGTGACTTCACCTATGTGGACGACATCGTCGAAGGCGTGATCCGCGTCACCGACCGCAATGCCGCCGCCGACCCGGACTACGACGCCGACAAGGCCGACCCCGCCCGCAGCAGCGCCCCATACCGCGTGTTCAACATCGGCAACCAGGGCCCGGTGGAGCTGATGGCCTTCATCGAAGCCATCGAGAAGGCGCTGGGCATGACGGCGCAGAAGAACATGCTGCCGCTGCAGCCGGGCGACGTGCCGGCCACGTTTGCGGATGTGTCGGAGCTGTCGGAGTGGACCGGATTCCATCCGGGGACGAAGGTCGAGGATGGGGTGGCGCGGTTCGTGGCGTGGTATCGCGATTATTTCAAGGCCTGAAAGAGATCGCCGCGAACATGCGCCGGACGGCAGGCGCTGCCGTCCGGCGCATGTTCGCAAGGTCTGCCGATTCCGACAGAACGGTGGTGGGCGGCATGGGTGGGGAACCCCTGATATGAGTCTGGCCGTGGCGATTGCACCCGCGAAGAGGTGTATTGGCTTGCGATGAAACATCTGACGAACCTGTGGCCTCACCTCGATTCGCGCCGACGCTGGCAGATCGGGGGACTTTGCTTGCTGATACTCGTATCTTCTTTTGCAGAGTTGCTCAGCCTGGGCGCGGTCATGCCGTTTCTCGCCGTGATGGCGGCTCCCGAGCGGGTTTTCGAATCCGCCGCCCTGCAACCGGTCATCCAGGCCCTGGACATCACGTCCGCCGAATCCCTGCTCTTGCCGCTTGCCTGCATTTTCGCGTTGGCGTCACTCACGTCCGCGGCGATTCGCATGCTGTTGTTGTGGGTGATGACCCGTCTAGCCTTCGCGATCGGCGCAGACATCAGTTTCGGCATCTACAACAAGGCATTACATCAGCCTTACGCGACGCACGTTGCACGAAACAGCAGCGAGACGATCAGTGGAATAACTGTGAAGTCTCACGCCGTGATCTACGGCGGCTTGTTGCCGACGCTTCAATTGGCCAGCGCGATGGTGACCCTGGTCGTGATCGTGACGGGGCTCGTTTCTCTCGATCCGGGTGTGGCCCTCGCGACGCTGCTGGGTTTCGGCGCTGCCTACGGTGGGCTCATCTTTGCCGCCAGAAAGCGATTGGCGAGCAATGGGCGGCGCATCGCCGAGGAGTCAACCCGCGTCCTGAAATGTCTCCAGGAGGGGCTCGGTGGTATTCGGGACGTGTTGCTGGACGGCAGCCAGGCGACCTACTGCAAGGTGTATCGCGATGCGGATCTGCCGCTTCGCAGAGCGCAGGGCAATAATCAGTTTATCTCGACCAGTCCGCGCTACGCCATTGAGGCGATTGGTCTGAGCATGATCGCAGCGCTTTCCTACTATCTGGTCGGTCAGCCGGGCGGGCTGGAAAGTGCTCTGCCGTTGCTTGGCGTGCTCGCGCTAGGCGCACAGCGGATGGTGCCGGCCTTGCAGCAGGCCTACGCTTCCTGGGCGGGCATTAAGGGAAACCAGGCTTCGGTCGAGGATGCCATTGCCATGCTGGAGCACGCCGGCGCCGAGGCGGAGCCATCCGACACCGGACCGCTGGCGTTCGAGCATGAAATCCGGCTTGATGGCCTCTCGTTCGCCTATCAGGCAGACCAAGCCGCGGTGCTCCAGCAACTCGACCTGACGATAAGGAAAGGAGATCGGATCGGGATTATCGGTGCGACGGGTAGTGGGAAAAGCACCTTGATGGATATCATCATGGGCTTGCTCGCTCCGGTCAGTGGCGGTCTCCTGATCGACGGAGTCAAGATCGACGCTTCAACCCGACGGGCGTGGCAGAAACATATTGCGCATGTCCCCCAGGCGATCTTTCTGTCGGACAGTTCGGTTGAAGAAAATATCGCCTTCGGCGTTCCGCCGTCGAAGATCGACCATGAGCGCGTTCGGGCGGCGGCCCGCCAGGCCCAGATCGCGGATCTGATCGAATCGATGCCGGACGGGTATCGATCCGTGGTCGGCGAGCGGGGCGGGCGGCTGTCGGGCGGGCAGCGTCAGCGCATCGGGATTGCTCGCGCGCTCTACAAGCAGGCTGATGTCATCGTTTTCGACGAGGCGACAAGTGCGCTGGACAATGCGACCGAGCGATCCGTCATGGCCGCGATCGATGCGTTGCGCGCAGATCTGACGGTCGTCATGATTGCTCACCGGCTGACGACCTTGCAAAAATGCAACAGGATCGTCGAGTTGGCGGATGGGAAAGTAGTGCGTGTCGGGAGCTACGAAGAAATCGTAGGGGGTCATTCGTGATCCGGAAAGAATGAATACAGGAATTCGACCTTGGCGAAACCCCGCATAATCATCACGGGCGGCAGCGGTCTGCTGGCAGTCAACTGGTGCGCGACCATGCGCGACCGGTTCGACGTCGTGCTCGCTTTCCACGAGCGCATGCCTGCGCTGGCAGGCTCAGTCGGCCACGTGCTGGATTTGAGTTCGCGTGTTCAGATACAGGCTGCTCTCGACGAGTTCGAGCCTCAGGCGGTTATCCATGCCGCAGGGTGTACAAGCGTTGAGGGGTGTGAGAAAGCGCCAGAACTGGCTCGCCACGTGAACGTCGAGTTGGCTGAAAACGTCGCGTGGGCCTGTGCGTCGCGCGCAACCCCACTTGTTCACATTTCAACAGACCACCTGTTTGCTGGTGATCGCCCCATGGCGACCGAAGAGACGCCAGTGGCACCGCAGAACGTCTATGGCGCAACCAAGGCTGAAGCAGAAGTGCGTGTCGCGAAGGTGTGCCCCGAAGCGTTGATCATTCGAACCAATTTCTACGGGTGGGGCACGAGTTACCGTCAGTCGTTCAGCGATGCCATCATCGGCGCAGTGCGGCAGGGGCGGCGCATATCGCTTTTCGATGATGTCTATTACACCCCGATTCTTGCCGAGTCCCTCATTGAGACGTCGCATGCACTGCTGGAGCGGGGCGCCAGCGGGGTGTTCAATGTGGTCGGTAGCGAGCGACTCACGAAACTGCAATTCGGCCTAATGCTGGCCGAGGTGTTCGCCCTAGATGCATCGCCCATCCATCGGGGGGCGATCGCGGATGTCCCGAATCTCGTGGCCCGGCCGCGTGACATGAGCCTTTCCAATGAAAAGGTGCGCTCAGTAATCGGACAGGACGTGGGCTCAGTCAAGGATCAACTCGCACGGCTTCGCCAGCAAGCGCTCTCGGGCCTGGCGTCTGAACTGGAAATACTATGATTCCGTACGGAAAACATCATATCGAAGAGGATGACATCGCGGCGGTGGTGGATGTCCTCCGCAGCGGGTTGATCACGCAGGGGCCGGCGGTCGAGGCCTTCGAGCATGCGGTCGCGCAATACGTCGGGGCCAGGCATGCAGTTGCCGTCTCCAGCGGGACGGCGGCACTGCATCTTGCGGCCCTCGCTGCCGGCGTCGGACCGGGCACCACCCTGATCACGTCGCCGATCACGTTCGTGGCCTCGGCCAATGCCGGGCTCTACGCGGGCGGGAAGGTGGCGTTCGCCGACATTGATCCGGAAACCATCAACATGTCGCCGAACGCGCTCGCTTCGGCACTTGAAGCTCATCCGGACACGAAAGCTGTGGTGCCTGTGCATTTTGCGGGTCTGCCATGCGACATGCCGGCTATTAAGGCATTGGCAGACAAGGCCGGCGCGGCCGTGATCGAGGATGCCGCACATGCGCTTGGCGCCACCTATCCGGACGGGCGTCGCGTCGGATGCTGCGCAAATTCGCTGATGACCATATTCTCGTTTCACCCCGTGAAGGCGATCGCCGCGGGTGAAGGGGGCATGATCACGACGAACGACGACGCGGTCTATCGCCGCTTGCTGAGGTTGCGCAGCCACGGTATCAACAAGCTTGACGATCCGTTCGTGTTCGAAGGCCAGGCCTTCACCGGCGATATCCAGAATCCCTGGTACTACGAAATGCAGGAACTCGGATTCCACTACCGGATTTCGGATATTCAGTGCGCGCTCGGGCTCTCTCAACTGGGTAAGCTCGATGCTTTCATGAAGCGTCGGCGCGAACTGGTGGCGAACTATGACGCGGCTTTTTCAGGCTGCGAACACTGCCGGCCGGCTCAGTCCGACCGCATCGAGTCGAGTGCGCATCATCTGCACGTCCTGCGGATCAAATTCAAGGAACTGGACATCTCCCGGTCCGAATTCATGATGCGGCTCAGGGCAGAGGGTATTGGCACCCAGGTGCATTACATTCCGGTGCCATGGCATCCGGTCTATCGATCCATTGGGGCGGATCCGGCATCGTGTCCGCGTGCCGTCGATTTCTACGCTGAAGCCTTGAGTATTCCGCTGTTCGTCGATCTGACTGATGAAGAACAGGCTCGCGTGATTCAATCAATTCAGTCTCTGGTCGCGCGTCAGCGCGTCTGACCTGGATGAAACTGCTCGTCATCGGCTGTGGTTCGATCGGAACCCGACATGCCAGAAATGCGAAACGGTTGGGGCTCGAACTCATGCTGTGCGATCCGAATGCGTCGCGCCTGGAGGAGCTGTCCCGTGAGCTGGGGGCCGCGGCCGTTTATGCCGACTTCGATCAGGCTGCCCGCGCCTCGGGTGCGGATGCCGCGCTGATCGCGACACCCAGTCATCTCCATATCGCCCCGGCGATGGCCATGCTCGGTGCCGGCATGCACGTCATGATGGAGAAGCCGCTGTGTCCGACCAGTGCTGACGCCGAATCGCTGAAGGCGCGTTTGCAGGCGTCGGACCGAATTTTCATGATGGCGCACACGTTCCGGTTTCGTGCGGAATGGCAGGCGATCAAACGATTACTCGATACCCAACCCGTCGGACGTGTCCTGAGCGCTGAATTTATGGGGGGGTGGTATCTGCCCGACTGGCACTTCCGCGAGGATTACCGCACGGAATACGCGGCTCAACGCAAGCAGGGCGGCGGCGTCATGCTCACCAGCATGAGTCATTTCTTTGATGTTGTGTCATGGTTCTTTGGCGATATCGATGCTGTGGTCGGCGCGAAGATGCGCTTGAGCGGGCTCGATGTGGATGTGGACGACGCCGTGATGTGTACCGCCCGAACGGCGGGCGGGGTCGCCGTCACGCTCAACGAGGATTTTCTCGCGCGCTGTCCACGCAGGTCGTTCCGGGTCAATGGCGAGCACGGCTACGTCGAGGCGGATTTCAATCAGAAGGTGCTGCGTTTGTGGGATGCCCGGGAAAAACGCTTTCTGCCCGGGGAAGACCCTGAAAGGGATCGCAAGGGGCTGTTCCGGATCCTGGAGGACGGGATCGGATACGAGGTCGAGCCTGTCACGCGCCCGCTGGAGTATTCTGGAAACGATGCCTATCTGGCCGAAATGGAGCACTTTGTCGGCCTCGTTTCACGGAATCAACCCGATCCCGATCTCGGGATCGACGCGGGCATCAAAGTGCTCAAGGCGATAGAAAGCGTCGGAATTGTTGACTGGACACACGCAAGGACGAAATAGCATGGGCCTCATGAGAATCGGAAACAGGATTGTGGGCGAGGGGCGTGCCGCCCTCATGTTTGCCGAGGAAGGACAAGCCAATCAGGGGGACGCGGCCGTCGCGATGAGGATGTCGCAACTGGCGGCAGACTGCATGGCCGACGGCATCGAGTTCCAGTTCTTTCTGGCCGATGACATGTATATCCGCACGGACCCCGGCTACGACATCTACAAGAGCCGGGAGCTTTCGGCGACCGAGATTCGCGACATCATCTCGCATGCGCAAGCCTGCGGGTTGCTTTGCCAGGTGGCCGGTTTGTCACCCGCCATCATCGAGTTGTGCGCCGAGGCCGGTGCCGACGTTTTTTGTGTCAATGCCACAGACCTGACCAACCCGAAGATCATCGACGCGGTGACATCGACCGGCAAGCCGTTCTGGCTGGCCACGCTGATGGGGACGATGGATGAGATCGACTGGGCGGTCAATCATGCGCTGGGTCGTGGATGCTCCAACGTTGGACTGTTGCACGGACAGCACGTGATGTCCTCCGACACGACACGCGGCGTGCCGCCAGAACTCCTGCAACTTGACTGCATCGAGCTGTTCAAGCGGCGCTACGGACTCGTGACCGGATTTGTAGACCACACAGCGACAAGGTTCGTGCCGGCACTGGCGGTGGCCAAGGGTGCTGCGCTCATCACCAAGCATCTGGCTCCGGACCAGGACTGGCGTGGCCCCGACTGGGTGGTGTGCCTCGATCCAGAGGGCTGGAAGGAGTCCAAGTGGATGCTGGACTACGCGTCCGCGTCCAGCGGTGCTTCCAAGGAAATTTCCCAGATGGAATTCAAGGATCGAAGTGTTCACCGGCGCGGCCTGTTCACCCGTCATGCGCTGCCGGCCGGGCACGTTCTCGAACCCGCTGATCTCGTGGCTTTGCGCCCCGGCAAAGGGGGCGTCGACCCGAAAATGTTGTCTGAAATGGTGGGGAGATCGCTGGGTCGGCCGCTGGATGCGCAGCATCAGATCCAGTGGGACGACCTCGCACAGCGCTGAACCAAGGAGTTGGAGTCAAGATGGATCTGGGATTGTCGAACAAAGTCGCCGTGGTGCTCGCCGGGAGTGCCGGAATCGGGCGAGGTATTGCCACCGTGCTCGCGGACGAGGGTTGCCGTGTTGCCATCTGCGCCCGCGACCAGAAGCGGCTCGAAGAGACGGCCGAATACATTCGGCAACGATCGGGGCGTGACCTCGTCGCCTGTACAACCGATGTCAGTGACGCTGATTCATTGAACGGGTTCTTCGACCAGGTGTTCGAGCGCTTCGGTCGTGTCGATATCCTGATCAACAACACCGGCGGGCCACCGGTCGGCGCATGCCTCGATCTGTCCGATGTCGACTACGAGGCCGCGTTCAATCTGGTGCTGATGAGCAAGATCCGGGCGTGTCGCCGGGTCGTTCCGTCGATGCGCGAACATGGCTGGGGCAGGATCATCAACATCGAGAGTACCTGCGTGAAAAGCGCGCTTGAAAACATGGTGCTCTCCAACGTTTTCAGAAGTGCTTCTGCGGCGTTCGCCAAGACCCTGTCCATGGAGCATGCGCGCCAGGGCGTGCGGGTTCACACCCTGCTTTCGGGGCCATTCATGACCAATCGTGTCAATGAACTCGGTGAGAGCGCGGCAAGGAATAAGGGCATTTCGTTTGAAGCGTGGCGCGCCGAGGCCGAAGCCGGAACGGCGCTGGGACGTTTTGGCGACCCGCTCGAATACGGCGCGCTGGTAGCCTTCCTTGCCAGCGACCGTGCTGCCTATATGAACGGGACCTGCCTGGCGATCGATGGCGGGGCGCTCAGGACCATTTCATGAGGACGCGCGCGCGATGAAACTCGCCGTCATTCCCGCCAGAGGGGGCAGCAAGCGCATTCCGGGGAAGAACATCATGCCCTTCTGCGGGCGCCCGATGATCGCCTATGCACTTGAGGCGGTTGAACGGTCGGGGGTGTTCCACAAGATCCATGTATCGACCGATTCCGAAGAGATCAGGGATGTGGCGGTCAAGCTCGGTTTCGAGGTCGACTTCATGCGCGATCCGGCGCTGGCGGACGACTTCACCGGTCTGATGCCGGTCTTGCGATGGGTGGTCGACGAGTATCGGACGCGCGGTCAGGTTTTCTCCGAGATCTGTTGCATGATGCCCAATGCGCCGCTCGTGCTCAGCCACGATGTCGAAGCGGCGTATCAGACCTTCAGCGCGCATGGCGGCGAACATCCGCTACTGGTCTACGCGCGCTATCCCGTGCCCATCGAGTGGGCGTTCCGCCGCGACGAAAGCGGCCTGATGAGTGCCGTCTCTCCGGAAAGCCTGACGATCCGCTCCCAGGACCTGGCGCACGCCTACTATGAATGCGGCCCGTTCACCTGGTGGCGCGCCGAGCATCTGCTCCAGGACAATCCGCTGACCGGCAAGGTGCTGTCCTACATCATGCCGACCGAACGGGCGGTGGACATCGATACGGTCGAAGACTTGGCTTACGCCGAGCAGCTTTACCGTCTGATGACCGCCACGCCGGCGAGTCCGCCTTCAACCTGACGCCGAGTTTCCACATGCGCACCTATCACCATTCCGAACAGTTGCTTGAGCGTGCACTGAAAACCATTCCGCTCGGCAGCCAGACGTTCAGCAAGAGCAAGACCCAGTACCCGTACGGGGTGTCGCCCTACTTCATTCGAAAGGGCGCGGGATCGCGGGTCTGGGACGTTGATGGAAACGAGTACGTCGACTTCATCAACAGCCTCGCGGCAATCACGCTGGGCTATCAGGACCCGGATGTTGACGCGGCAGTGGCGGCGCAACTGAAGGAGGGGGTGGTCTTTTCACTGCCTCATCCGATTGAAATGAAAGTGGCCGAGAAAATGGTCGATCTCGTGCCGTGCGCCGAGATGGTTCGTTTCGGCAAGAACGGATCGGACGCCACGGCTGGCGCGATCCGGCTGGCTCGCGCGTTCACCGGGCGAGATCACGTTGCCGTCTGCGGCTACCACGGGTGGCAGGACTGGTACATTGGGACGACCCCGCGCAACCGCGGCGTACCGTCAGCCACCCGGGCACTGACTCACACCTGGGCCTACAACGACATCAAGAGTCTCGAGGCCGTGTTCGACGCGCACCCCGGAGAGATTGCCGCGGTCATTCTCGAGCCCATGAATCTGACGGAGCCGTCGCCCGGCTTCCTGGAATCGGTCAAGACACTTGCCCACAAGTACGGCGCGCTGCTCATTTTCGACGAAACCGTGACCGGGTTCCGTTATGCCTCCGGCGGCGCTCAGCAACTGTTCGGTGTGACCCCGGACCTGGCGACCTTTGGCAAGGGCCTGGCAAACGGGTATCCCGTCTCCGCAGTGGCGGGGCGGGCGGACGTGATGAAACTGATGGAAGAGATCTTTTTTTCCTTCACCTTCGGTGGCGAAACGCTCTCGCTCGCGGCAGCATTGGCGACGATGAGGAAGCTGGAGCGCGAGCCGGTTATCGACACCATGTACGCTCAGGGCGCGAAGATCGTTGATCGACTGGGCGCGCTCATTTCTGCGTCCGGGGCGTCGGACTTTCTCGGCGTTGCCGGAAATCCGACCTGGAGCTTCCTGACCATCAAGGACACGGATGCCTACTCGATGTGGCAGATCAAGACCCTGTTCCTCCAGGAAATGTTTGCCCGCGGCATCCTTACGATCGGGACGCACAACATGAGCTATTCCCACAGCGATGAGGATCTGAGCCTGCTTTTCAAGGCGTACGAAGACGTTATGCCGATGATTTCGGCCGCGGTCAAGGACGGCACGCTCGAATCGAAGCTTCGTTGCGAGCCGCTCGAGCCTTTGTTCAAGGTCCGATGACGCAAGCCCCACCGTGAACGTCGTCATCAGGGCTGACTCCTCGATCGATATCGGAAGCGGTCACGTCATGCGATGCATGACACTCGCGGATGAACTGGTGGCGCGCGGCGCTCACGTGGCGTTCATTTGCAAGGCGCTGGATGGCGCGATGATCGAGCCGATCCGGCAACGGGGCTTCGCCTGCCACGAGATCGCTGCGACGCCCGCTGGGTCGGGTGCCGACGCCGCGGATACCCTGGCGTTGATCGCCGGACACCGTCCGCCAGTGGATTGGCTGATCGTGGACCACTACGGGCTCGACCGGCGGTGGGAACAGATCATCCGTCCGGTGGTGCGTCATCTGATGGTCGTCGATGACCTGGCAAACCGATCGCATGATTGCGATCTGCTGCTCGACCAGAACTACTACGCCGACATGGCATCGCGTTACGACGGGTTGGTGCCCGCGCACACTGCGCTTCTGCTGGGCCCCGAGTTCGTGCTGCTGCGCCCGGAGTTCCGGGCGGCGCGTCGGGCGCTGAGGCCCCGAAACGGCCCGGTGCGACGGATGATCGTGTTTTTCGGGGGGACGGACCCGCTGAACCTGACCGCCCCCGTCCTTAGAGGCGTTGAACAACTGGGGCGCAGCGACATTGCGGTCGACGTCGTGGTTGGCAGTGGTAATCCGCACCGCGGCAAAATCGAGCATTTCTGTCTCCAGCACGCGTGGGCCCACTACCACTGCCAGGTCTCGAACATGGCGGAGCTGATCGCCGCGGCGGATCTGGGGGTCGGCGCGGGTGGCGCGGCCATGTGGGAGCGTTGTGCGTTGGGGTTGCCCACGCTGACGGTGGTCTTTGCCGACAATCAGGTGCGCACCACGACCGACGTTGCGCAGACCGGGGCGATTGCCTATCTGGGCTGGGCCCAGACTTTGTCCGACCGCGATTACGCGCGCACCATCGGAGAACTCATCGATCGTCCCGCCGAGCGGGCGGCCATGGCTGACGCGGCCTTGAATCTGATTGACGCCTCGGCGAACGGTGCAATTGCGGTCGCCCGCGCCATGGAAGGCGTCATGCATCAATCCCGGAGCGAACATGGATAAGCGCTTGATCCAGCACGAGTACGGTTTCTGGACGCTTGAAGACAAACCCGGCGTCGAGGAGCTGCAAGCCTATTACGCTGAGAAGTACTACCAGCAGGCGCGGGGGAGCTATGAGCACCAGTACAGCGATCAGGAAAAGGCCTACTTCAGGACAAAACTTGAGCAGCGTCACGCCGTCCTGACGAGGGTCACGCCCAATGCCCGCTCAGTGCTGGACGTGGGCTGCGGTGAAGGCTTTGCGATGGCGTACTTCCGCTCGCAGGGGTGGTCGGTCAAGGGGCTGGATTTCAGCGCGGCGGGGGTCGAGGCGCAGAACCCGCAGTGTCGCGAGCACTTACTGGTCGGTGATGTCTTCGCCTTGCTTGCGGCGGAAAGCGCGGCAGGCCGGACCTATGACGTCGTCTGGTTGCAGAACGTCCTCGAACATGTGCTCGACCCCGTCGATCTCATGCGCTCCCTGAAAGGGCTGCTGACCCCGGGTGGCGTGGCGGTCATCACGGTGCCCAACGATTTTTCCGCGGTTCAGCGCGAGGCGCTCGAGCTTGGGCACATCGATCGCGAATTCTGGGTGGCCTTGCCGGACCACCTGTCCTACTTCGACCATGTGTCATTGCCGGAGACGGCGCGGCAGACCGGTTGGAAATGCGTCGAACTGCTGGGCGATTTCCCGATTGACTGGTTTCTGTTCCATGAAGGTTCCAACTATGTGCGGGACGGCGCGCGTGGCAAAGGGGCCCACCGGGCGCGTGTCCAGCTGGAGAACATGATCCATCGGCAACCGGTCAATGATGTGCTGGCCTTTTGGTCTGCTGCGGGAAGGTTGGGCGTGGGCAGGGATTTGACCCTATTTATTCAGGTTGGCTAGAAGTGGGGCTGAAGCGATGAAATCAGTTCTTATAACAGGAGCGAACGGGTTCGTTGGAAGTGCCTTGGTCCGACGGTTGGATTCGGAAGGTTGGCACGTCATCCCGTCCGCGAGAAAGAGGTTTGACGACAAGACTCTGGTTCTCGATTTCGAGAGTGAACAGTTTTACTCGCAAGTGAATTGCCTGCCTAGAGTGGATGCCATAGTTCATTTGGCGACAAAAGTTGGCTTTGGCGATCAATCAATCGACGAACTGTATGTGTCAAACGTAGCGGCGACCGCCGCTCTGGTCTCGATAGCTAAGCGAATGGGTGCGCAATTTGTCTTTTCGTCAGCGGCGCTAATCGCGGGGTTAAGAACGTCGCGTATCGGGATCAACTCCGATGATAGGCCTGAAATTCCCTACATGTTGAGCAAGCAGTTGGGAGAGCAGCTTGTTCGAGCCTCGGGTGTCAGTGCATCCATTTTGAGAATAGGCGGCATTTTTGGCCTTGAGGGCCCCGACCATCTCGGTATCAATCGATCGATCAAATCCGTCTTGAATGGGAGCCCTCCGCTTTTGCACGGTTCGGGTGAGGCTGTTCGAAACTACATATATGTCAAAGATGTTGCCGAGGCGATTGTGTACGCGCTTAACAACAGGGTAGAGGGTACCCATCTGGTTGCAGGACGAGAACCGATGGTTGTCTCGCAGATGTTGCAGACCATCTGCGACGTTTTGCACCCAGGCATGAAGCCGGAACAAATGCCCGGGGATCGCGGGTTCGACCAGATTGTAGAGCCGTCGCCCACTCTTCCTGATGCTCGATCCTTCAAAGCGGCGCTGCTCGACATCGCGAATGAGGTTTGCCAGTGAGGTTGGCCTTGATTGGAGATGTGCACTCCAATGCATTGGCTTTGAATACTGTTCTGAATGCAGCGGCTCAAGAGCGAGTTGATGCGCTACTCATCACAGGCGATCTTGTTGGGTACTATTTTTCCGCACGTGCCGTTATCAATCTTCTTGCGCCGTGGGAAAAGTTCGTCGTACGCGGTAACCATGAGGAGATGTTGGCGCGCTTGCGGCGCGAGCCAGCATCAGGTGGCGAGATCCGGCGCAGATACGGGTCCGGACTCGATATTGTGCTGGCTCAGTTGAGCGAACGCGAAGTCGATCAGTTGTGCAACCTGCCTCACCCTCTGTCGCTTGAACTGGATGGGCGGAAGATCCTCCTCTGTCATGGCTCGCCCGAGGATCTGGATCGCTACGTCTATCCCGATAGCGACCTTGGGGGATGGCCGACGGCGCGCTGGACGCCTTCGATCTGGTGGTGACAGGGCACACCCATTACCCCATGGAGCGTGTCCTGGGGGACAATACGCGCTTGGTGAACCCCGGTTCGGTCGGGCAGCCACGCAACCGGCAGCCCGGGGCCCACTGGGCGCTCTACGATACGCAGAGCGGTTCCGTGTCGTTCCGGTGTGAGTCGTATGATTTCAGCCCGATTCAGGCGCAGGCACGAACACTTCACCCGGAATTGCCCTATCTGGCAGACGTATTGGAACGCAGATGAAGTCGCTTTTGATCACAGGTATCGGTGGAGATATTGCCCAGGGGGTGGCGACCATCATCCGGTCGCACTGGCCTTCCTGGCGTCTTGTCGGCACGGATACGCACGAGCAGCATGGCGGACGCCTGTTCGTGGATGAACTCGTCCTCATGCCGCCGGCCAGCGATCCGGCCTATGTCGATGCGATCCGTGATCTGATCGAGACCCGGGGCATCGATGTCTTCCTGCCCATGTCGGAACCCGAACTGACCGTGCTGGGAGATCTGATCTCGTCTCTGGGGGAATCGCGGTGTGTCACCGCAGGGGCCTCGGTCATCCAGACGGGGCTCGACAAACTGTCGACGGTCGAAGCGCTCGGCCGCTTCGGGTTGCCTGCGCCGTGGACACTGCCGGTCAGCGAGGCGGCACCGCTGGCATATCCTTGCATCCTGAAGAACCGGACGGGCTCCGGCTCGCGCGCCGTGTTTACCGTTCAGGATGAGGTCGAAGCCCGATATCTCGCCGGCAAGTACCCGAACGCGGTCTTTCAGGAGTTGCTCGAGCCCGCGGATCGGGAAATCACATGCGCGGTGTATCGAACGCGCGAGGGTCGTACGGCCAGCCTGCTCATGCTCCGCCGCCTGACCGGCGGCTTCACCGGCTGGGCCCGCGTCATCGAAGATGCCGAGACCACGCGCATGTGCGAAGTCATCGCGGAGAAACTGGATTTGCGCGGCAGCATGAATGTGCAGCTGCGGCTCACCGACCAGGGGCCGCGCGTATTCGAAATCAACCCCCGGTTCTCGTCCACCGTGTTGATGCGGCATCGACTGGGTTTCTGTGACGTCGTCTGGGCGCTCGAGGAGTTGCTGGGCCACGAGGTGCAGTTGCCGACAATTGCTGCGGGGCAGGTCATGGTGCGCATCCAGGACGCTGTGGTGGTCAAGGAATCCTGACCAGGAGTTTGGACATGATCAGTATTGCCGGCCGGAAGATCGGCCAGAACGAAAAGCCCTTCGTTATCGCGGAGATGTCGGGTAACCATAACAAGTCGCTCGAACGGGCGCTGGAGATTGTCGATGCGGCCGCCAGGGCCGGTGCGCACGGGCTGAAAATTCAGACCTACACGCCCGACACGATGACGATCGATCTCGACGAGCGGGAATTTCACATCTCCGACAGCAAGAGCCTTTGGGCCGGCGCGTCCCTGTACAAACTGTATGGGGAGGCCTACACCCCATGGGAGTGGCATCAGGCCATCTTCGATCGAGCGCGGGCCCACGGCATGGTGCCGTTCAGTACGCCATTCGATGATTCCGCGGTGGATTTCCTCGAATCGCTGGATGTGCCTTGCTACAAGATCGCCTCGTTCGAGAACACGGATGTGCAGCTGATCAAGCGCGTGGCCGCGACGGGCAAACCGTTGATCATGTCCACCGGCATGGCCTCGCTCGCTGAACTCGACGAGAGCGTGCGCGCCGCACGCGCTGCCGGTTGCCGTGATCTGATCCTGCTCAAATGTACGAGTACCTATCCGGCCACGGCGGAAAACACGAACATCCGCACGATCCCGCACATGCGCGAACTGTTCGGCTGCGAGGTCGGCCTTTCCGATCACACCATGGGGTCGGGCGTGTCGGTGGCCAGCGTTGCCCTCGGCGCCACGGTTATCGAGAAACACTTCACCCTGTCCCGTGCCGACGGCGGCGTCGACAGCGCATTCTCCATGGAGCCCGCTGAACTCACGGATCTGGTCGAGGCCACCGAGCGCGCCTGGCAGGCGTTGGGGGCAGTCAGCTACGGGCCGACGGACGCCGAACGCAAGTCGCTTCAGTATCGGCGCTCCCTTTACGTGGTCGAGAACATCGCGGCCGGTACGGAGCTGGGCCACGACAATATCCGCGCGATTCGGCCGGGCCTTGGTTTGCCGACGAAATACCTGGATGTAATTCTCGGCAAGCGAGTGAAGAGGGATGTCGCGCGTGGCACTGCGCTGACCTGGGATCTGATGTCGTGACGCCCGATGTGACGCTTCCCATCGAGGGCGGCTTCGTGCGACCTCTGCGTGAGGCCGATGCGCACCCGGGATACGTCAATGGGCTCAACGATCCGGTGGTCAATCGTTTCCTCGATGCGGTGAAAGCCACACCCCAGACGCTTGAGTCCGTGCGGGCGTTCGTTGCGGCCGACGCGTCTTCCCCGTCTTCCGTCCTGTGGGGTGTTTTTGCTGCAGGGCGCGAGCCTCATGTCGGGACGGTCCGCTTGCACGGAATCGAGCATCGCCATGGCACCGCCCATATCGGGGTGTGCCTGTTCGATCGTGGCGTGTGGGGCCAGGGTCTGGGCGGTCGCGCGATTGCAGCCGTGACGCGATGGGCGATCAATTCGCTGGGGCTTCGATGGGTCGAGGCCGGCGCCTACGAGGGGAATACGGCATCCCGGCGGGCGTTCGAATCAGCCGGTTACCACTGGGTGTTCGATATCCCGGGGAAGTATCTGTTCGAAGGGCAGCCCACCACGGTCAAGGTCTATGCCGCACGCCCCTGATCACCCCGGCGTGACCATACGCCCGTCTGCTTGCCCGGGCGCTGTCGCGTGAGGCTCGCGGGTCTGACGGGCTTGCTCGCGCTTGTGCCCGGAACGGGCCTATGGCGGCGCAAGCGTTTGCGCGCAGTCATGCGTGGATACCGGGCGCTCAGAGCATCATCGCGTCTTGGCGCGATTGGTGTGATCAAGAATGAGCTGACCGAAACCGTGGTGCCTAACGTATCAGGGCGCTTCAGCCCGGCGTTCATGGGGGCGGCCATCGTCGCTGCGGAGCGGGTGTTGAGGCAGTACCTGCTCGTGCTGATCGGTGGCGTCGGCCTGAATCGATCCTTGCTGATGTGTGCAGGCGATCCGTGTCGCCCGGTGGTGTATCCGATGCCCATGTACTGGCAGGAAGCGATGCGGCGGAACGGCTTTGCGGTGTCGCAATGGCGCTGCCAGTTGCTCTGGCGCGGATATGTGCTGGGCATGTGGGCGTACGGCGCCTTCCGTGCACTGCGGATACTTGTTGCCGGAATGCGCGCTGGCGGTGCACCGAGGCCCGACGGGGTGAGCGCGGTCTGCTTCATGTATCTGTCGCGCGCAAACCTGCCTGCATCCGATGACGATACCTCCAGCCACGACATCGTCTCGTGGTTCTCCCGATGGCCTGGTCGAAGCAAACGTGTATCCAAGGTGTGGCATTCCGTGCCCGGTGTGCCCTGCAAGCGAGTGGGCGATCTCGAGCTCGAGTTTCGCCCCGATGCCATTGCTCCGCTCTGCGGCCGGAAAGAGCTGTCGGCCTACGCTCGTTGGAGCCTGCAGGCGATCCTGACGGCTGGCGCCGATCTGCTGCGTGGGCAGTGGTGGCACGCTTTGCTGTTGAGCCAGGCCACGGTCGCGGCGCAGGCGAGGTGCATCCCGCCCGAATCGCTCGCGCGCACCTACTACTTCCACAACAGTGGCTGGATCTACCGGCCCGTCTGGACGTACGAAGTCGAAGCTGCGGGAGGCGCGGTCGCAATGTACTTCTACTCGACCAACTGCGAGCCCTTCAAGCGGGTGGATGCTTACCCACCCATGTACTACGGTTATCGGTCGATGAACTGGTCGAGTTACCTGGTGTGGGACGAGGCGCAGGCCGATTTCGTGAGAAGGGCCATCGGCCCTTCGGCGAAAATCGACGTGGTGGGTCCAATCTGGTTTCAGGGGAGCGCGGAGATCCTGGCGCCAGCACCCGGATTCTCCGTGGCGGTGTTCGATGTCACACCCACCCGGGCCTCCTGGTATCAGGCGCTGGCGCTTGACACCGAGTTCTACGTGCCGGAGACAGTGAATGCGTTCATTCGAGATGTCTCCGAAGAGGTCGCAGCGCTCGGTGGGCGCATGGTGTGGAAGCGAAAGCGGCAGATCGGCCGTATGGCGCATCCGGGCTATCGCGCCTGTGCGGAACGTCTGGGATGTGACGAACACGTTTCTCTGGTCGATCCTGCTGTGTCGGCGCTGCGCGTGATCGAATCCACCACCGTGACGATCTCCTTGCCGTTCACGTCGACCGCTCTGCTGGCCTGCGATTCAGGCAAGCCGTCAGTGTTCTACGACCCCTCCGGCCGGGTTCAGACGGATGATCGCGCTGCCCATGGCGTGCCCGTCCTGTCGGGGCGAGACGCGCTGCGCGCATGGCTGGCTGATCAACACCGGACGTTCGAACAAAGGCAAATCCCCGCATGAGCGCTGATCCGAATCTGATCGTTTTGACACCCGAAAGCTGGGCTCGGGAATCCGCATCACGCGTCCAGGCGTCCGTCGAGACCGTTCTGGGCAGGCAGGGGCGCTGCGCCGTCATGCTGACCGGCGGCCGAAGTGCCCGGCGCCTCTACGAGGCTTGGGCCGGACTCCCTGCGTTTCATGCCATGCAGAACGTGCAGTTCTTTTTCGGCGACGAACGCTGCGTTCCCCCGGACGACGGGCAGAGTAACTTCGGCATGGCGATGGAGACCCTGTTCGCTCATGGCGTGCCGTCGGGTTGCATCATCGAGCGCATGGAGGCGGAAATGGCGGACCGCGCCAGTGCTTGTTTTCGCTATGAACGCCTTCTGCCGAGTAAAATCGACGTTTTGTTGCTGGGCGTCGGCGAGGACGGGCACATTGCCTCCCTGTTTCCCGGGGCTGCGGTGCTGGGGGAGCAGGTTCGGACGGTTGTACCGGTGACCGGGCCGAAATGGCCGCACGAGCGCCTGACCGTGACCCCGCCCGTCATTGAAAGCGCTGGGGCGATCTTCGTCCTCGCGGACGGGGCGACAAAGGCGAGCGTGGCGCATCGCGTCAGGTCGGGCCGTGACGATGTATCGGAGCTGCCCGCCGCCCTGGTGCGAACTGCGACGTGGCTGCTCGACACGGCAGCGTAGAGAACAACTGCTAGAAGCGAAGACATAGAAGATGGCAAGAATCCTCATCACGACCGTTCCGTTCGGAGACAAGAACGATCAGCCGCTGCGGCAGCTGGAGGCGTCAGGGGTCGAGTATCTGATCAATCCGATCGGCCGCAAACTCAAGGAGGACGAGTTGGCCTCCATGGTGAGTGATGTCGAGGTCCTGATCGCCGGCACCGAGCCGATCACCGAAAAGGTCATGGCCAATGCGCCCGGGCTCAAGCTCATCTCCCGTGTCGGCATCGGCCTCGACAGTGTCGATCTGATGGGCGCAGAACGCAGGGGCATCAAGGTCAGCTACACCCCGGATGCCCCGGCACCGGCCGTTGCAGAATTGACGATCGGACTGATGTTCTCGCTCATGCGCTCGATTCACCTGGCCAACGCGCAGATGCATCGGGGGGAGTGGCACCGGTATTTCGGACGTCGCCTGCCGGATATGTGCTTCGGCATCGTGGGCGCGGGCCGGATCGGGGGCCGCGTGCTTCGCCACCTGTCGTCGCTGGGAGCTGGCCGCTTGCTAGTCAATGACACCAATGCCGACGTGGACCTGAGTGAGGTGCCCGGGGTCGAGCGGGTGTCCAAAGAGGTCATCTACCGCGAATCGGACATCGTCAGCCTCCATGTGCCGCTGACTGCTCAGACCAGGAATATGGTCACGTGTGAGCACCTGTCCCTCATGAAGCCGGACGCCATGATCGTCAATACGGCGCGGGGCGGGATCATCAACGAGGCCGATCTGGCCGGCGTCCTCTCCGATGGTCGGCTGGCGGGCGCGGCCGTGGATGTCTTCTGCGAAGAGCCGTACCAAGGGCCTTTAAGCAGCATTGATCGATGTCTCCTGACCTCGCACATGGGCTCCATGTCGATTGATTGCCGGACGCAAATGGAGATCGAGGCGACGGAGGAGGCCATTCGCTATCTTTCGGGCGCGCCGCTTCAGGGGCTCGTGCCCGATGCGGAATACCAGGTCCAGCGGGAGGGGCTCTGACATGGCACGGGTCTGTGTGATCGGAGGGTCGGGTTTTCTCGGCAGCCATGTGGCGGACGCGCTGAGTGCGGCCGGTCACGAGGTGCTGGTCTACGATCGACGGGCTTCGCCGTGGGTGCGTCCGGAGCAGACCATGGTGGTCGGTGACCTGCTCGATGCCCGGAGTGTGTCCGATGCCGTGGCCGGTTGCGAGTACGTCTACAACTTTGCGGCGCTCGCCGATCTCAACGAGGCGCTCGACAAGCCCCTGGAGACGATCCGTATCAATGTGCTCGGTAATGCCAATGTGCTCGAGGCGTGCCGCGTCGCCGGCGTCAGACGCTTCATCTATGCCAGCACCGTCTACGTCTACAGTCGCCAGGGGAGCTTCTATCGCTGCAGCAAGCAGTCCGCCGAGCATTATGTCGAGGAATACCAGGCGGCCTACGGACTGGACTACACGGTGCTGCGCTATGGCTCGCTATACGGTCCTCGCTCCAACGATCAGAACGGTCTGTGGCGGATCGTGAACGAAGCGCTCAGAACCGGGCGGATTCGCTACGCCGGCAGCGCGGAAGCGATGCGCGAATACATTCACGTCGAAGATGCTGCGCGTGCCAGCGTGGCGGCGATGGGCGACGAGTTTCGAAATCAGCACGTGGTCCTGACCGGCCAGGAGCCGATGCGTGTGATGGACATGCTGAAAATGGTGGCCGAGATTCTGGGCATGCCCCAGGCCGTGGAGTTCGAAGAAGGGGACTACGCAGGCCACTACGTCCGCACGCCTTACGCCTACCAACCCAAACTGGGCCGAAAGTACGTGCCGCCGATGCATGTTGACCTCGGTCAGGGGCTGTTGCAGCTGATCGGCGAGGTCCAGAACGAAATTGCGAATGAAGGGGAAGAGGGTTGAAAACCGCGTTGAAGGAAGCGCTCAAGGGCGCGATCCGGCATTCACTCGACTTTGGTGGTCGAACGCGCGCCGGTAAGTACGTGTTCAAGCAGATGCTCGATGTTTCGATGGAAACCGTGCGGGAGGTGGAGCACGAGGGCTGCCGTTTGCGGTTTGCAGCGCCCAACGAGCTGTGCAACTGGCGTGCTCAGACCTTCTCGAGCAAGGAGCCGGAGACGCTGCAATGGATCGACTCGCTGCCTGAGGGCAGCGTGCTCTGGGATGTGGGCGCCAATATCGGGCTGTACTCGGTATACGCGGCCAAGCGCCGCCAGTGCCGCGTGTGGGCATTCGAACCTTCAGTGTTCAACCTTGAGCTGCTGGCGCGCAACATTCACCTGAACGAACTGGTGTCGCGTGTGTGCATCGTTCCGTTGGCGCTGAGCAATGCGATCGGTTCGAACGAATTGCGAATGACCACGACAGAGTGGGGCGGCGCGCTGTCAACCTTCGGTGAGCAGTACGGATGGGATGGAGAAGCGATTCGCAAGGTCTTCGAATTCCAGACCATGGGCTTGCCCATGGATGCAGCGCGAGACTTGCTGGGCATACCGCAGCCCGATTTCCTCAAGATGGATGTCGATGGTATCGAGCATCTGATCCTGTCAGGCGGTGCCTCCGTGCTTGCGGGGGTGCAGCAGGTACTGATCGAGGTGAACGACGATTTCCAGGAGCAGGCGGAGGGATGCGAGCGATTGCTTACGGCCGCAGGCCTGACACTGAAGCACAAGCTGCATTCGGAGATGATCGACAATTCGACGACCGGCTTCCAGAACACCTACAACCAGATCTGGGTGCGGGAGACGCGTTGAGTGCCGTGCTGACCGGCGCCCGAGCGGTGTTCTGGGATTTCGACGGCGTCATCAAGGAATCCGTGTCCGTCAAGACGGAGGCCTTTGTACAACTGTTCCGGCCGTTTGGCCCCCGAGTGTGTGAGTCAGTGCGGTCGCACCACCTGGCCAATGGCGGCATGTCGCGATTCGACAAATTGCCTGTGTACCTCGAATGGGCGGGCCTTCCGTCCGACGAGGCTCACGTGGCCGACTACTGCGATCGGTTCTCCAACGCGGTGTTTGAAAATGTCGTGACCGCGCCGTGGGTGCCGGGCGTCGAGGACTACCTGAGGCAGAACCGGCATCAACAGCGGTTTTTCCTGGTGACGGCGACGCCGCAGGAGGAGATCGAACGCATTTTGTCCGCCATCGACCTTCAGACCTGTTTCCTGGCTGTGTTTGGGGCGCCGACACTTAAATCCGAGGCCATTCGCCAGACGATTTCGGATCGCGGTCTCGTGAAGAGCGAGTGCGTGATGGTCGGCGATGCGACGGCCGACATGGCTGCCGCCGAAAACAACGCCATTCCGTTCCTGCTTCGCCGTCACGCCGACAATGTGCAAGCATTCCTGAAGTATGACGGCCCTTTCGTTGAGGATTTTTCTGGCCTATGAATCGCAAGGAAAAGATCCAGTCCATCCGCCAGGCGCTCGATCGCGGCAACGCCAGCATCGGCAGCTGGATTCAGATCCCTCATCCGTCGATCGCCGAGATCATGGGGAGATCAGGTTACGACTGGGTGGCGGTGGACATGGAACACGGCACCGTCGGCGCGCATCAACTGCCTGATCTCTTCCGCGCACTGGAGCTGGGTGGGACGCTGCCTTTGGTGAGGCTGGCCCACGGTGCGACCAAGGACTGCAAGCGCGCGCTGGACGCGGGCGCCGGCGGCGTCATCGTTCCCATGGTGGAGTCGGCACAGCAACTGGCAGGTGTCCGCGATGCCTGTCGCTGGCCACCGTCCGGTACGCGTGGCGTCGGCTTCTCGAGAGCCAATCTCTTCGGAGCGGATTTTGCGGCTTACGCCGAAGAGGCGCAGGCGCCGTTGCTGGTGGCGATGATCGAACACATCCGTGCTGTCGACAGTCTTGAGGAAATCCTTGCTGTCGACGGACTGGACGCGATCCTGATCGGGCCTTACGACCTGTCGGCGTCGATGGGAGTGACCGGACAATTCGATGCGCCCGGGTTCCTGACGGCCATGGAGCGTATCCGAAGTGCATGTCGCGTCGCCGGGAAGCCATGCGGGCTGCACGTGGTGGCCCCCGATGCGGCCGAACTGACCAGCAAACTCGACGAAGGCTACCGTTTCCTGGCGTATTCGATCGATTCCGTCTTCTTGCGCATGTCGGCCATGAACCCAGTGGAATCGCGCTGATGGGTTTGCGCGGCAGGCTTCGTCTCTGGTGGTATCAGGCCAGGCGTTTCTCCGGGCGATATCGACAGGGGGCGCATTCGAGCGCCGTCCCGTCGAAAATTCTCATCAGCAAGCGAGCTTCCGGTGAAATATCGCTGGGCGACCATGTCATCTGCGCGGGCGAGCTGTACAGTTTCTTCGACAAAGGTTTCATTTCGATCGGTGATTGCTCCTATGTGGGGCAGGGCACCCGCATCTGGGCACTCTCGCGCGTGCAGATCGGAAACCGGGTGCTGATTTCGCACGACTGCTTCATTTGCGATAACCTCACGCACCCGCTCGATGCCCAGGTGCGCCACGCGCAATACATGGCCAAGCACGGTTTCGCGTTCCCGACGCAGATCGAACTGGCCGAACGCCCGATTAACATCGAAGACGATGTGTGGATTGCCGCGGGGGCGACGATATTGCGCGGTGTCCGGGTCGGAGCCGGTTCGGTGGTGGCGGCCGGGTCTGTCGTGACCGAAGACGTGCCGTCCGGAGTCGTCGTCGCCGGGAATCCGGCGCGGGTCATCAAGCGCATTGAATACCAACCGCCCAACAAGAAGGAAGTTGCCCATGGCGTTGCCTGAACGCTGCCCACTCTGTTCTGCCGGTCGTGAATCGCAGTCCGTGGTGACCCGGCACGTCTTTGGCGATGTCTCCGGGGCGCGTGCCTTTTTCCACTGTGGCGCATGCGATGTCCGGTATCAGTTCCCCGCGCTGACCGAGGAGGAAGAGGCGCGATTCTATGCCGCCGAATTCGAGGGTTTCATGGCCAGCCGGTCCGGAGAGCAGGGCGGGTGGCTGAAGACCGAACAGCATCTGGTTGCGAACGAACCCACGCGACTGCGCCGCATGAAGTACATGGCACCCTATCTGGACGGTTCGCTCGATATTCTCGAGGTCGGGTGCTCTTCCGGATTCATGCTCTATCCGCTGGCCGAGGCGGGCCATCGGTGCACCGGCATCGAGCCATCGGGCATCTTCAGCGAGTTTGTCCGCAGCCGCGGCCTGCCAGCTCATGCGTCGCTGGAAGCCCTGCAAAAGGCATCTCCGACAGCTCGCTTCGATCTGATCCTGCATTTCTTCGTTCTGGAGCACATTGCGGACCCGGTCGCCTTCCTCACGACGCAGTTGGCCATGCTCAAGCCTGGCGGGCAAATCATCTTCGAGATCCCGAATGCCGCCGACCCACTTTACTCGGTTTACGATATCCCGGCATTCGAGCGCTTTTACTGGTCGGTCGCGCATCCGTGGTATTTCAACGAGCCCTCGCTGAACTATCTGCTTGAGCAGGTCGGCAGTGAAGCCCGCGTGCTGCGTGATCAGCGATACGACCTGTCGAACCACATGGTCTGGGCGCGCGATGGCCGTCCCGGCGGCATGGGGCGCTTCACGGAAAAGCTGGGTTCGGCTGCCGAGGAGGCTTACAAACAGTCATTGATCGACTGTGGCATGTGTGACACCTTGGTCGGGATCATCCATAAATCGGAGAACGTCTGAGATGGAGCGAGTCCTGATTACCGGTGTTGGGGGATTCATCGGGTCGCATGTTGCGCGCCGCTTTATGGACGAAGGCTACGCCGTCGTCGGTGTGGACGACTTTTCGACCGGTAAGCCCGAGAACGTGCCGGGGGGCGTTGATTTCATCGAAGGCGATCTGGCGAGCAGATCGACCATGCAGCGCTTGCCGCGCGATTGCCGCCGGATTCTCCATCTCGCGGGGCAGTCCTCGGGCGAAATCAGCTTTGATGACCCGGTCGCGGACCTGGAAAAGAACACGGTCTCGACGCTCAACCTCATTCAGTATGGTCTTGAGTACTCAGTGGAGCGTCTGCTCTACGCCAGTTCGATGTCGGTCTATGGCGCCGTCGAGGACGCCGCAATCAGTGAATCGCGCCCCTGTCAGCCACTGTCATGTTACGGCGTCGGCAAGCATGCTTCCGAAGCGTACCTGCGGGTCTACCGTACGAAGCTGCCGTCCGTGATCCTCCGAATGTTCAACGTCTATGGCCCGGGCCAGGATCTGAGTAATCTGCGTCAGGGCATGGTGAGCATCTTCCTTGCCCAGGCACTGGAGAAGGGCGAGATCGAGGTCAAGGGCAGCCTTGAGCGATTCCGGGACATCATCTACATCGATGATGTCGTCGAAGCGTGGTTTCGATCCGCCACCCAGGCCCGCGCACTCGGGCAGACGCTGAACGTGGGCACGGGCGTCAGGACGACCGTCGGAGAGCTGGTCGAGCGGATCTGCACCCATGTGCCGGGGGCTTCGCATTTCGTCCAGGGCGCGACGCCGGGCGACCAGAGCGGTATCTACGCCGATGTGTCGGCCATGAAGAACGTGCTCGGGATGACCGCGTTCACGTCACTGGATGTCGGGCTCGCGCGCTTCGTCGAATGGGCCCGCCAGGCGAAGCTTGCCTGAAGCATCGAATTCCAACGAACCAGAAAGCACACAGACATGAACATTCTCGCTCTCATACCGGCCCGGATGGGCAGCAGCCGTTTCCCCGGAAAGCCGATGGCGCCGATCCTCGGTAAGCCGATGATCGGCCACGTGTTCGACCGGGTGAAGCAATCGCCCATGCTGGCGCTGACGGCGGTGGCGACCTGCGACCAGGAAATCTACGATTACGTCGAGTCCATCGGCGGCGTCGCGGTCATGACGAGTTCTTCGCATGAGCGTGCCTCCGACCGTTGTGCCGAGGCCCTGATCAAACTCGAGCAGGCACGTAATACCCGCTACGACATCGTCGTCATGGTGCAGGGAGACGAGCCGATGACCCATCCGGACATGATCGCCGAAGCGGTCCAGCCGCTGATTGACGATGCTTCGGTTCAGGTGGTCAATCTGCTCGGCAACATCAAGAGCACTGAAGAGTTCGAGGATCGGAACTGCATTAAGGTCGTGTGCGACCTGGCCCAGAATGCCATCTTTTTCTCCCGGGAACCGATTCCGACGCGCTGCAAGGTGGACCAAATTCCGATGCACAAGCAGGTGTGCATCATTCCGTTCCGACGTGATTTCCTGCTCGAGTACAACACGCTTGCACCGACGCCCCTGGAAATTGCCGAGTCCGTCGACATGATGCGTGTGCTCGAACACGGCATGAAGGTTCGCATGGCGCCAACGTGCCACGACACGCACGCCGTCGATACGGCCGAAGACCTCAAGAAGGTCGAGCGTCTGATGCAGGGGCTCGATGGCTGACCAGAGCTGCAGGGCACCGGAGTCCGGCTCCGGTGCCGTGCTGGTGTGGGATGTCGAGGGCGACCCTGTTGGCGGGTTCGACGTCACGGCCTTGTGGCGTGCTTTCGACGCCACGCCGCTTCCCGATGCGAACGTGGTCTCCCTGCCCAGGCTGGTCGAGGCCGGTGCTGACGACCTTCGTGCACGTTACCTGGCGTGGATATACGCCTTGGGGACGGCAATGGCCGGCGGACAGAGTGTTGCCGAGCGATTCACCCTCCGGCCCGGACTCAGCTACTGGTGGCTGGCTGCGCCCGCCCAGAAATTCAGCATCTCTGCCGTCTCGCTCGTTCCGGATGCCATCAAGATGCTCGCTTTCGAACGGTATCTCGATGACCGGGACGTGCGCTCGATCCGGCTTGAATCAGAGAATCTTCGATTGGCCGAATGCCTGTCGGCCTACTGTCGCCAGCACGGCTACAGCTTCGATTGGCGCCGCCGCGATGCGGGCGACGTCGCATCTCCGACCCTGGGGGCGCTGTACCGGCGTCTTCCACCGACACTGCGGGCCATCATCTCACTGATGCGGTTCTGTGTGTCCCGGCTGTCCTCGGCGCGTCCTACCGCGTCCAATGCCCGGCCCCCGGGGACGATGTCGGTGTTCGACGTCCTGATCCACCTCGACCGATCGTCCCTGGAATCCGGCCGGTTTGCATCGAATTACTGGGGGCCGCTCGTCCGGCGCCTGGACGAGGAGGGCATTCGAGCGAACTGGTTTCACATCTTTCATCCGCAGCCCGCAGTAGCCAAGTTCAGGCGGGCTGTCGAACTCGCGCGGCGCTTCACGGCAGCGTCGGACGGACGCCAGTGGCACCAGATGGTCGATGGAATGCCCGGCATCGCAACCGTCGCCAGGGCGTTGAGCGATTTTTTCAGGATCGGGCGTGCTGCGAAGGCCTCCCTGCCGGCATTGAAGGCCGTCAGGCCGGAGGGCTCTGTCCTGGCGCTGTGGCCGTTCCATGAGGACGAATGGCAGGAGTCGGTGCGTGGCCCCAATGCCCTGATGGAGTGCCTTCGGCTCGGTGGCTTCGAATCCGAGTTCGCCCGACTGCCTAGACAGGAGGTGGGGCTCTATCTTTGCGAGAATCAGCCGTGGGAGCACGCCTTGATCCACGCGTGGCGTTCCCGGGGACACGGCACGCTGATTGCCGTCCCGCATTCGACCATCCGATACTGGGATCTGAGGTACTTCCACGACCCGAGGACGTACGTCGAGGCGGACGCCAGCCGACGTCCGTTGCCGGATCAGTACGCATTGAATGGACCGGTCGCCATGCGCATGATGGTCGACGCAGGCGTGCCCAAGGAAAAGCTCGTTCCTGTCGAGGCGCTTCGTTTCATGTATCTGGAGCACGGCAGGATGCCTCTGCCAACCGGGATGGCGACGATCACGCTGCTGGTCTGTGGCGATTTCCTCACCTCGACCAACGACAGGATCTTTGAGCTGTTGAGCGGCGTGGGGGAAAATTTCCCGCGCGGCAGCAGAGTCGTGTTCAAGCCGCATCCCGCATTCCCCTACGCGCCGGCGCATTCGCTCCATGCCGGCGTCGAGGTGCTTGTCGATGAGCGTTCGTTGTCGGCATTGTTGCCGGAATGTCATATTGTGATCAGCAGTGCAATTACCTCCGCGGCGGTCGATGCCTACTGTGCGGGACGCCCGGTCATACAGGTCGCCAGTGGTCGCGGTTTGAACGCAAACGCCTTGCGTGGCGTGGACGGCGTGGCACTGGTTGCGACCTCGGCGGAGTTGGCTAGCGCGCTGACGCAAGCCGTTTCGGCGCAGGCCCCGCGCACGCGCAGTGAACATTACTTCCATCTGGATTCGGCGCTGCCCGGCTGGATGAACATGCTGAGAAGTGGTCGATCCCCGGACGTGACGCCCACGCTCGGGCGGCTTGGAGACGTTTGATGTCGCGACAGAAGCAGACACCCGACAATACGGCGCCCGTGCGCTTCTCCGTCGTGATTCCCACTCTGGGCGGAGCACAGATCTCCCGAACCATCGAACAGATAAACCAAGGTTCTGTGCGTCCGCATGAAATCCTCGTGTGCATACCTGAGGCTGAGGCTCACAGGGTGGCGGGTTTGCCCTTCGACAATGTCCGGATCGTCCCGACCCCCGTTCGTGGCCAGGTCGCCCAGCGAGCGTTCGGTTTTGCGCAAGTCGAATCGTCGCTCGTGATGCAGCTGGACGACGACATCATGCTCGATCACGATGCCGTCGCCACTTTGCTCAGCGCCCTGACCGCGCTGGGGCCGGGGCATATCGTCGGGCCCGTGTTGTACAACGTCGAGACAGGCGCGCCGTTGTCAACGATCGACACCGGATTCAAGGGGTTCGTGATCAACGTCTACGAGTCGTTAATACGCGGATTGCCCTGGGGCAAGCGCAGAATGGGTGCGCTCAGTGATATTGGCGGGTGCGGGAGCGTCGATCCACGCCTGTGCGATGAGGCTCTGGTCAGCACGGAGTGGCTACCGGGCGGGTGCTCGGTGTCATATCGAGACGAGCTCGTGCTTGACGCATTCTTTCCCTACCCGGGGAAAGCGTTCTCGGAAGATGTGCTTCATTCGACGCTGAGGACCCGGAAGGGGATTGTCCATCACGTCGCCGTGCGGGCGAAGGCAACCATACAGCCGCCCGAGCGCGGAGTGACACGCTACAGCGCGCTCGCTGAAATCAGGGCGAGACAATACGCAGCACGGATGCTCGGCGGAAATCCCGTGCGCGCATACCTTGCCTCGGTTCTTGATATCCTGCGGCGACAGATTGCTGCCCTGCTGGCACGCTAGGTGAGCGCATGACATCCCCCCTCATCGTTGTGACCGGCGCCAGCGGCTTCATCGGGAAGCATCTCCTCGACGCGACAAAGGGGCGCGCCGTACTTGCCCTCAGTCGAACGAGCAAAGCCCCGACGCCTGGCGAAGATCATGTGCGATGGGTGGAGGGCGATCTGGCCTCGGCGCAATGTTGGCTGGAGGTGCTCAAGCCCGGTTGCACAGTCATCAACCTGGCCTACCCGACAAGCCTTTCCGCTGAAGATGCAGTGAGCGCAGCGCGGAATATGGTGGCGGCGTGCGCCGAGTTTCAGGCGACCCGGCTGGTTCATTGCAGCACTGTGTCGGTCTACGGGAGGACCGAGGGCGGGGTGATCGACGAATCGACGCCATGTCGACCACAGGATGAGTACGGCAGGACGAAGCTGGCGATTGAAGAGGCGATCCTGGGGGCGGATGCCGGCGCGTGTGATGTGGGGGTCTTGCGGCCTGCCGCCGTGTTCGGCCCGGGTGGGCGCAACCTTGTGACGTTGGCGCAGAGTCTGCAGCACGGTTCCGCGGTCACCAATTATCTGCGGGCCTCGTTGTTCGGGCGCAGGAAGATGCATCTGGTGCCAGTCGAGTCGGTGGTGGCGGCGCTGGTGTTTCTGTGCGACAGCGCTCGCCCGCTGTCCGGGAACGTCTTCAACGTGGCCGAGGACGACGACGAATTGAACAACTTCCAGGACGTGGAGCGGATGCTGGCAAAGGGGCTGGGCGCAGGCGGGCGGTCCGTGGCGCCTCTGCCGATCCCTCCGTGGGCGCTTCGCTTGCTGCTGCGCTCGCGTGGCCGCAGCGAACTCGATCCCAACTGCGTCTATCGATCAGACAGAATCCGCTCTTGGGGCTTCGTGAGCCCCGTGAGCTTCGAAAGCGCATTGGTCGCGTTTGCCAACAATTTCGGTAGTGACTCGAGTACGCGGGGCTCGTCGTGAAAATCCTGCTCGTCAATCATCTGCTCGATCCTGTGACCGGTGGCGGTACGGCGGAGCGCACGCTGCAGCTGGCTCGATTTCTCAATCGGGAGGGGGCCGAGTGCACGGTGCTCGGGCTGAACATCGGCGATCTGGGCTCGGGTGAGCATCTGGCTCGCCGATATGGCGTCGATGTCATGGCGATACCGTGTATCAATGAGCGTTATTTCGTTCCCTGGTTGATGCCCTGGCGGCTGAAGCAGTTGGTCCGTGAGGTGGATGTTGTCCTTCTGTCCGGGCACTGGACGCTACTGAACGCGCTTTTCTTCCGGGCATGCCGACGCAACGGGACGCCTTACCTGTTCTGCCCTGCCGGCGCGCTCAAGCCGTTCGGGCGGTCGACGCTGCTGAAGTGGATCTACGCGAAGCTTGTCGGCAGTGCCGTGGCCCGTGAAGCGGCTGCATGTATTGCCGTTACCGAAGCCGAAATTGCCGATTTTGTGGACCGTGGCGTGGCTGCCGAGCGTGTGGCAGTGATCCCGAACGGCATCGATCCGGATCAGTACGTGCTCAATGACACGGCACTCGCTGTCGAGCGCTTCCGCACGGAACACGGGCTTGGCGATGCGCGGGTGGTTCTCTTTCTCGGGCGCCTGAATCCCATCAAGGGGCCCGATCTGTTGCTCGAAGCGTTCTCGCAACTGGCGCAGCAGCTACCGGACGTGCGCCTGCTCCTGGCAGGACCCGATGGCGGCATGCGCACAGACCTGGAGGCCCGCGCAAACGCGCTTGGGCTTGCTGATCGGGTTCATTTTGCGGGCTACGTGGGTGGGGATGACAAGCTGGCAGCCCTCCACACCGCCGAAATACTGGCCATTCCTTCACGCCGTGAAGCGATGTCCATCGTTGTTCTCGAAGCGGGGATCTGCGCGCGACCCTCTGTCTTCACGGACACCTGTGGTCTCGAATCGCTCGCGAGAGCTGGTGCAGGCGTCATGACGCCGGTATCTGAGGATGCGCTGGCGGCCGGTCTGCTCCAGCTGCTTGAGGCTCCCGAGCAATCGCGTGAAGCTGGAGTCAAACTGCAGCGTATAATCCGTGCGGAATATTTGTGGCAGTCTCAGGCGAGGCGTGTCCTTACCCTCGCGGCACAGGTTCTCCTTCCGCGCTGATCTGAAGCTTTTGCTTAAGCGGTTTATTCATGATTCGGGCGATCTACGTCTTTTCCCTCTTCGCAGTCTCGTGCCTTTATTTTCTGGCAGCACCACATTACCCGGGCCGATGGCTGGAGTACCTCGCGTTTTCGGTCGCGGCCAACGGGTTGTTGTTTGCCGGTTTTCGGCGTCGGGCGCTTTATTTCGACGCGTTCATCGGCATTTTCCTCTGGCTGGGATTCTGGTTGAAGATGTCCTTGCGTCTGGTGCTCGCGGGTGGGGCGTTCAGTGAGCCTGTCGGTGCCTTCGACGGTTCACCGGCATCGTTCGATGGCGTCATGCAGGTCGCGACGCTCGCCTTTTGTGCGCTTCTGGCCGCCAGTTTTTTGCGCGAGCGCGTTTTCAGTTATCCGGATCAACCACCTGCCTGCGATCGCGCCGGGTTGTTTCTCTTCTACCGCCGATATCGCTGGTGGGTGCTGGCGGCCCTGTTCGGCGTCGTCGCAGTCATTTCCATCACGAACATCTGGCTTGGGGTCTATCAGCGCGGGATGGTCTCCGAAACCAGATTGCCTTTCGGTCTGAACGGTGTTTTCACCTGGGCATTGCAGTTCGGCCTCGCTTCTTTTGTCGCACTGGTCGTGCGATTCGAGCTCGAACTGGAAGAACGACTTTCCGCCGTGGCCATCCTGGCGCCGGTCATCGAGGGGTTTATGACGAACACCGCGATGTTGAGTCGAGGCATGGTGCTCAATGGCATGGCCCATGGCCTGGGCGGCTTGCGAACCATGCTGGCCCGTGGCCTGCCGCTTGGCGTCTGGCGCATCGCGGCAGCCTCAGCCGTGTTCTGTGTCTTCTTTATGGTGTCTGTGCTCGCGGTCAATTACCTGAGGATCGCCAAGTTCAATCCGGGTGAGGCAGGGCTCGACTCGCAAACGACGACCGTGACGCAAAGCTTGACGACGCCGCTGTTCATCGATCGCTGGGTCGGCATCGAAGGCCTGATGGCTGTTGTCTCTTCAGACGCGCAAGGCTGGGATCTGTGGCGCGAGGCCTGGCGGGAGCGCTTCCAGCCCGGGACGCCGAGTCTCTATGATTCGAAGCTCATCGTTTCTCCTTATGTGGATCCGGGGATCGATCGCACCCGCAATCACTTTGTTTCCCTGCCGGGTCTCATCGCGTTCCTCTATTACCCTGGCACGCTGGCATTTCTCTTTGCAGGCCTGGTGATGGCCGCCTGGCTGGCGGCACTACTTGAGGTGCTTGCCTTCCGGTATTGCGGGGGGAACTGGGTGCTTTGCTCGCTGTTCGCTCAGGTGATTGCGTTCCGCTACGCAAGTTTCGGCTACGTGCCCGGGCAGTCGTATCTGCTGTTCGGTGCGCTTGTCCTGAACGGTGTCATTCTTCATGCAGCGGACCGGGTTTGCTCTTGCCTGGATGGCGGAAGGTCGGCTTCACGAAGTGCTGCTCATCGAACACTTGAACGGCGGCATGAGACATAAAATTTACCTGCTGTTTCCGCTGGCAGTCCTGTTCAACTCATTTTCAATGACCGCTTTGCTGCTGGCCTTTGGCCTGGCAGGACGCTCCGAAGCGGCGGCCGATATCGGTCTTGTGCAGGCAGCGTCTCTGGCGCTGTTCTTCGCTTTTTCGGCCAATGGCAGGAATGTCGTGCTTGCGGCGTCCGATGCCGGCGCCCAGGGGGTGGCATCATCGTTGATCCTGACGCGGCTGGCGCTCATGGTGCCACTGGCCGCGGCGACCTATTTCCTCAGCGTTTCCATCGGTGGTACGGCAACGATCCTGTCGCTGGTGCTCATCGCGCGGCGCGCCAGTGAATGGATCGGCGAAATCGCGTTGGCCCGGCACGAGGTCGTCGGAAACGTTCGTGCTGCCTCGCTCACGGTCGTGGCGGAGAGCTGTTCCTTGCTCGCCTGTCTCATTGGTACTTTGTTTTTCGATCTCGAACTGACCATGAGCGCCCTGCCCTGGGCGCTTGTTCCGCTGATCGCAGTCCGGGGGGGGGATTCAAGCTCGGCGGCCAACAGATGGGCCTACGTGCCTTGCTCCCGCATTTCGGTTCTTCGGGCATCATCGGCGCAAGTGTTTTCATTTTTCGACTTTCCGTGACGCTACTGGCTGGGAAAGCTACGGCAGGAAGCCTGTTTACGGCGTTTGCCATCGGTAGTCTGATCCCCACCATATTCGGTCAGGCGCTCGCCCCGACCTTGATTCGGCGCTACGGTCATGGCCGTCTGCCCTCTGTATTCGCCCTGGCGCCGCTGGGCATGATGGCGGCAGGCGGTGTGGTGGCCGGCGTTTCCGTGCTGTTCCCCGTCGTCATTTCCGATTCGGGGCTCTCCCCGACGTTCTGGGTTGCCACCGGGCTGTCCATCGTTGGTGGTGGTCTGATGACCCTGGCGACATTGTGGCGCACCCGGATACTCCACGAGAGAGGTCGGAACGTATTCGGTCCGGATTTGCTCGCCAATGTGCTGATCGCGACCAGCGTCCCGTTTGTCTACCACGTGTGCGGGGCAGAGTGTCTGGGTGCGCTGTATCTGTTGAGTGCGCTTCTCAATCTCGCGTTCCTGTTTGGCGCCAAGTGCCAGCATCCCGAGCAACGTCAGGACAGGGAGGGCTTTGTGCTGACCATTTGCCTGTTGCTCGTCGCCCCCGTGTTCTTCCAGCTGGAGGGTGGTTTGTTCAGGGATCCCGCCTTTGTCTTCAATGCGCAGGGGAGCATACAGAAACTTCCGTTGCCGCTTTCGATGCTGGCCCTGTTCGTCGGTATTGCCATGCTGGGCAATTACTGGCAGGCATCCCGAACGCTCACCACCCTGTTCTTTTCTGCCCTCCTGTTCGTGATGACTTCCCTGATCTCGGCTCAGGGGAGTGCCAGTCAGGAGGGGGCGAAGCTGCTCCTTCTTGCACAGTTCCTGATGCCGATGTTTGCTCTGGTGCTGGGCGAAATGGTCGGTGTTACCCCCCGTGGCGGCCGGCTGTTCCTGTGGGGGGCATGTGCCACGCTGCTACTGGTGTTGCCAGCCCAGTTGATGGCCAGCATCCTTGAGGGTTACACCTTGCTTAGCCCGAAGGTGTTCCTGTTCAGCATCTATCAACACCTTCAATACTTTCCGATGGTTGTTTCGGCATTGGTGATCGCAATATCGGTTCCATTCTGGAAGGGGGGGGGCATCGACCGAATCGCGGCCGGGGGCTTCTCGTGGTGTCCTCCGTCTTCCTGATCTGGGCTCAGTCATTGGTGGCGGTCGCCGGATGGATCATGGCAATCTGTGGTGTTTTTGCTGTCCATCTGTCGCGAACTCGTTCGCATGTTCGATCAGGTCTCGCCTCGGCGGCCCTTTTCTTCTTGCTGGTCAGCGTGGTGGTGGCGTGGCTGAGCTGGGTGTCCGGGGCGAACACCGATACGGTGGTCGACCAGCAGTCCTGGCAGTCCAAGTATTCAACGATGTCGGACGCGCAAGGTGCCGGGCTGCCGTCGGGGCTCGAGCAGCGGAGGGTGCAATGGCGGTTCTTCTACGACGGGGTCGTGGAATCCCCCCGGACGTTTCTGATTGGTCACGCATCTCCCCCCCGCGTGACGAACACCCCAGTGCGCACAACTACTGGCTCGATACCGCCTACAACTTCGGCATCCTTGCGCTCCTGCCCATACTCGGTTTGCTGGGCTGGAGCGTGCGCAACATCTACCGTGCAAGGGCAAGGTTGCTCTCTCAGCCCGAGACGCTCGGGCTCGTGCTTTCGCTAGGCTATTTGTTGTTCATTGAAAACATGTTGAAGGTTGGGATGCGACAGCCCTACCCCGGCATAATCACTTTCTTTCTCTGGGGATTGCTCGTCGCCCGACTGCGGGCCGGTTCGACGTACAAGACCGCTGCGGAGGCGTCGACGCGATGAGGGTGCTGGTCCTGTCTCAGTATTTCTGGCCGGAGAATTTCGGCATCACGGGGCTTGTGAAGTCGCTGCAGGAACGCGGCGTGGAGGTGACGGTGCTGACTGGGCAGCCAAACTATCCGAGCGGCTCGGTTTTCGATGGCTATTCCGCCTGGCAAACCTCCCGGGAACTGATGGATGGGATTCCAGTGCTTCGTGTTCCGGTCGCGCCACGGGGGAAGAAATCGGGTTTGAGGCTTGCCGTCAACTACCTTGCCTTTGTCGCCAGTGCGCTCGTCTTCGGTCCTTGGTTGTTGCGTCGGCACCGCTTCGATGTTGTCTTCGTCTATGCTCCGTCTCCGTTGCTCCAGGCGATTCCGGCCATCTTCATCGCGTGGCTCAAGCGGGCGCCCATGGTGCTCTGGGTCCAGGATCTCTGGCCTGAGAGTCTGTCGGCGACAGGCTTTGTCCGCAATGCACGTGTGCTTGGGTGGGTCGGTTCGGTGGTTCGTTTCATCTATCGACACACGGATCTGGCCCTCATCCCCTCGGAGGGCTTTCGCAAGCCGATCGAGAAGCTTGCGCCACCCGGAATGCCGATCGAGTTCTACCCCAATGCCGTTGCCCGCAGCGAGCCCTGTTCCGAGCCGCTTTCCGAGCCGATCCAGGTGCTGCTCGCTGGGATCGCAGGGTGCCGTTCAGTGGTTTTCGCCGGTAATCTGGGGGCTGCGCAATCCTTGGAAACCATCCTGGGCGCCGCGGAATATCTGGCTAAAGAGGGGCATGAGGCGCGGTTTTTTCTGGTCGGTAGCGGCAGCTTGTCGGACTGGCTTGCCGAGGAGATCGAGCGCAGAGGGCTCTCCAACGTATCGCTTCCCGGACGCTTTCCACCTGAGACGATGCCGGCCATTTATGAGGCGGCGTCGGTGCTTCTGGTTAGCCTTCGTGATGAGCCGATTTTTGCATTGACCATTCCGAGCAAGGTGCAGGGTTATCTTGCGGCCGGAAAGCCGATCATTGCCGCTCTCAACGGCGAGGGGGCACGGCTTGTCGAGGCAGCCAGTGCCGGTGTCACCGCACCTGCCGGTGACTGCAGGGCTCTTGCGGACCGCGTCATTCAAATCTTTGGATTGGAAGAGGCTGAGCGACGCGAAATGGGGGAAAATGGGCGGCAATTCGCACAAAGGCATTTCGAACTCGATGGCTTGGCGGACACACTGGTCTCCCGGTTGGATGCTTTGACGGTGAAACGGAGGAACTCTTCACCATGAGAATTCTGGTGCTTGGCGTGTCGGGCATGTTGGGCAATGCCATGTATAGGACGCTCTTCGGGGACTCGGGGCTAGAGGCTTGGGGGACGGTGAGATCGGCGGGCGCGATGCGTCACTTCGACGAAGAGATGGCGGCACGCATCGTCACCGGCGTCGATGTCGAGACGGCGGATGGGCTGTTGGGCGTGTTCGAGCGTGTGAAACCGCAACTGGTCGTCAATTGCATCGGCCTGGTCAAGCAATATGCGGCGGCGAAAGACCCTTTGCTCGCGCTCCCGATCAATGCGATGCTGCCTCACCGGTTGTCGCGCTACTGCGCACTCGTGGGCGCTCGCCTGGTGCACTTCAGTACTGACTGCGTGTTCAGCGGGAAAACCGGTGGGTACCGTGAATCGGATCCCTCCGATGCCGAGGATCTCTACGGGAAGTCCAAATTCATCGGCGAGGTGTCGGATGCGCATGCGGTGACGCTCAGGACGTCGATCATCGGGCATGAACTGGAGAGTCATCATGGTCTGGTCGAATGGTTTCTGCGCCAGACGGATGGTATACACGGGTACCGACGCGTTATTTTTTCGGGGCTTCCGACGGTCGAAATTTCGCGGATCGTCAGGGACTTCGTGATTCCCCACCCAGAATTGTCCGGTGTCTTCCACGTGGCATCGGCCCCCATTGCCAAGCACGACCTGTTGCAACTGGTCGCCACAGAATACGGCAAGTCGATCAGTATCGAACCTGACGACTCGGTCGTTCTCGACCGCTCGCTCATTGCCGATCGCTTCAGAGATGCAACGGGATATGTGGCGCCGGATTGGCCTGAGCTGGTGCGGCGCATGAAGAATTTCAGCTAAGAGGACGTATATGTTTTCCGGAAAGACACTGATGATCACCGGTGGAACGGGGTCGTTCGGTAACGCGGTTCTGACGCGGTTTCTCGACACGGCGGTCAAGGAGATTCGAATCTTCAGCCGTGATGAGAAGAAGCAGGAAGACATGCGGATTGCCTTGAACAATCCCAAGCTGAAGTTCTACATCGGGGACGTGCGCGAATACTCATCCGTTGCGGATGCGATGCAGGGGGTGGACTACGTTTTCCACGCCGCGGCGTTGAAGCAGGTTCCGTCGTGCGAGTTCTATCCCATGGAAGCGTTGAGGACCAACGTCATGGGGACCGAGAACGTGCTCAGTGCGGCAAACAATGCGGGTGTGGACCGGGTCGTGGTGTTGTCGACCGACAAGGCGGTCTATCCGATCAATGCCATGGGGATTTCCAAGGCCATGGCGGAAAAGGTCATGGTGGCAAAAGCGCGTCTGCAGCAGCCGGGGAAGGCCGTTTTCTGCGCCACCCGGTACGGAAACGTGATGGCATCGCGTGGGTCCGTGATTCCGCTGTTCGTAAATCAGCTCAAGGAAGGGAAGTCCCTGACGGTGACCGACCCCAACATGACACGGTTTCTCATGTCGCTGGAGGACTCGGTCGATCTGGTGCTCTACGCATTCGAGCACGGTCAGCAAGGAGACATCTTCGTCCAGAAGGCGCCGGCATCGACGGTGGGCGATCTGGCTCAGGCGCTCAAGGAGTTGTTCGGCAAGGGCGATTCGGAGACCCGCGTCATCGGGACGCGCCACGGGGAGAAACTCTACGAGTCGCTTATTTCCCGGGAAGAGATGGCTCATGCGATCGACATGGGCGGCTACTACCGGATTCCGGCGGACAATCGCGATCTGAATTACGCGAAGTACTTCAGCGAAGGTGAAACGGACATCTCGACCCTGGACGATTACACGTCCCACAACACACAGCGGCTCACGGTGGAGCAGGTCAAGGCACTGCTGATGTCACTCGACTACATCAAGGAAGAACTCGGTGCTTAAGGTCATGACCATCGTCGGTACGCGGCCCGAGCTGATCAAGATGAGCCGCGTCATCGCCGAGTTCGATCGCTACACGCATCATGTGCTCGTGCACACCGGGCAGAATTTCGACTACGAATTACACCAGGTGTTCTTCGAAGATCTGGACATCCGAAAGCCGGACCATTTTCTCGAGGCGGTCGGTGAGAACGCCGCACAGACGATCGCGCGTGTCATCGAGCGTTCCGATGAAGTCCTTGAGCGTGAAAAGCCCGACGCCGTCATGCTCTATGGAGACACCAATTCGTGTCTTGCGGTCATCGCGGCCAAGCGACGGAAAATCCCGGTCTTTCACATGGAAGCCGGGAATCGGTGCTTCGATCAGCGGGTGCCGGAGGAACTGAACCGCAAAGTCCTCGACCATCTGAGCGATATCAATATGGTCTTGACCGAGCATGCTCGGCGCTACCTGATCGCGGAGGGTATCCGTCCTGAAACCATCATCAAGACGGGGTCCCACATGCGCGAGGTCCTTGACCATTACATGCCGAAGATCCGGTCTTCCGTTGTGATAGATCGGATGGGCCTGAAGCCCCGTGGTTATTTCCTGGTCAGTGCCCATCGCGAGGAAAACGTTGATAGCCAGAACAGCCTCGGCGACCTCATGGATACGCTCAACGCTCTGGCCGAAACCTATGATGTTCCGGTCATCGTATCGACCCACCCGCGCACGCGAAAGCGGCTCGATGCGCTGACCGGTTTCACGCCGGACGCCCGCATCGAATTCATGAAGCCCTTCGGCTTCTGCGATTACATCCGTTTGCAGATGGAGTCGCTGTGCGTGATTTCCGATAGTGGAACCATCACGGAAGAAACCTCGCTCCTCAATCTGCCGTCCATCACGATACGGAATGCGCATGAGCGCCCGGAAGGCATGGACGCCGGTACGCTGATCATGGCGGGTCTCAAGCGTGACCGGGTGCTGGACGCAGTGCGAATCACGCTTGCGCAGTTCGACCCGGAAGCGCATGCAACCCGAACCGTGGACGATTATGAGAACGCGGCGGTCTCGAAACAGGTCTTGCGCGTTGTCGAGAGTTACACCGATTACGTCAACCGGGTCGTCTGGCGAAAGGCGCATTGATTCCATGGTGACCCTGGTAACAGGCGCCAGTGGATTCGTCGGCTCGGCGTTGTGTCGCAAGTTGAGGGCCGAAGGTGTGAGCGTTCGCGGCGCTGTCAGGCAATCAGCGACATTATTGGGCCTCGACACGGTCGATGTCGGGAACATGTCGGGTGAAACGGACTGGGCCGAGGCGCTGGAAAATGTCAGTCAGGTCGTGCATCTGGCCGCCCGTGTTCACGTAATGAATGATGACAGCGCTGACCCACTGGCCGAGTTTCGCCGCGTCAATGTGGAAGGTACCCGCCGGTTGGCAGAGCAGGCTGTCGCCCTCGGCGTCCGGCGATTCGTTTATGTCAGCAGTATCAAGGTCAACGGTGAAGCAACTGAACCGGGCTGCCCATTTACGGCTGCGGATACACCTGCCCCCACGGACCCGTACGGGATTTCAAAACTCGAAGCCGAGCAGACGCTGCGAGAGATTTGCGCCCGATCCGGCATGGAATGGGTGATCATTCGCCCTCCGCTCGTCTACGGCCCGGGGGTTCGCGCCAACTTCGGATCGCTGATTCGATGGGTGCGTCGTGGCGTACCGCTTCCGCTCGGTGCCATGACGGCCAATCGTCGCAGTCTTGTGGCGCTGGATAATCTGGTGGATCTCATCGCTACTTGCCTGTGCAATCCCCATGCCGCCAATCAGACCTTCCTGGTCAGCGATGGGGAAGATCTGTCCGTTGCAGATCTACTTGAGCGCATCGGCAAAGCCATGAACAGGCCTGCGCGACTGATCCGGGTTCCCCGTGTCCTGCTCAAGTGGGGAGCATCATGGCTGGGGAGGCGCGAAGTGTATCAGCGCCTCGCGGGTTCATTGCAGGTAGACATCGAATCGACGCGACAACAACTTGGCTGGGCGCCCGTGGTCTCCGTCGATCAGGCCTTGCGCAAAACCGTCGAGAAGGGTTGGGAATGAAGCGCTTTTTCGACGTCATTCTCGCCATCGTTGTGTCCATGGTATTTGCGCTGCCCATTCTCGTTATTGCGCTTCTGGTGCGGTTGACGTCGCCAGGCCCGGCACTCTACTGGAGCGATCGCGTCGGACGGGACAACCGCATCTTCAGGATGCCGAAATTCCGCAGCATGAGGATTGATACGCCTGCGGTCGCGACCCACCTTCTCGACCGTCCCGATCAGTGGCTCACGCCGATCGGGTCGTTCCTGAGAAAGTCCAGTCTCGACGAGTTGCCGCAGCTGTGGAGCATCGTCAAGGGTGATATGAGTTTTGTCGGGCCGCGTCCGGCGCTGTTCAATCAGGCGGATCTGATTGCCTTGCGGACTGAAAACGACGTGCACCGGCTCGTTCCCGGATTGACTGGCTGGGCACAAGTGAACGGGCGAGACGATCTACCGACCCCGAAGAAAGTGGTCCTCGATACGGAGTATCTCCATCGGCAATCCTTCTTCTTCGATTTGAAAGTTCTGTGGCTGACCTTTCTCAAAGTGATCACCCGAGACGGCGTCCAGCACTGATCCATGACTTGACGCTCCGTTTGTGCAGATACGCTGACTGAACGCTTGTGCTGCTTCATTGAGGCGGTTCGCGTTGTCCCATCCGAGCCTGCTTGGCGGGCTAAGAGAAGGGAGGGGCGGTCATGGCAACAGATCCTGAGAAATGCAGAAGGGGTGGCGCCATAGCGATATAATGCCAGCCTCGATGACATCTCAGCCCGCCGACTGACCATGCTGACCCGATCCCTCCTTGTCGTCCTGTTCGATCTGCTGACGGCAGCCGCCGCATGGATGCTCGGGTTTTTGCTTCGCTTCAATTTCGAGTGGCCACGTGGATACGAGTTGAAGTTCTCAGTCGGACTGGTCGTATTACTGATCGTGCATGCTCTGGCCTGCCGGTGGGCGGGGCTGTATCGGGGAATGTGGGTGTTCGCCAGCCTCCCCGATCTGAAGCGCGTGCTCAAGGCTGTCGGACTGTCGTGGATTGCGGTTCTCGTTCTGCTGGCGCTCGACAGAACGCTGCCAAACATCCCGCGATCGATGGCCATTCTCTACCCGATGCTCCTGATCGTCATCATGGGGGGCGGTCGTGCCGCATGGAGGATGTGGAAAGAGCATCGTCTGTACGGAGGGCTCCTGTCGTCCGGCAAGCCGGTGGTCGTCGTGGGGGCCGGAACCGGCGGCGCCATGCTTGTTCGGGAACTGGAGCGCAGTCCCGACTGGCGTGTTGTTGCTCTTGTGGATGATGATCCCGCCAAGCGCGGTCTCGAACTCTACGGCTGCCCGGTCGCCGGCAGCATTGCGGATCTGCCTGAAGTGCTTGAGGAATCCAAGGCGGCTCACGTGATCCTGGCCATGCCTTCCGCCGCGGTCGACGCGCTGTCCCGCGCAGCGGACCTGGCTGTCAGGGCGGGCGCCCACACGTTCACCGTGCCCGGACTGGACGAACTCATGAGCGGAAAAGTGGCCATCAACGCCATGCGTCCGGTCGCCATTGAAGATTTGCTCGGGCGCGAGCCGGTGTCCATTCAGTCCGAACATGTCAGTGCCATGGTCTCGGGCAAGACGGTGCTGGTTACCGGGGCTGGCGGCTCCATCGGCAGTGAACTTTGCAGGCAGTTACTGCGTTTCGAGCCGGCGCGTCTCCTGCTGTTCGAAGCCAGCGAGTTCGTTCTCTACAGTATCGAGCAGAGCCTGGAGGGTACCAGCGGCGATGTCGAGATCGTGCCCTTGGTCGGAGACGTAAAGGACGAACGACGGGTGTCGGAACTCTTCGAGACATGGCGCCCCGAACTGGTCTTTCATGCCGCCGCCTACAAGCATGTGCCCCTAATGGAGGTGGATAACGCTTGGCAGGCTGTTCGCAACAACGTGCTGGGCACGCTAGTGGTGGGCCGTACGGCCCAGACGTTCGGTGCAGAACGATTCGTGCTTGTCTCCACCGATAAGGCGGTGAATCCGACTAACGTGATGGGCGCAACCAAGCGGCTTGCCGAGATGGTTTGCGAGGCGCTGCACTCTCAGGGGGGCAGACCCAGTTCGAGATGGTGCGTTTCGGCAACGTGCTAGGCAGCACCGGTAGTGTGATTCCGAAGTTTCAGGAGCAAATCGCGCGCGGTGGCCCGGTGACGGTCACGCATCCCGACATAAATCGCTTTTTCATGTCGATTCCGGAAGCGGCGCAACTGGTGCTTCAGGCGGCCAGCATGGGGCGAGGGGGGGAGGTGTTTGTGTTGGACATGGGCGAGGCAGTGAAGATCGTGGATCTGGCGCGCAACATGATTCGCTTGTGTGGATACACCGAGGAACAGATCCGGATCGAGTTCACGGGTTTGCGCCCGGGTGAAAAGCTCTACGAGGAGTTGCTCGCTGACACCGAGGCGACTCGGGAGACCCCGCACCCCAAACTCAGAATCGCGCGTTCGCGTCCGGTGGATGCCAGTTTCCTAGCCGCCATTACGACGTGGCTGGATCAGCGGGGCCCTGTGTCCGACGAGCACGTCAGAGCGGAACTACGCCGCTGGGTGCCGGAGTACACACCGGCAATCATCAAGCCCGAGTTACCCCCCGTTCACGACAGCGCGGCGGTCAAACGCGTCTCCTGAGGGTTGTTGTGGCGCGCTACGCAATCGGTGACATCCAGGGCTGTTTCGATTCGCTGCAGGCGCTGCTGGCGAAGCTGGGCTTCGATCCGCGCGAGGATGTGCTCTGGAGCGTGGGCGATCTGGTCAATCGTGGCCCCAAGTCGTTGCAGGTGCTGCGTTTCTTCCGCGAACTGGGCGACGGTGCCCGCGTCGTGCTGGGTAACCACGACCTGTATCTGCTCATGGTGGCGGCGGGTTGGCGCAAGCGCGGCAAGGACGACACGCTCCAGCCGGTGCTCGATGCGCCCGATGCCGACGCGCTGCTCGAATGGCTGGCGCATCAGTCGCTCATGCATGTGGATGATGGCTTCGCGATGGTCCACGCCGGGCTGTTGCCCCAATGGGAGATCGGCGAGGCGCGCGCGCTGGCAGCCGAGGTCGAATCCATGCTGGGCAGCGACCGGCGCGATGCGTTCCTGGCCGATCTGGCGGGAAATACGCCGGCGAGCTGGTCGGCGGCGCTGGAAGGTCAGGATCGGCTGCGCTGCATCGTCAATGCCATGACCCGCATGCGCTTCTGCACGCCGGACGGCACCATGGAGTTCAAGCACAAGGGGCCGCCGTCGAATGCGCCTGCAGGCGCCATGCCCTGGTTCGAGGTGCCCGGGCGCCGTCACCGGACGCATACGGTGATCACCGGGCATTGGTCGGCGCTTGGGCTGTATCGCGGCGAGGCTGTGGTGAGCCTCGATACCGGCTGCCTGTGGGGTGGGCGCCTGACCGCCTATCGGCTGGAAGATGCGCGGATCTTCCAGGTCGATTCGGTGGAAAAGGCGGCCTAGGCGGCGAGCGCTTCGGCGGGTGTCTGCTCGGGCGCCACCCGGTCGGTGATGGCTGCATGGGCTGCCCGGGCGATCTCGCGGCGATGGGCGGTGCCGGTGTCGATGGCCGGCAACACATCCAGATGCACGACGATCCGCCGGCTGCCCACGATGCTGGCGATGCACTGCCCGAGGCTCACGTCGCCGTCGTAGGCGGCGGCACGGGTGAAGCCGCCCTCCGGCGTGCGATAGCGCAGGGCGACGGGCTGGATCGGGTGGCCGGTGAGGATGGCCGGCTGCAGCAGGGCGGCATGAAAGTGCAGCACATGGCTGCCGTCGGTGGTGGTGCCTTCCGGAAACAGGGCCACATGGCGACCGTTGGCCATGCATTCGGCGATCTCGTCGTTGATCACGCGGGCGTGGCCACGGCTGCCGCGACGCAGGAACACGGTCTCGTTGACCGCCGACAGCCAGCCGATGACCGGCCATTCACGCACGTCGGCCTTGGACACGAAGGCGGCCGGGGTGAGGGCGTTGATCACGAAGATGTCCACCCACGACACATGGTTGGCCACCAGCAGGCCGCGCTCGATCAGTGCCGCGCCCGAGATGTGCAGCTCGATGCCGAGGATGCGCAGCAGCGTGCGCGACCAGCGCTGGCGGATGCGGCCCCGCGTCGCAATGCCGAGGAAGGGGAAGACGGTGGCCGACGTGAGCACGCCCCGCACCAGGTGCAGGGCGAGGCGGGTGTAGCGCCACAGGCGTGTGGCGCGCCGGCTGGGCTGTTCGGGTTTCAGGCTTTTCGTCCCATGAAGTGTTTGGCGTACTTGCCGTCGACCCGGGTCATCGGCATCAGGATCGGCAGATCGGCGGTGTTGAAGTCCGGGTCCCAGGCCGGCTCGCCACAGATCCACGCGCCAGCGCGCAGGTAGCCCTTGATGAGCGGCGGCGCTTCGGCCGGCAGCTCGCCGTTGAGCTTGTCCAGCGGCAGCGCCGTACGCGGGAACACGCGGTATTCGAGCGGCGCCATGTGCTTGTCCTTGAGCTGATTATACAGACTGGCCGCCAGGTGCCCGCCGTCCGCCATGCTGATCGAGGCGCAGCCGACCAGATAGTCGTAGCCGCGTTCCATCATGTAGCGCGCCAGCCCCGACCACAGCAGCGTGATGACCGCGCCGGAGCGGTACTCGGCGTCGATGCAGGAGCGGCCGATCTCGACCAGGCGGCTGCGCAGGTGCTGCAGGCGGGTCAGGTCGAACTCGTTCTCCGAATAGTAGCCGCCGACGCGGCGGGACGACTCGGGGGAGAGAATGCGGTAGGTGCCGACGATCCGGCCCTGGTCCTCGTCGCGGACGATCAGGTGATCGCAGAACGGATCGTAGATGTCGCGATCGACGCCGGGCGTGCGCGAAGACAGTTTCGCACCCAGTTCCTCGGCGAACACCCGGTAGCGCAGCTTCTGGGCTTCCAGGATCTCGGTCTCGCAGGTCGCCAGGCCGACATGGAGGTTGCGGCGTTGGCGTGCACCGCGGTCCAGGCGTTTTTCGAGCATGGGGCTGTCCTCGTTCGTTGTGTGCCTGCACTCTAGGAAGGGCAGATTGCGGTGCCGTGACATCCGCGTGACGCTGAGGTGACGACGTCGGCCCGCCGTGACCGATCGGGCGTGTCACCGATTCGTCACATGGTGGTCACGCCCATGTCGCCTCGGCGGGGCAGCATGCGGCGCGATGAACCAGACTCCTCTCTCCCTCGAACACTTCGCTCCGGCGAGGCGGCAGCTTCGTGTGGCGGTGGTCACCGAAACCTATCCGCCCGAGGTCAACGGCGTCGCGATGACCACCGGGCGCCTGGTGCACGGCCTGCTGGAGCTCGGTCATGTGGTTACGCTGGTGCGCCCGCGCCAGGGAGCCGGCGATACGCCGGTGCGCGACGCCCGTTTCGAAGAGGTGCTGGCGCGTGGTATCCCCATCCCCAAGTACAACCATCTCAAGATGGGCCTGCCGGCGCGCAGCGTGCTCAACCGGCTGTGGTCGGTGCAGCGCCCGGACGTGGTGCAGATCGTCACTGAAGGGCCGCTGGGGTGGTCGGCGCTGGGCGCGGCGCGCAAGCTGCGCATTCCAGCGATCACCGAGTTTCACACCAACTTCCACAGCTACAGCCGCTACTACGGGGTGGGCTGGCTCAAACAGCCGGTGGAGGCCTATCTGCGCCGCTTCCACAACAAGGGCGAGGTGTGTCTCGTGCCCACCCGGGCGCTCGCCGACGAGTTGTCGAAGAAGGGCGTGCGCCGGGTGGACGTGGTCGCCCGGGGCGTCGACACGGCCCTGTTCTCGCCGGAGCGTCGCAACGCGGCCCTGCGCGCCCGCTGGGGCGTGGGTCCGGACACCTTGGTGGTTGCCGTGGTCGGGCGCGTGGCGCCGGAGAAGAATCTCGATCTGGCCATTCGCGCCTTCGAGGCCATGGCGCGCCGGCATCCCGACGCCCGCTTGCTGTTCGTGGGCGACGGGCCGTCGCGCGCGGCGCTCCAGGCGCGCCATCCCGCGCACATTCACGCCGGCATGCGCACCGGCGAGGACCTGGCGGCACACTACGCCTCGGCGGACCTGTTCCTGTTCCCGAGCGTGACCGAGACCTTCGGCAACGTCGCCACCGAGGCGCTGGCCAGTGGGCTGCCGGTGGTCGGCTTCGATTATGCCGCCGTCGCCGAGCGCATCGAACCCGGCATCAACGGCTGGCGGGTGCCGCTGGGGGATGACGCTGGTTTCGTGCAGGCCGCCATGGAGGCCGCCGCCACCACGCCCGAGGCTTTCGCCGCCATGCGCCGGCGCGCCCGTGAGAGCGTGCTCGACGCCGACTGGCGCGTCATCGCCCAGAACCTCGTGCGCGTCATGGACGCGGTGGTCGCCCAGCACGAGGCGCGTTCGGTGCTGGAGAGCCAGCAGACGGCGTAGGCGATCGCGGGGCGCTGATCGTTATAATGGGCGTTTGTCCCGCTTCAAGGCTCCGTCCATGTCCATCCTCGTCTGCGGCTCGGTCGCCTACGACACCATCATGGTGTTCAACGACCGGTTCAAGGAACACATCCTTCCCGAACAGATCCACATCCTCAACGTCGCCTTCCTGGTGCCCGACATGCGGCGCGAGTTCGGCGGCTGCGCCGGCAACATCGCCTACAACCTGAAGCTGCTCGGCGCCGATGCGCGCATCATGGCGACCGTCGGTGACGACTCGGGGCCGTATCTTCAGCGCCTCGACGCGCTCGGCCTGCGCCGCGACCATGTGCGCCAGGTCGAAGGCACCTTCACCGCCCAGGCCTTCATCACCACCGATCTGGACGACAACCAGATCACCGCCTTCCATCCCGGCGCGATGAACCATTCCCACCTCAACGACGTCTCAGAGGCAACGGACATCGCGCTGGGCATCGTGGCGCCGGACGGTCGCGACGGCATGCTCGGGCATGCGCAGCAGTTCGTGCAGGCGGGCATCCCGTTCGTGTTCGATCCCGGGCAGGGATTGCCGATGTTCTCCGGCGAGGAATTGCAGGCCTGCCTGGAGATGGCCAGCTACTGCGCGCTGAACGATTACGAGGCGCAAATGATGTGCGAGAAGACCGGGCGCAGCATCGAGTCGCTCGCCACCGAGGTGGAAGCGCTGGTGGTCACGCGCGGCGCGCAGGGTTCGCAGATCTACGTGGACGGTCAGCGGATCGACATCCCGTGCGTTCAGGCAGATGCGGTGGTCGATCCGACCGGATGTGGCGATGCCTTCCGTGGCGGGCTGCTCTACGGCATCGCCAACGGCATGGATTGGGAACGCACCGGGCGCCTGGCCTCGGTGATGGGCAGCATCAAGATCGCCCATCGTGGTGGCCAGAACCACGGGGCGACCCGGGACGAGATCGCCGCACGATATGCGGCGGCATTTGGAGAGCAAGCATGGTGAAACATCGGTCGTCTGTGACGTTTCGTGCCGCGACGCTGTGCGCGGTGGCGGTGCTGGGCCTGGCGGGCTGCGCGAGCAACCTGACCGGCGACACCTACTCGCGCGACGAGGCGCGGCGGGCGATGGTGGTGCGCTACGCCACTGTGGAATCGACCCGGCTGGTCAAGCTCGAGGGAACCAAGAGCAACATCGGTACCGTGGCGGGTGGCGCGGTGGGCGGCATCGCCGGCAGCAGCGTGGGGAGCGGCAAGGGTTCGGCCGTCGGGGCTGTGATCGGTGCCGTGGCCGGCGGCATCGCCGGTGCGGCCGCGGAGGAAGGCCTGACCCGCTCACAGGGCATCGAGATCACCGTCAAGCTCGACAACGGCTCCCACATGGCCATCGTGCAGCAATACAACGGCGAGACCTTCGTGCCCGGCCAGCGGGTGCGTCTGGTTCAGGACGGCAGTACCACGCGCGTGACGCCGTAACGGTGTGTGCGCCGGGCGGGCGTCAGCCCGCCCTCAGCCGAAGATCACCAGCGCCCACACGGCCGCCAGATTGAGCAGCGCGATCAGCACCGCGGCGCTGCCGATGTCCTTGGCGCGCTTGGCCAGTCGATGGCGTTCGAGCGAGACCCGGTCCACCACCGCCTCGACGGCCGAATTCATCAATTCCACCACCAGCACCAGCAGCACGCAGGCGATCAGCAGCGCCTTGTCCGGGCCGGACAGCGGCAGGAGCAGGGCGATCGGCACCAGGATCGCCGCCAGCAGGCACTCCTGACGGAACGCATCCTCGTGGCGAAACGCTGCGCGCAGGCCAGCGAGGGAATACTTGAAGGCGTTCCAGATGCGCCGCAGGCCGGTCTTGCCCTTGAAGGGGCTCTCCTGCGGGCTCGAGTTCTCAGGGGGCTGCATGGGGGGCGGCGTCCTCCGCGGCTGGGGGCGGCACCGGGGGGCGCGCCCGTCGATGGCACAGAGCGCGAGTGTCCGGGCTGCACATGTCAGCAGTGTTACGGATAGAAGGCGTACACCCGATAGCCGGCCGCATTGACGCCCTCGGCGGTGAATTCGATCTCGGCCGACCGGGTGGCACCCGGGGCAAAGCCGTCCGCATCGGGTTCGCCGCCCAGCCACTCGGCCGGGGCAAACACGCGCCTGACCACCGCTCGATCCTGGGCGTCGGTCAGGGTGAGCTCGAGATGCGGAAACGCCTGGGCCTGTTCGGCGCGGTTGCTCAGCGTCACGCTAAGCACGAACACGCCGTCGCGTCCGGGCGGGCGATTCAGGTCGGACGCCTCGATGCTGATCAGTTTGGCATCACGCGGCAGCGCCATGCTGCAGCCGAGGTTCGCGCACAGGGTATCGAAGACCGGGCGCAGGGCCGGGTGGGCGGCGGCGAGTTCCTTGCGATAGAACAGGCCGACCTGGGCGATGAGCACGGCGATCAGCACGCCGGCCAGCAGCGCGGAGAACCACGGTGTGCCCCCGCGGCGATCCGGCAGCGCGGCGAGTGCCGGTTCGCTCGCGTCGAGGGGTGCCGCTTGGGTATCGGGGGAGGCTTCGGCGGTCTCCCCTTCGAAAGCGGATTCCGGCTCGATCTCCATGATGGTGAACACGTCGGCATCCTGGTCCGGGAACACGCTGCGCGGTGCTTCGGGGGGGCTTCGTCACCTTCGCTTTCACCTTCGCCGTCAGTTTCCGGCTGCGGTTCACCATCCGGTGAGCCGATGTCGAGCACGAACTCGGTGAAGTCACTGCCTGCCGTGTCCGGCGCTTGAGACCGTGTCTCCGGTTCCGGCGCGTCGGCGTCGGTGGTCGGGCGGGCGTCGAAATCCTCGTCCGGTAGCACGAAGGTGTCGAGATCGGCCGCCTCGTCGACGGCTTCCTGTGATTCGGCGGACAGCGTGTAGGCGTGCAAGGTCTCGGCCTCGGTCAGCGAGGCTTCGAACTCGTCGAGGGTCGGCGCCCGGAATCCCCCGGCACCATGCAATGCTGCTGCCGGCTCCGGCTCCGGCTCCGGCTCCGGCTCCGGCTCCGGCTCCGGCTCCGGCTCCGGCTCCGGCTCCGGCTCGGGTTCCGGCTCGGGTTCCGGCTCGGGTTCCGGCTCGGGTTCCGGCTCGGGTTCCGGCTCGGGTTCCGGCTCGGGTTCCGGCTCGGGCTCCGGCTCGGGTTCCGGCTCGGGTTCCGGCTCGGGTTCCGGCTCGGGTTCCGGCTCGGGTTCCGGCTCGGGTTCCGGCTCGGGTTCCGGCTCGGGTTCCGGCTCGGGTTCCGGCTCGGGTTCCGGCTCGGGTTCCGGCTCGGGTTCCGGCTCGGGTTCCGGCTCGGGTTCCGGCTCGGGTTCCGGCTCGGGTTCCGGCTCGGGTTCCGGCTCGGGTTCCGGCTCGGGTTCCGGCTCGGGTTCCGGCTCGGGTTCCGGCTCGGGTTCCGGCTCGGGTTCCGGCTCGGGTTCCGGCTCGGGTTCCGGCTCGGGTTCCGGCTCGGGTTCCGGCTCGGGTTCCGGCTCGGGTTCCGGCTCGGGTTCCGGCTCGGGTTCCGGCTCGGGTTCCGGCTCGGGTTCCGGCTCGGGTTCCGGCTCGGGTTCCGGCTCGGGTTCCGGCTCGGGTTCCGGCTCGGGTTCCGGCTCGGGTTCCGGCTCGGGTTCCGGCTCGGGTTCCGGCTCGGGTTCCGGCTCGGGTTCCGGCTCGGGTTCCGGCTCGGGTTCCGGCTCGGGTTCCGGCTCGGGTTCCGTTGTCATATTTTCGCGATCGGTCACCGAAGACGGTTCAACGTCGAAAACGAACCCCGTGGTGGCTTCCTGCGACATGGGCGGGGCGGTGAAGCCGTCGGCGCTGGCCGGGCGTTCTTCCAGGATGAACAGGCTGGTGGTGACGGGGGCGGTCGGTGCTTCAGGTGGCGTGGGGGCGGCGGCTTGCGCCGGGGGCCTGCCTCGTGGCCTTCGGTCTCGAGGGTGTCGAGGGCATTGAAGACATGGCGGCAGTGACCGCAGCGCACCTTGCCCTGACGAATGCGCAGCTGTTCCGACGTGATCCGGAAAACGGTCTGGCAGGCCGGGCAACGGGTGCGCATCATGGGCGTTCGCCTTCCAGTCGCGCCCAGCCCTCCCGCCGTTGGCCGACGCGCAGCGCGATCCAGGGCGCGTAGGCTGCGATGACCTGCTCGGTCTGGGTTTCGAGAATGCCCGACAAGGCCAGACGGCCGCCGGGCGCCACCAGAGCGCACAGGGCGGGGGCGAGGACGCACAGGGGGTTGGTGAGGATATTGGCCACGACGAGATCGAACTGGCCATTGACGGGCGTGTTCGAGCAGGTCACGTCGATAGCGACCCGGTTGCGCGCGGCATTGTCCCGGGCAGCCTCGACCGCCTTGTCGTCGATGTCGACGCCCTTGATCTCACCGGCTCCCAGGCGGGCGGCGGCGATGGCCAGGATGCCCGAGCCGCAGCCGTAGTCCATGACCGAGCAGCCCGGGGTGACCTGGGTCTCGAGCCATTCGAGGCACAGGTGGGTGGTCGGGTGCGATCCGGTGCCGAAGGCCATGCCCGGGTCGAGCTCGATGTTGACGGCCCCGGCGTTGGGGGCCTCGTGCCACGACGGCACGATCCACAGGCGGTCGGTGATGCGGATCGGATCGAACTGGGACTGGGTCAGCTGGACCCAGTTCTGGTCCTCGATCTCGTCGACGGTGAACGGCGGCACCTGCGCAAACCCGGCTTCCCCGGCGGCGTGCGCCAGGGCGCCGGTCAGGTCGGTGTCTTCATCGAACAGGGCGATGACCCGGCTGTGATCCCACAGGCTGCTCGGCTCCATGCCCGGCTCGCCGAACTGGGGCCGCTCGGCCTCGGTGCCGGCGTCGGCATCCTCGATGCTGACCGACAGCGCGCCATGGTTCATGAGCGCTTCGGAGAGGCGCTCGGCGCGGTCGGCATCCGCCTGGAGGGTGACCGAGATCCACATGGCGCTATGACTTCTCCGTGTTCGAACGCTCGGCGAGGCGCTTTTCCAGGTAGTGGATGCTGGTGCCGCCTTCGAGGAAACGCGGGTCGCGCACCAGGTCGTTGTGCAGCGGGATGTTGGTCCTGATGCCCTCGACGACCGCCTCGGTCAGGGCGATCTGCATGCGCCGCATGGCCTGCTCGCGGGTGTCGCCATAGGCGATCAGCTTGCCGATCATGGAGTCGTAGTGTGGCGGCACCATATAGCCGTTGTAGGCGTGCGAATCGACCCGGATGCCGGGGCCGCCGGGCATGTGCCAGTTGGTGATGCGCCCGGGGCTGGGGGTGAATTTGTAGGCGTCCTCGGCATTGAGGCGGCATTCGACCGCATGGCCCTTGATGACGATCTGTTTCTGGGTGAACCACAGCTTCTCGCCTGCGGCGATGCGGATCTGCGCCTGCACGATGTCGATGCCGGTCACCAGCTCGGTAACCGGATGTTCCACCTGTACCCGGGTGTTCATCTCGATGAAGTAGAACTCGCCGTTCTCGTACAGGAACTCGAAGGTACCGGCGCCGCGGTAGCCGATCTTGCGGCAGGCTTCGGCGCAGCGCTCACCGATCTTGGCGATGAGCTTGCGGTCGATGCCGGGGGCCGGGGCTTCCTCGATGACCTTCTGGTGGCGGCGCTGCATGGAGCAGTCGCGCTCGCCCAGATGGACGGCGTTGCCATGCTCGTCGGCGAGCACCTGGATCTCCACGTGGCGCGGATTCTCCAGGTACTTCTCCATGTACACCACCGGGTTGCCGAAGGCGGCCTGGGCCTCGCTGCGGGTGGTGGTGACGGCGTTGATGAGCGCCGCTTCGGTGTGCACCACGCGCATGCCGCGACCGCCACCGCCGCCGGCGGCCTTGATGATGACCGGATAGCCGACTTGGCGGGCGATCTTGACGATCTCCTTGGGGTCTTCCGGCAGCGCGCCCTCGGACCCCGGCACGCAGGGCACGCCGGCTGCCTGCATGGCGTCCTTGGCGCTGACCTTGTCGCCCATGAGGCGGATGGTGTCGGGGCGCGGGCCGATGAACACGAAGCCGGACTGCTCGACGCGCTCGCCGAAGTCGGCGTTCTCGGACAGGAAGCCGTAGCCCGGGTGGATGGCCTCGGCGTCGGTCACCTCGGCGGCCGAGATGATCGCGGGGACGTTGAGGTAGCTCTGGGCGGAGGCGGCCGGGCCGATGCAGACCGACTCGTCGGCCAGTTTCACGTACTTGGCTTCGGTGTCGGCTTCGGAATGGACCGCCACGGTGCGGATACCCAACTCGCGGCAGGCGCGTAGCACGCGCAATGCGATTTCGCCACGGTTGGCAATGAGAATCTTGTCGAACATGCCTTCAGATCCGGTGATGGATGGGGAGGGGCGCGAGGCGGGCGCGCCTTAGCCGATCACCATCAGGGGTTGGCCGTATTCGACCGGCTGGCCGTTCTCGACCAGGATGGCCTTGACGGTGCCCGAGACCTCGGCATCGATCTCGTTCATCAGCTTCATCGCTTCGATGATGCACAGGGCCTGGCCTTCGGAGATGCTGGTGCCGATCTCGACGAAGGGGTCAGACCCCGGCGCGGAGGCGCGGTAGAAGGTGCCGACCATGGGCGAGGTCACCACGTGGCCCGGGGGCAGGGCATCTTCTTCGGCGGCCGGCGCTTCGACGGGGGCGGCGACCGCGGCAACCTGGGCGGCCGGCGGCGCCACCATGGCCACCGGGGCGGCGGCGGTCAGGGTCTTGGCGATACGGACCTTTTCCTCCCCTTCGGTCACCTCCAGTTCCGAGATGCCCGATTCCTGGACCAGGTCGATCAGTTTCTTCAGCTTGCGCAGATCCATGCAGTTCTCCAAATGGTGACGCGGGCGCTTGGCGCCCGTGCTTATTCTTGAGTGAGCCGGTTGAGGGCGAAATCGAGGGCGGCCAGGTAGCCGTCGGCCCCCAGTCCGCAGATCACGCCCACGGCCTGATCGGAAAAATACGAATGATGGCGGAACGCCTCGCGCGCATGGATGTTGGACAGATGCACTTCCACGTACGGGATGGCGACCGCGGCCAGCGCGTCACGCATGGCCACACTGGTGTGCGTGTACGCCGCCGGGTTGATGATGATGAAATCGACGCCCTCGGTGCCGGCGGCCTGGATGCGATCGACCAGCTCGCCCTCGTGATTGCTCTGGAAGGATTCCAGGCGCACGTCGGCACCGGCGCAGCGTTCGAGCATGTGCGCGTGGATGTCGGCGAGGGTGGTGCGGCCGTAGACGTCCGGCTCGCGGGTCCCGAGGAGATTGAGATTGGGGCCGTGCAGCACCAGTACGAGGGTGCTTTCAGTTTGAGCGCTTTGTGCCTGTTTGGAGCGTTTTTTCGGCGTCATGGCTGCAAGTTTGCCGCATTTCGCAGCATTTTGTCCAGTCGGGCGAAAGGCGCGCCCGGGCCGCCTCTCAAGGCATCAGCGCCCGGATTTTGCCCTCAAGTTCGGTTTTGCTCAAGGTGCCCAGTTTCAGGTGGCGGATGTTGCCTTCGCCGTCGAGGATGACGGTGAAGGGCAGGGCCTGGGCGCGGTTGCCCAGTTCCGCGGCCAGCTGCAGCACATTGGCTGGCGCGATCAGCAGCGGATAGGGGATGTGCATCTCGTCGCGAAACTCGGCGACGGCGTTGGGCTTGTCGACGCTCAGGCCGACGAAGGCCACGTTCTCGCCCTTCAGCGCGTTGTGCACCGCGACGAAATCGGGAATCTCGCGCCGGCACGGCGGGCACCAGGTGGCCCAGAAATTGACCACCGCCACCTTGCCGCGCAGCTCCTTGGACAGGTCGTGCTCGCCACCGTTGGCGTCGGGCAGACGCAGGGTGTAGAGCTTGCGGCCGGCCTCGGGCGCCACCGTAGTGGCATCGTCCGCCGTGGTCGAGCCGAGCGTCGGCTGCAGGACGACGCCACCGCCGCGGCTGGTCCAGTAGCCGGCGGCCGCGGCCGCGATGGCGACGAGAAGGTAGAGCAGCGGTTTGGGCAGCGATCTCATGGGGTGGGCAGTCCGTCGGCAATCAGTTTCTCGACCGCCTCGAGCCGGGCGCGCTCCACACCGCCGCGGCGTTCGACACGCGACTCGTGGATGGTCACCCGGACGGGGATGTCGTCCCAGTCGAAGCAGAGGATCGCTTCCGGGGTGTCGTGGGTCAGCTTGCGCGGTTCGCGATGTTCGTAGCGCAGGTCCTGGTTGAGGAAGAAGATCTCGACGTCCTTGGCGCTGTCGGCGAAGACCTCGATGTCCACCTCGGCATAGCGGCCCGCGGTGCCTTCGAGCACCGGGCCGGTGAGGTAGGCGCGGAACGGGGACAGCATGTCCAGCACTTCGGCGGCGGCGCAGCGCATGGCGTAGATGCGCTCGTCGTGTTCCTCGTCCTGGTAGATGGCCTGGTATTCGCGCAGCGCCGCTTCGATCTCGGCGTTGGTCGGCAGGGAGTCGGCGTCGGTGGCGCCCAGCTGGCGGGCGGCCTTGCGTTTGGCGAAGCCGAAGTCGCTGATGCCGTCCTCGGCCATCATGCGGGCGGCGGCGGCGGCAACTTCCTGGCGCAGGTGGCCGGATCGGAACCCATGGGCACGGTTAGGCATGCGCTTGTCCCCCATCGCCGTTAAAATCCGGGCCATTCTACACGGCCGCCCGAAATCCTGACGGCGGATGCGATCGTAGTAATGGAGCGTCCATGCATATTCACATTCTTGGCATCTGCGGCACCTTCATGGGCGGACTGGCCCTGTTGGCGCGTGCCGCCGGTCATACGGTGACCGGCTGCGATGCCAATGTCTACCCGCCCATGAGCACGCAGCTGCAATCGCAGGGCATCGAACTGACGAGCGGTTACGACGCCGGGCAACTGGCGCTGGCGCCGGACGTGTTCGTGGTGGGCAACGCGATCTCGCGGGGCAACGAACTGCTCGAGGCGATTCTCGATGCCGGCGCGCCCTATGTGTCGGGACCGCAGTGGCTGGCCGAGCATGTGCTGCAGGGCAAGTGGGTGCTGGGGGTGGCCGGCACCCACGGCAAGACCACCACCAGCTCGATGCTGGCCTGGATGCTCGAGGACGGCGGACTCAACCCGGGCTTTCTCATCGGCGGGGTGACCGGCAACTTCGGCATCTCCGCGCGCCTGACCGATGCCCCCTTTTTCGTGATCGAGGCGGACGAATACGACACCGCCTTCTGCGACAAGCGCTCCAAGTTCGTGCACTACCGCCCGCGCACGGCCATTCTCAACAACCTGGAATTCGACCACGCCGACATCTTCGCCGACCTGGCCGCGATCGAGACCCAGTTTCACCATCTGGTGCGCATCATGCCCGGCCAGGGGCGGATCATCGCCAATGCCCAGGCCCCGGCGCTCGACCGGGTGCTGGCGCGCGGCTGCTGGTCGGAGCTGGAGCGTTTCGGCGCCGAGGACGGCTGGAGCGCCCGACTGGACGCCGACGGCACCGGCCACTTCCTGCGCGACGGCGAGTTGCTCGGCTCGGTCGCCATGCCCATGGCGGGGGAACACAACCTGCTCAACGCGCTGGCGGCCGTCGCCGCGGCCCGCCACGCGGGGGTGCCGCCGGCCATGGCGATCGACGCCCTGTCGCGCTTCAAGGGCGTCAAGCGCCGGCTGGAAGTGCGCGGCACGGTGGGCGGGGTGACCGTCTATGACGACTTCGCCCATCACCCCACCGCCATCGCCCTGACCATCGACGGGCTGCGCAGGCGCGAAGCGGGCGGGCGCATCCTCGCGGTGCTCGAGCCGCGCTCCAACACCATGAAGCTGGGGGTGATGAAGGCGCAGTTGCCCGACAGCCTGCGCGGTGCGGATGCGACCTTCTGCTATGCCGGCGCGGTGGACTGGGATGTGGCCGGTGCGCTCGCGCCGCTGGGCGCGGCCGCCCGGGTGTTCATGGACATCGATGCGCTGGTGGCGGCGCTGGTGGCCGAGGCGCGGCCGGGCGACCACGTGCTGGTGATGAGCAACGGCGGCTTCGGCGGCATCCACCAGAAGCTGCTCGACGCCCTGGCGAGCTGACGGGCGCCGGCAACAACAAGGCCGCCCTCGGGCGGCCTTTTGTCGTCGGTGCGAAGACGCCGATTACTGGTCGCGACGCAGCAGGTCGAGGCGCTTGGCTTCTTCCGGGCTCACGTATTCGAACACGCGCACGACCTTCTTCACGCCGCTGGTGGTGCGGGCCACCTGGGTGGCGGCGTCGGCCTCGGCGCGGGTGACCAGGCCCATGAGATACACCGTCGAGGCCTCGGTGACCACCTTGATCAGGTGCGCCTGCACGGCGTCGGAGTCGATCATGCGCGCCTTCACCTTGGAGGTGATCAGCGCGTCGTTGCTGCGCGAAGTCAGCGAGCTGTGACCCGCCACCTGCACATCGCTGGTGATGCCGCGGATGTTGGGCACGGCGGCGACGATGCCGGGCAGCTGATCCTTGACCGTCTCGTTGGGCGCTTCACCGGTGAGCAGGACGTTGCGGTTGTAGGAGGTGACGTTGACGTGCACCAGGTCGCCGAGCTTCTCCTTGATCTTCGCGGCGGCCTTCCACTCGATGCCTTCGTCCTCGACATAGGCGCCGGAGGTGCGACGGTCGGCGGCCATCATCGCGCCGGCCCCCACGCCGGTGGCCACGGCGGGGAAGCAGCCTTGCAGAAGCGGCGCCGCGCTGGCGGCGACAACGAGTGCGAGCACGGTGCTGCGCAGACCTTTGTTCATCATTCAACTCCCAGTAACAGGCTATCGATTCCGTCGCACAGGCAGTGCAACGCCAGCAGGTGGACTTCCTGGATGCGGGCGGTGCGCGCCGACGGGACGCACAGATGGACATCGTCCGGCCCGAGCAGTTCGGCCATCCGGCCGCCGCCCTTGCCGGTGAGGGCGACCACATGCATTTCGCGTTCGCGGGCCACGCGCATGGCCTCGATCACGTTGGGCGAATTGCCGCTGGTGGAGATGGCCAGCAGCACGTCGCCCGGATGGCCGAGCGCTGCCACCTGCTTGGAGAACACCTGATCGTAGTGGTAGTCGTTGGCGATCGAGGTGAGCGTCGAGGTGTCGGTGGTCAGCGCGATGGCGGCCAGCGGCGGGCGCTCCATCTCGAAGCGGTTGACCAGTTCGGCGGCGAAGTGCTGCGCATCGGCCGCGGAGCCGCCGTTGCCGCAGGCGAGGATCTTGCCGCCGTTCATGAGGCAGCCGGTCATCAGGTCAACCGCCTGGGCCAGCGGCGCCACCATGAGTTCGGCGGCGGCGCGTTTGGTGGCAATGCTTTGTTCGAACTGATCGGCGATGCGGGCGGAAAGATCCATGCGGCGGGATGTCGGGTCGGGGCTCAATCGAGCGCCGATTCTAGCATGCGGGTTTGTCGCGGCTGTGAGGGCCGAATCGCTTGGTTACACTCTGGCGTCGGCGTCGAAGGCGGCGCGAATCCAGTCGGGGTGCGGGTCGTCCGGATGCTGCATCGAGATGACGTCGAAGCGGCACGGCGGCGCCCGGCGCCCGTGCCCGGCGTGTACCAGCCAGTGCCGCGCGGCGCAGATGATGCGTCGCCGCTTGGCCGGGGTCACGCTGCCCGCCGCACCGCCGTAGTCGGCGCGGCGGCGCAGGCGGACCTCGACGAACACCACCACGCGCCCGTGCCGGCAGACCAGGTCGATTTCGCCCTCGCGGCAACGGTAGTTGCGGGCCAGCGTGCGCAGGCCCTCGCGCACCAGAAAGCGCTCGGCGGCGGCTTCGGCGCGCTGGCCGTCGGCTTGCCGCGCCGGGGTGCGCGGGCGGACAATGAGCCCCTTCAACCGTTCGATCACTGCCCGCATGTCCGATTCCGTCAGCCCGCTCAATACGACACCGTCATTGTATGTGGTGGCCACGCCCATGGGAAACCTGCAGGACATCACCCTGCGGGCGCTGGCGGTATTGACCGCGGTGGACGTGGTGGCGGCGGAGGACACGCGGCACACCCAGCAGCTGCTGGCGGCGCATGGCATCGCGGCGCACCTGATGGCCGCCCATGAGCACAACGAGCAGAAGGCGGCGACACAGATCATCGCGCGCCTGGAGGCGGGCGAGCAGGTGGCCTTCGTCTCCGATGCCGGCACGCCCGGCATCTCCGATCCGGGCGCGCGGCTGGTGGCCCGGGTGCGCGAGGCGGGCTGGCCGGTGGTGCCGGTGCCGGGGCCGAGCGCGGTGGCCGCGGCGGTGTCGGTGGCGGGCCTGGAGCACGGCGGCTTCCATTTCATCGGCTTTCTGCCGTCGAAGCGCGCGGCGCGCCGCGCGCGGCTGGAGGCCTTGCGCGGCCAGGCCGATGCGCTGGTGTTCTACGAGTCGCCCCACCGCATCATCGAGTGTGTCGCCGATCTTGCCGAGGTGTTGGGGCCGGCGCGGGAGCTGGTCGTCGCCCGCGAGCTGACCAAGCGTTTCGAGCAGATCGAGCGCCTGCCGCTGGGCGAGGCCGATGCCTGGTTCGCCGCCGACGCCAACCGCCAGCGCGGGGAGTTCGTGCTCATCGTGACCGGCGCGCCGCCCGAGACCGGCCTGTCGGCAGAAGCCGAGCGCGTCCTCGGGCTGCTGCTCGAGGCGGTGCCGCTCAAGAGCGCGGCGCGTCTGGCGGCCGAGATCACCGGTGCATCCAAGAATGCGCTCTACCAGCGCGCGCTCGAACGCAAGGCGGCCGACGACTGACGGGCGGGGCCGATATAATCGCGGCCATTGCAAACCGAGGTGCATCCATGCAGACGCTCACCCTCATTCGCCCCGACGACTGGCATCTTCACGTGCGCGACGGCGCCGCCATGGCCGCGGTGGTGCCCGACACCGCCCGCCGTTTCGGGCGCGCCATCATCATGCCCAACCTCAAGCCGCCGGTGGTGACCACGGCGCAGGCGGCCGCCTATCGGCAGCGCATCCTCGATGTGGTGCCGGCGGGGCTCAAGTTCGACCCCCTGATGACGTTGTACCTCACAGACAATACCGCGCCCGACGAGATCGACCGGGCGCGCGACAGCGGCTTCGTGCACGCCGTCAAGCTCTACCCCGCCGGGGCGACCACCAATTCGGACGCGGGCGTCACCGCCATCGACAAGGTGCGCCCGGTGCTCGAGCGCATGGAACGGACCGGCATGGTGCTGTGTGTTCATGGAGAGGTGACCCATGGTGACGTTGATATCTTTGATCGCGAGCGCGTCTTTATCGATCGTGTGCTGGCGCCACTGGCAAAAGACCACCCGGCGCTGCGCATCGTCTTCGAGCACATCACGACCCGTGAAGCGGCGCAGTTCGTAAGCGAGGCGCCGCAGACCGTGGGAGCGACCATCACCGCGCACCACCTGCTGCTCAACCGCAACGCGATCTTCGTCGGCGGCATCCGCCCGCATCACTACTGCCTGCCGGTGCTCAAGCGCGAGATCCATCGCGAGGCGCTGGTGGCGGCGGCCACCTCCGGCAACCCGAAGTTCTTCCTTGGCACCGATTCGGCACCCCATGCCCGTGGCGCCAAGGAGAACGCCTGCGGGTGTGCGGGCTGCTACACCGCCCATGCGGGCATCGAGCTGTATGCCGAAGCCTTCGACACGGCCGGCGCGCTCGATCGTCTGGAAGGTTTCGCCAGCCGCTTCGGTGCCGATTTCTACGGTCTGCCGTACAACACCGACACCATCACCCTGAGCCGCCGCGAGTGGACCGTGCCCGAGGCGGTGGATTATCTCGAGGGCGACCCGCTGGTGCCGCTGCGCGCCGGTGGTCAGATCGCCTGGCAACTGGACTGATCGATACGCATGACACTGCTCCGCCGACTTTGCTGGATTCCCTTGCTGGCCGTGCTGCTCACCGGGTGTGAAAACTCGGGCACCGCCTACATGATCGACGGCAAGGACCACGCGCTCATCCTGGTGCGCGAGCAGCGCTGGTTCTGGTCCGACAAGATCGACCAGGCCGTGGTCGCCTCGCGCCTGCCCGACTGCCAGCGCCGCGTCGCCATCTGGCCCGGCAACGCATCCGGCCCGCCAATGGACATCTACGAAGCCGGCTACCGCCTGTGGGCCCTGCACCAGGGCACGCGCTGGTATCTGGCGAGCACCGACAAATGCCTGGTGCAGGACTGGAAGGACCCGCCGGCGTCGCCGCCGGGGCCTCAGGTCGGCACCTTCCTCATGCGTGACGGCACCATGACCTTCGCCCCCGCCGACACACCGGGCCGATGAGCGCGGTCCCCGACTACCTGCAGCCGGCGGCGCTGGCGCGTCGTCCCCTGTACGCGCCTCTCGCCACCCTGCTGGCGGCGTGTGGTGAGCGTCTGCCCTCGCTCATGCAGCTCAATCAGGCCATTGGTGCGGCCGGCGAGGTGCGCAGCGGCCGCGGCGTGCCGGTGCGCTTCGTGGCGCCCGGGGCGCATGAACTGCCCTATGAACATGCGGTGTTCGATGCCAGCGACGTGGAAACCCGCCCCGACAACTGGCACGACTTCTTCAACGCCCTGGTGTGGGCGGCGTTTCCGCGGGCCAAGGCCGCGCTCAACGCGCGTCACATGCATGAGCTGACTCTGGCCCGCGCCATGGGCCGGAAGGGGCGTGGCGCGGTGCGCGACGCGCTCACCCAGTTCGATGAATGCGGGCTGGTCGTGCTCGGCGCCTGCCCGGAGCTGCTCGAAGCCCTGACGCGCCATGCCTGGGCCGAGGTGTTCTGGCACTCGCGCGCCGCGCTGCTCGACAGCACCCGCTTCATTCTCTTCGGCCATGCCAGCTACGATCAGCTGCGTACGCCGTTTCCCGGGTTGTGCGCCAAGGCGCTTTACCTGTCGGTGCCCGAGCCGGTGGTCCGGGCGCCGGTCGAGACCCAGGTCGCCCTGGTCGACACCTGGCTGGCCCGCTACCTGGGCACGGTGGACGACGCCCTGTCGCCACGCCGCTTTGCGCCCCTGCCGCTGCTGGGGATTCCCGACGTGGTGCGTGAAAATGCCCGCCGTGGCTACTACGCCGATGCCGCCCAGTTCCGTCCCTTGGGCGATCGGGCGCCGGTGCCGGTGCACGATTGGCGTCCGCGGCTGGTCGAAGCGCTATAATCCGCGCCGGGAAGTTCGCCAGGCAGTCGCGACGCGCCTTGTGCGCTTCGAGGAAAGTCCGGGCCCCATAGAGCAGGATGCCGGCTAACGGCCGGGCGCCATACGCTGGAAACAGCCAAAGCGATGGAAAGTGCCGCCCGAAGGGGCGGCCCGGTGATTGCACGTGACCTGTGCCGCTTGCGGCGGGGCAACCCGAGCGTGCATCGCCTGGCAACAGAAAGGATACCGCCGACGACCACAGGTGTCGGGTAAGGGTGAAACGGTGAGGTAAGAGCTCACCGCGGACGTGGCGACACGGACGGCACGGTAAACCCCATCCGGGGCAAGGCCAAATAGGGGGGCCATGACGTGGCTCGCGTCGCCCCCGGGTAGGCTGCATGAGCGGCATGGCAACATGTCGCCGAGAGGAATGACTGCCCGGCGCCCGTGAGGGCGTTCGACAGAACCCGGCTTATCGGCGAACTTCCCAATTTCACGTCTCGTCCGTACGGCGGCGCCTGCCGGCGCTGTCGTGCGTGTCCACGCGTCCCGCGCCGCACTTGCCAGTGGGCTGGCCTGCCACTTTGTCCCCCGGAACGTGGTTTTGTCCCACGGCGCCCCACCACGTCGTGCGCCAAGTCCACATTTCTCATGTGGTCTCTCCTGAAGATTCCCGTTGTCATTGATTTAACGAAGAAAAGCCTTTGCCTCGAGATTGTGGCGTGGGGACGATAAGTGTCTGTGTCCATTGGCAAAACTCCCGTCTGGTCGGCTTGACCCGGGTTTTTGTTTGCACTAAAGTGGGCTCAAGTGCACAAAAGTGGGAGAGAGTGCACCAGACACCCTCTCCCGATCCGTCTCAGGGGGTTCCATGTTTCAAGGCGCAGCAGCGCTCAATCTCGATGCGAAGGGTCGCCTGGCGATTCCTGCGCGCTATCGGGGTGAGCTTGCTGACAGTGGCGACCTGGTCGTCACCGCGCACCCCCACCGCTGCCTGCTGATCTACCCCACCGAGGCCTGGCAGCCCATTCGCGACAAGGTGTTGGCCGGCTCCAGCCTGGAGCCGCGTTCGGCCATGCTCAAGCGCCTGCTGGTCGGTTTCGCGCGTGACGAAAAGCTCGACGGCTCCGGCCGCGTGCTGGTGGCGCCTGAGCTGCGCCGCTATGCCCATCTGGAGAAAGAGGTGTGGCTGGTGGGGCAGGGATCGCATTTCGAGCTGTGGTCCGACGCCGAATGGCAGAAGCAGCAGGAGCTCATGTTCGGCATGGGGTCCGATCTGCTGCCGCCGGGCATGGAGGATCTGGCCCTGTGAGCGCGCCCGCCGAACACGTCACCGTGCTGCTGAGCGAAGCCGTCGATGCGCTGGCGATCCGGCCGGAGGGTATCTACGTGGATGGCACCTTCGGGCGGGGCGGGCACAGCCGCGCGGTGCTCGCGCGCCTGGGGGCGCACGGCCGGCTGGTGGCTTTCGATCGCGATCCGGCCGCCATTGCGGCCGGCGCGGCCATCAACGATGCGCGCTTCACCCTCGTTCATGCGCCGTTCAGCGCACTGGACGAATCGCTCGACGCCCACGGGGTCGGGCTGGTCGATGGTGTGCTGCTCGACCTGGGCGTGTCGTCGCCCCAGCTCGACGAAGCCGCGCGGGGCATGAGCTTCCGCTTCGACGCGCCGCTCGACATGCGCATGGATACAAGCCGCGGACAAACCGTGGCGCAATGGCTGGCCTCGGCCGAGGTCGGCGAAATCACCGAGGTGATCAGGGACTATGGGGAAGAACGGTTTGCTCATGCGATTGCAAAGGCGGTTGTTGCTGCTCGGGCAGGGGGGGCTGTGTCAACCACTGGACAACTTGCCGCACTCGTGGAGAAGGCGGTCCGCACGCGCGAGCCGGGGCAGCACCCCGCGACGCGCACCTTCCAGGCTCTACGGATTTTCATCAATGCGGAGCTCGAGGAACTGTCGGTAGTCCTGCCCAAGTGCCTGGCGCGGCTCAAGCCGGGCGGGCGTCTGGTGGTGATCAGCTTCCACTCGCTCGAGGACCGCATCGTCAAGCGCTTCATGCGCGAGCATGCGAATCCGCCGCCGGTGCCGCGCGGCATGGCGATCCGCGAGGTCGACCGGCCGCAGCCGAAGCTGCGCCTGGTGGGCAAGGCGGTGAAGGCCGGAGCCGACGAGGTGGCCACCAACCCGCGCGCGCGCAGTGCGGTCATGCGCGTGGCCGAACGGACGGAGGCAGCGTGATGAGTGGACGGCCCCCACGCTCTCTTCGTTCGCTGCCCCCGAGGGGGCTGCGCCCGCCCTTGGGGCGGCCCGGCGGGTGGGCGGACGGCCCCCACGCGCGCTTCGTTCGCGGAGGGTCGGCTTTGCACAGCCGACCCGTTCGATGGGCGCGAAACAGTGCTTCGCGAAACCCCCATCTCACCCCCCGAGGGGGCTGCGGCCGCCCTTGGGGCGGCCCGGCAGGTCGGGTTCGTGCGGGTGGATGCCTTGCTCGCGACGCTGGCCTTGCTCAGCGCCCTGGGCGTGGTGGCGGCCCAGCACCAGTCGCGCAAGCTGCATACCGCGCTGGAGCGCGAGACCTCGCAGATGCATCAGCTCGAGGTGGAGTGGGGGCAGCTGCAGCTTGAGCAGAGCACCTGGGCGGCGCATGTGCGCATCGAGAAGATCGCCCGCCAGCGATTGCACATGCAGGCGCCATCCATCGATCAGATCGTGGTGGTCGAGGGGGGATCATGAAGAAGCGCAGAAGTGTCACCTTCAACCACAATCCGCTGCTCGACAAAGGGCTGCCAGTCTGGCGGCCCCGTGTCGTTTTGCTGGCCCTGCTGTGCGGTTCGTTCGCGCTGGTGGCGCGCGCCGGTTACCTGCAGGGCGTCAATGACGACTTCCTCCAGGCGGAGGGCAAGTCGCGTTACTCGCGGGTGATCGAGATCCCGGCAACGCGAGGCAAGATCACCGATCGCCACGGCACGGTGCTGGCGGCGAGCACGCCGGTCAAGTCGATCTGGGCCATTCCGTCGGATGCCCGGCTCAAGCCCGGGCAGGTGCGGACGCTGGCCGGCTTGCTGGATGTCGATGTGCGCGATCTGAACCGCAAGCTCGCGCGCGACTCCGATTTCGTCTATCTGAAGCGCCAGGTGCCGCCGGCGCTCGCGGAGAAGGTCGAGGCCCTCGATCTGCCGGGCATTCATGAGCATCGCGAGTACCGTCGCTACTATCCGGGTGCCGAGGTGATGGCCCATGTGCTGGGTTTCACCGGCGTGGACGACCATGGCCAGGAGGGCGTCGAACTGGCCTACGACGACCAGCTGTCGGGCAAGGCCGGTTCGCGTCGGGTGATCAAGGACCGGCGCGGGCGCATCGTCGAAGACGTCGAATCGATCCGCAAGCCGCAGGAAGGCAAGGACATCACCCTGTCGATCGACGCCAAGATCCAGTATCTGGCCTACGCGGCGCTCGAGCAGGGCATCAAGACCCATCACGCCAAGGCCGGCGGGGTGGTGGTGCTCGATGCGCGTACCGGCGAGGTGCTCGCCATGGTCAACGCGCCCACCTACAACCCGAACGACCGCGGCTCGCTCACCGGTGCCCAGCTGCGCAACCGCGCCATCACCGACACCTTCGAGCCGGGTTCGGTCATGAAGCCGTTCATCGCCGGGCTGGCGCTGGAGACCGGGAAGGTCGGCTTCAACACCGTCATCGACACCGGGGACGGCCACCTGACCATCGGCAACGCGACCATCAACGACACCCATCGGCACGGGTTGATCACGGTGGCACAGATCATCCAGAAGTCCTCCAATGTGGGCATCGTGCGCGTGGCCATGAACTTCCAGCCGCAGCAGATGTGGTCGTTGTACGACAGCCTCGGCTTCGGTTCGCCGTTGCGGGTCGGGTTCCCGGGGGAGGCGAGCGGGCGTCTGCGCCCGGCCAGCCAGTGGCGCCCGATCGAGCAGGCGACCATGGCCTATGGCCACGGCATCTCGGTCAGCCTCATGCAGCTGGCCCACGCCTATCTGGCATTCGCGCGCGACGGCGACCTGATTCCGGTGACCCTCAAGCGTGCCGAGGCGCCGCGCCTGTCCGGCCAGCGCATCTACTCGCCGCAGACCGTGCGCGAAGTGCGTGCCATGATGGAAATGGTGACCGAGGACGGCGGCACCGCGCCCCAGGCGCGGGTGCCGGGCTACCGGGTCGCCGGCAAGACCGGTACCGCGCACAAGCTCGAGGGCGGGCAATACACCAACCGCTATATCGCGTCCTTCGTCGGCCTGGCGCCAGCGAGCGATCCGCGCCTGGTCATCGCGGTCATGATCGACGAGCCGACCACCCGCAGCTACTACGGCGGCCAGGTGGCCGGCCCGGTGTTCTCGCAGGTGATGGCCGGCGCGCTGCGCGCACTCTCGGTGCCGCCGGATGCCCCGATCACGCCGGTGCAGGTGGCCCGCACCGGCGAAGCCCCCGATCCTGCCGCCAGGGAGAACATGTGACGGACGCCGTCGCCGACACCCTTCTTGCCCAGCTGCACGACGCCGGAATCCAGCCGACGGGGGTCACTGCCGACTCCCGTCGCGTTGCATCCGGCAGCCTGTTCCTGGCCTACCCCGGGCTCACGGTGGATGGTCGCGACTTCATCGACCCCGCCATCCGGGCCGGGGCCTGCGCCGTGATCGCAGAGACCGGGGTGGCGCGACCGGCGCAGGGCTGGCCGGTGCCGGTGCTCGAGGTGCCCGAGCTGCGCGCGCACAGCGGCGAGCTCGCCGACCGGATCTACGGCCGTCCGAGCGAACGGCTGTGGGTCGCCGGGGTGACCGGCACCAACGGCAAGACCACCACCAGCCAGTGGCTCGCCGCCGCGCTGAGCGCGAGCGGCACCCGCTGCGGTGTCATCGGCACGCTCGGCAGCGGTTTTCCGGGGCAGCTGACCCAGGGCACCCACACCACGCCGGATGCGCCGGCGGTGCACCGCGAGTTGGCCGACCTGGCGGCGCAGGGCGCCCGTGCGGTGGCCATGGAGGTGTCCTCCATCGGCCTGCACCAGGGGCGGGTCAACGGCGTGCGTTTCGATCTGGCCATCTTCACCAATCTGAGCCGCGACCACCTCGACTACCACGGCGACATGGAGACCTACGCCGAGGCCAAGGCGGATCTGTTCCGCATGGACATCGGCCACGCGGTCGTCAACCTCGACGACGGCTTCGGTGTCGAGCTGGCCCGGCGCATGGTCGCGCGCGGCACACCGGTGATCGGCTACACCCTGATCGCCACCAACGTCGATGCCGCGCCCGGCGCGCCCACGCTGGTGGCCGAGCAGATGCGTACCACCGCCTCCGGCATCCGTTTCACCGCCGCCTGGCAGGGGCAGCGCGTGCCCATCAGCGTGCGTCTGGTGGCCAATTTCAATGTTTCCAACCTGCTGGCCGTGATGGCGGCGCTGATCGTTCACGGCCGCTCGCTGGAAGAGGCCGTGCGCCTGTGCGCCGGGCTCCAGCCGCCCGAGGGGCGCATGCAGATCGTCGGCGGCGTCGGCGAGCCGCTCGTGCTGGTGGACTACGCCCACACGCCCGACGCCCTGGAAAAGGTGCTCGAGGCGGCGCGGGCCACGGCGCGGGCGCGCAGCGGTGCGTTGATCTGCATTGTCGGCTGCGGCGGCGATCGCGACACCGGCAAACGGCCTCTGATGGGCGAGGTCGCCTCGCGCCTCAGCGACGTGCTCTGGCTGACCAGCGACAACCCGCGCAGCGAGGCACCCGAGCGCATCCTCGACGAAATGGCGGCGGGCGCCGGTGCGCACGCGATGCGCGAACTGGATCGCGCCGAGGCCATCCGTCGCGCCATCGACGCGGCCGCCGACGACGACGTGGTGGTGCTCGCGGGCAAGGGGCATGAGGATTATCAGGAAATTGCGGGCGTGCGATACCCGTTCTCCGACGTGAGCCACGCACGCGATGCCTTGCGCAAGCGCCGGACCGGAAGTGGAGGTGGGGCATGATGGACCTGGCCCAAGCCGCCGCGACCCTGGGGGCGACGCTCACCGCACCGGTGAGCGTCGCGTCCGTCGACACCGACACCCGCGCCATGGGGGCGGGCGGCCTGTTCGTGGCCCTGCGTGGCGACCGCTTCGACGGCCACGATTTCATCGCCGACGCCGTGGCCGCCGGTGCGGCCGCCGTCATGGTGGACCGGCGCTTCGCCGACACCGGCGCCGATGCCGGCGTGCCCATGCTGATCGTGGACGACACCCGCTTCGGGCTCGGCGCACTGGCCGCCTGGTGGCGCAACCATTTCGATATCCCGCTCATCGGCATCACCGGCAGCAACGGCAAGACCACGGTCAAGGAGATGTGCGCCGAGATCCTCGCGGCGCAGATGCGGCGCGAGGGCCTCGATCCGGCCGCTGCGGTGCTGGCCACGGCCGGCAACTTCAACAACGACATCGGGCTGCCGCTGACCCTGTTGCGCCTGCGTGCTGGTCATCGCGCCGCGATCATCGAGATGGGCATGAACCATCCCGGCGAAATCGCTTACCTGACCGCCATTTCCCGTCCGACCGTCGCCCTCGTGACCAATGCGCTGCGGGCCCATCTGGAAGGGCTGGGCGGGCTCGACGCGGTGGCGGTGGAGAAGGGCACCATCTACCAGGGGCTGGGCGAGCACGGCGTGGCGGTGGTCAATGCCGATTCGCCGTTCGCCGACTACTGGCGCGGGATCAACCCGGGGCGGCGCATCGTCGGCTTCGGCCTGAGCGCGCCGGAGGCCGAGGTGCGCGCCGTGCCCGAATCGCACGGGCTGGCCGTGCGCCTGCATCTGTCCACGCCCGAAGGGGTGGCCCAGTGCGCCCTGCGCGTGCCGGGCGAACACAACGTGCGCAATGCCCTCGCGGCGGTGGCGGCCTGCCTGGCCGCCGGGGCCACGCTGGCCGACGCGGTGGCCGGGCTGCAAGCCTACGGCGGCACCAAAGGGCGGCTGCAGCGGAAGGCCGGAAAACACGGCGCGATCGTGCTCGACGACACCTACAACGCCAATCCGGATTCGGTGCGCGCCGGCATCGACGTGCTCGCGGCCACCCCGGGGCGCAAGGTGCTGGTGCTGGGCGACATGGGCGAGCTCGGCGAGGCCAGCGCACAGCTGCACGACGAAGTGGGCGGTTACGCCAAGAGCCACGGCATCGACCATCTGCTCACCCTGGGCAGCGCCAGTGCCACGGCGGCGCACAACTTCGGCGAGGGGGCGACCCACTTTGCCGAGGTGAGTGCGCTCGTGACGGCGCTCGAGCCGCTGCTCGACGAGAGCACCGTGGTGCTCGTGAAGGGCTCGCGCTTCATGCGCATGGAGCGGGTGGTGGACGCCATCGTCGCTGACGACAACAACAATAAGGAGCAGACGCATGTTGCTTGAACTGGCCCTGTGGCTTGGACAGGATGTCCGGACCTTCAACGTGTTCGGCTACATCACCCTGCGTACCGTGCTGGCGGCGCTGACCGCGCTGGCCATCTCCTTCATCTTCGGCCCCGGAGTCATCCGCTGGCTGGCGGCCAAGAAGATCGGCCAGGCGGTGCGCGACGACGGCCCCAAGTCGCATCTGACCAAGGCCGGCACGCCCACCATGGGCGGTGCGCTCATCCTCATCGCCATCGGCATCACCACGATGCTGTGGGGCGATCTGCGCAACCTCTACGTGTGGGTGACGCTGCTGGTGACCCTGGGCTTCGGCGCCGTGGGCTGGGTGGACGACTGGCGCAAGGTGGTGCATCGCGACCCGCGCGGGCTGGCCAGCCGCTGGAAGTATCTGTGGACCTCGCTCATCGCCCTGGCCGCGGCGCTGGTGCTGGGCTTTTCCGCCGATACGCCGGCGCAGACCGAACTGATCGTGCCCTTCTTCAAGGGCGTCGCCTACCCGCTGGGTGTGGGCGGATTCGTCATCCTGAGCTACTTCGTCATCACCGGCTCGAGCCATGCGGTGAACCTGACCGACGGCCTCGACGGGCTGGCGATCATGCCCACCGTGATGGTGGCCTCGGCACTGGCGATCTTCGCCTACGTGGCCGGCCACGCCGGCTTCTCGAAATATCTCGGTGTGCCCTACATCGCCGGGGCCGGCGAGCTGGCGGTGTTCTGCGGCGCGCTGGCCGGCGCCGGGCTCGGCTTCCTGTGGTTCAACGCCTATCCGGCGGAAGTGTTCATGGGCGACGTCGGCGCGCTGGCGCTGGGGGCGGCCCTGGGCACGGTGGCGGTGGTGGTGCGCCAGGAGATCGTGCTGTTCATCATGGGTGGCCTGTTCGTCGCCGAGACCCTGTCGGTGATGTTGCAGGTGATCTATTTCAAGATGTCCGGCGGCAAGCGCATCTTCCGCATGGCGCCGCTGCATCACCATTACGAACTGGGGGCTGGAAGGAAACGCAGGTGGTGGTCCGGTTCTGGATCATCACCATCATGCTGGTCCTGTTCGGTCTGTCGACCCTGAAACTGCGGTGAGCCTCGACTGAAATGAGTTGGCAAGGCAAAAAGGTACTGGTACTCGGGCTGGGCGAATCCGGCCTCGCGATCGTGCGCTGGCTGGCGCGCGAGGGTGCCGTGCTGCGCATCGCCGACAGCCGCCAGCATCCGCCGTCGCTCGATGCCCTCCATGCGATCGTGCCGGACGCGCCGCTCTTTCTGGGGCCGTTCGAGCGCAGCCTGCTCGACGATATCGACACCATCGCCATCAGCCCGGGGCTGGACCCGCGCATCGAACTGATCGAGGTGGCCCGCGCCCGCGGCATCCGCGTCACCGGCGAGATCCAGATCTTCGTCGATGCGCTCGAGGCCCTCGGGGTACGCCAGCAGACCCGACTCGTCGCCGTCACCGGCACCAACGGGAAGACCACCACCACAGCCCTGACCGCGTCGCTGTGCGCGGCCACCGGCCTGGATACGGTGGCTGCCGGCAACATCAGCCCGGCCACGCTGACGGTGCTGCAGGAGCGTCTCGAGCACGGCGAGCCACTGCCCGAGTGCTGGGTGCTGGAGTTGTCGAGCTTCCAGCTGGAAACCGTCGACGCGCTGGGCGCCGACGTCGCCACGATACTCAACATCTCCGACGATCACCTCGACCGTTACGACGCCATGGACGACTATGTGGCGGCCAAGGCGCGCATCCTCGACGGTGCGCGCGTGCGTGTGCTCAACCGTGACGATGCACGCGTTGCCGCGCTGTGCGAGGAGGCGGTCACCTTCGGCCTCGGCGCGGCTCCCGGCGAGCGTGATTTCGGTCTCGACGGCGATGCGCTGGTGCGCGGCCATGCCCGTCTGCTGGCGACCCGCGAACTGGCGCTCAAGGGGCGCCACAACGTGGCCAATGCCCTCGCCGCGCTCGCGCTCGGCGAAGCGATCGGCTGTGCGGTGCCGGGCCTGGTCGCCGCGTTGCGCGAGTTTCGCGGCCTGCCGCACCGGGTCGAGGCCATTGCCCGGCGCGACGACGGCGTCACCTATTTCGACGACTCCAAGGGCACCAACGTGGGCGCGACGGTCGCGGCGCTCGAAGGCCTGGGCCGCAAGGTGGTGCTGATTGCCGGCGGTGACGGCAAGGGGCAGGACTTTGCGCCGCTCGCCCCGGCGGTGCGCGATCATGCCCGTGCGGTGGTGCTGATCGGTCGCGACGGGCCGCGCATCGCCGCGGCGCTGGCGGATGCTGGCGTGCCGGTCGAATCCGCCGACGATCTGCCGCGCGCCGTGCTGCGGGCCGATGCCCTGGCCCGGGGGGCGACGCCGTCCTGCTGTCGCCGGCCTGCGCCAGTTTCGACATGTTCCGCAGCTATGTGCATCGGGCCGAAGTGTTCGCCGCCGCGGTGCGCGTGCTGCCACGGGTGGAGGCGCTATGAAGCTCGGCCTCAAGCTCGGCAGCCTGTTCCAGCGCGACACCGGCTACAGCCCGGCCACCAGTCGCGCCGTGCGCCGCCTGAGCGCCCCGGCGAGCCATCAGAACGCCGAACTGGACGGTCTGCTGATCTGGTCGGCCGTGGCCCTGCTGCTGTTCGGCTGGGTGATGGTGTATTCGGCCTCCATCGCCACCGCCGAGGGGCTGGCCTACACCGGTCATCAGTCCACCTACTATCTGGTGCGCCACGGGGTGTTCCTGGCCATCGGCGCGGTGGTGGGGCTGGTGGCCTTCCAGATGCCGATGCGTTCCTGGCAGCAGCTGTCGCCGCACCTGTTCATCGGCGGCATCGCGATGCTGGCGCTGGTGGTGGTGCCCGGCCTCGGCCGTGAGGTGAACGGTGCCAGTCGCTGGCTGCCACTGGGGCCGATCAACTTCCAGCCCTCCGAGGCGATGAAACTGTTCGTGGCGCTGTACGCCGCCGATTACACCGTGCGCAAGCTGCCCTACATGCAGAGCTTCAAACGCGCCTTCCTGCCCATGGCCGGGGTGATCCTGCTGGTGGGCTTCCTGCTGCTCGCCGAGCCGGACTTCGGTGCCTTCGTGGTGATCACCGCGATTGCCTTCGGCATCCTGTTCCTGGGCGGCATCAACGTGCGCGTGTTCGTGTTGCTCGCCGCGGTGGCGATCGTCGGCTTCGTGCTGCTGATCTGGGCGTCCCCTTATCGGCGCGACCGCATCTTCGGGTTCATGGATCCGTTCGAGGACGCCTTCGGCAAGGGCTACCAGCTCTCCCACGCGCTCATCGCCTTCGGCCGTGGCGAGTGGTTCGGTGTCGGCCTGGGGGCGAGCGTGGAGAAGCTCTTCTATCTGCCCGAGGCGCACACCGATTTCATTCTCGCCATCATCGCCGAGGAACTCGGGCTGGTCGGCGTGCTGGTGGTGATCGTGCTGTTCGCCATCCTCGTGCAGCGTGCCTTTGCCATCGGCCGTCGCGCCATCGACCTGGAACGTTTCTTCCCCGGCCTCGTGGCCCAGGGCATCGGCTTGTGGCTCGGGGTGCAGTCCTTCATCAACATGGGCGTCAACATGGGCCTGCTGCCCACCAAGGGCCTGACCCTGCCGCTCATGAGTTTCGGTGGCTCGGGCATCGTCGCCAACTGTCTGGCGCTGGCGATCCTGTTGCGCATCGACTGGGAGAACCGGCAGATCATGCGCGGAGGCGGCACATGACCGGCGGCCACGAACACACCCTGCTGGTGATGGCCGGTGGCACCGGCGGTCACATCTACCCGGGCATCGCGGTGGCCGAGGTGCTGCGTGCGCTCGGCTGGCGCATCGTGTGGATGGGCAACGCCGACCGCATGGAAGGGCGGATCATTCCCGACAAGGGCTACGAGACCGCCTGGATCCGCTTCGGTGCCCTGCGCGGCAAGGGCGTGATGGCGAAACTGCTGCTGCCCTTCAACCTCCTGCGCGGTTTCTGGCAGGCGCTGGGGGTGCTGCGTCGGGTCAAGCCCGACGTGGTGCTCGGCATGGGGGGCTACGTGAGCTTTCCGGGCGGGATGATGGCCGCGCTGACCGGCCGTCCGCTGGTGCTCCATGAGCAGAATTCCGTGGCCGGACTCGCCAACCGGGTGCTGGCGGGCGTGGCCGACCGGGTGATGACCGGCTTCCCGAAGGTACTCAACAAGGCACCCTGGGTGGGCAATCCGGTGCGGGCGGACATCGTCGCGCTGCCGGCGCCCGAAGCCCGCTTCGCCGGCCGCGAGGGGCCGCTGCGGGTGCTGGTGATCGGCGGCAGCCTCGGCGCCAAGGTGCTCAACGACACGGTGCCGCAGGCCCTGGCAGCACTGAACGCCGAGCGGCCGCGGGTGGTGCACCAGGCCGGCACGGCCCAGATCGAGGCCTTGCGCGAAAGCTATCGGATGGCCGGTGTGGACGGCGACTTGCGCCCCTTCATCGACGACATGGCGCAGGCCTATGCCGAGGCGGACGTGGTGATCTGCCGCGCCGGGGCGCTGACGGTGGCCGAACTGGCGGCGGCGGGCGTGGCCAGCATCCTGGTGCCGCTGCCCCATGCGGTGGACGACCACCAGACGGGCAACGCGCGCTTTCTCGCCGACAACGGCGGTGCTTACCTTTTGCCACAAAGCGATCTGACCGTGGAGCGGCTTGCGGGTATCCTTCGCGGCCTGGAACGGACACGCCTGCTGGACATGGCGCGTGCGGCCCGTGCCCTGGCGCGGCCCGATGCGGCCGAGGCGGTGGCCCGAGCCTGCCGTGCGCTGGCGGGTGACGAGGAGTCATCGCAATGAAGCACAAGGTCAAACACATCCATTTCGTGGGCATCGGCGGCGCCGGCATGAGCGGCATCGCCGAGGTGCTGGTCAACCAGGGATTCACGGTCAGCGGCTCGGATCTGGGCGAATCGGCCACCACCCGCCGCCTTGCGGCCATGGGGGCGCAGGTCATGAAGGGCCACGACGCGGCCCATGTCACCGACGCCGACGTGGTGGTCACCTCCACCGCGGTCAAGCCCGACAACCCCGAGGTGCGCGCGGCGCGCTCGCGCCACATTCCGGTGGTGCCGCGGGCGCAGATGCTCGCCGAGCTCATGCGCCTCAAGCAGGGCATCGCCATCGCCGGCACCCATGGCAAGACCACGACCACGTCCCTGACCGCAAGCATCCTCGCCGAAGGCGGCATCGACCCGACCTTCGTGATCGGCGGCAAGCTCAACGCGGCCGGGGCCAACGCGCGCCTCGGCAAGGGCGACTTCCTGGTGGCCGAAGCGGACGAGTCCGACGCCTCCTTCCTGCTCCTGAGCCCGGTGATTTCGGTGGTGACCAACATCGACGCCGACCACATGGAGACCTACGGGCACGACTTCGCCAAGCTCAAGCAGGCCTTCATCGACTTCCTCCAGCATCTGCCCTTCTACGGCGTGGCGGTGCTGTGCGAGGACGACCCCGGCGTGCGCTCGATCATGCCGCTGGTCTCCAAGCAGGTGGTGCGTTACGGGCTGGCGGAGAGTGCCAACGTGCGCGCCGAGAACGTGCGTGCCGAGAACGGGCAGATGTGTTTCGACGTGATCCGGGTCAATGGTACGGAGGCGCCCAAGCTGTCGGTCACCCTCAACCTGCCGGGCATGCACAACGTGCTCAATGCGCTGGCGGCGATCGCGGTGGCCACCGAAGTGGGCGTGCCCGACGCGGCCATCGTCAAGGCCCTGGCCGATTTCAAGGGCGTGGGGCGGCGCTTCCAGCGCTACGGCGAGGTGGCCATTCCCGCCGGCGGCCGCTTCTATCTGGTGGACGACTACGGCCATCACCCGGTCGAGATGGCGGCGACCATCGAAGCGGCGCGCGGCGCCTTCCCGGATCGGCGCCTGGTGCTGGCCTTCCAGCCCCATCGCTACACCCGCACCCGCGACTGCTTCGAGGACTTCGTGAAGGTGCTCTCGAGCGTCGATGCGCTGGTGCTGGCGGATGTGTATGCCGCCGGCGAGGCGCCCATCGTCGCCGCCGACGGCCGTTCGCTGGCACGCGCGGTGCGCGTGGCGGGCAAGGTGGAGCCGGTGTTCGTCGAAGAGATCGGCGACATGGCGCAGACGATTCTGGATGTGGTGCAGGACGGCGACGTGGTCCTCACCATGGGGGCAGGTTCGATTGGCGGCATCCCCGCCCGGTTGGCCGCGACTGAAGAAGAATAGGGCGCGGCGATGATGAGTCAGGACGACATGAAGCAGTTCGGCAAGGTGGCAGTGTTGATGGGCGGTGCGTCGGCGGAGCGCGAGGTCTCGCTCATGTCCGGCAACGCGGTGCTGGCGGCGTTGCGCGCCCGCGGTGTCGACGCCCATCCCTTCGACCCGGCCGAGGCCGACCTGCACGTGCTCAAGGAGCAGGGCTTCGACCGCGCCTTCATCGCCATGCACGGCCGTGGCGGCGAGGACGGTACCGTGCAGGGCATGCTCGAGATGCTCGGCATCCCCTATACCGGCAGCGGCGTGATGGCCTCGGCGCTGTCCATGGACAAGTGGCGCACCAAGCTGGTGTGGCTCGCCGCGGGCCTGCCGACGCCGCGCTTTCATCTCCTCGAGGCGGACAGCGACTGGGAGGCCGTGGCCGCCGACCTGGGGCTGCCGATTTTCGTCAAGCCCGTGCATGAAGGTTCGAGCATGGGGGCGACCAAGGTGACCGAGGCCGCGCAGCTGCCGGACGCCTACGCTCTGGCCGCCCGCTACGACTCCCTGGTGATCGCCGAGGCCTTCATCGACGGCGAAGAGCTGACCGTGCCCTTTCTCGGCGACGAGGTGCTGCCGGTGGTGCGCATCGTGGCGCCCGACGGCAACTACGACTACCAGCACAAGTATTTCACCGATGACACCCAGTACTTCTGCCCCAGCGGCCTGCCCGAGGCGCAGGAGCGCGACCTGCAGGCGCTGATCGGCAAGGCCGCCCGGGTGCTCGGCTGCCGTGGCTGGGGCCGCGGCGACCTGATGCTGACCGCGGACGGCACGCCCTACCTGCTGGAAATGAACACCGCCCCGGGCATGACCAATCACTCCCTCGTGCCCATGTCGGCGCGGGTGGCCGGCTACAGCTTTGAGGACCTGTGCGTCCGCATTCTGGAGATGGCCCGCCTTGGTTGATCTGCGCCCGCGCCCCTCTGCCCGCAAGACCGCTGCCCGCCGGGGCGCGGCGGGGGGCGCCGCGCGCGAAGGCTTGTGGCACCGGCCGGCACTGCTCAACCTGATTTCCGACGTGCTCCTGCTCGCCTCCGCCGCCATCCTCGGCTACGCCGTGGTGATGTGGGCGGCGAACCGGCCGAGCTTCCGTCTGCGCGAGGTGGTGGTGCTCACGCCCCCGGCGCAGGTGAGCGCGGAACAGCTCGAGTACGCGGCGCGTTCGGCGGTCAAGGGCAACTTCTTCACCGTGGATCTGGACAAGGTCCGCGACGCCTTCGAGAAGCTGCCCTGGGTGCGCCACGCCCAGGTGCGCCGGCGCTGGCCCGATGCCCTCGAACTGCGCCTGGAAGAACATCAGGCGGTGGCCTACTGGACGGTGACCGACAGCGGCGATACCCGCCTCGTGAACGCCCAGGGCGAAGTCTTCGTGGCCGCCAGCAACGCCCACATGCCGGTCTTCGCCGGGCCGGAGGGCTACGCGCCGATCCTGCTGTCCGAATATGCGCGCTTCTCCCAGACCCTCAAGCCGCTCGGCCATGCGCTGGTGGAGGTGGGGCTGTCGGCACGCGAGGCCTGGCAGCTCAAGCTCGACGACGGTCTGGTCATCCGCCTCGGTCGTGACCGGCAGGATGCCCCTGCCGAGGCGCGCCTGCAGCGATTCGTCGCGGCCTACCCGAAGGCGCTGGCGCAGCGTCCCATGCAGGTCGCCGTGGCCGATCTGCGCTACCCGAATGGATTTGCCCTGTTGCCCATGGAAGGCGGGAATGCTTTGGAAAACGGAAAATGAGTAAGGAATACAAGGATCTGGTCGTCGGCCTCGACATCGGCACCTCCAAGATCTCGTGCCTGGTGGCCGAAGTGCGGCCCGACGGTTCGCTCAACGTCATCGGTATGGGCACGCATCCTTCCAGCGGTCTGCGCCGCGGCGTGGTGGTGAACATCGAAGCGACGGTCGATGCCATCTCGCGGGTGATCCAGGAGGTCGAGCTGATGGCCGACTGCAAGATCACCGATGTCTATACCGGCATCGCGGGCAGCCACATCAAGAGCTTCAACTCCAACGGCATGGTGGCGATCAAGGACAAGGAGGTCACCCCCATGGACGTGGAGCGGGTGATCGAGGTCGCGCGGGCGATGCCGATTCCGGCCGACCAGCAGATCCTCCACATCCTCACCCAGGAATTCATCATCGACGGCCAGGACGGCGTGCGCGAGCCCATCGGCATGAGCGGGGTGAAGCTGGAGGTGAAGGTACATATCGTTACCGGCGCCGTGTCCGCGGCGCAGAACGTGATCAAGTGCGTGCGCCGCTGCGGTCTTGAGGTGATGGACCTGATCCTGCAGCCGCTGGCCTCCAGCTACGCCACCCTCTCCGAGGACGAAAAGGGCTTGGGCGTGTGCCTGGTGGACATCGGTGGCGGCACCACCGATCTGGCGGTGTTCACCCAGGGGGCCATCCGCCACACCGCGGTGATCCCGGTGGCCGGCGACCAGATCACCAACGATATCGCCATGGCCTTGCGCACCCCCACGGCCGAGGCCGAGGAGATCAAGATCCGCCACGGCGTGGCCATGAGCTCGCTGGCCGATCCGGAGGAGATGATCGAGGTGCCCGGTGTCGGTGACCGGCCGCCGCGCCGTCTGTCGCGCCAGGCGCTGGCCGACGTGATCGAGCCGCGGGTGTCCGAACTGTTCGAACTGGTGCAGTCGGAACTGCGCCGCAGCGGCTACGAGGAACTGCTCTCCTCCGGCCTGGTGCTCACCGGCGGGGCCTCGGTCATGGACGGCATGGTCGAGCTCGGCGAAGAGATTTTCCACCTGCCGGTGCGGGTGGGGGCGCCGCAGTATGCGGGCGGCCTGGCCGACGTGGTCTGTCAGCCGCGCTACGCCACCGCGATGGGCCTGATCACCGAAGGGATCGCCCAGCGCCGGCGAGGCATCCAGGCACGTGAAACACGCAGTTTCCGACACATGTTCGGGCGCATGAAATCGTGGTTCGAGCGGAATTTCTGAGGCCGGGTTTTACCCGGGGTGTATGAATTTGTGAGTTGTCTGTATCTCCATGGTATTTAGTTATAGAATGCCTCATTAATACTAGATACCGTAGGGCGCGGGCGAGAAAGTGGCTTATTAAAGCCGATTTTCAAGGAGGCTTGGCATATGTTTGAAATCGTTGAAAAGGAACCGACAGGAACCATCATCAAGGTGGTTGGCCTGGGCGGCGCGGGCGGTAACGCGGTCGATCACATGATCCGCGAAAACGTCAATGGCGTTGAGTTCATCACCGCCAACACCGACGCGCAGGCGTTGTTGCGCAATCTGGCGTCCGGCAAGGTGCAGCTGGGCACCTCCGGCCTGGGCGCCGGCGCCAAACCGGAGGCGGGCCGCTGTGCCGCCCAGGAAGCGCGCGACCAGATCGCGGACGCCATCCGTGGTGCCCACATGGTGTTCATCACCGCCGGCATGGGTGGTGGCACCGGCACCGGCGCGGCGCCGGTGGTGGCCGAGATCGCCAAGGAAATGGGCATCCTGACCGTGGGCGTGGTCACCAAGCCCTTCGATTTCGAAAACCGCGATCGCGTCGCCGACTCCGGGATCGACGAGCTGTCGCGCCATGTCGATTCGCTCATCGTCGTGCTCAACGACAAGCTGATGGAAGTGCTCGGCGAGGATGCCAGCCTGGAAGACGGCTTCCGTGCCGCCGACAACGTGCTGCGCAACGCCGTGGGCGGCATCGCCGAGATCATCAACATCCCCGGCCTGGTGAACGTGGACTTCCAGGACGTACGCACGGTGATGGCCGAGATGGGCCGCGCCATGATGGGCTCCGCCGAGGCCGACGGCATCGACCGCGCCCGCATCGCCGCCGAGCAGGCCGCCGCCAGCCCGCTGCTCGAAGGGGTCGAGCTGTCCGGCGCCCGTGGTGTGCTGATCAACATCACCGCCAGCCGTTCGCTGAAGATGTCCGAGGTGAAGGAAGCGGTGAACACCGTGCGCGCCTTCGCGGCCAAGGACGCCTTCGTGATCTACGGCACCGTGTTCGAGGAAGCCATGGAAGACCGGATCCGTGTCACCGTGGTGGCCACGGGCCTGGGCAAGCCGGCGGTAGCGGTCAAGCCGGTGATGGAAGTGGTGCAGGGCACCGGCACCTACGGTCCGATGGAGCCGAGCGCCGATGTGCCGGCGGTGATCCGCAGCGGTCGCCGCACCACGGTCGAGGCCATGAGCGCCAGCGGTGTCGGCACTTACGACATCCCGGCCTTCCTGCGCAAGCAGGCCGACTGAGGACCCATCGCCCGCACGGGCGCTCCAGGCACGAACGACCGCCTCCCGTTCGTGCCTCGGGCGCCCGTCTTCGTTCACCAGCGAAAACGCATGGGCGTGCTAGAATTCAAAGCTATTGTGCGCGGCAACATATCAGCGGCCGCGTCTGACGGAACACCGAGCCTGACATGATCAAGCAACGCACCCTGAAGTCCTGCGTCTCCGCCACCGGGGTCGGCCTGCACGGCGGCCGCAAGGTGACGTTGACCCTGCGTCCGGCCGCACCGGACACCGGGGTGGTGTTCCACCGGGTGGACCTCGATCCGCCGGTGACCCTGCCCGCCGATCCGCACGCGGTGTGCGATACGCGCATGTGTTCGGGGCTGCAGCAGGGGGATGCCAAGGTCGGTACCGTCGAACATCTGATGTCGGCGCTGGCCGGGCTCGGGGTCGACAACGTCCATGTGGACGTGGACGCCCCGGAGATTCCCATCCTCGACGGCAGTGCCGGGCCGTTCGTGTTTCTCATCCAGTCCGCCGGGCTGGAAGAGCAGAAGGCGCCCAAGCGCTTCCTGCGCGTGAAGAAACCCGTCGAATACCGCGAAGACGACAAATGGGTGCGCCTCGAGCCCTACGATGGCTTCAAGCTCACCTTCTCGATCGTCTTCAATCATCCGGCCATTGCCCGCACCGGCACCGAGGTGACGGTGGATTTCGCCGATCACTCCTACGCCCGCGACGTCGCCCGGGCGCGCACCTTCGGTTTCACCCAGGATGTGGAAGTGCTGCGGGCCAACGGGCTGGGTCTCGGCGCGAGCATGGAAAACGCGATCGTGATGGACGAATACCGGGTGCTCAACATGGACGGGCTGCGCTACGGCGACGAGTTCGTCAAGCACAAGGTGCTCGACGCCATCGGCGATCTCTACCTGGCCGGTCATCCGCTGCTGGCGGCCTACTCCGCGTACAAGGCGGGGCACGCGCTGAACAACCAGATCCTGCGGGTGCTGCTGGCGGACGAGAGTGCCTGGGAGATCGTCACGTTCGAGTCGGCCGCCAAGGCGGCGCCCGGCGTCGCCGGCATGTTCGAGCCGGTCTGGGGCTGACGCGGGCGCATGTTCGTCATCCGCCTCGCCGCGGTTCTGGCGCTGATCAGCATCGGCGGCGCGGTCGTCCTCTACCTGCTCACCGGCAACCCCGGCTACAAGCTCTGGGCGTGGCGGTTCGCGCGCGTCGGCGCCGTGGTGCTGGCGGTGTTCGTCGCGCTGCTGTTCATCGAGCGTCTGCTCGCACCCATGTTCTGACGGCGGTCGCCGCCATCCGATGCATCATTCCTCGCGCGTGCGGCTGTGCTGCACGAAGCGCTCCAGCGCCTGACGCAGCGGATCGTCTTCCGGCAGATGGGTGGCCAGGTCCTGCAGTCCGTCGCAGGTGTCATGGCTCACCGAGCGGACCGCCGGTTCCGGCCGGGTGGGGCGGGTTTCGGGCGGGCGGGTGGCCACCTTGACTGCCGACAGGATGATGCCGTGGGCGGCGAGCGCGTTGATCAGCCGCGGCGCCGCCTGACGCAGCTTGGCTGCCACGGCGCCATTGCCCGCGTGCAGGACGAGCACGTCTTCCTTGAGGTTGGCGACCCGGCACAGCCCCGCCAGGTAGGGGGGCAGGGCCGCGTCCACATGGGCTTGCAGGCGCAGCAGGCGGGCCGCGTGGGCCTGCAGGCGTTGCAAGGTGTCACCGGTGCCGACGTAGCGGTCGAGGGGTTGGGCCATGGTCTGCCGTCGTGGGGGTGAAGACCGGTCGGGGAGGCATGTTTCACGCGAAAGAGCCTGTCATGCCGACCGTGCTAGTATTCGCATTTTGCCCGATTTGCCGCCCCCAAAACATGATTTCCGGCCTACTCAAGAAAGTCTTCGGCAGCCGAAATGATCGGTTGATCCGTCAGTATTCGAAAACCGTCCGCGCCATCAATGCTCTCGAATCCGAGATCCAGGCCCTGACGGACGAACAGTTGCAGGCCAAGACGGGCGAGTTCCGCGAACGGCTCGCCCAGGGCGCCACGCTCGACGATGTGCTGGTCGAAGCGTTCGCGGTGGTCCGCGAAGCGGCCCGGCGGGTGCACGGCATGCGCCACTTCGACGTCCAGCTCATCGGCGGGATGGTGCTGCATTACGGCAAGATCGCCGAGATGCGCACCGGTGAGGGCAAGACGCTGGTGGCCACGCTGCCCGCCTATCTCAACGCCCTGGCGGGCAAGGGCGTTCATGTCATCACGGTCAACGACTACCTGGCCCGCCGCGATGCCGAATGGATGGGGCGCATCTACAACTTCCTCGGGCTGTCGGTGGGGGTGAACCTCTCGCAGATGGACGAGGCGAGCAAGCAGGCCGCCTACCACTCGGACATCACCTACGGGACCAACAACGAGTTCGGCTTCGACTACCTGCGCGACAACATGAAGTACGAAGCCGGCGACCGCGTGCAGCGCACGCTGAGCTTCGCCATCGTTGACGAGGTGGATTCGATTCTCATCGACGAGGCGCGCACGCCGCTGATCATCTCCGGCCAGGCCGAGGATCACACCGACCTCTACGTCAAGATGAACGCCGTGGCGCCCCTGCTCAAGAAACAGGAGGGCGACGAGGAAGAGGTGATCGAGCCGGGTGACTACACGGTCGATCTGAAGAGCCATCAGGTGCTGCTCACCGAGGAGGGCCACGAGAACGCCGAGCGCATCCTCACCGAGCGCGGGCTGCTGCCCGAGGGCACCTCGCTGTACGAGCCGGCCAACATCCTGCTCATGCACCACCTTTACGCGTCGCTGCGGGCGCATGCGCTCTATCACCGCGACCAGCAGTACGTGGTGCAGAACGACGAGATCATCATCGTCGACGAATTCACCGGACGCCTGATGCCGGGCCGGCGCTGGTCCGAAGGGCTGCACCAGGCGGTGGAGGCCAAGGAAGGCGTCAAGATCCAGGCCGAGAACCAGACCCTGGCCTCCATCACCTTCCAGAACTACTTCCGCATGTACGAGAAGCTGTCCGGCATGACCGGCACGGCGGACACGGAAGCCTACGAATTCCAGAACATCTACAGCCTCGAGACGGTGGTGATCCCCACCAACCGGCCGATGGCGCGCAAGGACCAGAACGACAAGGTCTATCGCACCGCCAAGGAGAAGTTCGACGCGGTCATCGAAGACATCAAGGGCTGCCACGAGCATGGCCAGCCGGTGCTGGTCGGCACCACCTCCATCGAGTCGTCCGAATACCTGTCGGACCTGCTCACCAAGGCCAAGCTGCCGCACCAGGTGCTCAACGCCAAGCAGCACGAGAAGGAAGCCCAGATCGTGGCCGAGGCGGGGCGCCCGGGCGTGATCACCATCGCCACCAACATGGCCGGCCGCGGGACCGACATCGTGCTCGGCGGCAATGTGCAGAAGCAGATCGACGTGGTCATGGCCGACGCCGGCCTGTCGGAGGCCGAGCGCAATGCGGCCATCGACAAGCTCAGGTCCGAGTGGCAGTCGCTGCACGATCAGGTGCTGGCCGCCGGGGGGCTCAAGATCATCGGCACCGAGCGCCATGAATCCCGCCGCATCGACAACCAGCTGCGCGGCCGTTCCGGTCGCCAGGGCGACCCGGGCGAGAGCCGCTTCTACCTGTCGCTCGAGGATCCGCTCATGCGCATCTTCGCCGGCGAGCGTCTCAACGCCATCATGGTGCGTCTCAAGATGCCTGAGGGCGAAGCGATCGAGCACGGCATGGTCACCCGCTCGCTCGAGTCGGCCCAGCGCAAGGTGGAGCAGCGCAACTTCGACATCCGCAAGCAGCTGCTCGAGTTCGACGACGTCTCCAACGACCAGCGCAAGGTGATCTACCAGCAGCGCAACGAGCTGCTCGAGACCGAGAACATCTCCGAGACCATCGCCGCCATGCGCCAGGGGGTGCTGCACGACACCTTCCGCCTCTACGTGCCGACCGACAGCGTCGAAGAGCAGTGGGACATTCCCGCGCTGGAGAAGGCGCTCGAGGGCGAGTTCGGTCTCAAGCTGCCGGTGGGCGAATGGGTCGCCGCGGAACAGAACATCGACGACAACGACATCGCCGAGCGCATCGTCAAGGCTGCCGACGAGCAGTACGCCGCCAAGGTCGAACTCGTCGATCCGGCCGCCTGGCACCAGTTCGAGCGCAACGTCATGCTCCAGAGCCTCGACTCGCACTGGCGCGACCACCTCGCGGCACTCGATCACCTGCGCCAGGGCATCCATCTGCGAGGCTACGCGCAAAAGGATCCCAAGCAGGAGTACAAGCGCGAGGCCTTCGAACTGTTCGAGCGCCTCCTCGACGAGGTCAGCACCGAGGTGACGCGCCTGCTCATGACCGTCCAGGTGCGCACCGAGGCCGCGCTGGAGGACACCGAGCCGCGTTCGGAGGTGGGCAACGTGCAGTACCACCATGCCGACTACGACGAGGCGCTTTCGGGCGAGCCGTCGGACACCACGGCGCTGCCGATCGAGTCCGGACCCAAGGTCGGCCGCAACGAACCCTGTCCCTGCGGTTCGGGCAAGAAGTACAAGCACTGTCACGGCCGCCTGGCCTGACCGGAGAGCGGCGCCTGCGGGCGCCGTTTTCTTTGCGGGCGCGTCTTAAGCCGTTGCCGCGGCTGCCGTAAATCGTGTCATGCACCCGGAACTCGACTTCGAAGACATTCCGCCACTGCCGGCCGAGCCGCCCCGCGGCCTGAGCGGCTGGATCGCGCACATTCGCGAACAGGACATGCCCGCGTTCGGCAACATCGTCGACGCGGTGCGCAGTATCGTCACCGACGAAAGCGCCTCCGCGAGCCGGCTCGCCAGCGTGATCCTGCGCGACCAGGCCATGACCACCAAGGTGCTCCGCCTGGCCAACAGCGCCTACTTCAACGCCTCCCATCACGGCGTCAGCACCATCAGCCGGGCCATCGTGGTGCTCGGTTTCGATACCGTGGCCGACATGGCCGTGGGGCTGGCCCTGGTCGACGCCCTGCTCAGGGGCGGCGTGCGTGGCCGGGTGACCCAGGAGATGGCGCGCTGCTTCTTCGCCGCCACGGTGGCCCGCGGACTGGCGCGCATGCATGGCGAAGGGCGTGCCGAGGAGGTGTTCATCGCCGCGCTGCTGGCCCGCGTGGGCGAAATGGCCTTCTGGTGCTTCGGCGGTTCTCAGGCCGAGGTGCTCGACGAGCAACTGGGTGCGGTCGCCGACGATGCCAAGATCCAGTCGGCGCAGCAGGTGGTGCTCGGGTTTCGCTTGCGTCAACTCACGGTTCAGCTGGCGCGCGAATGGCGTCTGGGCAGCCTGCTCATCGAATCCTTCGATTCGTCACCGCGCCCGTCGGCGCTGGTCACCTCCATCCGCCTCGGTCATGCCATCGCGCAGGCGGTGGGCCATGGCTGGGACAGCCCGGCCATGCACGAGGCCATAGCCGAGGCCGCCCGTTTCGTCGGCTTGCCGGCGGCGGATCTGAACGAGGAACTGGAGCGTCTGGCCACCGAAGCCGCGCATCTGGCGGCCGGTTATGGCGCCGGTGAGGCGGCCGAGGCGATTCCATCGCCCAAGCGCCAAGCCCGGGCACCGGCGCCTCCGGTCGTCGAAGCGCCGCCGGAGTCCCCCGCCGAGCGGCAGCTGAACATCCTGCGTGAGCTGTCCGTGCGCATCATGTCGGGGGCGAACTTTGCCGACGTCGTGTATCTGGCCTGCGAAGGCATCCTCCACGGGGTCGGTTTCGATCGCGTCATCGTCGCGCTGGTGACGCCCAACCGGCGTCAGGTGGTGGGCAAGTACGCCCTGGGCAGCCAGAGCGAAGGCTTGGCCCGGCAGTTCGTGTTCACCCTGGGTGAAGTGGCGAACGATCCCATCGACCAGGTGTTCGCGACCCTGAAACCGATACGCGCGAACAGGCCCCGCGGGCGCCTGCAGGCCGTGGTGGGTGCGGGGCCGTTCTGCATGGCACCTCTCGTCGGCCAGGGGCGGTGCATCGGGCTGGTGTATGCCGAGCGCGACACGCCGGGTCAGATCGATGATGAGAGCTACTTCGCGGTCGCCCATTTCGTCCAGCACATGACCATGGCGGTCCAGGCGCTGCGCCCGAGCGCCGGCTGAGCGGCGCCGGCGTCATCTTCAATTCATCCGGATCGGTTCGTGTGGCGGTATGATCGTCCCTGACGGCTGCACGCCGTCTTTTGCATTCACCGATCCACGGAGCCGCTCATGCCTGTCAACCTGCCTGCCCTCCAACCCGATCACATGCATCCGGTCGCCGGCGTCCGCCTCGGCGTCACCGAGGCCGGCATCCGCAAGGCCAACCGACGGGACCTGACCGTGTTCGCGCTCGACAGCGGTGCACGCGTGGCCGGGGTGTTCACCAAGAACCGCTTCTGCGCGGCGCCGGTGCAGGTGTGCAAGGCGCATCTGGCCGCGGGCGATATCCGTGCCCTGGTGATCAACACCGGTGTGGCCAATGCCGGCACCGGCGAAGAGGGCATGGTCCATGCCCGCGCCACCTGCGTGGCCGTGGCCAAGGCGCTCGACATCGCCCCCGAGCAGGTGCTGCCGTTCTCCACCGGTGTCATCCTCGAGCACCTGCCCATCGATCGCCTCACCGCCGGCGTGCCCGGGGCCGTGGCCGACCTGCGCGGCGACGGCTGGTTCGATGCCGCCCATGCCATCATGACCACCGACACCGCGCCCAAGGGTGTGAGCCGCCGGATCGAACTCGAGGGCAAGGACGTCACCATCACCGGTATCAGCAAGGGGGCCGGGATGATCAAGCCGAACATGGCCACCATGCTCGGCTTCATGGCCACCGATGCCAACATCTCCCAGGCGCTGCTCGACAAGCTGGTGGTCGAGGCCGCCGACCTGTCCTTCAACAGCATCACCGTGGACGGCGACACCTCCACCAACGACTCCTTCATCCTCATGGCCACCGGCAAGGCCGGCAACTCGGTCGTCGAGGACGAGCACGGTGCCGCCTGGGCCGCCCTGCGTGAGGCGGTCATCGGCGTGGCCATCGAGCTGGCCCAGGCCATCGTGCGCGACGGCGAGGGCGCCACCAAGTTCATGACCCTTGCCGTCAAGGGCGGGCGTTCGCGCGAGGAATGCCGCGCCGTGGCCTATGCCATCGGCCAGTCGCCGCTGGTGAAGACCGCGTTCTTCGCCTCCGACCCCAACCTCGGCCGCATTCTCGCCGCCATCGGTTACGCCGGCATCGATGACCTGGACGTGAGCCGGCTCAAGGTCTGGCTCGGTGATGTGCTCGTCGCCGAACGTGGCGGTCGCGCCGCCAGCTACCGGGAGGAGGACGGCGCGCGGATCATGGCCGAGGCCGAGATCACCGTCACCGTCGACCTGGCCCGCGGCGAGGCCGAAGCCACGGTGTGGACCTGCGACTTTTCCTACGACTACGTGAAGATCAACGCCGATTACCGTAGCTGAGGCGTCCCCGGTGCTGTCGGCAGGCATCCGTCGCCGCCGGCACCGGGGGCCGGCACGTACCCCGGGTGATGCGCCGTGGCCGTGGCCAGGGTGTCGATCAGGTGGGTGAGGCGAGGATCCGCTGCCAGCGCGGTGCGCCCCGCGATGAAGTAGCGTTCCCAACCGATCGGCACGAAATCCACCGCCAGTTCCGAGGCGACCGCGCGGAGCGTGAAGCAGGCGTCGGCGGCGCCGGCGGCCACCGCGGTGGCGACCGCCAGGTGGGTGAACTCTTCCCGGGCATACCCGTTGATCTGGCGAGGGTGGATGCCACGTTCGTGCAACAGGGCATCGAACCAGGTGCGCATGCCGGCATTGCGTTGGCGGTTGATGAAGCGGATCGGGGCCCGGGTCAGATCGTCGATGCCGCGGATGTCCAGCGGATTGCCCCGGGCGACGATGAGGCCGACCTCACGCATCATGACCGGCACGAGCACAAAGGTGTCGGCGTTCTGCAGGGCGCCCCAGCCTGGAGGCCACGGTTGTCCCTCGGGGTGGTGGAAGCCGGCAAAGTCCACCTGCGAGGCGAGCAGAGCGGCGATGGCCTTGTTGGCCCCCATGGTGGCCACCGACCAGCCGTCGAGTGCCTCCGCGTTCAGGCAGGCATCGAGGACCATGTCGTAGTTGCACGCCAGACGCAGCGCCGGCTGCGGCGTGCCGAACGCATGACGCAGCCGGCGTTCGGTCGCTTCGGCCTGTCCGCTTACGGCAGCATGCAGCTGCGATTCGAGGGACTCGATCTCGGTAAGCAACGCGCGTCCCGCCGGGGTGAGTTCGCTGCCGCGCCCCCGGCTTTTCACGATGAGGGCTTGGCCCAGTGCGGCCGTGGCCGCTTCGAGACGCCCCCACACCGTACGGTATGACAACCCCAGGTGCTGCGACGCGCCGCGAACGGTGCCGGTATGCACAATGGCCGACAGGATCTGCGCCAACGCCTTCAGATCCAGGGTCGAGTCGCCGACCTGCCAGGTGGCCGTGAGTCGGATGTCAACGCTCATAATATGCAGATATTTGCCTATTGTTGATGCAAATCGTAACGACTAGAGTGGAGCAACAACAACTACTCCAAAAGGCGGAGACGATGGCATCGATTCAATTCTCTCCTGCTGGCGTTGCGGATGCCAGCGGTCTGCGAGACTTCCTGCGTCAGCGTTCCACGGTGGTGCTGCTGTGTCTGGGTGTGCTCGCCGTCATTGCGCACGCGACATTCCGGATCCCCCTGAATCTGCCCGGTCACCATGGCCTCGAATGGATGGCGCTGCTGGTGATCGCACGACAAGGGGCATCTTACCGGTGGGCTGCGGGAGTCGTGGCGATCGGCGCGGCCGTCACCGCGATGGTGCCTGCGATCGGATTCCACAATCCGCTGACGCCGCTGTACTACCTGGTGCCGGCGCTGGCGCTCGATCTGATGTGGAGGGTCGCCCCGGTTCGTTGGCACACCTCGGTACCGGCGCTGGCCGGGATGGCGGCCCTGGCCTTCGCGACCAAACCGCTGGTCCAGGCGGTCGGCCTCATGGCGGGCGTGACCCAGGCGCATGGCGGTCAGGCGCTGATCTACGTGATCGCGATGCACATGGTGTTTGCGCTCGTCGGCGGCGCCGTCGCCGCCGCCTTGTGGCAGTCCTCGGCGCGTCGACGCTCGACCTCCTGAAGTTTTTCCGTGCGACATGCCGAGTCGGCGCCGGTTTGCCGCGCCGCGGTCGCGTTCGTCCATCCACCTCGCTTTGCCCTAGAGAAATGAAAACAACCGTCGCCTTGCCCATGTTCCGCCCCATTGCCCTGGCGCTGATGCTGATGCCCGTCCTGCCGGTCTGTGCCGAGACACTGCCGGAGTTCCAGACCGGCGAGGTCGTTGTGTCGGGGGCGCGGCCCGGCGTGGAGCGTGTCACCACCGTGCGCACCGTGACCGCCGAGGACATCCAGCGCAGTGGCGCGCGCACCCTGGACGATGCCCTGTCGCTGCTGCCCGGTGTGTATGTGCGCATCGGCGGCGAGGGAACGCCGCGGATTCAGGTCCGGGGCCTGCAAAGCCGCCACATCAAGCTGCTGATCGACGGGATTCCTGCCAATTCGACCTTCGACGGCGGCTTCGATCCGACCTTCGTTCCGGTCGACCAGATTGCCCGGATCAAGCTCAGCGTGGGCTCCAGTTCCATGCTCTACGGGGATGGCGACCTGGGGGGCGCCATCAACATCATCACCCGCAAGGGGTCGGGGCGCCCGCATATCGGCAGCGCCGGCGTCGAAATCGGCCAGGACAGCGATACCCGCGGCTGGGCGTCGCTGTCGGGGGCCAGTGGCGTGCTCGACTACTACGTCGGCGTGTCGTCCCAGAATCGGGATGGCTACCGGTTGTCGAAGGCGTTCGACAGTACCGCGCTGGAAGATGGTGGCCTGCGCGAAAACAGTGGCCTGCGACGGACGAATCTTTACGGCAACCTGGGCCTGAGCGCAGGTGACAGCTGGCTGTTTGGCCTGACCCTGCGCCACAGCGAAGGCGAGTTCGGCGTGCCGCCCAGTACGCTCGATGCCTCCACCGATCCATTCGCCAGCCGGGCCAAATACGAGCGTTACGAGGATCAGCGTGCCGACAATGTCCAGTTGAGCGCGGAATATGCGCCGGGCGGCCCCTGGGCCGGTCGTGGCTGGCTGTACTACAACCACCAGACCGAGAGCGACAACGTCTACGACGACAATACGTACAGCACCGTCAGTGACCCCAGCCAGAAGAACACCTACCTGCTCGACGACGAGACCACGATCACCGGCGCGCATGCTCAGCTCAGCTACGACGCGGAAGAGGCCGGCAAGGTCACCGTTGCGCTGGATGGGCGTCGTGAAGAATGGCAGCAAAATGGCCTGAAGCATGACCTCGCGATCAGCGGTGGTGGTGGCGGTGGCGGCGGCGGCGGCGGTGGCGGCGGTGGCGGCGGTGGCGGCGGTGGCGGCGGCGGTGGTGGAACCACCTACGGTTTCCGTACGATTGACGCATCCCGTGACATCACCGTGCATTCCCTGGCCGTGGAATATTCCGTCACCCCGATCGAGAACACGAATGTGACGCTCGGCTACAGTCACTACCGCCAACGCAAGGATCAAGGCGACAACCAGCGCGCCACCGGTTACCTCGTGGGCGTGGAGCGCTTTCTGACGGAGCGCACCAGCGTACGCGCCGCGCTGTCGCGGCATGTGCGCTTTCCGACCATCCGCCAGCTGTACGACGCCACCAGCGGCGACGCGTCACTCGAGCGGGAAGTGGCGCGGAACAAGGAGCTGGGCCTGACCCATCGCCTCGGTGACGCCGCCCGTATTTCGGTGACCGCATTCCGCAACGATGTGAACAACTACATCGAGAAGGACGAGAACACCGGGCTCTACGCCAACTTCGATCACTATCGTTTCCATGGTGTGGAAGTGGAAGGGCAGACCCGCTTCGGGAGCGCCTTGCAGCTGCGGGGCAGCTACACCTACACGAAGTCCGAAAACCTGTCCTCGGGGGCCGACGTCAAGGAGCTTCAGTACCGGCCCAATCACAAGTTCGCGCTCGAGGCGCTGTACGACTTCGGCGCCGGCTGGCGCGGGCAGATCGCGGGGGTCGCCATCAACGACCAGGTGCATTACAGCCGCTCCACGCCGACGCAGAAGGCCGACCTGAACAACATCTTCCTGGTCAACTTCAAGCTCGGCAAACGGATCGGCACCAAGGGACCGTCCATCTACGTCGGCGCACGCAACCTGTTCGACGCAGACTACGAGACGTCCTACGGCCTGCCGCAACCCGGGCGATTCGTCTATGCGGGGATCGAATATGGGCTCTGAGTCCGGCGTGACGATGGCGGGAGGCGATCGATGCGCGTGCTGATCAGCATCGACGATACCGACAACGAGGACAGCCCCGGCACGGGCGAGCTGGCGGCGTCGATCGCGGATCGCATCGCCGCCCACGGCTGGGGCTCGGCACGCTTCGTGTCGCGGCACCAGCTCTACGTGCACCCGGACATTCCCTACACCTCGCACAACAGCGCCATGTGCTTCGAGGCCGATCTGACGGACGAGCGCCTCGGCGACGCGACCGCAATGGCCGCGACCTACCTGCGCGACACGGCGGCACCCGGTTCCGATCCGGGGCTGTGCGTCGTCGATCTCGACGCGCTTGAAGACCCGGCGACGCTGATCGACTTCGGTCTGAGCGCCAAACGCCAAGTGCTGACCATGCCCGCGGCTTATGGCCTGGCGCGCCAGCTTGGCGTGCATCTGTCGGAGCATGGCGGCACCGGACAGGGGGTCATCGGCGCGCTCGCCGGCGCGGGCTTGCGCCTGAGCGGCGACGACGGGCGTATGCGCGGCAGCCTCGGCCTGCCCGAGGCCGCGACCACGATGGGCGTGGCGGCGCTGCTGGCGATGCCGGAGGTCGACTGCGTGCGCACCGTGGATGGGGCGGACGTGCCGGCGGACGAGGCCATTGCGCTGGGCCGCAAGGTCAAGACGGTGCTGCTGGGGGGGCGCTCGGTGCTGCTGGTGACCGCTTCGGAGCCGGGCGCGCCGACCCGCTGGCGAAGTTGCAGCAATCAGGAACTGAAGGCCTATTGAGGGCCCACGAGCCATGAAAGCCCGGGCGCCCGAGATCCCCCTGAAGGAATTCGCCGGCGGTCACGACGACTTCGCCCAGGCCGCCCGTGTGGCGGCGGCCTGCGACGCCTTCCGGGCCGACGACGAGGGGGAATGGGTCGCCGACGAGCCGCGTTCCTGCTACAACTGCCGGGCGCGCCGCTGGACCCGCGACGCCTTCGTCTGCCTCAAGGGGCGCCTCTGATGTCGCCCCGGCTCAAGACCGCCCTGGGATTGTCCGTGCTGGTGCACGCGGCGTTCCTCATCGTGCCGCTGGCGCGGCGCGGCGACGCGCATGCCGACGCCCGGCCCACGGCATTGGCGGTGCGGCTGGTGCCTGCCTCCGCCGATCCGGATCGGCGTGTCGCCGACGCCGTACCGCCACCACCACCGGCCCAGACCGCAAGCGTGCCGCCGGAGGCCGCACCGGCGGTCGATGCCCGGCCGCTGCTGGCCCGGCCGGCGCAACACGCCACCGTGCCGAAGCCGAGGCGAAAGCCCATGCGGCCGGCGCATGCCCATGCCGCACCGCCCCGGCGGCAGGCTGGCGACGCGTCTGCGCAGGCGAAGCCTCAGCCCCCTGCGGCCGCGGTCGTTCAGCGGGTGCTGGAGACTGCGCCGGAAGGCGGGGCGGCGACGCGTGCGAGCGCGATGCCGCCAGGCGATCCCGCTGGCGTTGCCGAAGCACCGCCCCCGCCCCTGGTGCCGCCCCTGTTCGGGCTGGCCTACCTGGCCAATCCGAAACCCGTCTATCCGCTGGCGGCACGCCGACGCGGCCTCGAGGGGCGCGTCGTCTTGCGGGTGCGGGTGAGCGTCGAGGGGCGACCGGTGTCGACCGCGGTGGCGCACAGCTCCGGGCACGACCTGCTCGACGGTGCGGCGGTCGACGCGGTCAGGCAGTGGCGGTTCGTGCCGGCCCATCGCGGCAGCGAACCGGTGGAAGCTTTCGCCCTCGTGCCGATCCGCTTCAGCCTGCGCAGCTAGGGTCTGTTCGCCGCAGTCACGCGGCCGGGCCGCTCAGACGCGACGCAGGCGCACCCGCCGGAACCACCCGCGCGCCAGTGCCGGCTCGTCCCGTTCGAGCACCGCAGCCGGCACCTGCGCCAGTACCTCTTCGAGAACCACGTCCATGCGCGTGGCGATGCGCATGGACAGGGGCGTGAGCGCACGGCGTAGCCAGGCGCGCTGGCCAGGGCGGAGGAACTTGTCGAACACGAACAGGGTGCCGCCCGGGCGGGTGACGCGCAGGGCCTCGCTCAGTGCGGTGGCCGGATCGGGGACGACGGCGAGGATCAGGTGCAGCACGGTGTGATCGAACCGGTCGTCGGCGAAGGGCAGGGCCAGCGCGCTGCCCAGCACCGCGTGATAGCGGTGCGTGCCGGCCCGGCGCAGGCTGCGGCGCAGCATGGCCTCGGTCAGATCGAGGCCGACATAGGTGTGGATGGACGGCAGATGGGGCAGGTCGAGGCCGGTGCCGACGCCGGCGACCAGCACCTCGCCGGGCGGCACTTCCGCCAGGGGGGCGAGGCTGATCCGGCGGGCGTTGCGGGTGGCGCCGGCGATGACCCGGTCGTAGAGGGGCGCGATGACGGTGTAGCTGCGCTTGAGCGACATGGCCCCGGACCGGTGTCGGGTCAGTGCAGCACGTTGGGCACGGCCAGGCCGAACTCGGGAATCTCCGCTTCGAAGTTCTCGCCGTCGGCGGCCACCATCTGATAGGTGCCGCGCATGGAGCCGACCGGCGTGGGCAGCGAACAGCCGCTGGCGTATTCGAAGGATTCGCCGGGCGCCAGCTCGGGATGCTCGCCCACCACGCCGAGACCGCGCACTTCCTGCACGTCGCCGTTGCCGTCGGAGATGATCCAGTGGCGGCTGATCAGCTGGGCGGTGACGTTGCCGGTGTTGGTGAGGGTGATCCGGTAGGCGAAGACATACTCATCCTCGTCGGGGCGGGACTGGTCCTCGAGGTAGAAGGACTTCGCGGTGACGTCGATACGGTAGTTCGGGGTGTTGTCGTCGGACATGATGGGCGCGGCCTGTCGATGATGCCCCCATTGAAGCCCAAAGGCGTGTCGGTCGCAACCGCGGGGGCGCGGTCACGGTAGAATGGCGCAAAAAAACGGGATCGGGACGTTCCTCAAGATTGGAGTTGCCATGTACAAGATTGCGCCGAGCCTGCTGTCGGCTGATTTCGCCCGCCTCGGAGAGGAAGTCCGCGATGTGATCGCCGCGGGGGCCGACTGGATTCATTTCGACGTGATGGACAACCATTACGTGCCCAACCTGACCATCGGCCCGCTGGTGTGCGAGGCGATCCGCCCCCACACCACGGCACCCATCGATGTGCACCTGATGGTCAAGCCGGTCGATCGCATCATCCCCGACTTCGCCAAGGCCGGGGCCGACCTCATCACCTTCCATCCGGAAGCGTCCGAACACATCGACCGCTCGCTCGGGCTCATCAAGGAGTCCGGCTGCCAGGCCGGCCTGGTGTTCAATCCGGCCACCCCGCTGCATCACCTGGACCATGTCATGGACAAGCTCGACATGGTGCTGCTCATGAGCGTGAACCCGGGCTTCGGCGGGCAGAAGTTCATCCCCGAGGCGCTCGCCAAGCTGCGCGCGGCGCGTGCGAAGATCGACGCCTACACCGAGCGCAGCGGGCGCACGATCCGGCTCGAGATCGACGGTGGGGTGAAAATCGACAACATCGCCGAGATCGCCGCGGCCGGGGCCGACACCTTCGTCGCCGGCTCGGCGGTGTTCGGCGCCGCGCGGGACGAGGATCCCAACCGCTACGACACCGTGATCGGCGCCCTGCGGGCGCAGCTGGCGAGCGTCGGCGGTGCGGCATGAGCGCGCGTTTCGACGTGGATGCGGTGCTGTTCGATCTGGACGGCACCCTGCTCGACACCATCGACGATCTGCATGAAGCGGCCAACCGCATGCTCGCCGAGCTCGGCCGGCCGCTGCGGTCGCGCGAGGAGGTGCGCAACTTCGTCGGCAAGGGCATCCCCAAGCTGGTGGAGCGCTGTCTGGCCGAGCCGGACATGGGCGCGGCGGATTTCGACGCGGCGGTGGACGTGTTCCGCCGCCACTACCGCGACACCAACGGCCGGCGCGCCGTGCCCTTCGACACGGTGCGCGACACCCTCGACACGCTCAAGGCGCGCGGCTTCGCCATGGGCGTGGTGACCAACAAGGCGCGCGACTTCACCGAACCGCTGCTGGTGGCCACCGGCCTGGCCGACCATTTCGGCGCGCTCGTCTGTGGCGACATGCTGCCGAACAAGAAGCCGGCGCCGGACATGGTGCTGCATGCCTGCGCGGCGCTGGCGGTGCCACCGCAGCGCACGCTGATGGTCGGCGATTCGGCGAACGATGCCGAATGCGCCCGGGCGGCCGGCGTGCCGGTGCTGCTCATGACCTATGGCTACACCGAGGGGGTGCCGGTGGACACCATCAATTGCGATGGGCTACTATCGAGACTTGCCGAGCTGCCACCGCTGCTCGGCTGCTGAAACCCAATGAATTCACCGCTTTCAGGCCCAACCGAAAGATTCATCGTGACTCAATCACGTTCGCCGTTTCGAGAGGAGATCGCCCCGGTTCGCGCAGGCAGCTCATGCTGGCGCGGCTGGCGTTCATGGTCGTGGCGCTAGCGCCACCGACCATCGGCGGGGGCTGCCCGCCGTCCGTGCGGCCCACGTGTGCCGCCGCTTTCGAATAAGAACCGCCGAACCCGGAGTCACCCATGCTGGAATCTGAATTCAAGGCCCTGGCCCAACAGGGCTACAACCGTATCCCGGTCACGCTCGAGACCTTCGCCGATCTCGACACCCCGCTGTCCATCTACCTGAAGCTGGCCGACGCGCCCTACACCTACCTGCTCGAATCCGTGCAGGGCGGTGAGCGCTTCGGTCGCTATTCCATCATCGGCCTGGCCGCCAGCACCCGCATCGAGGTGCATGGTCGCGATGCCCTGCTGCTCAATGGCAACAGCCTCATCGAGCGCCGCGACGACACCAACCCGCTCGATTTCATCGGCGAGGTCATGGCGCGCATCAAGGTACCGCCGCGCGACGGCCTGCCGCGTTTCGCCGGTGGCCTGGTCGGCTGCTTCGGCTACGACACGGTGCGCTACATCGAGTCGCGCCTGGCCCACGCCGAGCACGAGGACCCGCTGGGCACGCCGGACATCCTGCTGCTGCTCTCCGAAGAGATCGCCATCGTCGACAACCTGTCGGGCAAGCTCACCCTGGTGGTCTACGCCGACCCGCAGGTGCCCGGCGCCTTCCGTCGCGCCAAGCAGCGTCTGGCGGAGCTGATCGACAAGCTGCGCTCGCCGGTGCAGATCCCGGCCGACACCCGCGCCGAGCCGGCCGAGGCGGTGTCCAGTTTCGGCGAGGACGCCTTCAAGGCGGCGGTGCAGAAGGCCAAGGACTACATCGTCGAGGGCGACATCATGCAGGTGGTGCTCTCCCAGCGCATGAGCAAGCCCTTCGCGGCCACGCCACTGGCGCTGTACCGCGCCATCCGCACGCTCAACCCCTCGCCCTACATGTTCTATTTCAACTTCGAGGACTTCCAGGTGGTGGGCGCCTCGCCCGAGATCCTGGTGCGCCTCGAGGACGACAAGGTCACCTTGCGCCCCATCGCCGGCACCCGGCCGCGCGGCAAGACCCAGGACGAGGACGTGGCCCTCGAGGCCGATCTGCTCGCCGACGAGAAGGAGCGCGCCGAGCATGTGCAGCTGCTCGACCTGGGCCGCAACGACGTGGGCCGGGTGGCGCAGACCGGCTCGGTGAAGGTGACCGACCAGTTCACCATCGAGCGCTACTCGCACGTGATGCACATCGTCTCCAACGTGGAAGGCACGCTGCGCGAGGGGCTCGACGCGCTCGCGGTGCTGCGCGCCAGCTTCCCGGCCGGCACGGTGTCGGGGGCGCCCAAGGTGCGCGCCATGGAAATCATCGACGAGCTCGAGCCGGTCAAGCGCGGCATGTACGCCGGCGCCTCCGGCTACCTGGGTTTTCACGGCGACATGGACCTGTGCATCAACATCCGCACCGCCGTGCTCAAGGACGGTCAGATCCATGTGCAGGCCGGCGCCGGCATCGTCGCCGACTCGGTGCCCGACAACGAATGGACGGAAACGCGCAACAAGGCGCTCGCGATGCTGCGCGCCGCCCAGATGGCCGAACGCGGTCTCGACTCCGAACTGGACTGATCCCCACCGGCCTGCGGGCCGGATGAGAACAACGATACGGCAGGAGGTGCCCCATGGGTGAAGAGACCAATGTGTTCTACCGCAATCCGTTCGCCGACTATCCGATGGTGGCCCGGGGCGAGGGGATCTATCTCGTCGACACCAAGGGCAAGCGCTACATGGATGCCTGCGGCGGCGCGGTGGTCTCGTCCATCGGCCACAGCGTGCGCGAGGTGGTCGAGGCGCTCAAGACCCAGCTCGACAGCTGCGAATTCGCCCACACCAGCCAGTTCACCAACCGCCCGCAGGAAGCACTCGCCGGCCTGCTGGCGGAGTTGGCGCCGGGCGGGCTGAACCATGCCTATTTCGTGTCGGGGGGCTCCGAGGCGGTCGAGTCGGCCATCAAGATGGCGCGCGCCTACTGGGTGCAGATGGGGCGGCCGGAAAAATGGATGGTCATCGGCCGCGAGCAGAGCTACCACGGCAACACCCTGGGGGCGCTGGCGGCCGGCGGCAACCCGTGGCGCCGGGCGATCTACGAGCCCATGCTCTACCAGCGCCCGCGCGTGGCCCCGTGCTATTGCTACCGCTGCCCGTTCAAGAAGGACCCGGCCCACTGCGCCATCGAGTGCGCCGACGACCTGGAGCGCGCCATCCTCGAGGTGGGGCCGGAGAAGATCTCCGCCTTCATCGCCGAGCCGGTGGTGGGCGCCACCGCCGGCGCGCTGGTGCCGCACGACGGCTACTTCCGCCGCATCCGCGAGATCTGCGACCGCTACGACGTGCTGCTCATCGCCGACGAGGTGATGACCGGCATGGGCCGCACCGGCAAGTGGTTCGCCATGCGCCACTGGGGCGTGGTGCCCGACATGCTGTGCGTGGCCAAGGGGCTGGCCGCCGGCTACGTGCCCATTGGCGCCACCCTGGTGCACGACCGCATCGTGGACACCTTCACCAACCGGCGCAACGTGTTCCAGCACGGCCACACCTACATGGGGCATCCGCTCGCGGCGGCGGCCGGGGTCGCGGTGATCAACTACATCAAGGAACACAATCTGGTCGACAAGAGCGCGAAGATGGGGGAGGAGCTGCTGCGCCGCCTGCACGAGCATCTGGACGACCACCCGCACGTGGGCGACATCCGCGGCAAGGGGCTGTTCGCCGGGGTGGAGTTCGTCGCCGACCGGGCCACCCGGGAGCCGTTCGAGCCGGAACTGGGGTTCAAGCAGCTGGTGGGCGAGGCCGCCTTCAAGCTCGGCCTGATCATCTACCCCATGGCCGGCACCATCGACGGGCGCCGCGGCGACCATGTGCTGATCGCGCCGCCCTTCATCATCACCAAGGCGCAGATCGGCCGCCTGGTCGAGTTGCTGCACAAGGCGATCGACAAGGCCTGCGACACCCTGCGCGCCGCCGGGAAGCTCAAGTGAGCGCGCCCGCGGTGTGTCTCACGGTGGCGCCGAACGGGGCGCGGCGCGGCAAGGCCGATCATGCGGCGATTCCGCTCGCACCGGTCGAGATCGCTGCCGAGGCGCTGCTGTGCGCGCGTCAGGGTGCCTCCATCCTGCACCTGCATGTGCGCGACGGCGACGGGGCGCACAGCCTCGATGCGGGCCGCTATCGCGAGGCCATCGCCGCGGTGCGCGAACTGAGCGACATCGTCGTGCAGCCGACCACCGAGCGGGTGGGGCGTTTCGCCCCCGCCGACATGATGGCGGTGCAGCGTGCCCTGACGCCGGAGATGATCACCTTCAACCTCAACGAGCTGCTCGACCCGGACGACGAGGCGCAGACCGGCGCGGTGCGCGATTTTCTCGCCGAAACCGCGGCGGCCGGCACGGTGCCGCAGTACATCATCTACTCGCTCGATCAGCTCCGCCTGCTGGTGCGCTGGTGGGAGGCCGGCTGGCTGCCACAGGCCGAGCCGTGGGTGCTGATCGTGCTCGGGCGCTATTCGGGTACCACCAGCCGCCCGACCGACATCCTCGCCTACCTGCCGCACGTCCCCGAGCGATGGCGATGGGGCGTGTGCGCCTTCGGGGCGCCGGAACTGGCCTGCGTGACCCAGGCCGCGCTGGCGGGGGGGCATTGCCGCGTCGGTTTCGAGAACAACATGACCGCCGCCGATGGCAGGCCCCTGCGCGACAATGCCGACCAGGTGACGCGCCTGGCCGAGGTGCTGGGCGCGCTGGGCATCGGCCTCATGAGTGCGGCCGAGGTCAGGACGCATTTCGGATTGAAAGCGGTCGCCTGAGCGACCGCCACAGGAGTAGCAACGTGTTGCTGATGATCGACAACTACGACAGTTTCACCTACAACCTCGTGCAGTATTTCGGCGAACTGGGCGCCGAGGTGCGTACCTACCGCAACGACGAGATCACCGTCGACGAGATCGAAGGGATGGCGCCCACCCAGCTGGTGATTTCGCCGGGGCCGTGTTCGCCCGCCGAAGCGGGCATCTCGGTGGCGGCCATCCGGCATTTCGCCGGCAAGCTGCCCATCCTCGGCGTGTGCCTGGGCCACCAGAGCATCGGCGCCGCCTTCGGCGGCAAGGTGGTGCACGCCAAGCAGCTCATGCATGGCAAGGTCTCCGAGGTGCATCATGAAAACCGCGGCGTGTTCAAGGGCCTGCCCAACCCGCTGGTGTGCACCCGCTATCATTCCCTCGCCGTCGAACGCGAGAGCCTGCCCGAGTGCCTCGAGGTGACGGCCTGGACCGACGACGGCGAGATCATGGGCCTGCGCCACACCACCCTCGAGGTCGAGGGCGTGCAGTTCCACCCCGAATCCATCCTCACGCAGCACGGCCACGACCTGCTGCGCAACTTTCTCGAACGCACCGCCTGAAGGAAGAGACGATGAACATCACGCCCCAGGAAGCGCTCCAGCGCGTCATCGAACATCGCGAGATCTTCTTCGACGAGATGGTCGCCCTCATGCGCCGGATCATGGCCGGCGAGATCTCGCCGGTGCAGACCGCCGCCATCCTCGCCGGCCTGCGCACCAAGAAGGAGACCATCGGCGAGATCGCGGCGGCCGCCACGGTCATGCGCGAGCTGTCCACCAAGGTGGCGGTGCCCCCGCCCAACGACAACTTCCTCGATGTGGTCGGCACCGGCGGCGACGGCATCCACACCTTCAACATCTCCACCGCCACCATCTTCGTCGCCGCGGCGGCCGGCGCGCGGGTGGCCAAGCATGGCGGGCGCAGCGTCTCGTCCAGCTCCGGCAGTGCCGACGTGCTCGAGGCGCTGGGCGTGAATCTGGCCCTGTCGCCCGAGCAGGTCGCCGAGTGCATCGCCGAGACCGGCATCGGCTTCATGTTCGCGCCCAACCACCACAGCGCCATGAAGAACGTCGCCCCCGTGCGCAAGGAGATGGGGGTGCGCACCATCTTCAACATCCTCGGCCCGCTCACCAACCCGGCCGGTGCGCCCAACACCCTGATGGGGGTGTTCCATCCCGACCTGGTGGGCATCCAGGCGCGCGTCATGCAGCGCCTGGGCGCCGACCATGTACTGGTGGTGCACGGCCGCGACGGCATGGACGAAGTGTCGCTGGGGGCCGCGACCATGGTCGCCGAGCTCGTGGACGGGCAGGTGCGCGAGTACGACATCCACCCCGAGGACTTCGGCCTGCAGATGCAGTCGGCGCGCCAGATCCAGGTGCATGACGCGGCCGAGTCGAAAGGCATGCTGCTCGGCGCGCTCGACAACGTGCCCGGCGCGGCGCGCGACATCGTCGTGCTCAATGCCGGCGTCGCGCTCTATACCGCCAAGCTGGCCGACACCGTCGCCGATGGCATCGGCAAGGCACGCGAGGTCATCGCCAGCGGCGCCGCGCGCGCCAAGGTGGATGCATTCGCGCGCTACACGCAACGCTTTGCCTGAGCGGCGGTCCATTGTCTGAACGAAGTGAGGCCGTGGCGCGGTATCCCGCGGTGCGGTGCTCCGTCTCCCGAGAATCGAATGAGTGATGTCCTGAACAAGATCCTCGCCGTGAAGGCCGAGGAGGTCGCCGCCGGCAAGCTGGCGCGGCCGCTTGCCGAAATCGAACGCGAGGCGCGGGCCCAGCCGGCGCCGCGCGATTTTGCCGGCGCCCTGCGTGCCAAGGTGGCGGCCGGTCGGGCCGCGGTGATCGCCGAGGTCAAGAAGGCCAGTCCCTCCAAGGGCGTGCTGCGCGAGCATTTCGTGCCGGCCGAGATCGCCGCCGCGTATGAAGCCGGCGGCGCGGCCTGCCTGTCGGTGCTCACCGACCGCCAGTTCTTCCAGGGGGCGCCGGAGTATCTGCAGCAGGCGCGTGCCGCGTGTGCGCTGCCGGTGCTGCGCAAGGATTTCATGATCGACCCGTGGCAGGTGCTCGAGGCGCGCGCCATGGGCGCGGATGCGATCCTGCTCATCGTCGCCGCCCTGTCGCTGGCGCAGATGCAGGAGCTCGAGGCGGTCGCCGAGGCGCTCGGCATGGCGGTGCTGGTGGAGAGCCACAGCGAGGGCGAGCTCGATCTGGCCCTGCAGCTGCGCACCCCGCTCATCGGCATCAACAACCGCAACCTGCGCACCTTCGAGGTCTCCCTCGACTTCACCCTCGACCAGCTCGACCGCATCCCCGCCGACCGGCTGGTGATCACCGAATCCGGCATTCTGTCGGCTGCCGACGTGCAGCGCATGCGCACGCACAAGGTCAATGCCTTCCTCGTGGGCGAGGCCTTCATGCGCGCCCCCAACCCTGGCGAGGCGCTGCAGCAGCTGTTCGGCTGAGGCCCCAAGGCAGGCATGAGCGAGGCGCCGCCCCCCCAACCGCATCGACGCGTCCTGCGCGGCCTGATCGCGGTGCTGGCGGCACTCGTGCTGCTGCTGGCCGGCGGCATCGCCTGGCTCGTCGGCTCGGCGTCGGGACTGGCCCATGGCACGGCCTGGCTGGCGCAGCTTACCCAGGACGGTATCCGGCTCGAAGGCGCCCGAGGGCGTCTGATCGGGCCGCTCCAGGTCGATCGCGTGCGCGTGCGTCTCGACACCGTGCATCTCGATGTGGACGGCCTCGAGCTCGACTGGTCGCCTGCCGCGCTGCTGCGTGGCCAGCTCGCCGTCGATGCGCTTGCAGCCCGCCGCGTCGCCATCGCCACCCCGCCCGGAGACGGGACGCCGGCCCGGGCGCCCGCTGGCGTCACCCTGCCGCTGGCGATCCGGCTCGAGCGGTTCAGCCTCGGCACGCTGGCGCTGGCGCCGTTTCCCCTCGCGGACGGCGGCGGACGGGTGCTCGTCTCGGCGCTGAGCGGCCGCATCGAGGCCGGGGCGGACCGCGTGCATGCCGTCGTCGACACCGTGCAGACCCCCTGGGGCAGCGGTGGCGCCGATCTCACCCTGCACACCCTCGCCCCCATGCAGGTGGACGGCCAGGCGCGCTGGCGCACCGCGCTGCTCGGCCCCGAGGTGAGCGCCGAGGCGACGCTGGGCGGCGTGCTCGAGGCCATCGAGATGACGGCGAAGGCCGAGGGGGGCGGCGCCCACGTGTCGGTATCGGGCACGCTCACGCCGTTCGCCGAATTGCCGGCGAGTGCGCTGGTGATCGCGGGCGAGGGCATCGATCCGGCGCGCTGGCGCGACGCTCTGCCCGCCGCCGGCCTGTCGCTCAAGGTGAGCCTGAAACGCGAGGCCGGGCGGCTGGTGGGGCCGGTGTCGATCGCCAACGCCGCCCCCGGGCGCCTCGACCAGCAGCGTTTGCCGCTTGGCGGGCTCGATGCCGAGCTGGCACTGGCGCCGCAGGCCGTGGCGCTCGATACGCTGGCGCTGTCGATCCCGCAAGGCGGGCGACTCACCGGCAAGGCGCACTGGTCGGCCGACGCGCCCGCCGGGGCCGAGGTGGCGCTCGAGGGCGTGAATCTCAAGGCCATCGATGCGCGCCTGCCGGCGACCGCCCTGCGCGGGCCGGTGACACTGGATGCCGACGGCGGCGGCGAGCGGGTGCAGGCGGCGCTGGCCGACGCCGGGCTCACGCTGGATCTGAAAGCGCGCCACGCCGGCACCCGGGTGGTGATCGAGCAGGCGGATCTCAAGCAGGGCCAGGCGAGTGCCGCGATCACCGGAACGGTGACGCTCGAGGGCGCCATGCCCTTCGAGGCGCGCGTGCGCACCCGTGCGATCAACCCCCGGGCCTTCTGGGCCGAAGCGCCCGAGGGCGCGGTGTCGGTCGCGCTCGAGGCCCGCGGTGAGGCGGCCACCCCGCGGGCCGAGGGGCGCTATACGATCGCCGACAGCCGCCTCGCCGGTCAGCCCTTGAGCGGGACCGGCCAGTTTGCCTGGCACACCGACCGGCTCGCCAAGGCCGACCTGAGCCTCGCGCTGGGGCAGAACCGGCTCACCGCCCAGGGGGCCTGGGGGGCTCCGGCCGACCGGCTCGACTGGCACCTGGACGCGCCGCAACTGGCGGCGCTGGGGCAGGGTTTCGCCGGCGCGCTCACCCTCGATGGCCAGCTCACCGGTGGGCGTAGCCGGCCCGTCGGCACGGCGCAGGGTCAGGCGCGTGCGCTGGTGGTGCCCGGAGGTGTGCGCATCGGCCAGGCGAAGCTGTCGGCCGAACTGGATACCGGCGAGCAGGGGCGATTCGCGGTGGATCTCGAGGCCCGCGCGATTGACGCCGGCCCCCGGGTGCAGCTCACCCGGGTCGATCTCACCGCCCGGGGGAGCCGCGGCGAGCACGTGATCGATCTGAGCGTGAAGGCGCCCGAGGACGGGGGCCATGTGCAGCTGCGCGGTGGCCTCGACAAGGGGCAGACCTGGCAGGGTCGCCTGAGCGAACTGACCACCACCGGTCGTCTGCCGCTCGCGCTGAGCGCGCCGGTGACGCTGTCGCTGGCGGCCGATCAGGTGCGCATCGGCGCCGGCACACTCTCGGCGGGACAGCGCGGGACGATCGCGTTCGCGCCCACCCGGTGGTCGCCCGGTCGGCTGAGCACGTCGGGGCAGGTGAGCGGGCTCACCCTGGGTCTGGAGACCCGCCCCGACGCGCGCCCCAAGCGGGGCGGCGGCGACCTGGTGCTGGGTGGCAAATGGGATCTGGACTTCGACCAGCAGGCCCATGGCACGGTGCATCTGTTCCGTGAGTCCGGCGATCTGATCCTGACCGGGGACACGGTGGTGCGCTTCGGTCTCAGCCGCTTCGATGTGCTCGCCTCGCTGGACGGCCGCCGTCTCGCCCTCGGGGTCGATGCGGCCGGCTCGGCGCTGGGCGAGCTGTCCGGCAGTGCGACCGCGCAGCTCAAGCGCGAAGGCGGCGTGTGGCAGCTCGACATGCAGGCGCCGCTGCTCGGTTCGGCCGACCTGGACATCCCGTCGATTGCCTGGATCGGGCCGCTGGCCAGCCCGGTGGTGCGCACCGACGGACGCCTGAAGGCGGCCTTCTCCCTCAGCGGCACGCCGGCCGATCCGGTCGGTGCCGGGCAGATCAGCGGCCAGGGCCTGTTGCTCGAGCTCGTCGGCGAAGGCCTGCGCCTGGCCGGCGGCACCCTGGACGCGCGCTTCGATGCCGAACGGCTCGACATCGACACCCTGCGCTTCGTCTCCGAGAGCCGGGTGCGCCCGCGCGACAGCCGGGTGCCTTACGCGGCGCTGACGCGCACCCCCGGCACCCTGAGCGCGCACGGCAGCCTGCGCCTGGCCGACGGCGAGGGCGGCCTGGACATCGAGGCCGACCGCCTGCCCCTGTTCCAGCGTGCCGACCGCTGGCTGGCGGTCAGCGGCAAGGGGCGCATGGACACCCGCTGGGAGGCGCCGCGCATCGAGGCGAGCGTGGTGGCCGATGGGGGCTATCTGGAATTCGCGCGCACGCCGGCGCCGAGCCTGTCGGGCGACGTCAAGGTGCTCGGCCGCGAAGCGACGGCGCCGCCCAGCCAGCGCCAGCTCAAGGCGCGCATCGCCATCGACCTGGGGCGGCAGCTGTACCTGTCGGCGCTGGGGCTCGACACCCGCCTGGGCGGCCAGCTGGTGCTGGTGGCCAACAGCGGCGAACCGTTGCGGGCCACCGGCTCGCTCGAGACGGTGGGCGGCACCTACGAGGGCTACGGGCAGAAGCTGGTGATCGAGCGCGGCGTGGTCAACTTCCAGGGGCCGCTCGACAACCCCGGGCTCAACGTGGTGGCCCTGCGCAAGGGGCTGGCGGTGGAGGCGGGGGTGTCGATTGCCGGCACGGTGCGTCGCCCGGTGGTCTCGCTGGTGTCCACGCCCGAGGTGCCGGATGCGGAGAAACTCAGCTGGATCGTGCTCGGGCGGGCGCCCGAGGGCGGCAGCGGTGACGCGGCCTTGCTGTTGCCGGCGGCGCAGGCCCTGCTCGGCGGTCCCGGGGGCGGCATCAGCGATCAGCTGGCCGCCGGCCTGGGGCTGGACGAGCTGTCCATCGGCCAGGGCGAGCTCAACAGCGTCGGGCGCACGTCCACCAGCTCGGTGGTCGGGGGCGGTTCGGCCGCGCGTGGCGAGGCCACGGTGAGTGGCCAGGTGCTGTCGGTGGGCAAGCGCCTGTCCGCCGACACCACGCTGTCCTTCGAGCAGAGCCTGTCCGGCGTCGAGCATGTGGTCAAGCTCACCCACCAGCTCACCCGCCGGCTCGCCGTGATCGGCCGCGCCGGCACCGACAATGCCGTCGATCTGCGCTGGTCCCTGAGCTTTCGCTGATCGTTCCGTGGCTTGATCCATATCGTGTTCTCCCGCCGTGCCGGTCGCCGACAATGCGGGTTTTGCAGCGGAGATCGGCCGGATGTCGATTCATGGCGTGCCCGCCGTCGCACAGGCGGGCTGGATGGTGCAGGCCCTGCGGGCCGGGTGGGCGGATTTTTGTCGCCTGCCCCGGGTCAGCATGGGCTTTGCCGCCGCCTTCCTGGTCGTCGGCGCGCTCTTGGCGCGGGCTCTGGTGGCGCTGGGGCTGGCGCCGCTGGTGCTGCCGCTGGTCGGCGCCTTCATGCTCTTCGGGCCGGTGACCCTGTGCGGCTTTCTCGGCGTGCGCGAGGCGCATCGGCGCGGGCACGACACGCCGCCCGGTCTGCCATTGAAGGCCATGGCCGCCGCGCCGCGGCCGGTGTGGGTGCTCGGGGCCTTCTGCACCTTCATGGCGCTGGTGTGGCTGACCGACGCAGGCACCCTGTACAGCTTCATGGTGGGGCGCTGGCACGATGGCTGGGCGGCGGCGGTCCCCACCGATGCGGTGGCCTGGCGCTTCCATGCCGGGTCCGGGGTGGCGGGGGGGTTTCTCGCCCTGATCGTGTTCGCGGTGACCGTGCATGGCATCCCGCTGGCGGTGCGCGGCGAGGGCACGCTGGTGACCGCGGTGGTCGCCTCGGTGCGGGCCATCGGTCGTGCGCCGCTGGTGCATCTGATGTGGGCGATGGTGCTCGCCGTGGCCGTGCTCGGCGCCGTGCTGGTGCCGCCGGCGCTGCTGGTGGTGCTGCCGGTGATGGCCTACGCGAGCGCGCACTGGACCGAGCGGGTGTTTCCGCCCGTCTCGCGATGATGCGGGGCGTGAAGCCGGTACAATGAGCGGCTCAACGCATCAAGGAGGCATCATGTCCGAATCCATCACCACCGAAAGCGGCCTGATCTACGAGGAAATCGAGATCGGCGAGGGCGAGCTGGCCGCCGCCGGCCGTCAGGCCACCGTGCACTACACCGGCTGGCTGACCAATGGCAGCAAGTTCGATTCGAGCAAGGATCGCAACGATCCCTTCGAGTTCCCGCTCGGCCAGGGCTACGTGATCCGCGGTTGGGACGAAGGCGTGCAGGGCATGAAGGTGGGCGGCAAGCGCAAGCTCACCATTCCGCCGGAGCTGGGCTACGGTGCCCGTGGCGCCGGTGGCGTGATCCCGCCCAACGCGACCCTGGTGTTCGAGGTGGAACTGCTCGGCCTGAAGTGAGCGGGCGCGGGTTGCATGTGAAAAGGCCGCCGTCGGGCGGCCTTTTCGTTTGTGCCCGGCGCGAAGCGCTCAGGCCGACGGGTGCGGGTGGGTGATGTTGGCCAGCGCCGCTTCGGCGGCCGGGTCGATGTCGAGTTCGTCGGAGGTGGTGCCGGCTTCGGGGTCGGCAAAGACCTTCATGTCGATCTTGTTCTCGCTCTTGGCGACGATGGCGGTGACCACGGCGTCGCCGGAGATGTTGACCGCGGTGCGGATCATGTCCATCAAGCGGTCGACCCCCAGGATCAGCGCGATCCCTTCGATCGGCAGACCCACCTGGCCGAGCACCATGGTCAGCATGACCAGGCCGACGCCCGGCACCCCGGCGGTGCCGATGGAGGCCAGCACCGACATGCCGATCACCGTCAGGTAACCGCTCAGGCCGAGATCGACGCCATAGACGTTGGCCAGGAACACGGTGGCCACGCCCTGCATGATCGCGGTGCCGTCCATGTTGATGGTGGCGCCCAGCGGCACGCTGAACGATGCCACGGAGTTGTCGACCCCCATACGCTCGGTGACGCAACGGTAGGTGACCGGAATGGTCGCGTTCGAGCTGGCGGTGGAGAAGGCGAAGATCTGTGCCGGCCGGATCTTCTTCATGAACGTGAACGGGTCGAGGCCGGAGAAGGCCTTGAGGATGATCATCAGGGTCACGAACAGGTGCAGGAACAGGGCGCCGACCAGCGTGCCCACGTAGGCGAGCACCGGGACGAAGAGCTCCGGTCCCTGCTCGGTGAAGGTCTTGGCGATCAGGCAGAACACGCCGTAGGGCGCGGCGGACATGACGATGCCGACGATCTTCATCATCAGCTCGTTCATGTACTCGCAGGCGCGCGCGAAGGGCTCGGACATCTCGCCGAGCATCAGCGCCGCCACGGCGAGCACGATCACGTAGAAGATGATCTGCAGCATCTCGCCGTTGGCCAGGGCGGCGACCGGATTGGTCGGCACGATGTTGGCGAACACCTGCCACACGCTCGGTGCCTCCTTGGCGACGATGCCGCCGGTGTCCACCCCCTCCATGTTGAAGCCCGCACCGGGCCCGACGAGGGAGGCGATGCCGATGGCCACCGCGATGGCGATGGCGGTGGTGAGCAGGTAGAGCACGAAGGCCTTGCCGCCCACGCGCCCGAGGATGCGGATGTCGCCGATGCCGAGCACGCCGCAGATGAGCGAGAACACCACCAGCGGCACCACCAGCATCTTCAGGGCGTTGACGAACATCTTGCCGACCATGGCGAACAAACCGCCCACGATGTGGGTGTCGATGAAGGCCGAGTCGATCTGGTTGAAGATCAGCCCGACGACCACGCCGGCAACCATGCCGATCATGATCTTGGTGGTGAGGGAGGTTTTCTTATCGGCTTTCGCCTGTTCGTCCGTGGCCATGGGTCACTCCTGTCGGGTCAAGCATGCGCTGGCGGTGGGGGGCGGCCAGCGAGGAAGCACCAGTGAGTCGGAACGTGTCGTCCGTGCCGTCTTCGGGCACGCGAGGCGGCATCGCCCGGTCGGCGCGGTGCGCGGTCCGGCCGATCGGGTCTGGATGTGCGGCAAGTCGATGTCGCGCCGACGGGGTGTCGGGCGCATTTGTCTGAATATAGGCACAAAGCGAGCCCCGATCCAGAAATGTTGCGATGCCGCATCCTGGTCGGCCGGGTCGTGTCCGGGCGTGGCATGCTCGCCTCACGGCTCGGTGGCCGTGGCCGGCACCAGCACGCGCAGTTCGCGCAGCGCGACCGAGACCATGGCCATGTCGAGGCTGCCGGCGTTCTGCAGTTCGCCGCGCACCTGTTCCCAGCGGCCAAGCTGATAGGCCTGGGTCTCGGCCCATTGCGCCAGCAGCGCCGCGGCGTCGTCCTCCGGGCGGCCGCCACGGAACACCCCGGCGGTGAGCTCGCGCATGCGGCTGGCCACGTCGTCGAGCATGGCCTTGCGCGCCATGCCGTGCCAGTGGCTGTCTGCCGGCAGCGCGGCGATCTGGCGCCACAGCCAGTGCAGGTTCAGACGCGCGTCGATGGCCGAATAGATCTGCGCCACCGTTTCGGTGTCGCGCTCGACCCGGTCCGCCACCTCGACGATGTCCAGGGCGCTGTGCAGGGCGTCCATGCCGGCGGCACGGCGTGCCAGCGACTCGGGCACGTTGAGCCCGGTCAGGCGTTCGGCCTCGTGCTCCAGATCCTCGAGGTAGGCCGGTGCCAGCAGGTGGGGCAGGTTGCGGGTCAGCTCGCCCACCCCGGGGCCGAAGCGCCGCAGGGTCACGTCCAGGTCCTGCAGGTGGCTGCGCCGGTGCAGGAACCACAGGGTGCCGTGCATGATCAGCTGCTGGGCGGCGATGATCATGCCGGTCTGGGTGGCGTCGGCGACCACGTTGTCGAGGGCCTCGATCTGTTGCCAGAAGTCCACCAGGCCGAACACCTCGCGGGTGGCCATGTAGGCGCGCACGATGTCCGCCGGCGCGGCGCCCGACTCCTCCTGCACGCGGAACACGAAGCTGGCGCCCACCCGGTTGATCATGCTGTTGATCACGTGGGTGGCAATGATCTCGCGGCGCAGCGGGTGGGCCAGGATCGGGTCGGCGAAGCGCTCGCGCAGGGGTTTGGGGAAGTAGCGGGTCAGCGCGGTGGCGATGTACGGGTCCTCGGGCACGTCGGCGTCGAGCACCGCCTCGTACAGTTCCATCTTGCTGTAGGCGAGCAGCACCGCAAGCTCCGGTGCCGCCAGGCCCTGGTTGCGCGCCTTGCGCTCGGCCAGCTCTTCGTCGAAGGGCAGGAATTCGAGCTTGCGGTTGAGGCGTCCGCTGTTGCCCAGGTGGCGCAGGTAGCGCGCCTGCTTGTCGAGCAGCTCGGCGGCGCGCGAGCACGACACCGAGATCACCTGACCCTGGAAGTAGTTGTCGCGCAGCACCAGCGCGGCCACCTCGTCGGTCATCTCCTCGAGCAGGGCATCGCGCTGCTTGGGTGTCATGTCGCCGGCGGTGACCACCGCGTCGAGCAGGATCTTGATGTTCACCTCGTGGTCGGAGCAGGCGACGCCGCCGGAGTTGTCGATGGCGTCGGTGTAGATCCGGCCGCCCCCGAGGGCGAACTCGATGCGTCCGCGCTGGGTCACGCCCAGGTTGCCGCCTTCGCCCACCACCTTGACGCGCAGGTCCGCCGCATCGACGCGGATACCGTCGTTGGCGCGGTCGCCGACCTCGACATTGTTCTCGGCGCTTGCCTTCACATAGGTGCCGATGCCGCCGTTGTAGAGCAGGTCGACGGGGGCGAGGAGGATGGCGCGGATGAGTTCGAGCGGCGTGAGCGACTCGCGCTCGATGCCCAGCACCTTGCGCGCGGCCGGCGGCAGGCTGATGGACTTGGCGCTGCGTGGCCACACCCCGCCGCCCGCGGAGATCAGGGTGCTGTCGTAGTCGGCCCATGAGGAGCGCGGCAGGGCGAACAGGCGACGGCGTTCCTCGAAGCTCCGGGCCGCGTCCGGGCTGGGGTCGATGAAGATGTGGCGGTGGTCGAAGGCGGCTACCAGGCGGATGTGGGGCGAGAGCAGCATGCCGTTGCCGAACACGTCGCCGCTCATGTCGCCGATGCCGACCACGGTGAAATCCTCGCTCTGGGTGTCGTGGCCCAGTTCGCGGAAGTGGCGCTTGACCGACTCCCAGGCCCCGCGCGCGGTGATCCCCATCTTCTTGTGGTCGTAACCGGCCGAGCCGCCCGAGGCGAAGGCGTCGCCGAGCCAGAAGCCGTATTCGTGCGCCACGGCGTTGGCATGGTCGGAGAAGGTGGCGGTGCCCTTGTCGGCGGCCACCACCAGGTAGGGGTCGTCGCCGTCGCGGCGCACCACGTCGGGCGGCGGCACCACCTGGCCGCCGACCCGGTTGTCGGTCAGGTCGAGCATGCCGCGCAGGAAGGTGCGATAGCAGGCGAGCCCCTCGGCCTGCAGTGCGTCGCGCTCGCCGCCAGCGGGCGGCTGCTTGACCACGAAGCCGCCCTTGGAGCCCACCGGTACGATCACCGTGTTCTTCACCATCTGCGCCTTGACCAGGCCGAGCACCTCGGTGCGATAGTCCTCCATGCGGTCCGACCAGCGCAGCCCGCCGCGGGCCACCGAGCCGCCGCGCAGGTGCACGCCCTCCATGCGCGGGGAGTAGACGAAGATCTCGTAGGCCGGGCGCGGTTCGGGCAGGCCCGGCACGCACGCCGGGTCGAGCTTGAAGGCGATCCAGGACTTGGGTTCGCCGGCGTCGTCGCGCTGGAAGTAGTTGGTGCGCAGGCTCGCCTCGACGAGCGCGAGGAACTGACGCAGGATGCGGTCCTCGTCGAGGTTGGCGACCGCGTCCAGTGCGGCCTCGATGCGCTCGACCAGCTGTTGCGCGCGGGCGTCCGAATCGCCGGCGAGCGCCGGATCGAAACGCTGGCGGAACAACGCGATCAGCTGCCGCACCAGGTCCGGGTAGGCGCTCAGGGTCTGGCCGAGGTAGGTCTGGCTGAAGGCCGAGCCGGCCTGCTTCATGTAGCGCGCGTAGGCCCGCAGCAGCGCCACCTCGCGCCAGCCGAGCAGGGCACCGGTGACCAGGCGGTTGAAGTTGTCGATTTCGCTCTGCCCGGTCCACAGCCGCCGGAAGGCTTCCTGGAACACGTCGCGCAGGCGCTCCAGCGGTTGCGTCTCCATGGTGTCGAGATGGAGACCGAAATCGTGGATCCAGGCGCGCTCGTCGGCCTCGGGCAACACCTCGTAGGGGCGCTCCTCGATCACCCGTACGCCCAGGGATTCGAGCATCGGCAGGCTGTCGGACAGGGGCACCGCGGTGCCGCGGCAGACGATCTTGAAGCGCAGCTGACCGGCCGCGGCCTCCAGCGGCACATACAGGCTCAGGCCGAGGCCGTCGTCCGCCAGGGTGTCGATGAGCTCCACGTCCTGGGCCGCGTTGCGGGCGTCGTGTTCCTCGCGGTAGCCGGCCGGAAACGCCGACCGGTAACGGGTGAACAGGGCGTTGCCGCGCTCCTCGCCGCAGCGTTCGACCAGCGCCGCGTGCAGGCCGTCCTCCCAGCGTCGCGCCGCACGCACCAGGCGGGCCTCCAGCTCGTGCACATCGTAGTCGGGCATGGTGCCCGGCGGGGTGCGCACGATGATGAGGATGCGGGCCAGCACCGAATCGGATAGCTGCACCTCGAAGTCCGAGCCGTGGCCGTCGAAGGCCTTCATGAGGATGGCCTGGAAGCGCTGGCGCATCTCGGTGTTGTAGTTTTCGCGCGGGGTGTAGATCAGGCAGGCGAAGAAGCGCCCGTAGGGGTCGTGGCGCACGAACAGCCGCGTGCGCAGCCGCTCGCCCAGGCGCAGGATGCCCATGGCGATCTCGTACAGTTCGTCGTCGTCGATCTGGAACAGCTCGTCGCGCGGGTACTGCTGCAGGATGGTGGCGAGGGTCTTGGCGCCGTGGCTGTTGGGCAGAAAGCCGCCGCGGGCGAGCACATGGCTGACCTTGCGCCGGAGGATGGGGATGCTCGCGGGGCCGGCATGGTAGGCCACCGAGGTGTACAGGCCGAGGAAGCGGCGCTCGCCGGTCACCCGCCCCTGGGCATCGAAGCGCTTGATGCCGATGTAGTCGAGGTAGGCGGCGCGATGCACCGTCGAGCGCGAATTCGATTTGGTCAGCACCAGCACCACCGGCTCGCGCGCCTGCTCGCGGATCTCCTGCGGCAGTGCGGAGAAGCCGCTGGAGCGCTCGGCGCCCATCTCGCGCAGGATGCCCAGGCCGCTGTCGGGGACCGCGCGCAGCTGGGTTTCGCCGTCCTCCTCGGTGAGCACGTATTCGCGATGGCCGAGAAAGGTGAAATGATCGTTGGCCACCCACTGGAGGAAGGCGCGCTCCTCTTCGGTGCTGGCGACGCCCTGGGGCGGTTGCTCCTCGATCTCGGTGATGGCCTCGATGACGCGGTGCTGCATCTTGCGCCAGTCTTCCACCGCCACCGCCACATCCGCCAGCACCTTGCGCAGCCCGGCCTCGAGTGCCTCCAGGTCCGCCGCCGAGGTGCGCCGGTCCACCTCCGCATGGATGATGGACTCGAGGCGCCCGGCGTCGTCGCGTTGGGTGCCGGCGATCGACTGCAGTTCGCCCCCGGCGTCGCGCGCCACCTTCATCACCGGATGGATGATCAGATGCTGGGCCAGCCCCTGGCGGTTGATTTCCATGATGAGTGAATCGACCAGGAAGGGCATGTCCTCCTGCACCAGTTCGATCACCGTGTGGGTCGACTGCCAGCCGTGCTCGTCGAGCTGCGGGTTGTACACCCGCAACTTGGCGCTGCCGCGCTCGATGTGGCGCGCGAAGTTCAGGTGGCTGAGCGCCGCGCCATACAGATCGGCGGCCGCGTGATTGGCGAGATCGTCCGGATCGACCTGGGCGAAATACTGGCGTACGAAGGTCTCCGCCAGCGCCGCCTGCTCCGCCGGCAGGCGCTGGCGCAGCTGCGTCACCACCGTGTCCACCAGATCGGCCTTGGCTGCTTCTCCTGTGTTCATGTCTCCTCCAGTGCATTGCGATCGCCGCCGCGCGGGCGGGCGCGTACCTCTTCATCATGGACGACGGCGCGCGACCCTGCTGAACGAGCTTTCCGCCTGCGTGGTGGGACGCCCCGGCGCGGCGCGGGGTTCCGCACCGCCTTGCCGGGCGATGTCCTGCCGCCTACAGTGGAATCGCGACGCCGTTCCGGCGCGCATTCCGCTGGAGGTCGTCATGGGCTCGATCCGATGGTTTCCACTCTGGGTGGCCCTCGCCGGTGCCGCCCACGCGGCGACGCCGCCCGCGCTCGCTCCGGCCGAGCAGGCGGCGGCCTTCCAGGCGGCCGGTTTCATGCAGCGCGGCGGCCAGTGGCATGGCTGCGACGATCCGGGCACGGCCAGTTATTCGCCCGGCCACATCGACCAGGTGGCCGATCTGAACGGTGATGGACGCCCCGAGGCGGTCATCAGTGAAGGCAGCAGCTACTGCTTCGGCATGGCCGGCGTGGGCTACACCTTGGTCAGCCGGCAGGCGAACGGGCGCTGGACAAAGATCACCAGCGGCATCGGCATGCCGCGCTTCCTGGCCATCCGGGGGGCGGGGGCTGGCCCGATCTGGAGGTGGGCGGTCCCGGATTCTGCTTTCCGGTCCAGCGCTGGAACGGGCGCACCTACAAGCTCAACCGCTTCGAGTACGAAGGCAAGCGCTGCAAGCCACCGCGCTAGGGTCCGAGGGCGTTCATCCGGCGGATCGCGTTGTGTCCATGAAGACACGGAACAAGGCGCGACCCGCCGCCATGGCGGGATCTGTTGCGAGGACGGGTTGCGCCGCCATGGGCGACAACGCACGTTTTCCAGTGCCGAGATTTACGCGCCAGACCGCCCTTGGGCCGTGTCCGGGGCCCCCGGCCCCAGCGGCTGCCCGTAGCTGAACTCCACGAAGCGCCCGTCCGGGTCGCGCACGCCGCAGTAGTAGCCCACCGGATACGGCTCCTGGCGCGGCGGCCATTCGAGCAGGCCACCCGCTTGTGCCCGTTCGGCGATCGCATCCACCGCCGCATGGCTGTCGAGCGCAAAGCCCAGGTGGGAGAAGTCGTCCGCCGCCTGCTGCTGGCCCGGTCCGCCCGGAATCAGCACCAGGATGAAGCGCGCGCCCTGGCCCGGTGAGGCCAGCCACACCACGCGCTTGCCGTCGGCGGCGCGCTCGTGCACCGTCTCCATGCCCGCGTAGTCGCGGTAGAAGGCGATGCAGGCATCGAGGTCGCGCACGTGCAGGGCGATGTGGGTGAGGGTGCTGGGCATGGAGGGGGCTCCCGACGAGGCGTCCCTTCCAGCTTGGCTCACGCCGGCGGCGTTGGCCAGTCGGCCCCGGGCGCCCGCCGCGCCGCCAGCTGCGCGAAGAAGGCGAGGTACTGGCGATAGCCCCCGGGGAAGATCGCGTTGAGCATGAGCGGGTCGTCCGCGTCGCTGATGCCGGCCAGCGCCCGGGCGGGGGCGTGGGGCAGATGCTCGGTGGCCACCCGCGGGCGCCGGATCTCGCCACCGCTGCTGTCCACAAAGGCGACGATGTTGCCGCTGCCGAAGCGGACGCCGAGGTCCTGCACCAGTGTCAGGAAGCCACGGTCGCTGCCGCCGCGCACGGTGCCCGTGTCGAGGGTCGAGGCGGTCAGGGTGTCGCCGACGCCCATGAGGGTGGGCATGAGGGCCGGGTCGAAATGCGCCTCGGCCAGCGCCAGCAGGCGGTCGCGCTCGGTGGGCGCGGTGCGGGCGTTGAAATCCGCCCCCAGCGGGTGGTGGCCGGTGAGGCGGTGGTAGTAGCGGTTCAGCAGCACCAGCACGCCCACCTCCTTGACCGCGCCGCGCAGCATGATCTGGAAATCGGTGGTGCCGGCGCTGTCGCCCTCGGCGGGCTTGAGCCGTTCGCCGTGCGCGTCGCGCCCGAGGTTGGGCGCGTAATGGACGAAGAAGGACTCGCCCAGCCCCGCGGCCGTGGCGCTGTCCAGTAGCGCCTGGCACCACCGGGCGGTGCGTGTCTGCAAGAGGGCATATCGGCCCGGGTGCGCGTGCAGGGCGGCGAAGGCCAGGTTGAGGTTCAGGGTGGGGGAGACCGGGTTGTCGAGCACGCAGGTGTCGACCAGCGTGGCGATCTGCCCGGCCGGCAGCGCAAATGGCGCCTCGGCGAGCACGGTGGCCAGCCAGTGCCGCGCCCGGGCCGGCACCTGGGCCAGGAACTGCAGCTCCGCCGCGCTCACGCCCGGGTGCGAGACCTCGCCGTCGGCGCTCTGGAACTGCACGCCGCCGGCGGCGAGGCCCGGCAGGTAGAGGCGATGGGCGCGCGGATCGAGATGCCCGCAGCTGCGCTCCACCAGCGCATTCACGCCCCGGCTGCCGATGTGCTCGCCGTTGGTGAGCACGAAGAACTCGCCCGCGAGGCGCCGCGCCGCGTGCAGATAGTCGAGCTCCAGGCGCCGGGTCAGCGGATCGGCGACCAGGTCCATGCACACCCCGTCGAGATCCTGAATGATCAGCAGGCGCTCGCGGCCGAGCAGATGGGCGAGCAGGGCGGGGTGGTCGGTGGCGTAGGCGAAGGCGGGCATGGCGGTGCGGGGGCGATGCATGAGCCCCCGAGCCTAGTGGCAAACGCCGGGGGATTCAAATGCGCGTCGGCGGGGTGTCCCAATCCGCGTCGTGACCCGGCCAAGTGCCGCCGCGAGGCCGCCTGCGGGAGATCCCGAGGACGTTCGCATGCGATTCGCCGTCTATAGTGAAACACGTGCGCCGGCACCTCGGGCATGATGACGTCCGGGTGGGGCGATCGGCGGCCCGAGCCCACGGAGAGAAGATCATGAGCAAGACGAAACTTCGCGTTGTCCTGGCATCCGGCCTCACCCTGGCGCTGGCCGCCTGTGCCCTGCTGCCCTTCGGCAAGCCCTGCGGCAGCGGCGCCGGATCGGTTCTGGACGAGGCGCTGTGCGTCGGGCGCGGCGCCGAGACCTTCCCGGCGGCCGACGAGGACTATTTCGCCGACATGGACTACGGCATCACCCGCGACCCGGCCGCGGTGGCCAAGGCGCTCGATCCCTATGTGCCCGGCATCGCTCCGGCCGACGCCAAGGCCGCGGCGGTGAAGGGGCGCAACAACTGGATCGTTTGGACCGGCGGCAACGACCGCATGTGGGATCTGCTCGCCACCAAGAGCGTGGGCCTGCTCGACTTCCTCAAGATCCTCTCCAACCACCCGAGCCTGAATTACAGCCGCGACAACCGCTGGAAGTACCTGGGCCTGGTGAACGAGCCGTGCTTCGAGAAGGGGACCGGCCCGCGCGCCGACCGCTTCGGCCTGTGGCTGGACGTGCGCAGTCCCGGCTGCAAGCCCGACCCCTTCGAGAACGAAGCCAAGTACCCCGGCGTGAAGATCGGCGCACGCGGCAAGACCGTGCCGGTGGGCTCCTACTATGGCTACGCCACCGGCATCGTCGGCCTGCGCCTGTTCCCGAATCCGGACTTCGACGAGGCCGCCGCGGCCAAGTGGGATCCGGTGCGCTTCTACACCGACCCGAGCTACTACAACGACAAGAAGCTGGTGCGCCCCTACCGCGTCGGCATGTCCTGCGGCTTCTGCCATGTGGGGCCCAACCCGAGCAACCCGCCCAAGGACCCGGAGCATCCGAAGTGGGAAAACCTCAACTCCAATCCGGGGGCGCAGTATTTCTGGGTGGACCGCATCTTCGTATGGAACGTGGACCCGTCCAGCTTTCCCTACCAGCTCTTCCATACCTCGCGCCCCGGCGCGCTGGACACCTCCTTCATCTCCACCGACTACATCAACAACCCGCGCACCATGAACGCGGTGTACAACCTCGGCGCGCGCCTCAGGCTCGCCAAGCTGCTGGGGGAGGAAAAGCTCGCCGGCGGCGAACTGGACAACGAGCACCTGAACAAATATGTGCCGGCCGGCTCGCCCTTGGCGCAGTTCTATGAGGCGCCGGACAAGGTGTGGACGCCACGCGTGCTCAAGGACGGCTCCGATTCGGTGGGCGCGCTCGGGGCGCTCAACCGGGTGTTCGTGAACATCGGCCTGTTCAGCGAGGAATGGCTGGAGCATTTCCGCCCCTTCGTCGGCGGCAAGCGCTTCACCCCCTTCCCGATCGCCACCGCCAACAAGAACTCCAGCTACTGGAAGGCCACCGAGGCGCAGACGCCGGACGTGGCGCTGTTCTTCCTCGCCTCCGCGCAGCCGGATCTGCTCAAGAACGCCCCGGGAGGGGCAGCCTACCTCACCACCGACAAAGCCAAGCTCGAGCGCGGCAAGGTGGTGTTCGCCGAGAACTGCGCGCGCTGCCATTCGAGCAAGATGCCCGCAAAGACGCCGAGCTTCTTCCCCGGCAACGGCTGCGTCGGCCCGGACTACCTCAAGTGCTGGAACCAGTACTGGGCGTGGACCAAGACGCCCGAGTTCAAGCGCGAGATGACGCGCATCGTCAAGGCCAGGGACTTCCTCCACGACAACTATCTGTCCAACGAGCTGCGCGTGCCGGTCACGCTGCTGGAGACCAACGCCTGCGCCTCGCTCGCCACCAACGCCATCCGCGGCGACATCTGGGACAACTTCTCCTCCGAGTCGTACAAGAACCTGCCCTCGGTGGGCACGATCACCGTGCATCAGCCCTACACCGGCGAGCCGCGCCCGTATCAGATGCCCGCCGGCGGGCGCGGCTACATCCGCCCGGCGTCCTTGGTGAGCGTGTGGTCGACGGCGCCCTTCCTGCTCAACAACACCCTGGGTGATTTCTACTGGTCGGGCTCGGTGGCCGATCGCATGAAGTCCTTCGACAGCGGCATCGAGCAACTGCTGTGGCCGGCCAGGCGCAAGGGCGCGCACACCTACGTGACCGCCTCGGGCAAGCGGGTGCCCGGCGTCATCGACGTGACCTCGGCGCAGACTTTCCTGCGCGTCCCCAAGGGCTATCTGCCCGGTTTCCTGCAGCCCCTGGTCACGCCGCTGGCCAAGCTCGGCTCGCCCCTGTTCGGCGAGGACGGCGTCGAAATCGGCCCCATCCCCAAGGGCACGCCCATCAATCTGGTCAGCAACATGGATCTGGATCAGCGCGGCAAGGCGCTGGATGTGCTGCTCAAGATCCGCGGCGACCTCAACGCGTTACCGAAGGACGCGACCGACGCACAGGCCCGGGAAGCCTTCGCCAACCTGGTCGATCCGCTGCTCGACATCAGCAAGTGCCCGGACTTCGTGGTCAATCGCGGCCACTATTTCGGCACCGACTATTCCCCTGATGAACCGGGACTTTCCGACGCCGACAAGTGGGCACTGATCGAATTCCTCAAGACCATGTGAGCCCGCCGCCCCGGCGGCGCTTCCTGCGGGCGGGCGCCGCGCTCGTCTCGGCGCTCGGCGCGCTGCTCTCCGGCTGCGCCAGCTGGCTGCGACCGCCGCTGCCCGAACCGGAGCCGCTCGCCTGCCCGGGCGGGGCGGACGACGCCTACGACTACATCGTCGTCGGCTCCGGCGCCGGCGGCGGCCCGCTGGCGGCCAACCTGGCGCGCAGCGGCTTCCGGGTGCTGCTGATCGAGGCCGGCGGCGACGAGGATTCCTACGACTACCAGGTGCCGGCCTTCCATCCGCGCGCCTCGGAGGACCCGCGCTATTCCTGGAACTTCTTCGTACGCCATTACCGCGACGAGACCCGCCAGAAACGCGACTTCAAGTACCGCGAGCGCGAAGGCGGCGTGCTCTACCCGCGCGCCGCCACCCTGGGCGGCTGCACCGCCCACAACGCCATGATCCTGATCTACCCGCACAACAGCGACTGGGACCACATCGCCACGCTCACCGGCGACGCGAGCTGGCGCAGCGACACCATGCGCCGCTACTTCGAGCGCCTGGAGCGCTGCGAATACGGCGACCGCGACCCCGCCAGCCGTCACGGCTATTGCGGCTGGCTGAGCACCAACGTGGCCGACCCCAGGCTGATGCTGCGCGACGTCTTCGTGATCCGCCTGGTCAAGGGCGCGGTGCGCGAATCCCTGCGCACCCTGAGCAACCCCATCACGCGCCTCTGGCGCAAATTGCGCAGCGACCTCGACCCCAACGACTGGCGCCTGGTGAAGGACGACGTCGAAGGCGTGTGCATGACGCCGCTGACCACCCACCAGGGCCGCCGCGTGGGCAGCCGCGAATACGTGCAGGCCGTGGCCGCCCTCTGCCCCGGCCGGCTCACGGTGCGCACCCACACCCTGGTCAGCCGCGTGCTGTTCGACGAGGCCAATCGCGCCACCGGGGTGGAATGCCTCGCCGGTGCACATCTCTATCGGGCCGACCCGGCGGCCGGCAGCCAGGGGGAGGGCGAGCGCATCCGCCTCTCCGCGCGGCGCGAGGTTGTCCTCTGCGCCGGGGCCTTCAACACCCCGCAACTGCTCAAGCTCTCCGGCATCGGCCCGCGGGCGGAACTGGAGAAGCACGGCATCGAGGTGCGCGTGGACCTGCCCGGCGTGGGCGAGAACCTGCAGGATCGCTACGAAGTCACCGTGGTCAACCGCATGCGCGGCGACTTCGCGCTCATGAAGGGCATGACCTTCCGCCCACCCGCACCGGGCGAGCCTCCCGACCCGGCGTTCCGCGAATGGCAGCAGGGCACCGGCCCCTACACCACCAACGGCGCCGTGGTCGCCCTGCTCAAGCGCTCCACCGAAGACAAGCGCGCGCCCGACCTGTTCCTGTTCGGCCTGCTGGGCAACTTCCGCGGCTACTACCCCGGCTACTCGCAGGACATCGCCCGAGACCGCAAGCACTTCACCTGGGCGGTGCTCAAGGCCCACACCCACAACACCGCCGGCCGCGTCACCCTGCGCTCGAGCGACCCGCGCGATCCGCCCGACATCGACTTCCACTACTTCGACGAAGGCACCCCCGATGGCGACGACATGGCGGCGGTGGTCGAAGGCGTGGAGACCGTACGCCGCATGGCCGACCGCGCCGGCGACGTCATCGCCGAGGAGGTCTATCCCGGCCGAGAGGTGAGCGGGCGCGAGGCGGTCGAAGCCTTCATCCGCGACAACGCCTGGGGCCACCACGCCTCCTGCACCTGCCGCATGGGTCCGGCGGGCGATCCCATGGCCGTGGTCGACAGCCGCTTCCGCGTCGTCGGCTGCCAGGGCCTGCGGGTGGTCGACGCCTCCATCTTCCCGCGCATCCCGGGCTTCTTCATCGTCTCGGCGGTGTACATGGTCAGCGAGAAGGCGGTGGAGGTGATCGTCGCCGATGCGCACGAGGCGGGCGCGTCGTAGCCCGGCTGCAGCGCAGCGGAATCCGGGGGCAACGGTGGATCCACCGACGAACCCCGGCATCGGCCCCGCGACCTCGTTCGCGCTACACTACCCCTTCCATCGCTGACTATCATCCGGCCCACGCCGACCTTTCACCACGAGGGGTTTCGAAGGAGACAGCACGATGGCGACCTTGCAGGCACTGCTTTTCGACGTGGATGGCACGCTCGCGGACACCGAACGGGACGGCCACCGGCTGGCGTTCAACATGGCCTTCGCCGAGGCCGGCCTTGACTGGGTGTGGGACGAAGCCCTCTACGGCCAGCTGCTCGCCGTCACCGGCGGCAAGGAACGCATCCGCTACTACCTCGATGCGTTCAACACCCACTTCCCCAGGCCGGACGATTTCGACGCCTTCGTCAAAGGCCTGCACGAAGCCAAGACCCGCTTCTACACCCAGCTGATGGCCGAAGGGAAAATCCCCCTGCGTCCGGGCGTGCAGAAACTCATCCACGAGGCCCGCGCCGCCGGCCTGCGCATGGCCATCGTCACCACCACCACGCCGGCCAACGTCACCGCCTTGCTGGACAGCACCCTCGGGCCGGGAAGCGAAAGCTGGTTCGAAGTGATCGCCGCCGGCGACATCGTGCCGGCCAAGAAACCGGCGCCGGATATCTACGCGTGGGCGCTCAGGGAGATGAAGCTGTCACCGCAGGAGGCGATTGCGTTCGAGGACTCGGGCAACGGCGTGCGCTCGTCGGTGGGAGCCGGGGTGAAGACCATCGTGACCGTCAATGGCTACACGAAGGACGATGATTTTTCGGGGGCGGCGCTGGTGCTGGATCAGATCGGGGAAGCGGGCAATCCATACACCGTGATTGCCGGAGGTGGCGGGCGTGGGTATCTGGATCTGGGGGCGGTCGAGGCGGTGTTTGCCGGTTGAGATGGCGCAGTGCAATCGTGCCGAGGTCATACGGCGGAAGGCGCTTCGCTTTTGGCTGCGCCGAAACGTCAGCCGGCCGCCGCCGGCTTCGTTTTCCGCCCTACGGATCAGCTGTTGAGCAACTCGATGAGTGCGGGGCCGTAGGCTTCGAGTTTGCGATCCCCGATGCCCGACACCGTGCCCAACTCTTCCAAAGAAGAAGGTTTGCGCACGGCGATCTCCTGCAGCGTGGCGTCGTGGAAGATGACGTAGGCGGGGACGTTGCGTTCGCGGGCGGTGTCGGCGCGCCATTGGCGCAGGCGCTCGAAGACTTCGGCCTCGGCGCCGGTGGGGACGATGCCGCCGCGGCCGGCCTTGAGGCGTTTCTTCTTGGTGGGGACGCGGATCTCGAAGCCGGCCTCGCCGCGCAGCAGGAGGCGGGCGGATTCGGTGAGGGTGAGGGCGCCGAAGCGGTCGTGGTCCACGGCGAGGAAGCTGCGCGCGGCGAGCTGGCGGAACACGCTGCGCCAGGTCTTGTCGTCCAGGTCGGCGCCGATGCCGAAGGTGGTGACGGTGTCGTGGCCGCGTTCGACGACTTTCTCGGTGCGCTCGCCGCGCAGCACGTCGATGAGGTGGCCGGCGCCGTAGCGCTGGCCGGTGCGATAGACGCAGGACAGGGCCTTGCGGGCGGGTTCGAGGGCGTCCCAGGTCTGCGGCGGGTCGATGCAGTTGTCGCAGTTGCCGCAGGCCTCGATGGCTTCGCCGAAGTAGCGCAGCAGATGGATGCGGCGGCAGTCGGTGGCCTCGACGAGGCCGACCAGGGCGTCGAGGCGGCTGTTGGCGAGGCGCTTGAATTCGGCCGAGCCTTCGGACTCGTCGAGCATGCGCCGTTGCTGCACCACGTCCTGCGCGCCCCAGGCCATCCAGGCTTCGGCGGGCAGGCCGTCGCGGCCGGCGCGGCCGGTTTCCTGGTAATAGCCTTCGATGCTGCGCGGCAGGTCGAGGTGGGCGACGAAGCGCACGTCGGGCTTGTCGATGCCCATGCCGAAGGCGATGGTGGCGACCATGACGATGCCGTCCTCGCGCAGGAAGCGCAGCTGATTCTCGCTGCGCACCTCCTGCGGCAGGCCGGCATGGTAGGGCAGGGCGGTGAGGCCCGCCTCGCACAGGGCGGCAGCGGTCTCCTCCACCTTGCGGCGCGACAGGCAATAGACGATGCCGGCTTCGCCGGGGTGCTCGTGGATGAAGTCGAGCAACTGCTGGCGCGGGCCGTTCTTCTCCACCATGCGATAGCGGATGTTGGGCCGGTCGAAGCTGGAGATGAAGCGGCGCGCTTCGGTGAGGTTGAGCCGCTGGGCGATCTCTTCGCGGGTCTGGGCGTCGGCGGTGGCCGTGAGCGCGATGCGCGGCACGCCGGGGAAGCGCTCGGAGAGCACCGACAGCTGCAGGTATTCGGGCCGGAAATCGTGCCCCCACTGCGACACGCAATGCGCTTCGTCGATGGCGAACAGGGCGATGCCGTGTTGTTCGTGGGTGTGTTCGAGCTGCGCCAGGGTGCGCGGATTGAGCAGGCGCTCGGGGGCGATGTAGAGCAGGTCGAGCTCGCCACGCATCCAGCGTTGCTCGACGCTGGCGGCTTCGTCCTGCGTGAGGCTGGAGTTGAGGCACTCGGCGGCCACGCCGGCTTCCTGCAGGGCAGCCACCTGATCGCGCATCAGCGCGATGAGCGGTGAGACCACGATGGCGGTGCCGGGCCGCATGAGCGCGGGGATCTGAAAGCACAGGGACTTGCCGCCGCCGGTGGGCATGAGCACCAGGGCATCGCCGCCGTTGGCGACCTGGTCGACGATGGCGGCCTGTTCGCCGCGAAAGGCGGTGTAACCGAAGACGTGTTCGAGGATTTCGAGGGCGCGGGACATCGGGCGCTATTGTACCGGGGTGGTGAGCGTAGGTGCGGGGTGAGTCATAAACCCCATCCCCCTCCCAGCCTCCCCCTTGAAGGGGGAGGGGTGGATCAGCCGGACTCGCAGGGCATTGGCTCCCTCCCCTTCAAGGGGAGGGCTGGGGTGGGGATGGGTTGATTTCCCGGAAAATGCGCTCAAGCACCGCATCCGTCTGCATCAGCACCTCATTGTTCCAGAAGCGCAACACCCGGAAGCCGGCGCGTTCGAGTGCGCGTGTCCTTGCGGCATCGTGCTCGGCGTCTTCCGCGTGCTGTCCGCCATCCACCTCGATCACCAACTTGAGCTCGAGACAAACGAAGTCGAGCACGTAGCCATTGAATGGATGTTGGCGACGGAATTTGACGGCCATTTGGCGGCTGCGCAGACCGTGCCACAACCTGCGTTCGGCATCGGTCATGCGCTTACGCAGTGCTTTGGCAAGGTGTTTGTTCCGGTGGGATGTTTGTCCTTGCATATGGCATATATTAACCCCATCCCCACCCCGCCCCTCCCCTTGAAGGGGAGGGAGGTGAGTGCGGCCTCGTGGCCGATTCGGTGTTGGCCCACCCCGACCCGTCCAGTGCCGGCTTTGCACAGCCGGCCCGCTCAGTCGGCGCAAAGCGGCGCTTTGCGAAAGCCCGCCTTCGCCCCCTTGAACGGGAGGGAGCAGGTGCGCGTATGCTGCGTCGCGGACTCCGTCTGGGCACGAAAAAGGCGGCCCGTGGGCCGCCCGTATTTTCCGCGGTCGGGGATCAGACTTCCAGATCCTGGAACAGCGCGGTGGAGAGATAACGCTCGCCGAAGGAGGGGATGATCACCACGATCAGCTTGCCGGCGTTCTCGGGCCGTTTGCCGATATCCAGTGCGGCAGAGACGGCGGCGCCGGAGGAGATGCCCACCAGCAGGCCTTCCTCGGCAGCGAGACGACGGGCCATGGCGAAGGCGTCGTCGTTCTTCACGCGGGCGACTTCGTCGTAGACCTCGGTGTTGAGGATCTCGGGCACGAAGCCGGCGCCGATGCCCTGGATGGGGTGCGGGCCCTTCTGGCCGCCGGAGAGTACCGGGCTGGCGTCGGGCTCGACGGCGACGATCTTCACGCCCGGTTTGCGCGCCTTGAGCACTTCGCCCACGCCGGTGATGGTGCCGCCGGTGCCCACGCCGGAGACGAAGATGTCCACCTGGCCGTCGGTGTCGTTCCACACTTCCTCGGCGGTGGTGTTGCGGTGGATCTCCGGGTTGGCGGGGTTGGCGAACTGTTGCGGGATGAAGTAGCGGCTGTCCGCTTCGGCCAGGGCCTTGGCCTTGGCGATGGCGCCGCCCATGCCCTCGGGACCCGGGGTGAGGATCAGCTCGGCGCCATAGGCCTTGAGCAGCAATCGGCGCTCGCGGCTCATGGTCTCGGGCATGACGAAGGCGCACTTGTAGCCGCGCGCCGCGCACACCATGGCCAGGCCGATGCCGGTGTTGCCGGAGGTGGGTTCGAGGATGATGGTGTCGGGGCCGATCTGGCCGGCTTTTTCGGCGGCGTCGATCATGGACACGGCGATCCGGTCCTTGACGCTGTGGGCCGGGTTGAAGAACTCGAGTTTCAGGGCGATGGTGGCGTCGATGCCCGCCGCGACCCGGTTGAGCTTGACCAGTGGGGTGCCGCCGATCAGCTCGGTGACGTCGTTCGCAATCTTCATGGTGGCGTTATCCGTTCGTTGTGGTCCACGTCTCCATTGTAGGTAGGGCGGTAGAACGGTCAAAGCGCATGCGGGAATATGCACATAACCGCCGGCCACGTGGGTCGCGGGGGGCCTCAGGCGCCGACGGTGACACGTCCGCGCAGGACGTCGTCCTCAAGGGCGTCGGGCCGCTGGGGGCGGCCGAAGCGGTAACCCTGGGCGAGGGAGCAGCCCATCAGGCGCAGGGCGCTGGCCTGGGCCGGGGTTTCGACGCCTTCGGCGAGCACCCGCATGCCGAGGCTGCGGCCCATGGCGAGCACGGCCTGGACGATGGCGCGGTCGTTGCCGTCGGCGGGCAGGCCGTCGATGAAGCTGCGGTCGATCTTGATGGTCTCGATGGGCAGGCGCTTGAGGTAGCTGAGCGAGGAGAAGCCGGTGCCGAAGTCGTCCAGCGACAGGCCGATGCCCATCTCGCGCAGGCCGTGCAGGGTGGCGATCGCCGGTTCGGCGTCCTTGAGAATGTCCGATTCGGTCACTTCGAGCTCGATCCATTCGGGCCGGCAGGCTTCCTCCTCGAGGATGGTGCACAGGGTCGAGAGGAAGTCCAACCGGCGCAGCTGGCGCCCGGAGACATTGACCGCGATGCGCGGTGGATTCAGGCCACGCTTGCGCCAGTCGACCGTCTGGCGTGCGGCCTGGCGCAACATGAATTCGCCGATGGCCATGATCATCCCGGTGGCCTCGGCGACGGGGATGAACTCGGCGGGCGGGATCATGCCCTGTTCCGGGTCCGGCCAGCGGCACAGGGCTTCGAAGCCGGTGAGGGCGCCGTCGGCCAGACTGACCTGCGGCTGCAGCCACATCTCGAAGCGCGCCTGCTCGACGGCGCGGCGCAGTGCGGTCTCGAGCCGCATGCGGTGGCGCGCGGACTCGGTCTGTTGCTCCGAATAACGCTGGATGGTGTTGCGCCCCAGGTGCTTGGCCTGGTACATGGCCGTGTCCGCGTTGCGGATCAGCGCTTCCGGGTCGGTCCCGTCGCGCGGGAAGATGCTGATGCCCAGGCTGCCGCCGATGAAGAACTCCTGGTGGTCCAGGAGGATGGGCGGATTGAGGCAGGTGAGGATGCGCTCGGTGGCCTTCTCTGCCTGCAGGGTGTCCTCGATCTCTTCCATGAGGATGACGAATTCGTCACCCCCGAGGCGGGCGACGGTGTCCTCGTCGCGGACGGTTTCGCGCAGGCGCTGGGCGACCTGCTTGAGCACCTTGTCGCCGATGGCGTGGCCGAAGGAGTCGTTGATGTCCTTGAACCGGTCCAGATCGAGAAAGGCGATGGCGACCATGCGATCGGCGCGCTGGGCGCGTTTGAGCGCGGTGCCGATGCGGTCGCCCAGCAGGATGCGGTTGGGCAGGCCGGTGAGCGCGTCGTGATGCGCCATGTGCTCGAGCTTGGCCTCGGTGTGCTTGACCGCCGAGATGTCGGAGAAGATGCCCAGGTAGTGGGCGACCTTGCCGTGCTCGTCGCGCACCGGCGAGATGTTGAGCCACTCCGGATAGACGCGGCCGCTCTTGTCCCGGTTCCAGATTTCGCCCTGCCACAGGTCGGTGGCATTGACCGCGGCCCACATGCGTTCGTAGAAGTCGCGGCCATGCCGGCCCGAGTGCAGGATGGAGGGTGTCTTGCCGACGGCCTCTTCGGCGCTGTAGCCGGTGATGCGGGTGAAGGCCGGGTTGACCATTTCGATGGTGCCGTCGGGCGCGGTGATGATGATGCCTTCGGCGGCATGTTCGAACACCTGCGCAGCCAGTTGCAGGCGGTCGCTGGTCTGGTGTTCCGCGGTCACCCGTCGGGCGATGCCGATGATGCCCAGCACGGTGCCGTCTTCCAGTCGCGCCGGGGCCTTCACGGTCTCGAGGATGTCGCTCGGCCCGTCCGCGTGGACGACCATCTCGGTCCGCCGGTTGGGCGTGGCGGTGGCCATCACCTGGGCGTCGACACGGCGGAAGTCCTCGGCCAGGTCGGTCGGGAAATGGTCGTAGTCGGTGGTGCCGATGATCTGCTCGCTGGACTTGCCCATCAGCTGCGTCATGGCGGTGTTGACCAGCTGGAAGCGGCCGTCCGTATCCTTGAAGAAGATCATGTCCGGGCTGGCGTTGATCAGCCCGGTGAGCAGCGCATGCTGCCGGGTCGTCTGCTCGAACAGCGCGCTGCGTTGCCGGTGGGCGCGCAGCAGGGCGAGCATCAGGGCGGCCATGACGATGAAGATGAGGAGCGATCCGGCGAACTGGTGCGGGTAGTCGCCGATCAGCGAGGGCGGCGGATCGAGCAGCTCCGGGTCCGGCGGCAGGGCGTCCCGGTCGATGTGCCAGCGTGCCAGTGCGGTGGCGTTGAAGACCGGGCGGTTGGGGCTGTCGTAGATGACCGGAATGTCGCCGGCCGGTTTGCCGTCGAGAATCTCGGCGGCCATGGTGGCGGCGATCTGTCCGTGGATGCGGTGGCTCATGACCCAGCCACCGACGAAACCTTCCGCAATGCCATGCTCCCAGAGGTGGAAGATGGGGCCCTTGGCGTGTCCGAGCAGGAAGGCCGCGCCCTGTTCGAAGCGTTTGGTGTGGCCGGCCGAATCCTTGTAGGCGGACAGCAGCAGAATCGGCTCCGAGGGCGGAATGCGCTCGAGCGCCTGCCCGAGCGCCGACCAGGTCATCTGCTGAAGCAGGTAGGGCTTGAGGAACAGGCCTGGCACCGCCTCGCGGCTGCGCATCGCCGTGGCCAGGTCGGCCTGTCCGCCGGGCGACGCGTCGGCGATGACGTGCAGGGTGCGCGCTTTCGGCATGGCCTGGTGGATCAGCGCGATGGTGCGGGCGACGGAGACGTTTTCGACGATGCCGGTGACGTCGGGGCGGCGGTCGGCGGCACGGGCTGCTTCGGCATCGTTCACGCCGAGAAAGACGACGGGCGCATGGGCGAGCAGCTCGCCGTGCCCGAGCGCGAACTGGAACGCGGTGTCGTCCGCCGCGATCACCACCGCGGGTGGCGTGCGCCGGACCTGGAACGCGAGCCAGTCGGCGAAGCGCGCCAGATAGGCGGGCGAGCGCTCGAAGCGGGTGTGCATGTAGGCGATCGACAGATGGACCGGGCGATCGCCGAAGCCCTTGCGCACCCCGTCGATGATCTTGGGTGAGGTGGGAAAACCGGGGTCGTAGGAGAGCAGCAGCAGGACTTCGGCTTCAGGCGCGGCGGCCGCCGGCGTCGCCTCGGTGCGGCCCGCGACGGCCATGGCCATGGCCAGCACGAGCCATCCGCGTGCGAGCAGGGTGAGGGCAGATCGGAAGCGTCCTGGCATGGTCTCGAAGCGTGTTGCAATCGGCCGCGGGGCCGGCCGGGGGTGTCCCTTCCGGAATACAACGGGCCGCCAGGGGCTTTCTTGAGTCAGTGTGCGGCCTGGATGCGCGCGATCAGGCCGGTGGTGGAGCGCTCGTGTTCGAACGGGATGGCCAGGACGCGTCCGCCGGCGGCGGTCACCTCGGCGCCACCGACGATGTCCGCGACGGCCCAGTCGCCGCCCTTGACGAGGACGTCCGGGCGGCAGGCGAGGATCGTGTTCAGCGGCGTGTCCTCGTCGAACCAGGTCACCAGCGACACGCTCTCGAGCGCGGCGATCACCGCCAGGCGGTCTTCGAGGGCATTGACCGGGCGTGCCTCGCCCTTGCCCAGCCGGCGCACCGAGGCGTCGGTGTTCAGCGCCACCACCAGGGCCGCGCCGAGGGCGCGGGCCCGCGCCAGGCAGGTGACGTGGCCGCGATGGAGGATGTCGAAACAGCCGTTGGTGAACACCAGCGGGCGGGGCAGGGCCGCGAGCCGCGCGTCGAGCGTATCGGGCGGGCAGATCTTGGCCTCGAAGGCGGGGGCGTTCATGGCAGGACGGGGCGGCGATGGAAGAGGCTCAAGCATACCCCACGCACCGCGTGGCGTTCACTCGCCGGCATGTCGAGCCCGCCATTGGCGCAGCGCTTCGGGAGCCTCGTCGATGCGGTCGATGACCGTGATGCCGGGGGGCAGTCGCCGTTGCGCGGGGGCGCCCTGGCCGCCTGCCCACAGGGCGATGTGATCGGGCAGGCGGGTGCGCAGGGTGTTGAGCCCGTCGATCGCCTGGCGTGCGGGAAAGGCGCTGCTGAAGGACAGGGCGACGATGTCGAAGGCCCCTTCGATGGCCGCGCGTGCGATGTCGTCCAGCGGCGTACGCGTGCCCAGCGAAACGCAACAGGCGCCTTCGGGGACCAGCATGGCCTCGACCATGAGCAGGCCGAGCGCATGGGATTCCTCCGGCAGGGTGGTCAGCAGGATGCGCGGGACGCCGAGCGGGTTCGAGTGCTGGCCGATCGCGGCGCGCACGACGTTCTGGACCTGCTCGGTGTACAGATGTTCGTCCGATACCCGCAGTTCGCCACGAAACCAGGCCAGACCGACCTCGAGATTGAGCGGTGCGAGGGTCTCACCCACGAAGCGTTGCAGACCTTCGCGCAGCAGGCGCTGCTGAAGCGTCGTGCGCAGCGCGTCGCCGTTGCGCAGGGTGATCATGCCGACCAGCGACCTGAGCGCCTCGGACGCCGGGGGCGTGCCCGGCTCGCTCGCCAGGGTGTCGGCGACCAGCGCCTCGAGGGCGGCGTCGGAGGCCCCCACGATCTTGCCGGGGCGAAAGCCGAGGTCGAGCAGGCGGCGGATGGTGCGTAGCCGCACCACCTGTTCCGGCGGGTAGAGCCGTTCGCCGTTTTCGTCGCGCACCGGGGCGGGGAAGCGATAGCGGCGCTCCCACACGCGCAAGGTGTCCTTGGCGATACCCGTGTCGCGTTCGACGGCGGAAATGGACCAGAAAGGTTCGCTCATTTTGTCCTGGACAAACAGTTGACGTTTTTACGGTGTGAGCCTATCTTAGGCCCAACACGAATTTCTGTCTAGGACAAACAATGTACGCCTCCACTGCCTCCCCACGCCCCGGCCTGCGCTTCGTGCTCTTGCCTCTCTTGTTGTTGGCGGCCGTTGGCGCCACGAGTGTGACGAGCAAGATCTTCATGGCTTCCCGGCATGTCTCGGCCTCTCATGTTGTCCAGGACAAAACATGGCGACTGGCCGAGCACATCGAACTGCTCGAACGCATTCATCGGGGGTGGTGATCATGGTCCGGCGTGTGCTCTTGCTGATCGGCTCGCTGTGGCTGCTGCCCACGGCGCATGCGGCCTGCCCGGCGCTGCTGCAACAGCCGTTTCAACCCTTGCTCGGCGGTGAGGCGCAAAGCATGTGCCGCTTCGCCGGCCAGGTGGTGCTGGTGGTCAACACCGCCAGTCGCTGCGCCTTCACGCCCCAGTACGAAGGGCTCGAAGCGCTGTATCGGCGTTACAAGGCGCGCGGCTTCGTGATCGTGGGTTTTCCGTCGAACGACTTCGGTGCCCAGGAACCGGGCACGAACCACAAGATCGCGGACTTCTGCGAGACCACCTACGGGGTCGACTTTCCGCTCCAGGCCAAGACCCCGGTCACCGGGCCGGACGCGCATCCGCTCTATCAGGCCCTGCAGGCGCGCACCGGCGTCGCACCGGGCTGGAATTTCCACAAATACCTCATCGATGCGACCGGCGGTCAGGTCGTCAGTTTTCCGAGCGAGGTGCGGCCGCGCTCGCGCCAGCTGACGGACCTGATCGAACGCTGGCTGGCAGCGCGCGATGCGACGCAGTGACACGGAGGGGAGCCATCGTCATGGACATGCATGAACTGGGACGTACGACGCCGCTGCCCGGGCAGCGGGTGGCGGTCGTGGGCAGCGGCATCGCGGGCTTGGCGGCAGCGTGGCTGCTGCGTCGGGACTACCGGGTGACGCTGTTCGAGGCGGATCTGCGCCCGGGGGGGCACACGCATACGGTCAACGTGACGCTCGACGGCGTCGAGGCGCCCGTCGATACCGGCTTCCTGGTGTTCAACCGGCGGACCTATCCGGACCTGTGTGCGCTGTTCGAGCATCTGGGGGTGGCCTCCGCCGCCTCGAGGATGAGTTTCTCGGTGAGCCTGTGCGATCCGGATATGGAGTGGGCGGGCACGTCGCTCGCCACCGTGTTCGGGCAACGGCGCAATCTGGCACGCCCGGCCTTCTGGCGCATGCTCGGCGATCTGGTCCGCTTCAATCGCGAGACCCAGCGGCTGGTCGAGACGTCGCCGACGCGGCTGGCCGACGTCTCCCTCGGTGAATTCCTCGCCGATGGTGGCTACTCGACCATGTTCCGCGACTGGTATCTGCTGCCCATGGCGGCGGCCATCTGGTCGTGTCCCACTCAGCAAATGCTGGCGTATCCGTTGCCGACTTTCCTGCGCTTCTGCCACAACCATGGCTTGTTGCAGGTGGTCGACCGCCCCGAGTGGATGACCGTCCGCGGTGGCGGGCGCACCTATGTGAACCGCATGCTCGCGGACCTGGAGCGGGTGTGTCTGGGAACGCCGGTGCTGGCGGCCCGACGCAGCGCCGAGGGCGTGGCGTTGCGCACCGCCGGGGGCGAGCATCATTTCGACGCGGTGGTCTTCGCCTGTCACAGCGACCAGACCCTGCGCATGCTCGGCGGTGGTGCGAGCGACGCCGAGCGCGCGGTGCTCGGGGCGGTGCGCTACCAGCCCAACGTCGCCTGGCTGCACACCGATCCGGCCCTGTTGCCGCGGCGGCGCGGGCTGTGGTCGGCGTGGAACTACATGGCGGGTGTGGGCGCGCCGGGCAACCAGCCGGTGTCGGTCTCCTACCTGATCAACCAGTTGCAGCCGCTGCCCTTCGCACGCCCGGTGGTGGTGAGCCTGAACCCGGCGCAGCCACCGGCGGACGAGCATGTGTTCGAACGCATCGAATATGCCCACCCGGTGTTCGACCGGGCGGCGATCGCGGCCCAGGGGCGGCTGGCCGACATCCAGGGGCGGCAGCGCAGCTGGTTCGCCGGGGCGTGGACCGGCTATGGCTTCCATGAGGACGGTCTGCGCTCGGCGCTTGCGGTGGTGCGCCAGTTCGGCGTTCTCGCGCCGTGGCGCCATCGCCGGGAGCGGGTGAGCGCATGAGCGCGGATATCTCCTTTCTCGCGCCTTCGGTGGGTTTCGGCCTGGTGGCCCACCACCGCCACCAGCCCTGCGCTCATGGATTCCACTACCCGGTGGCCTTCCTGCGCATGCCCCTGTCGGCCTGGGACCGTGTCCGGGTGCCGCTGCTCGGTGTCGATCGGGCCCACGTGTTCAGCCTGAACCGCCGCGACCATGGCCCGCGCGACGGCAGTGATCTGGCGCGCTGGATCGGCGCTGTGTTGCGCGCCCACCGCCTGACGGCGGCCTGCGACGGCGAGGTGGTGTTGCAGACCTTTCCGCGCATGTTCGGTTACGTCTTCAATCCCGTCAGCTTCTGGTTCTGCCACGACCGCGGCGGGGCGCTGCGGGCGGTGCTGGCGGAGGTGAACAACACCTTTGGCGAGCGCCACGGCTACCTGGTGGCCCATGAGGACGGTGCGCCGATTCGCGCCGGCGAGGAGCTGACCGCGCGCAAGTGCTTTCACGTGTCGCCGTTTTTCCCCGTGTCCGGTGAATACCGGTTCCGCTTCGTGCTCGCCGAGGGGTGCAGCCGGGTGCATGTGGACCTGTGGGCCGCCGGGCAGTGCCAGCTGTCGACCGTCATCGATGGTCGCCTCGAGCCGCTCGCGCGGCCGGCCATGTGGCGCTGGCTGGGGCGCTTTCCGTTCATGACGCTGGGCGTGATGGTGCGTATCCACCTGCAGGCCTTCCGCCTTTGGCGCAAGCGCGTGCGTTTCTTTCGAAAACCCCTGCCGCCCGTGAAGGAGATCAGCACATGACGGCCCAGGAAAACGTTCTCCAGTGCCGCCTGCCGCGGCTGAGCGCCCGCCTGCCGGGGCGCGTCCGTGCCGTTCTGGCGCTGCTCGACTCGCTCGAACACGGCGGCGTGCTCATGACCCTGCCCGGTGCCGGCACGGTGCAGCTGGGGCAGGGGGCGCCGGTGGCGCACTGGACGGTGCGCGACCTGGCCTGCTTCGATCGGGTCATCGCCCGCGGCGACATCGGCCTCGGTGAGGCGTGGATGGACGGTCTGTGGCACACCGACCACCTGCCCGAGCTGCTCGCCTGGCTGTCGCGCAACCGCGACCGGCTGGGGCGTCGCGTCCATGGCCGGACCTGGCAGCTGGCCGCCTACCGGCTGTGGCACCTGCTGCGCGCCAACACGCGGCGTGGCTCGCGGCGCAACATCGAGGCCCACTACGATCTGGGCAACGATTTCTACGCCCTCTGGCTCGATCGCACCATGACTTACTCGTCGGCCTGCTTCGCGTCGGCCGACGAGCCCCTCGAGCGCGCCCAGACACGCAAATACCAGCGTATTCTCGACGCCCTCGGGGCCCAGCCCGGGCAGCGCATCCTGGAGATCGGCTGCGGCTGGGGCGGCTTCGCCGAGGTCGCCGCGGCACAGGGCTGCCAGGTCCATGGGCTGACGCTGTCGCCGGCCCAGCTCGCCTACGCGCGCCAACGGGCCGAGGCCGGCGGCTGGCACGATCGGGCGCAATTCGAGCTGCGCGATTACCGGGACGTGGGCGGCCGCTTCGACCATGTGGTCTCGATCGAGATGGTCGAGGCCGTCGGCGAGCGCTACTGGCCGCGCTACTTCGAGCAGATCGCGCGGTGTCTTGCGCCCCACGGCAAGGCGGTCATCCAGGCGATCACCATCGACGAGGCGCTGTTCCCGGCGTACCGGGCGGGGACCGACTTCATCCAGCAGTACATCTTTCCGGGAGGCATGCTGCCCACCCCCGCGCGCCTCGAGGCCGCGGCGCAGCCGACCGGCCTGGCGGCATTGGCGCATGTCTGCTTCGGGCAGGACTATGCGCGCACCCTGCGTCGCTGGGCCGAGGCCTTCGACGCGCAGGGCGAGGCGGTGCGCCGGCAGGGTTTCGATCGTCGCTTCGTTCGCATGTGGCAGTTCTACCTGGCCTACTGCGAAGCGGGCTTTCGCACCGGCGATCTGGATGTGTGCCACGCCACTTTCGGGCATGCGGGGGCGTGATGCGCAGCGCACGCACCCTGGTGCTCGGATTCGTCCTGCTGGTGTCGATGCCGGCCTCGGCGCGGGTGCCGCTGCCGGAGGCGCTGCGCGATGTGGGGCCCTGGCAGCTGCGTGGCGCGGGGGACATGCGGGTGCTCGGCTGGCGTGTGTACGAGGCCGCACTGTGGCGTCGGGGCGATACGGCGGGGCACGAAGCGCTGGCGATCCGCTACGACACGACCATCTCGAGCGAGCGGTTGGTGAGCACCACCCTGGAGGAACTCGAGCGCCTCGGACTGCCCCGGCCGGAGCGCTGGCAGGCGGTGCTCGGGCGCGCCTTTCCGGACGTGGCGCCGGGCGACGTGCTGGTGGCGGTGCGCAGCGCCGACGGGGTGCGCTTCTATGCCGCCGGCCGGCAGACCGCGCGGGTGCCGGACCCGGCCTTCGCCGACGCCTTCTTCGGCATCTGGCTCGACCCGCGGACCCGCGAGCCCGACCTGCGCGCCGCGCTGCTGGGCGGAGTGGGGCGATGAGCGCCCTGCCGGCACTCCGGACCGGGCAGGTGCTGGCCTACGGCGTGCTCGGCCTGCCTCTCGCGTTCGCCGCCTTGCCGCTGTACGTGTACGTGCCCCGGTTGTATGCCGGCAACCTGGGGCTGTCGCTCTCGGTGGTGGGGGCGATCCTGCTCGGGGCGCGGATCTTCGACGCCGTCACGGACCCGGTGTTCGGCTGGATCGGCGATCGCAGCGGGCGCCGTGGGCCGTGGATGGCGCTGGCGATGCCGGCGCTCGCCCTCGGCATGCTCGGCCTGCTCGCGCCGCCGGCCTCCGCCGGGCCTGCGTGGTTGCTGGTCCTGCTGGTGGTGGCCTGCGCCGGCTACTCCATGGTCAGCGTGAACTATCACGCCTGGGGCGCGGAACTGGCGAGCGGGCCGGCCGAACGCACCCGGGTGATGGCGAGCCGGGAAGGCTTCGGACTGCTCGGGGTGGTGCTCGCGGCGGCGCTGCCGACGGTGCTCGGGCACGACGAAGCCACGGGGCTGGCGCGCATGGCCTGGGGTTTCTTGCCCCTGCTGGCGTTGGCCGCCGCGGTCACCCTCACCGGGGCGCCGATGACATCGGGCCGTGGGCGTGGCGTGCCGCTGGCGGCCATGGGGCGGGTATTGCGCCGGCGCGATTTCATCCGCCTGCTGGTGCTGTTCGGCCTGGGGGGCATGGCGGCGGCGGTGCCGGCGAGCACGGTGCTGTTCTTCATCGACGACGTGATCGGCCGCCCACAGGCAGCCGGCCCCTTGCTGGCGGTGTACTTCATGGCGGGCGCGGCCGGGCTGCCCCTGTGGGTCCGGCTCGCGGACCGGCTCGGCAAGGTGGCCGCGTGGATGACGTCCATGGGGCTGTCGATCGCGGTGTTCGCCTGGGCGTTCACCCTCGGGGCGGGCGATGTCGTCGCCTTCGGTGTCATCTGCGTGCTGTCGGGCATGGCCCTGGGCGCCGATCTGGCGCTACCGCCGGCCATTCTCGCCGACCAGATCGGGGCGGGCGGGGCGGGCGCCGGCGCCTGCTTCGGCTGGTGGAATCTGGTCGCCAAGGTCAGCCTGGCGCTGGCGGCGGGGCTCGCCCTGCCGCTGCTCGACGGGCTCGGCTACGCGCCCGGCGCCGACGGTGATTCGGCGCGGCGCGCCCTGGCCGGCGTGTATGCGCTGGTGCCCGTGACACTCAAATGCCTGGCGCTGGCCCTGACCTGGCGCTGGCGCCACCGACTGGGAGCTTTGCGATGAAACGATGGATCTGTGCGTTGGCGGGGGTGATCGGCCTCGGCGGTTGCGGGACGACGATCGAAGCCTACCGGGACACGACGCCGCGTCTGGTGCTCGAGGACTACTTCAACGGCACCCTCGATGCCTGGGGGATGTTCCAGGACCGCTCGGGCAAGGTGATCAAGCGCTTCCATGTGCTGATCGAGGCGCGCTGGCAGGGCGCGGTCGGGCGCCTCGACGAACGCTTCACCTATGACGACGGCAGCACCCAGCGGCGCGTGTGGACGCTGACCGCGCGCGGCGACGGGCATTACACCGGCCTCGCCGACGACGTGGTCGGCCAGGCGCAGGGGCAGGCCCGCGGCAACGCGCTGCGCTGGCGCTACGTGATGGCGCTGCCGGTCAACGGCAAGACCTATCACGTGGACTTCGATGACTGGATGTATCTGATGGGCGACGGCGTGCTGCTCAACCGCTCGGTGATGAGCAAATTCGGGGTGCGGCTCGGCGAGGTGACCCTGAGCTTTCGCAAGCGCGAAGGGCGTGCCCCGTGAGCCTGAACCGGAGGCTCACCGACTGGCGCGGCCGGCGCGTGTGGCTGATCGGCGCCTCCAGCGGCATTGGCGAGGCGCTGGCGCAGCGGCTTGCCGCCGAGGGCGCCCGGCTGGCGCTCAGTGCCCGGCGTGCCGACGCACTCGAGCGGGTGGCCGAGGCGGTGGGCGGCGCGCAGGTGCTGCCGTTCGATGTGACCGCGCCGGAGGGGTTCGCCGGTGCCTGGGCGCGTCTGATCGAAGCCTGGGGCGGGTGTGACCTGGTGGTCTTCCTGGCCGGCGCGTATCGCCCGACACGGGCCTGGGAGCTGGACGAGGCGGCCATTCGCCCGGTGGTGGAAACCAATCTGCTGGCGACCCTGCGCGGTGTGGCCACGGTGTTGCCGACCTTCCTTTCGCAAGGGCAGGGCGCGATCGCGCTGGTGGCGAGCGTCGCCGGCTATGGCGGGCTGCCCCGGGCCTGCGTCTATGGGCCGACCAAGGCGGCGCTGATCAACTTCGCCGAGAGCCTGTTCATCGATCTGCGCCCTCGGGGTGTCGACGTTTTTCTGATCAACCCGGGATTCGTCGATACCCCGCTGACGGCCGCCAATACGTTCCCCATGCCCGCGCTGATGCATCCCGACGAGGCTGCCGAAGCGATCGTCCGGGGCCTGGCGGCGGGGCGCTTCGAGATCCACTTTCCGACGCGATTCTCGCGCGTGCTGAAGGCGCTCAACTGTCTGCCGTATCGCCTCTATTTTGGCGTGGTCCGGCGCGTCACGGGGCTGTGATGACGCCGGTCGATGCGGTGGTGCGGTTCTACGAGCGGCTGACCCCCGCCACCCTCGCGGACATCCGGCAGGTGTATGCCCCGGACGCCCGCTTCCGGGACCCTTTCAACGACGTGATCGGCGTCGATCATGTGGAACGCATCTTCGCGCACATGTTCGACCAGCTCACCGAGCCGCGCTTCGAGATCACCGGATGCTTCGCCGGCGACGGCGAGGCCATGCTGCGCTGGTGTCTGCGCTGGGGCGCACCCGGGGCGGCGGGATGCATCGAGGGCGCGTCCCACCTGCGCTTCGATGGCGCGGGGCGTGTGAGCCATCACCGGGATTACTGGGACCCGGCCGAGCATCTCTATGAAGCGCTTCCCATCGTCGGAAAATTGCTGCGGTGCATTAAACGCAGGCTAGCCACGCCTTGATGCGTGGATCCATGAATTCTGCACGGGCAGGCCGTGGCGGAAAGCCCGGACGCGAGACTGGCGCTGAATGTCGTCCGGGTCCGGGGCTTGCGGCGTATCAGTCGATGCTTAAATGTAACGCCACTTGTAACGCAAGGGTTTTTCGTCTACCGCATATTGCGGCGCAACATATTGATTTATATCAAAAAAAGCCTTGCGGCGTTTAAAACGGGTGTGGCACTATGCCGCAGACGTTCCTTCCGCACCAAAACAGTTCATTACAGCGGGTTCGGGAACGAGGGAGTTCGCGACTGGCGCAGCGCCGGAACCGGATGACCACGCCCCAAAATGAGTAAAGCAAGACCGGAGCGTTGGCTCGCTGGTGACGTTCGTTTGCGCCCCTCAAAGACCTGGATGGGGGTTGCACATGAGCAAATATGCTCGATCTGCAGTATCCGCGGCATCCGTGTTGCTCGGCGTTCCGTCGTTGGCACTGGCCGATGCCGTGAATCTTCAGACGCCGGTCACGCCGGTGGCCTCGGAAATCTACGACATGCACACCATGATGTTGATCATCTGTCTGGTGATCTTCATCGCCGTGTTCGGCGTCATGTTCTGGTCCGTGTTCCATCACCGCAAGTCGAAGGGTGCCGTCGCGGCGCACTTCCACGAGAACACGACGGTCGAGATCGTGTGGACCATCGTGCCGGTGCTGATCCTGCTCGGCATGGCCTATCCGGCCACCAAGACCATCATCGCCATGAAGGACACCTCCAATGCGGACCTCACCATCAAGGCGACCGGGTATCAGTGGAAGTGGGGCTACGACTATATCAAGGGCGAAGGCGAAGGCATTCGCCTGATCTCCAATCTGTCCACCCCGCAGGACCAGATCCAGGGCAAGGCCGACAAGGACGAGCACTACCTGCTCGAGGTCGATCAGCCGCTGGTGGTGCCGGTGGGCAAGAAGATCCGCATCCTCACGACCGCGAACGACGTGATCCACGCGTGGTGGGTGCCGGCCTTCGGCGTCAAGCAGGATGCCATTCCCGGCTACATTCGTGACACCTGGTTCCGTGCCGACAAGGAAGGCGTGTATCGTGGCAACTGTGCCGAGCTGTGCGGCAAGGACCATGGCTTCATGCCCATCGAGGTCCATGTGGTCTCGGCAGCCAAGTACACCGCCTGGGTGAACGAACGTCAGGCCGCGGCCGCCACCTCGGCGGCGAACGACACCAAGACCTGGGCGTTGCCGGATCTGGTGGCCAAGGGCAAGGACGTCTTCAATGCCAACTGCGCCGCCTGTCACCAGCCCGACGGCAAGGGTCTGCCGCCCGCCTTCCCGCCGCTCGATGGTGCTGCCATCGTGCTGGCGCCGCCGGCCGATCAGATCACCACGGTCCTGAACGGTCGCGAAGGGACGCCGATGGCGGCCTGGGGCAAAGTGCTCTCCGATGCCGATCTGGCTGCGGTCATCACCTACACGCGCAACGCCTGGAGCAACAAGACGGGCGAAGCCATCCAGCCGGCCCAGATTGCGGCCGCGCGCCACTGATTCAGCGAGGAGGAGCCCAGAATGTCGGCTGTCACCCCCGATCAAGTGCATGACGATCATCACCATCATGGCCCCACCGGCCTGATGCGCTGGATCACCACGACCAATCACAAGGACATCGGTACGATGTACCTGATCTTCAGCTTCATCATGTTCCTCTCCGGGGGCGTGATGGCGCTGACGATCCGTGCCGAACTGTTCAAACCGGGCCTGCAGATCGTGCAGCCCGAATTCTTCAATCAGCTCACCACCATGCATGGCCTGGTGATGGTGTTCGGCGCGATCATGCCGGCCTTCGTCGGCTTTGCCAACTGGATGCTGCCGCTCATGATCGGCGCTTCCGACATGGCCTTCGCGCGCATGAACAACTGGAGCTTCTGGCTGCTGCCCGTCGCGGCGGTGCTGCTGATCGGCTCCTTCTTCGTGCCCGGTGGCGCCACGGCGGCCGGCTGGACCCTGTATGCGCCGCTGTCGGTGCAGATGGGCATGGGCATGGATATGGCGATCTTCGCCATCCACATCATGGGGATCAGTTCGATCATGGGGGCGATCAACATCATCGTCACCATCCTGAACATGCGTGCGCCCGGCATGAAGATGATGAAGATGCCGCTGTTCTGCTGGACCTGGCTGATCACCGCCTACCTGCTGATTGCGGTGATGCCGGTGCTGGCCGGGGCGGTGACCATGATCCTGACCGACCGTCACTTCGGTACCAGCTTCTTCAATGCCGCCGGTGGTGGTGACCCGGTGCTCTACCAGCACGTGTTCTGGTTCTTCGGGCATCCGGAGGTCTACATCATGATCCTGCCGGCGTTCGGGATCGTCAGCCAGATCATCCCGACCTTCGCCCGCAAGCCGTTGTTCGGCTACGCCTCGATGGTCTATGCCACGGCGTCGATCGCGATCCTGTCCTTCGTGGTCTGGGCGCACCACATGTTCACCACCGGCATGCCGGCGCAGACACAGCTGTTCTTCATGTACGCGACCATGCTGATCGCGGTGCCCACCGGGGTGAAGGTGTTCAACTGGGTGGCCACCATGTGGCGCGGCTCGCTCACCTTCGAGACCCCGATGCTGTTCGCGGTGGGCTTCCTGTTCGTGTTCACCATCGGTGGCTTCACCGGCCTGATCTGTGCCATCGCGCCGATCGACATCCAGTTGCAGGACACCTATTACGTGGTGGCCCATTTCCACTATGTGCTGGTGGCGGGATCGCTGTTCGCGTTGTTTGCCGGCGCCTACTACTGGTTACCGAAGTGGACCGGCCACATGTATTCGGAGAAGCTCGGCAAGCTGCATTTCTGGTGCTCGATCGTGTTCTTCAACGTCACCTTCTTCCCGATGCACTTCCTCGGTCTGGCCGGCATGCCGCGACGCATCCCGGACTACTCGCTGCAGTTCGCCGATTTCAACGCGCTGGCCAGCATCGGAGCCTTCGGTTTCGGTCTCTCGCAGCTGATCTTCCTCGCGGCGGTGATCAAATGCGCTCGCGGCGGTGAGAAGGCGGCGGCCAAGCCCTGGGAAGGGGCAGAGGGTCTCGAGTGGACGGTGCCGTCGCCGGCGCCGCATCACACCTTCGAAACGCCGCCGGTCGTCGAGTAATTCATGGAGGGCACGATGGGCAAGCGCAAGAGCAATCTCGGTATCGCACTGGTGTTGCTGTCCGTCGTACTCGCCTTCTTCATCGGCATCATGATCAAGACCGCGCTGTTCGGACAATGAGCGCTCCAGCCAACGAAAACCGCCGCCTGCTGACGCGATTGGGCGTCGCGGCGGTCGCCATGTTCGGTTTCGGTTTCGCCATGGTGCCGTTCTACAACGCCATCTGCCGCGTGACCGGGCTGCGCAACATCCTGCAGCCCGATGCGGTGGAGAACACTCAGGTGGATCGGTCGCGATCGGTGGTTGTCGAGTTCGACGCCAACCTGCATGCCATGGCATGGCATTTCCGACCCGTGCAACGCGCAGTCGAGATCCATCCGGGTGAGCTGGTTCAGGTGGCGTACGAAGTGACCAATACGCGTGACGAGCCGGTCACCGGGCAGGCGGTGCCCAGCTACGGGCCCCAACTGGCTGGCAAGCATTTTCGCAAGGTCGATTGTTTCTGCTTCGAGCAGCAGACACTCGCACCGCGCGAGACGCGCACCATGCCGGTGGTGTTCGTGATCGATCCCGGGCTGCCGCAGGACGTGCGCACCATCACGCTGTCCTACACCTTCTTCGAGGTGGAAGGGACGCGTGCGCCGGCGCTGCGGGAAGGGCGCACGTGATGACGGAGCCGGTGCGTCAGGCGGGTTTCTGGGCGACCATGCGCGCGGTGCTTTGGTCGTTCATCGGGGTGCGCAAGCGGCGCGCCTATCAAGAAGATGCCGAGTCGCTCAACCCCAAGGCGGTGATCGTGGCGGGCGTTCTCGGTGGAGTGATTTTTGTATTGAGCATTCTCGCCTTCGTGCGGTTCGTGGTGGGTGCGTGAGCCGACCGCTGGCGGGCATTTCGTTTTGGCAACCATCCGGGAGAACTCCCTCATGAGTCAAGCCGTTGAGAAGTACTTCGTACCGGAACCGTCCAAGTTCCCGATCTTTGGCTCCTTTGCCCTGCTGTGCATCGGCTCGGGCGCCGTCATGTGGCTCAACAGTGTCGGGCCGGGACCGGAGGTGTTCTTCCTTGGCATGGCGACGCTGATCTACATGCTGTTCGGCTGGTTCGGCCAGGTCATCCGCGAGTCCGAAGGCGGCAAGTACGGCAAGCAGGTGGACTCGGCCTTCCGCTGGAGCATGGGCTGGTTCATCTTCTCTGAAGTGATGTTCTTCGCCGCCTTTTTCGGCACGCTCTTCTACGTGCGCGTCATCGCGGTGCCCTCACTCGGTTCCGAACTGAACGCCGGGCTGATCTGGGACGGCTTCAAGGCGGCCTGGCCGACGGCGGGCCCCCACGCGGCCGACACCTTTTCGCCGATGGAAGCCTGGGGCATTCCGGCGATCAACACCCTGATCCTGCTGACCTCGGGTGCTACGCTGACCTGGGCGCACTGGGGGCTGACCAAGGACAACCGGGGGCAACTGAAGCTCGGGCTGTTGTTCACGATTCTGCTCGGGGCGATCTTTCTGTCCCTGCAGGCGTTCGAGTACATCCATGCCTACGAGGAAATGAATCTCAAGCTGACCTCGGGCATCTACGGTTCGACCTTCTTCATGATGACCGGCTTCCACGGGCTGCATGTGACGATCGGCGCGATCATGCTGCTGGTCATGCTGTTCCGCGTACTCGCCGGGCACTTCACGAAGGAGCACCACTTCGCCTTCGAGGCGGCGGCGTGGTACTGGCACTTCGTCGATGTGGTGTGGCTGCTGCTGTTCGTCGTGGTGTACTGGCTCTGAGCGGCTCAGAGCCGGGTATGGATCAGGCCGGTGGCGTAGCCGATCATCAACAGCAGGAACAGGCCGATTGACAGACCGACGCGGAGCGTGAGCGCCTTGACGGTGCGATCGCTTCCGCGACCCCGATCACGAAACAGGAAAGTCAGGGCCGAGCCCAGACTGAGCACGATCAGTATCAGCAACAGGATGACAACGATGCGCATGACAACTCCCGGGATGGCGAGTGGCCAGTTTAGCTCAGCCACGCGCGAAACGGGGGTGGGGCCGTGCGGCGCATGATGGCCTGGCTGCCCTACGTGGCCGGGGTGCTGATGATGTTCGTCACGATCCAGCTGGGCCTGTGGCAGACGCGGCGCGCCGACGAGAAGATCGCGCTGGGGCAACGCCTCGAGGCGGCGGCCGCAGCGGCGCCCGTCGCCGGGGCCGATATCGGGCGGACCGCTGAATGGACGCGGGTCGCACTTCACGGTCGCTGGCTGGCGGACAAGACCGTCCTGATCGACAACCGGGTCCATGAGGGGCGCGCCGGCTATTACGTGCTCACGCCGCTGCGCACGGACGCCGGCCAGGTGGTGCTGGTGCGGCGGGGCTGGGTCCCGGTGGGGCGCGACCGATCCCGGCTGCCGGAAGTCACGACACCCTCTGGGTCGGTGGCGATTGTCGGGCAGGTGCGTATTCCTGAGCCCAAACCGTTCTCGCTGGCCGACGCGGCAGGTGCGGGCAGGTTATGGCAGTACCTTGATCTGGCGGCCTACGCCAAGGCTTTTCAGGTGGCGCCGGCGGATCGCATCGTCGAGCAGACTTCGGTGGCCGACGATGGCCTCGTGCGGGACTGGCCGCGCCCCGATCTGGGAGTCGACCGCCATCGGGGCTACGCGGTGCAGTGGTTCGGGCTGGCCGCGCTCGCGGCCGGGTTGTGTGCATGGTTTGGATGGAAACGGTGGCGCGAACATGTCAGTCGCTGAAGCGGGTATGAAGTCAGGGAATCAGAAGCCGTCCACGCGGGGGCGCTGGACGTTGATGGCCTTGATCGCGGTGTGTGTGTTGCCCGTGATCGCCTCGTATCTGACGTTCTACGTCTGGCCGCCCGAGGGGCGCATGAATTTCGGCACGCTCGTGACCCCGACCCCGCTACCCGAATCGATCCTGGCGGATACGCAAGGGCACACCGTCGGGCGCGACCAGCTGGCGGGCAAATGGACTTACCTCATCGTCGCGCCTGGTCATTGCGATGATCGCTGCCGCCAGGCCCTGTACCTGACCCGCCAGGTGCGCACCGCCCAGGCCAAGGAGATGGACCGGGTCGCGCGCGTCTGGCTGGTGACCGACGCCACCGCGCCGAGCGCCAGTGTGCTCGACGGCCATCCCGGCCTGCAGGTGCTGATGGCCGATGCGCCTTGGCGCGCCCGATTCGTGCCCGCTGGCGAACCGCGCGTCTGGCTGGTCGATCCGCAGGGCAACGTGATGATGCGCTATCCGGACGAGCTCGAGCCCAAGGGCATGCTCAAGGATCTGGCGCGGCTCCTCAAATACTCGCAACAGGGGTGAGTTGCATGTATCGCCGACTGGTCTTCATTGCGCTGTTTCTGACATTCACGGTGGTGGTGCTCGGTGCCTTCGTGCGCCTCTCGGACGCCGGCCTGGGCTGCCCCGACTGGCCTGGCTGCTATGGGCAGCTGAGCCCGGCTCATGCCTCCGAGCAGATTGCCGAAGCGGTCGCCGAGGCGCCGCACGGGCCGGTGTCGATGCCCAAGGCCTGGAAGGAGATGATCCACCGCTACCTGGCGGCCACGCTGGGCTTCGGCATTTTGGTGATCGCCCTTTTGGCATGGCGCCGGCGGCAGGACGCCAATGTGCGCGTCGGGATCGCGATCGCCCTGGTCGGCGTGGTGATCGTTCAGGGGTTGTTGGGTAAATGGACCGTCACCCTGTTGCTCAAGCCGGCGATCGTCACCGGGCATCTGATCGGTGGGCTGACGACGATGTCGCTGCTGGCCTTGCTCGCGCTCAAGGCGGCGGGTGGGCAGCGATACGGGGTTTCATCGGGGCTGCTGCGCTGGGCGCGGCTCAGTCTGCTGGTGGTGATCGCACAGATCGTGCTCGGGGGCTGGACCAGCACCAACTATGCCGCGCTGGCCTGTACCGATTTCCCGACCTGTCGCGGCAGCTGGTGGCCGGCGATGGATGTGGCCAATGCCTTTCACGTGGTGCGCGAACTGGGCATGACCGCGCAGGGGGATCTGCTCTCGAACGAAGCGCTCACCGCGATTCACTGGATGCATCGCCTTGGCGCTGCCGTTGTCACGATCGTGCTGCTCGTGCTGGCATTTCGCTTGATCGCCGCCGGGCGGCGCGCCATGGGCGCGGCGGTGGCCGGGGCACTCGTCGTTCAGGTCTGTCTGGGTATCGCCAACGTCCTGTTCAGTCTGCCGTTGCCGCTGGCGGTGGCGCACAACGCCGGCGCTGCGTTGCTGTTGCTCACGATGGTGGTTGTGAATGAACGTCTGCTGCCGGCCCGGCAGTGGGGCTGGGTCGGAAGGAGGAAGCATGAAAACGCTTACGCTTGAGCAATACGATGTCCCGCGTCGCCTGCGTCAGTTCTCGGTACTGACGAAACCGCGCGTCAACACGCTCATCGTCTTCTGCGCCATGATCGGGATGTTCCTCGCGGTGCCCGATGGCCTGCCCGGCGCGGGCGTGGTGCTGGCGGCCACGGTCGGCATCGCCCTGGTGGCCGGCGCGGCGGCGGCCATGAACTGCCTGATCGAACAACAAATCGATGCACGCATGGCGCGCACCCGGGCGCGCCCGACCGCGCGCGGGGAACTGGGCACGGGCGAGATCCTGCTGTTTGCCGGCGTGCTCGGCGCGGTGGGCCTGTGGATCCTGTACGTCCTGGTCAATCCGCTGACCATGTGGCTGACGCTGGCCACCTTTGTCGGTTACGCCGTGGTCTATACCGTGTTCCTCAAGCCGAAGACGCCGCAGAACATCGTGATCGGCGGGGCCTCCGGCGCCATGCCGCCGGTGCTCGGCTGGGCGGCAGTGACCGGTGAGGTCAGTGCCGACGCGCTGCTGCTGTTCCTCATCATCTTTGCCTGGACGCCGCCGCACTTCTGGGCGCTGGCCCTGTACCGCACCGCGGACTACGCCCGCGCCGGCCTGCCGATGCTCCCGGTCACTCACGGCTCCAAGTTCACCCGGCTGTCGGTGCTGCTATACACGTGCATTCTGTTCGGGGTCACCCTGCTGCCGTTTGCCACGCGCATGAGCGGCTTGCTCTATCTGGCCTCGGCGGTCGTGCTGGGCGGAATCTTCCTGCGCTACGCGTGGCGCCTGTACGTGAGCTACAGCGACAAATTGTCTCAGCAGACTTTCCGCTACTCGATCCTCTACCTATCATCCCTGTTTGCCGCCCTGTTGGTGGATCATTACCTGCGTTTCTGATGGACAGAGCATGCTGCGTTTTCTTCTGCTGGTCGCGGCGTTCGCCGTGACCGCCTGCTCCCCGGCGGACAAGCCGGCGAGTTTCCGCAATACCGATATCACCGGGGTCGACTACGGTAGTCACTTCGAGCTGACCGATCACAACGGCGTCAAGCGTTCGCTGGCCGATTATCGTGGCAAGGTGGTCACGGTGTTCTTCGGCTACACCCAGTGTCCCGATGTGTGTCCGACCAATCTGAGCACGATGGCCTCGGTCATGCAGTTGCTCGGCGACGATGCGGCGCGGGTCCAGGTCCTGTTCATCACGGTCGATCCGGAGCGCGACACGCCGGAGCTGCTCAAGCAGTACGTGCCGGCCTTCGATCCGCGCTTCGTGGGCTTGTACGGTACCGCCGAGCAGACGGCGGCGGTCGCCCGGGAATTCAAGGTCTTCTACCGCAAGAGTGGCGACACCTCGGGGTCGAACTACACGGTCGACCATTCGGCGGGCACCTACGTGTTCGATCCGGCCGGGCACCTGCGCCTCTACGTGAAGCACGGCACCGCGGCGGAGGATATCGCCGCCGACATCCATCAGTTGCTGACGGCCAAATGATCATCGCGGCGTCGCCGGGAGCATGAAAAAAGGCGACCCGGAGGTCGCCTTTTTTCATGGTGGCGGCCGTGTTTACATCACCGTGGCCAGTTCTCCACGCATCTTCTTCATGGCCTTGGCCTCGATCTGGCGAATGCGCTCGGCGGATACCCCGTATTCGTCCGCCAGTTCATGCAGGGTGGCGGACTTGCCGTCCTCGTTGAGCCAGCGTGCGGTGATGATCCGGCGGCTGCGTTCGTCCAGGTTTTCAAGCGCCAGGCGCAAGCCATCGGTGGCCAGATGCGCCTGCTGGGCCTGTTCGAGCACTTCGGCGGGCTCGGCGCCCGGGTCGGGCAGGTAGGCGATGGGGGCGAAATGGTCGTCGTCGTCATCACGGCCGCTGTCGAGCGGCACGTCCTGACCGCCCAGGCGGGTTTCCATCTCGACGACCTCTTCGGGCTTGACGCCCAGCTGTGCGGCCACCGCGGCCACGTCGTCCGGGCTCAGGGCGTTGCTGTCCTTCTTGAAGCTGCGCAGGTTGAAGAACAGCTTGCGTTGGGCCTTGGTGGTGGCCACCTTGACCAGGCGCCAGTTCTTGAGGATGTACTCATGGATCTCCGCCTTGATCCAGTGGATCGCGAAGGACACCAGGCGTACGCCGCGACGCGGGTCGAAGCGCTTGACCGCCTTCATCAGGCCGATGTTGCCTTCCTGGATCAGGTCGGCGTGGGGCAGGCCGTAGCCCAGATAGCCCCGAGCGACCGCGACCACCAGACGCAGATGGGACAGCACCAGCCGCCGTGCGGCGTCGAGGTCCCCGTCGTCGTGGAATCGGGTCGCGCAATCACGCTCTTCCTGCTCGCTCAACACCGGCACCCGGTTCGCGAACTGGATGTATTGGTCGATACTCCCGACCGCGGTCGGGACAGGCAAGGAAACGAGCTGTGTCATCTATGGAGTCTCCCTTTTCGTCTGCCACTATGTTAGCACTCGATCGATGAGAGTGCTAACGCCCGGATAGGTTCCCGCCGGGCGAAGGAATTCGGTGCCAAATGAGGCCCCGGATCATCGTTCGTGCCTGACAGTGCGACGTCGCCCGATCGGGCGCGGGCCTGTGAGAACATTGCGATTCGGAGTCAAGTTGCCCGGTGGGTTGTCGTTAACCCCCGGTATCGAATTGCAACAATGCAACGCAGGATGGATTGACGGACACTATGTCGGAAGATGTCAGCGCAGTCGTGAGCCCTGTTGCCGAGGCCCCGCATCGGGACGCCGACCCCCATCGGCCCGATGCACTGCTCGAGTGCCTGCTGGTGGTGGCTCGTGCCCATGGTGCCAGCCTCACGCGGGACGCTGCGACCGCCGGGTTGCCGCTTCAGGCGCACCGGCTGAGCCCGTCGCTGTTCGAGCGTGCCGCCCGGCGCGCGGGGCTCGCCAGTCGGGTGGCGCGCCGTCCGCTCATGCGACTCAATGCGGATCTGTTTCCCGTGGTGGTGCTGCTTCAGGACGAGCAGGCCTGTGTCCTGCTCGGGTGGACCGAGCGTGGGCAGGCCCGGGTGATCTATCCGGAGTTGAGCGACGCCGAGGTGATCGTGCCTCGCGAGGACCTGGAAGCGCGCTACCTGGGGCGGGTCATCTTCGTGCGCCCGCGGTTCCGCTTCGATGCGCGCGCACCGCAGGTCGGGTCGGTCCGGCATCGTCACTGGTTCTGGGGCGCCATCAACGAGAACCGGCGCCTGTATCGCGATGTGCTGATGGCGGCGTTGCTGATCAATACCTTCGCGATCGCGCTGCCCATGTTCACCATGAACGTGTACGACCGCGTGGTGCCGAACAAGGCGATCGAAACCTTGTGGATGCTCGCCGTCGGCGTGGTGATCGTGCTCATGGCCGATCTGACCCTGCGCACCATGCGGGGGTATTTCATCGATCTGGCGGGCAACCGGGTGGACGTCAAGCTGTCCGCCTACATCATGGAGCGGGTGCTGGGCCTGCAGATGGAGCAGCGTCCGGTCTCGGCCGGTTCCTTCGCGGCCAATCTGCGCTCCTTCGAGACGGTGCGCGACTTCATCACCTCGGCCACCGTCAGCGCCTTCGTGGACGTGCCCTTCGCCCTGATCTTTCTGGTGGTGATCGGCTGGATCGCGTGGCCGATGATCATTCCCATCGTGACCGGCATGGTGTTGATCCTGCTCTACGCGATGAGCGTGCAGAGCAAGATGCACGACCTGGCCGAAACCACCTACCGGGCCGGGGCGCTGCGCAATGCCACCCTGGTGGAAAGCCTGGTGGGGCTGGAGGCGGTCAAGTCGCTGGGCTGCGAGGGGCACATGCAACGCAAGTGGGAGCAGAGCGCTACGCATCTGGCCCGGGTCAGTGCGCAATTGCGCCTGCTGGCCACCTCGACCACCAACGGCGCCGGCTGGGTGCAGCAGACCGTGAACGTGGCCGTGGTGGTGCTCGGCGTGTACCTGATCGGCGACGGTCAGCTGAGCATGGGCGGCCTGATCGCCTGCTCGATGCTGTCCTCGCGCGCCATGGCGCCCATCGGCCAGGTGGCGGGCCTGCTGACCCAGTACCACAACGCGTCTACCGCCCTGACTTCGCTCAACGACATCCTGTCGCGGCCGGTGGAGCGCCCGGAAGAGTCGAGTTTCGTCAGCCGGACCGCGTTCGACGGGCGGATCGAGTTCAAGGATGTCAGCTTCACCTATCCCGGCGAGGGGCCGCAGGCCTTGCGCAACGTGTCCTTTACCATCGCGCCGGGCGAGCGGGTCGGTGTGCTCGGGCGCATCGGTTCGGGCAAGACAACGCTGGAAAAACTCATCCTCGGTCTGTACCGGCCCACCGAGGGGGCGGTGCTGATCGACGGTATCGACCTGCGTCAGCTCGATCCGGCCGAACTGCGCCGCCATGTGGGCTACGTGCCGCAGGACGTCACCCTGTTCTACGGCAGCCTGCGGGACAACCTCACCATCGCCTCGCGCGATGCCGACGATACCGACGTGCTGCGCGCCGCCCAGATCGGGGGCATCGCCGAGTTCGTCAACAGCCATCCGCAGGGTTTCGACATGCTCGTGGGCGAGCGGGGCGAGTCGCTCTCCGGCGGGCAGCGCCAGGGCGTGGCCATCGCCCGGGCTTTCATCAACAATCCGCCGATCCTGCTCATGGACGAGCCGACCGGCTCGATGGACCATTCCAGCGAGGAGCACGTCAAGCAGCAACTGCGCGAGCATGCCGCCGACAAGACGCTGATCGTCATCACGCACCGCACCTCGCTGCTCGAATTGGTCGACCGCATCATCGTGGTCGATGCCGGCAAGATCGTGGCCGATGGGCCCAAGGCCCAGGTGGTCGAAGCCTTGCGCCAGGGCCGTATCGGGAGGGCCGCATGAGCCATATCGATTCGGACGCCTTCGAGCGCATCGGCCAGCTCTCCGGTGCGGTGTCCAGCCGGACCCGCCCGTGGCTCGATCGCATCCTCGGCCGCTGGATGCCCGAAGAGCGGTTCGACGATCACGACTGGGCGGCCGACGCCGACTGGGCGCACCTGCAGCAGGAGCCCTTGCGCGCACGCGGCCTGCTGCGTGCGGCGCTGGTGGTCTTCATCCTGCTCGGCGTCTGGGCCTCGTTTGCCCAGATCGACGAGGTCACCAAGGGCGAGGGCAAGGTCATCCCCTCCAGTCAGGTGCAGGTGCTGCAGTCGGTCGATGGCGGCGTGGTGGAGGACATCCTCGTGCATGAGGGCGATACGGTCGATGCCGGGCAGGTACTGGTGCGCATCGATCCGACCCGCTTCGTGTCCTCCTTCCGCGAAAACCGGGTGCAGTATCTGGCGCTGCTGGCCAAGTCGGCGCGCCTGCGTGCCATCTCCGAAGGCAAGGCTTTCGTGCCGCCAGAGGAGGTCGTCAAGGGCGCGCCCGACGTCGTCAAGCAGGAGCAGGAGCTCTACAAATCGAGCCAGGCCGAGCTGGATGCCGAGATGGGCATCGCCCGCCAGCAGGTCAAGCAGCGCAACCAGGAACTGGTCGAGGCGCGTGCCCGGTTGGCCCAGGCCTCGAAGGGGCTGTCGCTGGCCGAGCAGGAACTGAAGGTGACCCGGCCGCTGCTCAGCTCCGGCGCCGTGTCGGAGGTCGAACTGCTGCGACTCGAGCGCGACGTGAGCCGGCTGCGCGGCGAACGCAACCAGACCAGCGCTCAGATCTCGCGCATCCAGTCGGCCATCGTCGAGGCGGAGCAGAACATCCAGGACGTGGACCTCACCTTCCGCAATGCCGCCCGCACCGAGCTGTCGGACACCATGGCCAAGCTCAACAGCCTGTCGGAGGGCAGCACCGCGCTGGCGGACCGGGTCAAGCACGCCGAGGTGCGCTCGCCCATGCACGGCACCGTCAAGCGGCTGCTGGTCAATACCATCGGCGGGGTGGTCCAGCCCGGCAAGGAGGTGGCCGAGGTGGTGCCGCTGGATGACGCGCTGCTGCTCGAAGCGCGGATCAAGCCCCAGGACATCGGCTTCCTGCGTCCCGGACAGAAGGCGCTGGTGAAATTCACCGCCTACGACTTCGCCATCTACGGCGGGCTCGAAGCGACGGTCGAACACATCGGCGCCGATACCGTCACCGACGAGAAGGGCAACGCCTTCTACGTGATCCGCGTGCGCACCAAGAAATCAAGTTTGGGCAAGAATCTGCCGATCATTCCAGGGATGGTGGCGCAAGTGGATGTGCTGACGGGCAAGAAGACCATTCTGGCCTATCTGCTCAAGCCGGTCTTGCGCGCCAAGGCCAATGCCCTGACAGAACGATGACCAGCCATCTCTTTATCAGCTCCAGGACACGTCTGCTGTCGCGATGGCAGCAGGCGTTCCCCGATGCCCGGATTGCCGCCGATACCGGGGGGGCGCCTGCCGACCTTGTCTGGTGGGCGCCTGCCGAATTCGATCTGCGGCTGCTGGAGCGGCTGCTGGCGCGTGTCGGTGGCGCTGCCCCCGTGGTCGTGCTCGTCAACGCGCCGAACCCCGCCGAAGCCATGCAGGCCCTGTCGGCCGGGGCGCGTGGCTATTGCCACGCCTATGCCACGCCCCAGATGCTGCAGCAGGTGGCGGTCGCGGTTCAGAACGGTGGCCTGTGGCTGGGCCCCGACTTGATGAGCGCCATGATCGGGGCCGCCAGCAAGCAGCTCCTCAGCGATGCCCCGGCGCCCGATCGGTTGGACGTGCTCACGCCGCGCGAGCGCGCGGTGGCGATCGAGGTCGCACGCGGCGCCACCAACAAGGAGGTGGCGCGGCGCCTCGAGATCACCGAGCGAACCGTGAAGGCCCACCTGGGCGCGGTGTTCGAAAAGCTCGGCGTGCGCGATCGCCTGCAACTCGTCCTCGAATTCCGCGACGCGACCAGGCACGTGGGTCAGGCCGCCTGAGGCGATCTGCGCCGACCCTGTCCACCGGTCCAATATCGGCCGCGCCGCCACGGCCGTAGTGTTCCACTATCGAATCAGTCCATTCCGGCGCCACGTGCCGGACACCGGAGCATATTGTCATGGCCAGCGATCAACCCATTGCCACCGTCGTCGCCGTCACCGGCGAAGCCTATGTGCGCAACGCCGAAGGCGATTTGCGTCAGCTTCAGCCGGGTGACGCCCTGCACGAGGGCGAGGTCGTCGTCACCCGCAATGGCGGTGAGGTCGAACTGGCGACGTCCGACGGTCAGGTGTTGGACATCCAGCCGAACGAAACCGTGGCCATGACCCCCGACCTGTCCGAGACGACACGCCCGGCGGCGGAAGACTCGGTCCTCGGGAATGCGACCATCGATCAGGTCATCCAGACCCTGGAGGGCGACGGGACGCTCGATGCGGTCATCGAAGCGCCCGCCGCCGGCCTGGGCGGCGCTGGCGGGGGCGGCGAGGGCAACAGTTTCGTGCGCCTCGCGCGCATCACCGAAAGTGTCGATTCGCTGGCGTTTCAGTTTGGTCTGGAGCGCGTCACCACCTTCCCGACCTTCGACAACGCCCGGGCCGAAGGCACCGTTGCACTCGACACGCAAACCACCGAGGCCAGCGCCAAGCCGCCGAGCATCGCGATCCCGGACACCGACGGCTCGGTCAATCTGACCGACAGCACGTTGTCGGAAGGCGCCGGCGCCACGCCGGGCAGCTTCACCCTGACGGCCCCGGGCGGCCTGGCCTCGATCGTGATCGACGGCACCGTAGTCACGCTTGCGGAACTCGAAGCACTGGGCGCTACGCCTGTCACGATCAACACGGGGCGCGGCACCCTGGTGCTCGTCGGCTACCATGCGGCCAGCGGCGAGGTGGACTACACCTACGACCCCGACCCGCAGGATCACAGCGGCGGCGACGTGATCGACAACATCTCGGTCGAGGTCGTCGATCAGCTCGGCCAAAGCACCTCCGATACCCTGGACATCGCGTTGCTCGACAGCGTTCCGGTGGCGAACAACGATACGGCCAGCGTCACTGAAGACTCGGTGGCGACGGTCTCGGGCAACGTCTACAGCAACGACACCATCGGCGCCGACGGCGCACCGGCCGGCGGTGCGGTCACCGCGGCGACGGTGAACCTGGGCCACGGCACGCTCGTCCTGAATGCCGACGGCAGCTACACCTACACGCTGGACAACACCAACAGCGAAGTGAACGCCCTCAATGCTGGCGACTCGCTGACGGACAGCTACACCTACACGATCACCGATGCGGATGGCAGCACCAGCACCGCAACGCTGAGCATCACCATCGACGGCCACACCGACGGCGCCCCGATCATCACGGTGCCGGATACCGATGGCGCCCTGAACGCCACCGACATGACCCTGGCCGAGACGGCTGGCGCGACGGCCGGCAGTTTCACGGTCAGTGCGGAGGCGGGGATTGCTTCGGTGAGCGTCGACGGCACCAGCCTCACGCTGGCGCAACTGAACGCCTTGGGCACCACGCCAGTGACGCTCAGCACCGGCGAAGGCACGCTCATCCTCAATGGCTACGACGCCGCAACGGGTGTGGTCAGCTACACCTACGACCCGAACGTTCAAGATCACAGCGGCGGTGCGGTGGTCGACGCCATCGCCATCGAAGTGCTCGACGCCAACGGCGTGAGCAGTACCGACAGCCTGGACATCGCCATCACCGACGTCGGCCCCACGGCGGCGGCCGATACCAATGCGATCACCGAAGACGCCACCCCCAACACGGTCTCGGGCAACGTCTACACGAACGACACGATTGGTGCCGACGGCGCACCGGTCGGCGGTGCGGTCACCGCGGCGACGGTGAACCTGGGGCACGGCACCCTGGTGCTCAACAGTGACGGCAGCTACACCTACACGCTGGACAACGCCAACAGCGAGGTCAATGGACTCAACAGCGGTGAAAGCCTCACCGACAGCTACACCTACACCATCACCGACGCGGACGGTTCGACCTCGACGGCCACCCTGTCGATTACCATCGACGGCCACACCGACGGCGCCCCGATCATCACGGTGCCGGATACCGACGGCGGCGCAAACGCCACCGACATGACGCTGGCGGAGACGGCTGGCGCGACGGCCGGCAGTTTCACGGTCAGTGCGGAAGCTGGGATTGCTTCGGTCAGCGTCGACGGCACCAGCCTCACGCTGGCGCAGCTCAATGCGCTGTCCGGTTCTCCGATCACCCTAAACACCGGCGAAGGCACCCTGGTGCTGACCGGCTACGATGCGGCCACCGGCACGATCAGCTACACCTACGACCCGAACGTGCTCACGCACACGGGCGGCGCGCCGATCACCGATGCCATCGCCATCGAAGTGCTCGACGCCAACGGCGTGAGCAGTACCGACAGCCTGGACATCGCGATCACCGACGTCGGCCCCACGGCGGCGGCCGATACCAATGCGATCACCGAAGACGCCACCCCCAACACGGTCTCGGGCAACGTCTACACGAACGACACGATTGGTGCCGACGGCGCACCGGTCGGCGGTGCGGTCACCGCGGCGACGGTGAGCTTGGGTCACGGCACGCTCGTCCTGAACGCCGACGGCAGCTACACCTACACGCTGGATAACGCCAACAGCGAGGTCAACGGGCTGAACAGCGGTGAGAGCCTCACCGACAGCTACACCTACACCATCACCGACGCGGACGGTTCGACCTCGACGGCCACGCTGTCGATCACCATCGACGGCCACACCGACGGCGCTCCGATCATCACCATTCCGGACACCGACGGCGCTGCCAACGCCACCGACATGACCCTGGCCGAGACGGCCGGGGCCACGGCCGGCAGTTTCACGGTCAGTGCGGAAGCTGGGATTGCTTCGGTCAGCGTCGACGGCACCAGCCTCACGCTGGCGCAGCTCAATGCGCTGTCCGGTTCTCCGATCACCCTAAACACCGGCGAAGGCACCCTGGTGCTGACCGGCTACGATGCGGCCACCGGCACGATCAGCTACACCTACGACCCGAACGTGCTCACGCACACGGGCGGCGCGCCGATCACCGATGCCATCGCCATCGAAGTGCTCGACGCCAACGGCGTGAGCAGTACCGACAGCCTGGACATCGCGATCACCGACGTCGGCCCCACGGCGGCGGCCGATACCAATGCGATCACCGAGGACGCCAGCCCGAACACGGTGAGTGGCAATGTCTACAGCAACGACACCATCGGCGCCGACGGCGCACCGGCCGGCGGCGCGGTCACCGCGGCGACCGCGAACCTGGGCCACGGCACGCTCGTCCTGAACGCCGACGGCAGCTACACCTACACGCTGGACAATGCCAACAGCGAAGTGAATGCGCTGAACGCCGGCGACTCGCTGACCGACAGCTACACCTACAAGATCACCGATGCCGACGGCTCGACCTCGACGGCCACGCTGTCGATCACCATCGACGGTCACACCGACGGCGCCCCGATCATCACCATCCCGGATACCGACGGCGGCGCAAACGCCACCGACATGACCCTGGCCGAGACGGCTGGCGCGACGGCCGGCAGTTTCACGGTCAGTGCGGAAGCGGGGATTGCTTCGGTCAGTGTGGACGGCACCAGCCTGAGCCCGACCGATCTGGCGAACCTGAGCACCACGCCGATCGCCCTGAACACCGGTGAAGGCACGCTCATCCTCAACGGCTATGACGCCGCAACGGGTGTGGTCAGCTACACCTACGACCCGAACGTTCAAGATCACAGCGGCGGTGCGGTGGTCGACGCCATCGCCATCGAAGTGCTCGACGCCAACGGCGTGTCCAGCACCGACAGCCTGGATATCGCGATCACCGACGTCGGCCCCACGGCCGCCGCGGACAGCAACAGCATCACAGAAGACGCCAGCCCGAACACGGTGAGTGGCAACGTCTACAGCAACGACACCATCGGCGCCGACGGCGCACCGGCCGGCGGCGCGGTCACCGCGGCGACGGTGAACCTGGGTCACGGCACCCTGGTGCTCAACAGTGATGGCAGCTACACCTACACGCTGGACAACGCCAACAGCGAGGTCAACGGGCTGAACAGAGGTGAAAGCCTCACCGACAGCTACACCTACACGATCACCGATGCCGACGGCAGCACCAGCACCGCGACGCTGTCGATCACCATCGACGGCCACACCGACGGCGCTCCGATCATCACGGTGCCGGACACCGACGGCGCTGCCAACGCCACCGACATGACGCTGGCGGAGACGGCCGGTGCCACGGCGGGCAGTTTCACGGTCAGTGCTGAAGCCGGCATCGCCTCGGTGAGCGTCGACGGCACCAGCCTGAGCCCGACCGATCTGGCAAACCTGGGCACCACCCCGATCACCCTGAACACCGGCGAAGGCACCCTGGTGCTGACCGGCTACGATGCGGCCACCGGCACGGTCAGCTACACCTACGACCCGAACGTGCTCACGCACACGGGCGGCGCGCCGATCACCGACGCCATCGCCATCGAAGTGCTCGACGCCAACGGCGTGAGCAGCACCGACAGCCTGGACATCGCGATCACCGACGTCGATCCCACGGCGGCGGCCGATACCAATGCGATCACCGAAGACGCCAGCCCGAACACGGTCTCGGGCAACGTCTACACGAACGACACGATCGGCGCCGACGGCGCGCCGGCCGGCGGTGCGGTTACCGCGGCGACGGTGAATCTGGGTCACGGCACGCTCGTCCTGAACGCCGACGGCAGCTACACCTACACGCTGGACAACGCCAACAGCGAGGTCAACGGGCTGAACAGCGGTGAAAGCCTCACCGACAGCTACACCTACACCATCACCGACGCGGACGGCAGCACCAGCACCGCAACGCTGTCGATCACCATCGACGGCCACACCGACGGCGCTCCGATCATCACGGTGCCGGATACCGACGGCGCTGCCAACGCCACCGACATGACCCTGGCCGAGACGGCTGGCGCGACGGCCGGCAGTTTCACCATCAGTGCCGAAGCCGGCATCGCCTCGGTGAGTGTCGACGGCACCAGCCTCACGCTGGCGCAACTGAACGCGCTGTCCGGTTCTCCGGTCACCCTGAACACCGGTGAAGGCACCCTGGTGCTGACCGGCTATGACGCCGCAACGGGGGTGGTCAGCTACACCTACGACCCGAACGTGCTCACACACACGGGAGGCGCCCCGATCACCGACGCCATCGCCATCGAAGTGCTCGACGCCAACGGCGTGTCCAGCACCGACAGCCTGGATATCGCGATCACCGACGTCGGCCCCACGGCCGCCGCGGACAGCAACAGCATCACAGAAGACGCCAGCCCGAACACGGTGAGTGGCAACGTCTACAGCAACGACACCATCGGCGCCGACGGCGCACCGGCCGGCGGCGCGGTCACCGCGGCGACGGTGAACCTGGGTCACGGCACCCTGGTGCTCAACAGTGATGGCAGCTACACCTACACGCTGGACAACGCCAACAGCGAGGTCAACGGGCTGAACAGAGGTGAAAGCCTCACCGACAGCTACACCTACACGATCACCGATGCCGACGGCAGCACCAGCACCGCGACGCTGTCGATCACCATCGACGGCCACACCGACGGCGCTCCGATCATCACGGTGCCGGACACCGACGGCGCTGCCAACGCCACCGACATGACGCTGGCGGAGACGGCCGGTGCCACGGCGGGCAGTTTCACGGTCAGTGCTGAAGCCGGCATCGCCTCGGTGAGCGTCGACGGCACCAGCCTGAGCCCGACCGATCTGGCAAACCTGGGCACCACCCCGATCACCCTGAACACCGGCGAAGGCACCCTGGTGCTGACCGGCTACGATGCGGCCACCGGCACGGTCAGCTACACCTACGACCCGAACGTGCTCACGCACACGGGCGGCGCGCCGATCACCGACGCCGTCGCCATCGAAGTGCTCGACGCCAACGGCGTCACCAGCACCGACAGCCTGGACATCGCCATCACCGACGTCGGTCCCACGGCGGCGGCCGATACCAATGCGATCACCGAAGACGCCAGCCCGAACACGGTCTCGGGCAACGTCTACACGAACGACACGATCGGCGCCGACGGCGCGCCGGCCGGCGGTGCGGTTACCGCGGCGACGGTGAATCTGGGTCACGGCACGCTCGTCCTGAACGCCGACGGCAGCTACACCTACACGCTGGACAACGCCAACAGCGAGGTCAACGGGCTGAACAGCGGTGAAAGCCTCACCGACAGCTACACCTACACCATCACCGACGCGGACGGCAGCACCAGCACCGCAACGCTGTCGATCACCATCGACGGCCACACCGACGGCGCTCCGATCATCACGGTGCCGGATACCGACGGCGCTGCCAACGCCACCGACATGACCCTGGCCGAGACGGCTGGCGCGACGGCCGGCAGTTTCACCATCAGTGCCGAAGCCGGCATCGCCTCGGTGAGTGTCGACGGCACCAGCCTCACGCTGGCGCAACTGAACGCGCTGTCCGGTTCTCCGGTCACCCTGAACACCGGTGAAGGCACCCTGGTGCTGACCGGCTATGACGCCGCAACGGGGGTGGTCAGCTACACCTACGACCCGAACGTGCTCACACACACGGGAGGCGCCCCGATCACCGACGCCATCGCCATCGAAGTGCTCGACGCCAACGGCGTGTCCAGCACCGACAGCCTGGATATCGCGATCACCGACGTCGATCCCACGGCGGCGGCCGATACCAATGCGATCACCGAGGACGCCACCCCCAACACGGTCTCGGGCAATGTCTACACGAACGACACCATCGGCGCCGACGGCGCACCGGCCGGCGGTGCGGTCACCGCGGCGACGGTGAACCTGGGTCACGGCACCCTGGTGCTCAACAGTGATGGCAGCTACACCTACACGCTGGACAACGCCAACAGCGAAGTGAACGCCCTCAATGCCGGCGACTCGCTGACAGACAGCTACACCTACACCATCACCGATGCCGACGGTTCGACCTCGACGGCCACCCTGTCGATCACCATCGACGGCCACACCGACGGCGCTCCGATCGTCACCATCCCGGATACCGACGGTGCCCTGAACGACACCGACACCACCCTGGCCGAGACGGCCGGCGCGACGGCCGGCAGTTTCACGGTCAGTGCGGAGGCGGGGATTGCTTCGGTCAGTGTGGATGGCACCAGCCTGAGCCCGTCCGATCTGGCGAACCTGGGCACCACGCCGATCACCCTGAACACGGGCGAAGGCACGCTCATCCTCAATGGCTACGATGCGGCCACCGGCACGGTCAGTTACACCTACGACCCGAACGTGCTCACACACACGGGAGGCGCCCCGATCACCGATGCCATCGCCATCGCAGTGCTCGATGCCAACGGCGTGAGCCGCACCGACAGCCTGGATATCGCCATCACCGACGTGGGCCCCACGGCCGCGGCCGATACCAATGCGATCACCGAAGACGCCAGCCCGAACAGCATCACCGGCAACGTCTACACGAACGACACCATCGGCGCCGACGGCGCACCGGCCGGCGGTGCGGTTACCGCGGCGACGGTGAATCTGGGTCACGGCACGCTCGTCCTGAACGCCGACGGTTCCTACACCTACACGCTGGACAACGCCAACAGCGAGGTCAATGGACTCAACAGCGGTGAAAGCCTCACCGACAGCTACACCTACACGATCACCGATGCCGACGGCAGCACCAGCACCGCGACGCTGTCGATCACCATCGACGGCCACGCCGACGGCGCCCCGATCATCACCATCCCGGACACGGATGGCGCTGCCAACGCCACCGACATGACCCTGGCCGAGACGGCCGGGGCCACGGCCGGCAGTTTCACGGTCAGTGCGGAAGCGGGGATTGCTTCGGTCAGTGTGGATGGCACCAGCCTCACGCTGGCGCAGCTCAACGCGCTGTCCGGTTCCCCGGTCACCCTGAACACCGGCGAAGGCACCCTGGTGCTGACCGGCTATGACGCCGCAACGGGGGTGGTCAGCTACACCTACGACCCGAACGTTCAAGATCACAGCGGCGGTGCGGTGGTCGACGCCATCGCCATCGAAGTGCTCGACGCCAACGGCGTCACCCGCACCGACAGCCTGGATATCGCCATCACCGACGTGGGCCCCACGGCGGCGGCCGATACCAATGCGATCACCGAGGACGCCAGCCCGAACACGGTGAGTGGCAATGTCTACAGCAACGACACCATCGGTGCCGACGGCGCACCGGTCGGCGGTGCGGTCACCGCGGCGACGGTGAACCTGGGTCACGGCACCCTGGTGCTCAACAGTGATGGCAGCTACACCTACACGCTGGACAACGCCAACAGCGAGGTCAACGGGCTGAACAGAGGTGAAAGCCTCACCGACAGCTACACCTACACGATCACCGATGCCGACGGCAGCACCAGCACCGCGACGCTGTCGATCACCATCGACGGCCACACCGACGGCGCTCCGATCATCACGGTGCCGGACACCGACGGCGCTGCCAACGCCACCGACATGACCCTGGCCGAGACGGCCGGGGCCACGGCCGGCAGTTTCACGGTCAGTGCGGAGGCGGGGATTGCTTCGGTGAGCGTCGACGGCACCAGCCTCACGCTGGCGCAACTGAACGCCTTGGGCACAACGCCAGTGACGCTCAACACCGGCGAAGGCACCCTGGTGCTGACCGGCTATGACGCCGCAACGGGTGTGGTCAGCTACACCTACGACCCGAACGTTCAAGATCACAGCGGCGGTGCGGTGGTCGACGCCATCGCCATCGAAGTGCTCGACGCCAACGGCGTGAGCAGTACCGACAGCCTGGATATCGCGATCACCGACGTGGGCCCCACGGCCGCCGCGGACAGCAACAGCATCACCGAGGACGCCACCCCCAACACGGTCTCGGGCAATGTCTACAGCAACGACACCATCGGCGCCGACGGCGCACCGGCCGGAGGCGCGGTCACCGCGGCGACAGTGAACCTGGGTCACGGCACCCTGGTGCTCAACAGTGACGGCAGCTACACCTACACGCTGGACAACGCCAACAGCGAAGTGAACGCCCTGAACGCCGGCGACTCGCTGACCGACAGCTACACCTACACCATCACCGACGCGGACGGCAGCACCAGCACCGCAACGCTGAGCATCACCATCGACGGCCATAACGATGCGCCGACCGTGAGCGGTGGTGTCATTGCTGGTGTCGAGGACACGGCGGTGCTGGTGCATTGGGCGGACTTCGGCATTGCCGATGCGGAGAGCGCAACGGCCGACCTGCATGTGCAACTGTCGACCCTGCCCACGGATGGCACGCTCCAGTTCTTCGACGGCACCCACTGGACGGATGTGTCGGCCGGGCAGTCCTTGAGTTCGGCCGAGATCCTGGCCGGTCATCTGCGTTTCGTGCCGGATGCGAACGAGTCTGGAGACAACAGCTTCGCCACGGCCGGTACGGGCGACCAGCATGCCGACTACGCGAGTTTCAACTTCGTCGCGCTGGATGCCGACGGGGGCGCCACGCCGGGGACGGTGTCGGTGGATATCGCGCCGGTGGTCGACATGCCGGCCCTGAGCCTGGGTGACACGGCGCTCGATCTGTCGAGCGGCACGGTGACCGACGTGCTCATCCCGACGAGCACCGGTCTGACGCTGGACTATTTCAACGCGGTGGCGACGGTGGATCCGACGGTTGCGGCGAATGCCGACAATCTGGAATCGGCGCTGGCCGGACTGGCGCCGGACACGTCCGCCGTGGTGACCGAACTGGGCACCGGGGCGTCAGCCGGGGCCGCCCTCGATATTCCGCAGGACGGCGCCTACCGCCTGACCGGCGTGATCTTCCTGGAGGCGGGCCACAGCTATGAGCTGAGCGGCTACCGGGACGATACGATGCACATCGAGATCGGTGGCAACACGGTCTATTCCGAGGGCTTCAACAACTGGGGCACCTACACCTCGACGGCCTTCGTGCCGGCCGAGAGCGGCTACTACACGTTCGAGCTGTACGCGTACAACGGCGATGGTGTCGGCGACATCAGCGCGCAGATGTCGGTCGACGGTGGCGCGGCCCAAGCCTTGTCGGCCTATTCGATCTACACCGACATCGGCGATGTGACCGCCGCCGGTGGGCAATACTCGGCCTTCGTGGGGTCGAGCGACGGCGGCTACTACCCGGTGCGCTACAGCGAGGGGCTGGAGGATGCGCCGATCCAGTTGCAGGACATCAGCGCCACGCTGGTCGACACCGATGGTTCGGAGGCCCTGGGCGTGACGATCTCGGCCATTCCGGTCGGTGCGGTGCTGTCCGACGGCAGCCACAGCTTTACCGCCGCGGCGGGCAGCACGGTGGCGGACGTGACCGCCTGGGATCTGTCCCACCTCAGCATCACCGCGCCGACGGACTTCAACGGCAATTTCGACCTGACGGTCACGGCGACGAGCGTGGAGACTTCCACCGGCGATACCGCGAGCACGTCGGAGGTGATCGCGGTCTCGGTCCTGCCGGTCAACGATGCGCCGGTGGTCGGCTCGGGCAGCGTGTCGGTGTCGGAAGAGGGGCTGGCCGGCGGCCTGGTCGACAGCATCGGCAACCCGGTCGACACCACGGACCTGACGACCCAGTCCGGCTCGCTGAGTGTGTCCGACATCGAGGGCGATGCGGTGACGCTGACGCTCTCGGGGCCGGACGGGATCACCTCCGGCGGCGTGGCCGTCACCTGGTCGGGCGATGGCACGGCGGGTTCGCCGCTGATCGGCTCGGCCGGTGGCGCCGAAGTGCTGCGTGCCAGCATCGATTCGGATGGCAACTACACGGTCACCCTGTCCAAGGCGGTGGATCATCCGTCGGGCAACGGCGAGAACGTGATGGGCATCGACCTGACCGTGACCGCGAGCGACGGCGCCGCCACCAGTACGAGCGTCCTCACCGTCAATGTCGAGGACGATGCGCCGATGGACATCGGCGCCCGCAGCGAGACCGTCTCGACCCTGGATACCAATCTGCTCGTCATGCTGGATGTGTCGGGCAGCATGGGGACCAACGACGGCGTCAATGGCGCCACGCGGCTGCAAAGCGCCATCGATTCGATCAATACGCTTCTCGACCGTTATGCGGACTTCGGCGACGTGGCCGTGCGCCTGGTCACCTTCTCGACGGATGCCTCGTCGGTGGGCAGCAGTTGGATGAGCGTCGATCAGGCGCGTGCGGCGCTGGCCAGCCTGAGTGCGGGGGGCAACACCAACTACGATGCCGCCCTGGCCGAAGCGCAGAACGCCTTTGCCGATGCGGGCGCGATTTCCGGTGGGCAGAACATCTCCTACTTCTTCTCCGATGGCGAACCGACGCTGCCGAGCGGGTCGCTCGGGATCGACGCGACCGAAGAGGTGGTCTGGCAGGATTTCCTCTATCAGAACGGCATCAACTCGTTCTCGATCGGTATCGGCGCCGGCCTGACGAGCACCACGTCCCTCGATCCGATCGCCTACAACGGCGTGAGCGAACAGAACACCGACGCGGTGCTGGTCACCGATTTCGCCCAGCTCGACACGGTGCTCGGTACCACGGTGGTCGATTCGGCCAGCGGTTACCTGCACACGACCGGGACGATCGGCTCGGGCAACCTCATGGGGGCCGACGGCGGCTACCTCGATTCGGTGACCGTGGAGGGCTCCACCTATACCTACGATCCGGCGAGCAACAGCATTGCCGTGTCCGGAACGAATCACGCGACGTTCGACGCCGCCTCCGGTGCCCTGACGATCACCGCATCGAACGGCGGGGTGCTGACGGTCAATGTGCTCTCCGGCGCCTATACCTATTCGGCGCCTGCCTCGGTGCCTTCTGCCGATGCCGGCGTGCTCCTCGACTACACCATGCGTGATGCCGATGGCGATGCCACCTCGTCCAGTCTGACGATCGACGTCGAACGCATGAACGTGACGCTCGGCACCGGCACCCTGACCGGCACCGATGGACAGGACAAGCTCATCGGCCGCGAGACCCTGCACCTGAACAGCGTCTCCGGTTCGGTTGCGGCCGGCAGCACCGGGTCGGCCGGCGGGGCCGATCAGTTCGGCTTCACCTTCGACGCCGCGGCCGCGGTCGGCATCTACGTGAGCCAGATCTCCATCGATCTGCAGGCCGGTACCGACGGCAACGCCGTCTTCAACACGGCCGGGAGTGGATCCTATGGCCCGACGCTCGGCACGCTGGATGGCGTGGCCGGCTCGGAAGTCCACATGTCCGCGCCGGATGGGTCGTCCACGCTGATGATCAATTTCGACGCCGGCGCATTCACCGCCGGGGACTCGATGCACTTCGGCATCGACACCTCGCGCCTGGGCAGCAATACCGGGGCCGATTTCGCCTCGGCCGGCGTCCATTTCACGGTGACCTTCAGCGATGGCTCGACGCAGACCGTCACGTACGCGTCGGACGGCTCGGGCGGTGCTTCGGCGAGCGCGGTCATCGACACCGGGGTGCCGCCCGAGGGCGTGACCCTCGACGGGGGTGGCGGCAACGACATCCTGGTCGGGACCGACCTGGTCGATACCCTCAACGGGGGCGACGGCAACGATACGCTGTACGGCGGGGGCGGTAACGACACCCTGAACGGTGGTGACGGCAACGACCTGCTCGTCGGCGGGGCCGGGAACGACACCCTGACCGGTGGCCTTGGCGCGGACGTGTTCCAATGGACCCTGGCCGACAAGGGCACCGCCGGCAGCCCCTCGGTCGATCATGTCACCGATTTCGACACCGCGCCGGTCGGAGCCAGTGCTGGCGACGCGATCGATCTGCGCGACCTGCTCCAGGGCGAGGCCCATGCCGGGACCAGCATGGGCAACCTGGACCATTACCTGCACTTCGAGCACAGCGGGGGCGATACCCTCGTGCACGTGAGCAGCAGTGGCGGGTTTGCCGGGGGGTACAGCGCCGGCAGCGAGGATGCGACCATCGTGCTCGACGGGGTCGATGTCTTCAGCGGCGGGCTGAGCACCGACCAGCAGGTGATCCAGGACATGCTCACCAAGGGCAAGCTCATCACCGATTGACCACGGGGGCGCCAACGGGGCGCCCCAGCGATGCGGAGAATGCGATGGTGTTCGTGAAAAGAGATGCGCAGGGCCAGGTGGTGTCGGCCAGCCTCGCGCCGGATGCGGAGCACACCGAACCGGGGGAACCGGGGGATCCGGCGGTGGCCGCCTTTGCGCGCAATCTGCTGGGCGATGACGCCATGGTCGATTCCGACCTGCGTCTCGTGCGTGTGCTCGAGGACGTGATCGACCTGCTCATCAGCCGGGACGTGATCCGTTTCACCGATCTGCCGCCGCCGGCCCAGGCCAAGCTCATGGAGCGTCGTTCCATGCGCCAGTCGCGCGGCACGCTCGATCTGCTCGGGGGGGACGATCTGGTCTGAGCCGGCTCGGAGCGTCGAAAACAATCAGGCGCCCGCGGGCGCCTGATTGCATTTGTGGTGTCGCCTAGCGCACACCCGGCCCGGTGAGGCCGTCGAATCCCAGCTCGATCACCTGGGCCGCTTCGTTCTCGTCGCTGACGCCTTCGGCAACGACGGCCATGCCCATGGTGTGGCCGATCGATACCAGGCCCCGCAGGAAGGCCTGGTTGCCCGGATTGTGGTCGATGCCGCGAATGGCGCCAGCGCTGATCTTGAGATAGTCGAGCCCCACGTCGTGCAGCTCGCCCATGCGGCACACCATCTGGCTGACATGCTCGAGGCCGATGCGGCAGCCCAGCGGGCGCAGTTCCGCACACAGCCGGCGGAAATCCTCGGCGTGGTGGAAGGCGGCGTTTTCCGGCAGGTCGATCCACAGATGCCTGGCGGCGTCGGGGTGCTCGCGCAACTGGGCGGCCAGGCGCCCGAGGGTGGCCGGATGGCACATGGATTCGGCGGACAGGTTGATGCACACGTCCACATTGGCCGTTTCGATCAGATTCAGGGCCTTCTCGGCGACGATGGCGTCGATCTGCGGCAGCAGCCCGCAGCGGGTCGCCCAGGGCAGCACGTCGCCGGCGGTCAGCACCGTGGTGTCGCGCGGATGGTGCATCCGCACCGGCACCTCGTAGTGCAGGGTGCGGCCCTCGCGGTCGATCACCGGGAACTGCACCAGGCTGAAGCGGCCCATCGCCAGCGCCTCGCTGATGAGATTGCGCCAGCTGCCCAGATCGGTCGCCGGGCGGGCGCTCACGTTGACCCGTTCGATCTGTGGCGGCGCGCCTTCCTGCGCCTCCGAGCGGGTCAGCGCCACATCGGCATGGGCGAGCAGCTGGGGCAGGGGGTCGCCGCGGTGATAGCAGGCCACGCCGATGGGCAGCGCATTGCGCCCGGCGGGCAGGCTGGTACCGACGACCAGATCCATGCACTCGGCCAGGCGTGCGGCCAGCGCTTCGGGTTGGTCCTCGTTGGGGGCCAGGAGGGCGAAGTCGGTACCGTTGAGACGTCCGGCAAGCATGCCGTCTCCGTCCGTCAGGGTTTCGATCCCGCCCGCCAGCTTGCGCAGCAGCTCGTCGGCGGCCGACCGGCCCAGTTCCTCGTTCAGGGCGATCAGGTGGCTGAGGCGGACGATCGCCAGGGTGCCGACGGCCGGAGCGCTGTCATTGTCGAGCGTGGCGCTGGCCTGTGCCATGAAATGCTCGCGATTGGGCAGGCCGCTGATCGGGTCGTGCTGCGCGGCGCGGCGCAGGTGCTCAAGGCGTATCGACTCCTCTTCGAGCATGGCATGGACCTGGTCGCTGAGCGTGTTCATGGCGCCCACCACGGTGGCGAATTCGGGGGTCGCGGGTGCGGGGACGGTCACAAAGCGTCGTGCCCCGATGGCGCGCGCCTGGGCCACCACCGCATCGAGCGGGCGCAGCAGCCAGCGCAGCAGGACGGTGCCGAGCAGGCCCACCAGCACGGCACCGGCGAGGAACCATTCGAGCAGCCGCAGCGTGCTCTGCCAGAGGCTGTCGTAGGCGATGCCGGTGTGCGTCTTCACCGTCAGGGTGCCGAAGGGCTGCCAGCCGTCGCTCACGAAGGCGCGGCCGGGTTCCGGATGCATCGGGATGAGCTGCCGGAACCAGGCGGGCGCGACCGGCCCTTCGGCGCTCAGGCCGAGTCCGCGGGGCGCGTTGGCCTCGTTCTCATGGGAGCGCTCGACGATGACGTGTTCGCCGGTCGGGTCGGTCAGGCGGATCAGGTCGTAGTGGGCGTTGTCGAACTGCGCCGCCACCAGCAGTTCCACCGTCGCCGCGTCCTTGGGCAGCTGGGTCATGGCCAGGGCCAGGACGTTGGCGTTGTCCCGGTTCTTGATTCCCAGTTCCCGCTCCAGGTAGTCGCGCGCGGACAGCGTGCTGATGACGAAGCTGCATCCGAAGGCACCCAGGGTGAGCACCAGCGTGGCGATCCAGAGTTGTTTGATCAGGGACATGGACAAGTCCTCGGAGGCATGGGGAAGATCACGGTTCGAATCCTTCTGCGGTCAGGCGTGAGAGCAGATCCCGCCAGCGGGACAGGCGCTCGACGGAGCCGGCTTTGGGGCGGGTGTCGCCACGGACCCACAGCCCGCTGCTGTTGAAACTGAAGATCGGAAACAGGTCCGGGCGCTGCGCGGCGGGCAGGATCTCGCCCACCAGGTTGTCGAGCACCAGCGGTTCGGCCGTCGGGGTCGGAAAATAGCCCAGAACCATGTGCGCCTGGGACAGGCTGCTCTGCGGCCCCCCGATTTTCGCGCGGACGTAGATAAGGCGCAATTTCTCGTCGGCGACGCCGAGCAGGCGCAGGGACAGGTACTTGGCGATGACGAAGTCCTCGCAGTCGCCGGCGCCCTTGGCGAACAGTTCCAGCGGCGTGGCCCAGTAGTCCTTTTGCCGCCAGACGATGGCGTCGTCGCTGAACTGGATGGACCGGTTGAAGAAACGATTGACGGTGCGCAACTGCGTGTCTTCGGGCTGCGTGCCTGCCTGGGCGAGCATCTCGCGCCACACGTGCACGCGCTGGGCCACCGACTCGCCGTACTGGTGCCGCGCGGTGGCCTCGACGCGATCGAGGTTCGGTTCGGCATGTCCGGGGAGGCAGGCGAGCGCGGCGACCACGAGCCATCGGGCCGCCGGACGTCGTCGGATGGAAACCCGTCGTCCCATTCAGGTTCAGTGCTTACGTGGCATGTTGCTGTCCATGACGAAGTGTTGATCGTCGGGGGCGGTCGCCGGACGTGTGCTGGGGCGGTGGTATCCTTGGCCCCCAATCGGCTTTCGCATTTTGAGCGAAATGGCCAAATTCATTACAGTTTTTGCCAAATTTGCCGGATATCATGTGTGCCGTTTGTTTGTGTCGATCGCGATACAAAGACGTCTTGTTAACGGACCCGCCGATCGAAGATTGAGCTCATGAAAAACGTTTCACGAATTGCCGCCGTTCTGCTCGCCTGCGCGCTGCCCTTCAGCGCGGCGGCCGAGCCGGCCGCCAACCTGCGCGATGCGGTCAAGCGCGCGGTGGTGACCAACCCCGACGTCCAGGCGGCCTGGCATGGCTTTCTCGCCGCGCAGGAGGCGCAGGGGGTGGCGCAGGGCGGCTACTATCCGCGGGTCGACCTGACCGCCGGCATCGGGCGCGAGCATCAGACCGATCCGGGCGTCACCAACCGCAACTACACCCGGCGCGGCGCCACCCTGTCGTTGAGCCAGATGGTCTACGACGGCTTCGCGACCGCCAGCGAAGTGGCACGTCTCGACCATGCCAAGCTGACCCGCTACTTCGAACTGCTCGATGCGTCCGAGCAGGCCGCCCTGGAGACGGTGCGCGCCTATGCCGACGTCGAGCGCTATCGCGAGCTGGTGCGTCTGGCGCGCGACAACTACGCACGCCACAAGGAAGTGTTCGACCAGATCGAGGCGCGGGTGCGCGCCGGTGTCGGGCGCCGCGTCGACTTCGAGCAGGCCGCCGGCCGTCTGGCGCTGGCCGAGTCGAACCTGCTCACCGAGGCCTCCAACCTGCACGATGTCAGTGCCCGTTACCAGCGCATCGTCGGCGAACTGCCGGCCGACACGCTGGCGCCGATGGACGCGGTGACCGACGGCATTCCGGACAGCATCGCCGACGCCCTGCGTCTGGCCTACACCGGCAACCCGGGCTTTCAGGCCGCGATCGAGAATGTCCGCTCGGCGCGAGAGGAGGCGCGTGGCAAGAAGTCGGCTTTCCAGCCGCGGGTGGACCTGCGCGCCCGCCAGGCGGTGGACTACAACACCGACGGCATCGACGGCCGCCATGGCGACCGCGTCGTCGAGCTGGTGTTCAACTACAACCTGTTCAACGGCGGTTCGGACAGTGCCACGGTGCGCCAGTACGCTCAGCGCCTCAACCAGGCACAGGACCTGCGCGACAAGGCGTGCCGGGATCTGCGCCAGACCCTGGCGATCGCCTACAACGATGTCGGCCGCCTGGGTGAGCAGCTCGGCTATCTGAACCAGCATCAGCTGTCCATCGGCAAGGCCCGCGAAGCCTACCGGCGCCAGTTCGACATCGGCCAGCGGACCCTGCTCGATCTGCTCGACACCGAGAATGAATACTTCCAGGCCCGCCGCGCCTACGTCATTGCCGAATACGATCACACGATCGCCCGGGCGCGCGCGCTGACCGGGTTGGGCAAGCTGCTCGGCACCCTGGGCGTGACCCGCGAAGACCTGCCCGCGCTCAGCGATCTGAGCGATGCCCACGAGGCGGTCGACCCGGCCACCGCGTGCCCGGCGGTGGCGCCGCCCTCCAGCGCGATTCTCAAGACCGTGATGCCGGTCGACAAGATCGAGGCGCAGGCACCGTCGGCGGCCGAATCGCGCCCCGCGCCGGTCGACACCATGGCGGCCGCGCTGGAGGCGGCCACCCGGGACTGGGCCGCGGCCTGGTCGGGCGAGGACTTCAGCGCCTATCGCGGCTTCTATTCGGCGCGTTTCCGGCCGGAGGACGGGCAATCCGTCGAAGCCTGGGAAGCCGAGCGCCGCGCGCGTCTGGACAAGCCCGGGAAGATCTCGGTCACGATCGAGGCTCTGCAGGTGCAGAAGCTCGGCCCCGACATCGCCGCCACCGTGTTCACCCAGCGCTATCGTGCCGACGATTACCAGGACGTGGTGACCAAGCGCCTGGAGTGGGTGCGCGAGAACGACCGCTGGCGGATCACCCGCGAGGTGGTGCAGTAGCCGCCCGCGCGCGAGCACGGCGATGGACGGGCCCTGCGGGGCCCGTCCTGCGTTGACGGCGGCGTATCGTGCCGACCGGGAACGATTCGCCGGCGGACCGGTTCGAACCGGTATCGATCACCGAGGAGCGATGCCATGGATGCCACACGCACCGAGCATGATTCCCTGGGGCCGGTGCAGGTCCCCGTCGAAGCCTTGTGGGGTGCCCAGACCGAACGGGCCCGCCATCATTTCGCCATTGGCGGGCAGGCGATGCCGCTGGCGCTGATGTATGCCCTGGCGCGGGTCAAGTCGGCCGCGGCGCAGACCAACGCGGCGCTGGGGCGGCTCGATCCGGATACCGCGGCGGCGATCGCCGAGGTCGCGCAGGAAGTGCTCGACGGTCGTCATGACGCCCAGTTTCCACTCGCGGTATGGCAGACCGGCTCGGGCACCCAGAGCCACATGAACATGAACGAGGTGCTCGCCAACCGGGCCTCGGAGCTGCTCGGCGGCGAACGCGGCGATGCACGGCGGGTGCACCCGAACGATCAGGTCAATCTGGGGCAGTCGTCCAATGACGTGTTCCCCACCGCCATGCATGTGGCGGTGGCCATCGAGGTGAGCACGGCCTTGCTGCCGGCCGCCGGCACGCTCGGCGCGGCGCTGGCCGACAAGGCCTCGGCCTTCGCCGACATCGTCAAGATCGGTCGTACCCATCTGCAGGACGCCACGCCGCTGACCCTGGGGCAGGAATTCTCCGGCTATCGGGCCCAGCTCGGGCTGGCGGTCGGCGCCATCGAACAGGCGCTCGAGGGCGTCTTCGCGCTGGCCATCGGCGGTACGGCGGTGGGGACCGGACTCAATACGGTGGAAGGTTTCGGCGAGGCGGTGGCGGCGCGCCTGGCCGAGACCACGGGGCAGCCCTTCGTCGTTGCGCCGAATCGCTTTGCCGCGCTCGCCGGCCACGAGGCGCTGGCGACGCTGCATGGCGCGCTGCGCACCCTGTCGTGCGCGCTCACCAAGATCGCCAACGACCTGCGCTGGCTCGCCAGTGGCCCGCGCTGCGGCATCGGCGAACTGCGGCTGCCGGCCAACGAGCCGGGCAGTTCGATCATGCCCGGCAAGGTCAATCCCACCCAGTGCGAGGCGCTCACCATGATCGGTGCGCGGGTGGCCGGCAACGACGTGACCGTGGGCATGGCGGCGGCGAGCGGCAACTTCGAACTGAACGTGTTCAAGCCGGTGATCGCGCATGCGGTGCTCGAATCGGTGCGCCTGCTGGCCGACGGCATGACGAGTTTCACCCGCTTCTGCGTCGACGGTGTCGAGCCCGACGAAGCGCGCATTGCCGAATTGCTCGAAGGTTCGCTGATGCTGGTGACGGCGCTCACACCGCGGATCGGCTACGATGCGGCCGCCGCGATTGCCAAGCGGGCGCATGCCGACGGGCTGACCCTGCGTGAAGCGGCGATCCGCTCCGGCGAGGTGAGCGAGGAAGACTACGCGCGCTGGGTTGATCCGGCGGCCATGCTGGCGCCCTCGTCGAGATAGCGCGCCACGAAGGCGCCGACCGTATCGGCCGGCAGCGGCAGCCACACCCGGTGGCCGCTGCCCGGCGCCACCTCGACCGCTTCGCGCTTGCCGTTGTGCATGGTCGTGATGCGGAAATCCCGGTTGCCCGAGGGCTGGATGAGCTCGATCACATCGCCGCAGGCGAAGCGGTTCTTCACCGTGACTTCCACCATCTGGCGCTCCGCGTCCCAGGCGACGATATCGCCCACGTACTGGCTGCGGTCCGATTCGGAATGGCCACGCAGATAGTTCTGGGTTTCGTGCGGGGTGTGGCGCTGATAGAAGCCGCCGGTGTAGCCCCGGTTGGCCAGGCCCTCGAGCTGCCCCAGCAGGGCCGGATCGAGGGCGCGGCCGGCGACGGCGTCATCGATGGCCTGGCGGTAGGCCTGGCAGGTGCGGGCCACGTAGTAGGGGCTCTTGGTGCGGCCCTCGATCTTGAGCGAGTCGATGCCGATCTCGGTGAGTCGCTGCACATGCTCGATGGCGCGCAGATCCTTTGAGTTGAGAATGTAGGTGCCGTGCTCGTCTTCCTCGATGGGCATGTGCTCGCCGGCGCGCTTGGTGGGCTCCTCGATGACATACACGTCTCCCGAGGCGTCTTCGCCGGCGTTCTTCACGTTGAAGTCCCAGCGGCAGGAGTTGGTGCAGGTGCCCTGGTTCGGATCGCGGTGGTTGAAGTAGCCCGAGAGCAGACAGCGGCCGGAATAGGCGATGCACAGGGCGCCGTGCACGAACACCTCCAGCTCCATGTCGGGGCAGGCCTGGCGGATCTCGGCGATCTGTTCGAGCGACAGCTCGCGCGAGAGGATCACGCGCTTGATGCCGGCCTGCTGCCAGAAGCGCACCGCCGCGGCGTTGACGGTGTTGGCCTGCACCGACAGGTGGATCTCCATCTCCGGCCAGGTCTCGCGCACCATGAGGATCAGGCCCGGATCGGACATGATCAGCGCGTCGGGTCCGAGGGCGATGGCGGGGGCCATGTCCTCAAGGTAGGTCTTGAGCTTGGCGCCGTGCGGGTAGATGTTCGAGACCAGGAAGAAACGATGCCCCAGCGCATGGGTGTGTTCGATGCCTTGCGCGAGCACGTCCATGTCGCCGAAATCGTTGTTGCGCACGCGCAGGGAGTAGCGCGGCTGGCCGGCATAGACCGCGGTGGCGCCAAAGGCGAAGGCGGTCTTGAGCATGTCGAGGGAGCCGGCGGGCGCGAGCAGTTCGGGGGCGTGGGCAGTCATGTCCGTTCTTTGTGACGAGATTGCAACATTGTACGTCTGATGCGATGCGGTAGTCTCGCAGGTGGTCTAGCTCTTTTCCCTTTATTCACCATGGGTTATCGAAGAATCACTTTTGTGCAAAGCAATAAATGACGTCTGGGACGTAAGTCGGCCGTAAGCCTTGCCTCCGTATGCTCCTGCGCAGCCGAAGTGGTCCTTCGGCGCTCATCGCTCGAGAGGAGAGGGAATCATGCAAGAAGAGACGGTTCGCGCGATCAAGTCGAACCCGAAATACCAGCAGTTGGTCAGCCGCCGCAAGCGTTTCGGCTGGACACTGACCGCACTGATGTTGGTCGTGTACTACGGTTACATCCTGCTGATCGCGTTCGACAAGGAATTCCTCGCGCAGAAGGTCGGCGACGGGGTGACGAGCCTCGGGGTCCCCATCGGGCTCGGGGTCATCATCTTTACCGTCATCATCACCGGCGTGTATGTGCGCCGCGCCAACACCGAGTTCGACGAGCTGGGCAAGCAGATCGTCGAGGAGGTGAGCAAATGAAACGCGCCATTCACGCAATCAGCGGTTTTGCCGCGACCCTGACGACCGGTGTCGCCATGGCGGCGGGTGGCGATCTGGGACAACTGGAACAGCAGGCCACCAACTGGACTGCCATCTCCATGTTCGCGGTGTTCGTGATCGCGACCCTGTTCATCACCAAGTGGGCGGCGGGCAAGACCAAGACCGCGGCCGACTTCTACACCGCCGGCGGTGGTATCACGGGTTTCCAGAACGGCCTGGCCATCGCCGGCGACTATATGTCCGCGGCGTCCTTCCTCGGCATCTCCGCGGCGGTGTATGCGAACGGTTACGATGGACTGATCTACTCGATCGGTTTCCTGGTCGGGTGGCCGGTGATCCTGTTCCTCATGGCCGAACGCCTGCGCAACCTGGGCAAGTTCACCTTTGCCGACGTGGCGGCCTACCGCTTCCAGCAGGGTCCGATCCGCGCCCTGGCGGCCTCCGGCACGCTGGTGGTGGTGGCCTTCTACCTGATCGCCCAGATGGTGGGGGCCGGCCAGCTCATCAAGCTGCTGTTCGGCCTGCCTTACCATTACGCGGTGATCATCGTGGGTGTCCTGATGATGGCCTACGTGCTGTTCGGTGGCATGACGGCGACGACCTGGGTCCAGATCATCAAGGCCATCCTCCTGCTGGCGGGGGCGACCTTCATGTCCTTCATGGTGCTGCTGCAATTCGGCTTCAGCCCCGAGGCCCTGTTCGCCAAGGCGGTGGAAGTGCATGCCAAACATGATTCGATCATGGGGCCGGGCACGTTCATCACCACGCCGATCGATGCGATCTCCTTCGGCATGGCGCTCATGTTCGGTACCGCAGGGCTGCCCCACATCATGATGCGGTTCTTCACCGTGCCGGATGCGAAGGAGGCCCGCAAGTCGGTGTTCTGGGCCACCACCTGGATCGGCTACTTCTATGTCCTGACCTTCATCATCGGCTTCGGCGCGATCGTGCTGGTGGCGACCAACCCGCAGTTCGTCGCCGACGGCAAGCTGATCGGCGGCAACAACATGGCGGCCATTCACCTGGCCAACGCGGTGGGCGGCAACGTGTTCCTCGGCTTCATTTCGGCGGTGGCGTTCGCGACCATCCTCGCCGTGGTCGCCGGGCTGACGCTGTCGGGCGCTTCGGCCGTGTCCCATGACTTGTACGCCACGGTGTTCAAACACGGCAACGCCTCGTCCGAAGATGAACTGCGCATGTCGCGCATCACCACCTTCGTGCTCGGCATCATTGCCGTGGTGCTCGGGATCGCCTTCGAGAAGCAGAACATCGCCTTCATGGTGTCGCTGGCCTTCGCCATCGCCGCGTCGGCCAACTTCCCGGTGCTGTTCATGTCGGTGCTGTGGAAGAACTGCACCACCCGTGGCGCCTTCCTGGGCGGCTTCGCCGGCCTGAGCACGGCCGTGATCCTGACGGTCCTGTCCAAGTCCATCTGGGTGGACATCCTGGGCAATGCCGTGGCCATTTTCCCGTACAAGTCGCCGGCCCTGTTCTCCATGGCGGCCGGCTTCCTGGGGATCTGGCTGTTCTCGATCACCGACAAGAGCGCTCGTGCGCGGCAGGATCGCGCCGGCTTTCCGGCGCAGGAAGTGCGGTCCGAGACCGGGATCGGCGCCTCGGCGGCCTCGGCCCACTGACGTGGGGTCTCGCTGGATGGAAAACCCCCGGGCATGCCCGGGGGTTTTTTCTTGGTGTCGATGTTCACATAGCCCTGAATCGTGGCAACCATGAAATCAATTGCTTGCCGCGTCTTGAATCACCTAGTTTCGTACAGGCGTTGCTCTCAGATCTGAATTTTTCGATCAGAGTGAACAAAGGTAAGAATGCCCGATATGGAAACGCCGTCACAGTCACCTGGGCGGCGTCAGTTTCGAGGCGTTGAAGCATGCCTCAATTGGAAACTGAAAAGTGTCGCGATCCCCGGGGCAGTCCAACTCAGCTCCCGTTTGAATTCCATTCGGCTTGCCGGCTGACAGAGACACTTCGTGCCCTTGGTACCGCGGCCGGCTTGGCGATGGTTATCTCCACACGCCGCACAGGAAAACGTCGGCCGATCATCTCAAGCATCGCTTGGCTGAGATGTTCAAGGAGATTGAATCGGCGAGCGGCAAGCATGGACTCGATTGCATCAACGACCTGGTCGTAGTCGACCGTGTCCCGGATGTCATCGCTGCGCCCTGCCGGCGTCCCGTCGATGACCAGCAGCAGGTCGATTTCGATGGGCTGCATCGCTGTTTGCTCGTGGGGATGGATGCCGATGATTGCCTCCAGATGGAGTCCGTGCAGGCGGATGATGCATTCACCGGTCATCATGGCGGCCCTTGGCGGATTCACATGATCCGTGGCAGTGGCGCGCGCGCTCAATCTGTTTCCGGGGGGCGCTTGGGCGCCTCCCAGTCCTGATAGTCGTCGCTGGCTCGCAGGTGCCGGGCGCGTTCCGCGGATCGCAGCGTATTTTCGATCAACATGGTCACCGTCATCGGGCCGACGCCCCCGGGGACGGGCGTGATCCAGCTGGCTTTGTCCCGGACACCCGCGAAGTCCACGTCGCCGACGATCCGCCCGTCGGCCAGGCGGTTGATGCCCACGTCGATCACGATGGCCCCTTGCTTGACCATCTGGGGCACGATCAGGCCCGGCTTGCCCGCCGCGACGATGAGAATGTCGGCAAGGATCGTGTGCTGCGCCAGATCCCGCGTGCGCGCGTGGCAGATCGTGACCGTCGCTTCGCGCTGGAGCAACATCAGCGCCATGGGTTTGCCGACGATATTGCTGGCGCCGACCACCACCACATTCTTGCCGGCCACATCGGTGCCGGTGGTGTCGAGCAGCAATTGCACGCCGTACGGTGTGCACGGCGGAAAGATCGTATTGCCGACGACAAGGCCACCGACGTTGTAGAGGTGAAAGCCGTCCACGTCCTTGTTCACCGAGATGGCTTCGAGCACGTGGCGGGGTTCGATATGGGGCGGCAGCGGCAACTGCACGAGGATGCCGTGCACCAACGGATCCTCATTGAGGCGCGCGATGGTGGCCAGGACCTCGGCTTCGGTAGCGTCCGCCGCCAGGCCAAGGTGGAAGGAACGCAGTCCCACCTCCTCGCAGGCTTTCACCTTGTTGCCGACATACACCTTGCTGGCGGGGTTTTCGCCCACCAGGATCACCGCCAGTCCGGGTTGGACGCCTTGCGCGAGCAAGGCCGACACGCGGGACTTGAAGCCCTCGCGGAGGGTCTTCGACAGCGCCTTGCCGTCGATGATGCGGGCCGTCATGGACACGGTCTCCAGAATGCGTTGAGGTCATCCGTTGCGGGATCGCACCGGTGGCGCGCCCGTCGGGGCGCATTTGAGCGGATCGGGTTGGCGGGCGCCGGACCGTGGCCCGGCGCCTGACGCCATGCTCAGAATCCCTTGCCGGGAATCCAGCTCGTCCCGGCCAGCGGCACGCCAGCCATGGCCGCCGCCTCGATGGTCAGCGCCACCAGATCCTCGGGCTCCAGGTGATGGACGTTCTGCTTGCCGCAGGCGCGGGCGATGGTGGTCAGCTCCATGTTCAGCGTCTTGAGATAGTTGCGCAGATGGCGCGCACCGACCTCCGGCGACAGGCGCTGTTCGAGGATGGCGTCCTGGGTGGTGATACCGACCGGGCATTTGCCGGTGTGGCAGTGGTGGCAGTAACCGGGCGCCGTGCCGATGGCGTTGTAATCGGCCGTGGCGTCGTGATGGCCACCGTTCTGGAAGTAGGTCTCCCCATTACAGCCGAGCGCAACGAGCACGCCCTGGCCGATGGCGACGGCGTCGGCGCCCATGGCCAGTGCCTTGGCCACATCGGCGCCCGTGCGAACGCCGCCGGAGACGATCAGCTGCACCTTGCCTTTCATGTCCAGGTCTTCGAGGGCATTGACCGCCTGACGGACCGCCGCCAGCGTCGGGATGCCGATGTGCTCGATGAAGCAGGTCTGGGTGGCGGCGGTGCCGCCCTGCATGCCATCGACCACCACCACGTCAGCGCCCGAATGGACCGCGAGCTTGACGTCGTTGAAAGTACGGGTGGCGCCGACCTTCACATAGATCGGCTTTTCCCAGTCGGTGATTTCGCGCAATTCCTGGATCTTGATGGCCAGGTCGTCGGGGCCGGTCCAGTCAGGATGGCGGCAGGCCGAGCGCTGGTCGATACCTTCGGGCAGGGTGCGCATGCCGGCGACACGCGGTGACACCTTCTGTCCCAGCAGCATGCCGCCGCCGCCCGGCTTGGCGCCTTGGCCGATCACCACCTCGATGGCGTCGGCCTTGCGCACGTCGTCGGGATTGAATCCGTAGCGCGAGGGCAGGCACTGATAGATCAGGGTCCTGGAGGACAGGCGCTCTTCGGGTGTCATGCCGCCGTCGCCGGTGGTGGTGGAGGTACCCACCTCGGACGCGGCGCGGCCGAGCGCTTCCTTCACGTTGGCCGACAGGGAGCCGAAGCTCATGCCGGCGATGGTGATCGGGATCTCGAGTTCGATCGGCTTCTTCGCAAAGCGGGTGCCCAGCACGGTCTTGGTGAGGCATTTCTCCCGGTAGCCTTCGAGCGGGTAGCGCGACATCGAGGCGCCCAGGAACACCAGATCGTCGAAGTTCGGCAGCTTGCGCTTGGCGCCCATGCCGCGGATTTCATACAGGCCGTGGGCCGCAGCGTTGCGGATGTAGTCGAGCGTCTTGCGGTCGTAGCCGTAGGACTCCTCGCGGGAGATGTTCTTGAAATGCACGGGTTTGCTTTCCATGGTCGTGTCCTTTGAATGCCTGGGGCGCATGCCGGCACGGTCGCGTCTCGGACGCGCCCGGCCGATGGCCTCGATCAATATTCCTGGTCGGCGTCGGCGTTCCAGTGGTAGAGCGAACGCTTCGAGGCGATGCGCTTGAAGGCTTTGGGGTCGTGATCGAGACCAGCCTGGTCAAGCAGGCTGGCCACGGTGGCGATATCGGCCTCGCTCATGGGCTCGAACTGGGCATCGGCGCCGAGCGACTTCACGCTGCCTTTCACGTAGAGCACGGCTTCGTAGAGTGAATCGCCGAGCGCGTCGCCCGCGTCACCACAAATGACCATGCGGCCGGCCTGCGCCATGAACGCGGAAAAGCTGCCCACCGACCCGCCGACGACGATATCGCCGCCCTTGAGCGAGATGCCACAGCGCAGACCGGCGTCGCCGTCGATCACCAACAAACCGCCCTGGGCGGAGGCGCCGGCGCCGTTGGAAGCGAAGCCTTTCACGTGGACCTTGCCGCTCATCATGTTTTCGGCAACACCCGTGCCGGCACTGCCAGCGATGGTGATGGTGGCTGCCTTGTTCATGCCGCCCGCGTAGTAGCCGGCATGACCCACGATCTCGACTTCGACCGGGCAGTCGAGGCCGACGGCGATGTTGTGGGCCCCGTCCGGGTTGAGCACCGTGACGTGGCGGGCGGCGCCGTCCCTGGCGTCCTTGTGCAGAAAGGTGTTGAGCTCGCGCAGCGGGGTGGCGGCGAGATCGAAGGTCAGGCGTTCCATACGTACATCTCCTCGGGCGCGGGTTCGAAAACGTGGGCGTGCTTCACGCCGGGCAGGTGGGCCAGGGAGCGGAACTCCGAGGCGATGGCGACGTAGTCGTCGGTCTCGGCCACCACGGCGGGTTTGCAGGCGAAGGGGTCGCGGATCAGGGCGAGCTTGTCGGGCGTGCCCATCAGGAAGGTGTAGAAGCCGTCGAGTTCCTCGAAGCCTTTTTGCAGCGCCGACTCCAGGTCGTCACCCTCGCGCAGACGCCATTCCAGGAAGCGGCAGGCGGCCTCGGTGTCGTTGTCGGTCTCGAAGCGGATGCCGCGCGGCTCGAGCTTGCGCCGGACTCCGTAGGGATTCGACAGCGAGCCGTTGTGCACCAGACAGAAGTCCTCACCGGCGGTGAAGGGGTGGGCGCGGTCGGGGGTCACGGCGGATTCGGTCGCCATGCGCGTATGGCCGACCAGATGCGAGCCACTGAGCTTGTCGAAGCCATAGCGCGCGGCCACCTGCGCCGGCGTGCCGATGTCCTTGTAGAGGTCGATGCTCTGGCCCGTGGACAGAATGTGCAGCTTGGGATGGTGTTCGGCGATCCAGCGCTTGACCACTTCGGGGGCCACGTCAAAGGCGAGCACCGCGTGGTTGTGCTTGATCTCGACATCGAGCGCCACGCCGAGATGTTCCTTGAGCTCATGGGCGAGCCCGAGCCAGTTGAAATCCGCGCCCGCTTCCGTGAGGCCGGAATAGACGCTGAGCTTGCGTCGGCCGTCGGCCAGCGCCGTGCCGAACACGGCCAGACCGGCAGAGTCGGGGCCACGCTCGGTCATGCCGATCAGCATCGGCACCATCAGTTCGCCCAGCCGCTCGCGCAGCGCTGGCGTCTTCACCAGCAGTCCAACGATTCCACACATGGGTGTATCTCCTTGTTCAAATCTCAGAAAAATTCCAGGTAGTTCTTGATTTCCCAGTCCGACACATGGCGCATGTACTCGACCCACTCCATGTGCTTGAGGCGCAGGAATTCATCGACGACCGGGCCGAGTGCCTTGCACAGCACGCCGTCGTTCTCGAGCGCCAGCAGGGCCTCGTGGAGGTTCTGGGGGAGGATGTCGATGCCGCCGGCCGTGAGTTCCTCGGGGCTGAGGGCGTAAAGGTTCTGGTTATGCGGCTCACCCGGATCGAGGTCGCGCTCGATACCGTCCAGGCCCGCGGCGATCACCGCGGCGGTGGCCAGATAGGGGTTGCAGGCGCCATCCGGCAGGCGCAGTTCAAGCCGCCCATGGGGAATCCGCACCATTGATGAACGGTTGTTGTCGCCATAGCTGATATAGGCCGGTGCCCAGGTCGCACCGGTGAGCGAACGGCCCACCACGAGGCGTTTGTAGCTGTTGACCGTGGGGGCGCAGATCGCGGCCAGCGCCGGTGCGTGCGCAAGGATGCCGCCGAGGAACTGGTAGGCCAGCTTCGACAGTCCGAGGCCGCGCCGGTCGGTCTTGTCGGCGAACAGATTGGTCTCGCCTTCGCCGAGCGACATGTGCACATGCATGCCGTTGCCCGGCCGGTTGGCGAAGGGCTTGGGCATGAACGAGCAGATCATGCCCAGATCGTTGGCGATCTCGGAGGCCGCCATCTTGAACAGCAGGTAGTGGTCGGCCGAGGTCAGGCAGTCCGCGTAGGTGTAGTTGATCTCGAACTGGCCGTTGGCGTCCTCGTGATCGATCTGATAGACGTCCACATCGACCTGGCGCAGGCTCTCGGTGAGCGTTTCAAGGAACTGGCGATTGCGCGACAGACCCTTGTAGTCGTAACAGGGCTTGGGCAGCGTGTCGGTCGGATCGGTCGGGATGAGGTTGCCGGCCTCGTCCTTCTTCAGCAGGGAGAACTCCGGCTCCAGGCCGGTGAAGAAGGTGTACCCCCGGGCCTCCAGGCGCTTGATCTGTTCCTTGAGTACGACGCGGGTGTCGAGTGCCCAGGGCTCGCCCTTGACATGGCCGTCACAGGCGATGCGGGCGTAACCGGGTTGCCAGGGCACCAGGGTCAATGTGGACAGGTCGCCAACCGCCATGAAGTCCGGGCCATTCGGCTCGATGCCCAACCCCCACACGGCAAAGCCCGCAAATCCGGCCCCGGTGCTGAGGATGTGATCGAAATGGGCCACGGGAACGGACTTGGTCTTGGCCGAGCCGTGGATGTCTACGAATTGGGCCAGGACGTATTTGACGTCGTTGTCCGCGAGAAACTGCTTGGCTTCTGTGGGCGTCATGTTCGCTCTCCTGAAGTCGGGTTGGGGTTCAGTCAAGACCGTGGGGTGCGATGGCACCGCCACCCAGCTCGACGGCGATGTCGAGCAGGGTCTCCCACAGGTAGTGTCCATAGGTGCCGTCGCACCACAGCCGCAGCGCGGGCCGTTCGGCATGCCGCTCGGGAATGGCCGTCACGGCCACGCCCACCATGGATGTCAGCACCACCGGTCGGTCGGCCACATCGAGGCGGCGGAGATTCACGCCGCAGGTCTGGCGCAGGAGCTCGTCGAGCTGATCGCCGGTGAGCACGAAGGCAGCATCCTGGCGCAGCACCGGGTAGACGCCCGCAGCGCGTGGCGCGGCCATGACCGCATCCAGGCGCGCGGCGGGGCCTTCCACCAGGAACTCGGTCAAGCCGAGCCGGGCGATCCGTCCGCCGTCCTCGAGCGGCAACCAGGTATTGGGTGCGTCGGGCACCGGCAGGCCGAGGGCGGCGAGCCACTTGGCCGCACCGGGGCCCTTGCAGCCATGGCGCGCCAGGTCGGAGAGGTCGGCAATGCCAAGCCGGGCCGCCACGTCGGCGGCACGTTCGGCGGGGACGAGCGATGCGGTGGCCAGCTCAGCCACCGGGCTCAGGGCGAGATGCGCGCTCATGCGGCCTCCTTCTGCTTGAGGTTTTCGGGGTCGTAGAACGGCGTCGTCGTGATCGTGGCCTGCACGATCGCGCCGCCGGACAGGCGGATATCCACCTTGTTGCCGGCCCCGGCGAGGTCGGGCCGCACGAAGGCGAGGCCGATGTGCCGGTTCAGGCTCGGGCTGAAGGCGATGCTGGTGACGCGACCGGCGATCTCGCCGCGGTCGATGACCAGATGACATTCCAGGGGCACCGGGCCGATGTGATCGGGGGCAAGACTGATGCCCACCAGGGTCTGCTTGAGCGGCTTCTTGGCGACGGCCTCAAGGCTGCGCTGCCCGACGAAGAAGGGCTTGTTCATCTTCAGTGCCCAGTTGAGCCCGGCCTCCAGCGGCGTGGTCAGGCCATCGGTGTCCTGCCCGATGATGATGTGGCCCTTCTCCAGCCGCAGCAGGCGTTGTGCTTCGACGCCGAAGGGGCGAATGCCGTCGTCAGCCCCCGCCGCCAGCAACGCGTCCCACAGGGCGAGCCCCTGGTTCGCCGGCACATGGATCTCGTAGCCCCACTCGCCGACGAAACCCACGCGCATGAGGCGCGCCGGGATGCCGGCGACTTCACCCTCGCGCACCGCAAGGTAGGGGAAGGCGTCGGCGGACAGGTCGAGCCCGGTGAGCCTCGCGAGCACCACGCGGGACTTGGGGCCGGCGAGATTCACCGCGGCAAAGGCGCCGGTGTGATTGACGATGCCGCAGTCCAGCCCCCAGATCGTGTTCAGGCGGGAAAGCTCGCGGTAGATCGTTGCCGCGCCGGAGGTGGTGGTGGTGAAGTAGAAATGGTCTTCGGCAAGGCGGGCGACCACGCCGTCGTCGATCACCACGCCGGTCTCGTCGCACATCACCGCGTAGCGCGTCATGCCGACCTTGAGGTTGGCGTAGTTGGCGGTGTAGACCCGCTCGAGGAATTCCGCCGCCTGCGGGCCGATCACCTCCAGCTTGCCGAGCGTACCGACGTCGATGATGCCCACGCCGCTGCGCACCGCCGCCGCTTCGCCACGGATGCAGTCGATACGGCTGATGCCGGCGCGCTGGTAGTACTCCGGCCGCTGCCACACGCCGGCGGGCATCCACTTCGCACCGAGCGCTTCGTGGCGGGTATGCAGCGGGGTGCGGCGCTCGGGGTTGAAGCCGCGCCCGGCGAGAATCGCCATCGGGACCGGATGGAAGAAGGGCCGCGCGGTGGTAGTGCCCACTTCCTGCGGGGCCTTGCCGTTGAGACGGGCCAGGATGCGCAGGCCGTTCATGTTGGAGTGCTTGCCCTGGCTCGGACCCATGCCGTTGGTGGAAAAGCGTTTGAGCAGCTCGATATTGTCGAAGCCCTCCTGCACCGCGTTGCAGAAGTCCTTGAACTGCAGGTCTTCATCGAAATCGACGAAGTTCTTGCCGGCCGGGTGGTCGACGATCGGCCAGGGGTGGCTTGGGGATTCGGTCTCGGGCGGCAGGGGAATTCCCTCCGCACTGCCGAAGCCGGCCGCGGCGGCGGCGTGGCTGCCCGCGCGCGCACCGTCGGCGAGCTTGCGCTCGAGCCCGAACACGCCATTGACCCGGCCGCAGGCGAATACGCCCTCAGGTAGAACGTCCGGGACGAACTGTTCGACCGCCGTGTCGTAGCGCATCCGCGTGCCGGCCTGGTAGAGCAGGTTGGCCGCCGGTGCCCAGCCGGTGCTTATCAGGATGCCGTCGCAGGCGATCTCGCGCGGCGCGCCGACCGGCTTGCCGTCGGCATCGACGCGGCCCACGCGGGCGCCGGCGCACAGTCCGGCGGCGTCGGCGACGCCTTCGACGATGCAGCTCGCCGGCAGCAGCTCGACGCCGGCCCCCTTGAGCGCGCGCGCCAGCGGTTCGGCGCTGCCGGGGGTGGCGCGCAGGTCCACCAGCGCGGCGACGGCGACGCCGTTGGCGAGCAGGTCGAGGGCGGCGCGATAGCCGTCGGCGTTGGCGGCAAGCACGACCGCGCGCTGCACCGGCTTGACCGCATAGCGGTAGATCAGGCGCTGCGCGGCGCTCGCCAGCATCACGCCGGGCAGGTCGTTGTTGTGGAACACCGCGGGTTGTTCGAAGGCGCCGCTGGCGAGCACGACGCTCGTGGCGCGCATCTTCACCATGCGCTCGGCGCTGACCAGCGGAATCCAGTGGTCTTTGTAATAGCCGGCGGCGACGGTGGCGGTCATAACGCGGATACGCGGTTCGGCGGCGACGCGATCGAGCAGATCGGTGAGCGTCCGTGCGCGTTCGTCGTCGTTGCCCAGCTGATACCCGGCGGAGCCGCCGAGGCGGGCGTTTTCGTCCACCACCACCACGTCCGCGCCCTGCGCGGCCGCCGCCAGCGCGGCGGACAGCCCGGAGGGCCCGCCACCGATGACGAGCACGTCGCAGAAGTCATAGGCCTTGGGGGTGCGCTGGCGGACGGTGTCGAAGTCCACCCGGCCCAGTCCGGTCATGGTGCGGAACATGCGCTCCCACAGCGGGAACAGCCTCTTGTTGTGGAAGGCCTTGTAGTAGAAGCCCACCGGCAGGAAGCGCGACAAGGTACCGAGCACGCGACCTTTGTCGTTCGCGAGCGAGCCGAAGGTGTTGACCGCCTTCAGGTCCATCCCGGTGACGAGCGGGGTGACATCGGCGCGCAGGTTGGGCATGTCGCCCCACTGGTGGATGGCATTGGTGTCGTGATTGGCCAGCGACAGCACGCCGCGGGGCCGGTGATACTTGAAGCTGCGCCCGAGCACGCGCACGTCGGCCGCCCACAGGGCGCTGCTGACGGTGTCGCCTTCATAACCGGCGAAGCTGCGGCCCTCGAAGCGGAATTCGACGGGGCGGGCGCGGTCGATCCATTCGCCGCGGATGGCAGGCAGTCGCATCAGGCGTCTCCTTCGTGGAAGTAGGTACGCAGCACGACGTCCTTGGCCGTGTCGCGTTCGGCAATGAACCAGGTGTTGCTGGGGGTGTGGCACCACCACTCACGCTTCACGCCCGGGGCGCCATTGCGGTTGAAGACGTAGTCGGCCCAGGTGGCGTCATCGCAGCTGGCCGGATCGGGCATCGGGCGCACTTCGCCCCAGTAGAAGAACTCGGAGACGGGACGGGGGCCGTTGAGCGGACAGGTCATGATCTTCATGCTCGGATACCTCGCTCAGTGACCGACGCTGGCTGCGCCCTTCTCGCCGGTGAGGGCGTAGTGGCGGAAGCGGTCGAGGGAAAAGCCGGTGATCAGCGGATGCGGCGAGTCGGTGGCGATGGTGTGCGCCATGGTCTTGCCGCAGACGGGGGTGGCCTTGAAGCCCCAGGTGCCCCAGCCCGAATCGAGGTAGAAGCCCTCGATCGGGGTCTTGCCCATCACCGGGGCGAAGTCGGGCGTCATGTCGGCCATGCCGGCCCACTGGCGCATCACCTTCACGTTGGAGAGGAAGGGGAACATCTCCAGCATGTGGCTGGTGAGGCCCTCGACGAAGTCCAGCGTCGAGCGCGTGCCGTGCAGTTCGTAGGGGTCGAGCGAGGCGCCCATCACCAGTTCGCCGCGCGCCGACTGGCTGATGTAAACATGCAGGCTGCCGGAGACGAGGATGGGGTCGAGCCACGGTTTGATGGGCTCGCTCACCATTGCCTGCAGCGGGTGGATGTAGATCGGCGAGCGCAGACCGACCATCTTCAGGATGCTTGGCGTCGAGCCGGCGACCGCGCACAGCACTTTGGTCGTTGCGATGCGCCCCTTGGAGGTCCGCACGCCGGTGACGCGTCCGCCCTCGACGTCGATGCCGAGCACCTCGGTGCGCTGGTGGATCTCGACGCCGCGTTGGTCGGCGCCGCGGCCGTAGCCCCAGGCCACCGCGTCGTGACGGGCCACCGAGCCAGGCGCGTGGTACAGGGCGCCCAGGATCGGGGCATGACCGCTGCACGAGAGGTCGATCATTGGCGCGGCTTCCTTCACCACCTCCGGCCCGACCACCTCGGAGGCGACCCCGTAGTGCTTGTTCACCTCGGCACGCCAGCGCATCGTGCGCAGGGCCGAGTCGGTATGCGCCAGCGTGAAGTGGCCACGGTTGGCGTAGAAGAGGTTCAGATCGAAGTCCTGCGACAGGTCTTGCCACAGGCGCACCGACTCGTCGTAGAACTGCACGCCTTCGGGCGTCAGGTAGTTCGAGCGGATGATGGTGGTGTTGCGGCCGGTGTTGCCACCACCGATGTAGCCCTTCTCGAGCACGCACACATTGGTGATGCCGTGCTCGCGGGCAAGGTAGTAGGCGGCCGCGAGGCCGTGACCGCCGCCGCCGATGATGACCACGTCGTAGCTCGGCTTGAGCTCTTCATGGACGCTGAACATCCGCGGTTCCGGATGCTTCTTGTTGAGCGCGAAGCGCAGCAGGCGCCAGGGCATGGTGGATTCCTCAGTCTCTGTCGGGGGTGGGAATCAGCGGAACACCACGGTCTTGTTGCCGTGGACGAGCACGCGATCCTCGAGGTGGTAGCGAAGTCCGCGGGCGAGCACGGCCTTCTCGATGTCCTTGCCGTAGCGCACGAGATCCTCCGGCGCGTCGGAGTGATCCACGCGGATGACGTCCTGCTCGATGATTGGCCCCTGATCGAGGTCACTGGTGACGTAGTGGCAGGTGGCGCCAATCAGCTTCACGCCCTTCTCGTGCGCCTGGTGGTAGGGCTTGGCGCCCACGAAGCTGGGCAGGAAGCTGTGGTGGATGTTGATGATCCGGCCCGGATGGTTCGCACACAGCTCGGGCGAGAGGATCTGCATGTAGCGCGCCAGCACCATTACGTCGCCCTGTGCCTCGCGGAACAGTTCTTCGACCTTTGCGTAAGCCTGGGGCTTGTTTTCCGGCGTGACCGGCACAAGGTGGAAGGGGATGCCGTGCCACTCGACGAAGCCACGGAAGGTCTCGTGGTTGGAGATCACGCACGGAATTTCGATGTCCAGGTCGCCGGACTGCCAGCGCGCAAGCAGGTCGTAGAGGCAGTGCTCCTGCTTGGAGACAAGGATCACGACACGTTTCTTGCGCGCAGAGTCCGAGATCTGCCAATCCATGTCGAACTCGGTGGCGATCGGGGCGAACTTGTCGCGCAGCGCCTCGATGCCGAAGGACAGTGAATCGGCGAGGATCTCCTGACGCATGAAAAAACGCATTGCAGACGCGTCGGCGTGGTGGTTGGCCTCGGTGATCCAGCCCTGATTCTGCGCCAGGAAACCACTCACCGCCGCCACAACGCCGACCCGGTCCGGGCAGGAAAGCGAAAGGGTGTATCGATGACTCGACGACATGCGCTCAACTCCAAAATATTCATGCAGTGAAACAATGTTGATCAATATGCATCGACAAAAATCGAAAGTCAACTTTGTTTCATGAGAAGAAACGCTGGCCGTGCCATAATCCCCCACGGCATTCTCGAAACGGAAAAACGGCAATGAGCGAGAGCGGAAACACCGGCAGTCTGGAGCGCTATCTGGGCAATACCATTCGCGAATTGAGGCAGAAGCACGGCCTCACGATTGCAGACGTCGCCACGCTGGCAGGCATCAGCCGCGGCATGCTGTCGAAGATCGAAAACGCGCAGACGGCGACCAGCCTGGACACCCTCTCCCGCCTCGCGAACGGCCTCGGGGTCTCGATCGCCACGCTGTTTCGCGGCTATGACGTGCGTGAAGGCAGTGCGCAACTCGTCAAGAACGACGAGGGGATGGAGGTGGTCCGGCGCGGGACGAAGAAGGGGCACACCTACCATCTGCTGGCCTATGACCAAGGGCCGACCAAACACTTCGAGCCCTTCCTGATCACGATCGACCATGAATCGGAGACCTTTCCGATCTTCGAGCATCCGGGCACCGAGTTCATCTACATGCTCGAAGGCGAGATCGAGTACCGCCACGGGCAGAACACGTATCTGCTGCAGCCTGGCGACTCGCTGACCTTCCGCGCGGACATTCCGCATGGCCCGGAAAAGCTCAACCGCTGCCCGATCCGCTTCCTGAGCATCCTGATGTATCCGAGGGCGAGCGAGAGCGAGTGATCCGCCGGGCGGCCGTGACGCCGAACGGCGGGTCGGGGCGCCTGCGTCCGACAGCACGCAAACGGGCCGGCGATGCATGCATCGCCGGCCCGCTCACATGGCGGCCACGTCAGTTGTGATAGGCAGCCTCGCCGTGAGAGGTCGTGTCCAGCCCCTCGCGTTCCTCGTCCTCTGGAACGCGCAGGCCGATCACGAGATCCACCAGCTTGAAGGCAATCAGCGACACCACACCCGACCAGACGACGGCGGTGCCCACCCCCCAGAGCTGAGCGATTACCTGAGCCCCCATGTCATAGGCGGCGGGCGCGTCGGTCACGTAATCCCAGAGCCCGGTGCCACCCAGTTCAGGCGCGGCGAAGACTCCGGTGAGGATGGCGCCCAGGATGCCACCCACGCCATGGACGCCAAACACGTCGAGGCTGTCGTCCGCACCCAGCATGCGCTTCAGACCGTTGACGCCCCAGTAGCAGACGCCGCCACCGAGCAAACCGATGATGACCGCGCCCATCGGGCCGACAAAACCGCAGGCCGGGGTGATCGCCACCAGACCGGCGATGGCGCCGGACGCCGCACCGAGCATCGAGGGTTTGCCTTTGAAGATCGCTTCAACCACACACCAGGAGGCGGTGGCGGCGCAGGTTGCGACCAGAGTGTTGAACACCGCAAGCGCGGCGGTCGGGCCGGCCTCAAGTGCGGAGCCGACGTTGAATCCGAACCAGCCGACGAACAGCAGGCTGGCACCGATCATGGTCATCACAAGGCTGTGCGGCGGCATCGCTTCACGGCGATAGCCAATTCGCGGGCCCACCATGTAAGCGCCCACCAGTGCCGCCACGCCAGCGTTGATATGCACCACCGTGCCGCCTGCGAAGTCCAGTGCCCCCTTGTTGAAGAGGAAGCCGGCAAATTCGCCCGCCTGGGCCGCCGCTTCGGGGGACGTATAGGCATCCGGACCGGCCCAGTACCAGACCATGTGTGCCATCGGCAGATAGGAAAAGGTGAACCACAGCACCATGAAGACGAGTACCGCGGAGAACTTCATCCGCTCGGCGAAGCCACCCACGATCAACGCGGGGGTGATTGCCGCAAAGGTGAGCTGGAAGGCCGCGAACAGCAGCTCCGACTGGACGACGCCCTTGCTGAAGGTGCCCACCACGCTGTCAACCGTCACGCCTTGCATGAAGAGCTTGGAGAAGCCACCGAAGAACGCATTGCCATCGGTAAAGGCCAGGCTGTAGCCGAAGACCGTCCACAACACGCCCAGCATGCAGAACACCACCAGCGTCTGCATGAGCAGCGATAGCATGTTCTTCGAACGTACCATGCCGCCATAGAACAGGCCCAGGCCCGGAGCCGCCATCATCACCACGAGGAGGGTCGCTGTGATCAGCCACGCGGTATCGCCCTTGTCGGGCAGCGGCGTGACGCCTTCGGCCCAGCCTCTGGACGCAAAGAACACGCCGGCGAGCATCAAGGAAAAAGTCAAAATTCGCTTCATCGTCAGCTCCTCAAACCGCGTCATTGCCGGACTCACCTGTCCGGATTCGGGTTACCTGGCTCATTTCAAAGACAAAGATCTTTCCGTCACCGATGTTCCCCGTGGAAGCGGTTTGCTCGATGGCGGCGACGACCGATTCGAGCAGATCGTCCGGAATCGCAATATCGAGCTTTACCTTCGGCAGGAAATCGACCACGTATTCGGCCCCCCGATAGAGCTCGGTATGACCCTTTTGACGCCCGAACCCCTTGACCTCCGATACCGTGAGTCCATGGACGCCAACGGCGCTCAGGGCATCGCGAACTTCGTCGAGCTTGAAGGGTTTGATGACAGCACTAATGAATTTCATGGTGCCCTCCTGCGTCAGTGGGTCGTGTCAGTTCGTATCTCATCGGCTTACCTCTTGGGGTTGCATTGAAGGAAACTATTTTTCCCTTCAGGAAGCAATGCGCGTGCCACTGCGTACACCGTAAAAAATCAAAAGTTTACCAATAGGAAGCTTTTTTTCACGCACTGAAATACTGCATCGCCTCAGCACGGCGCACCAAGATGGGCAGGAGAACATCGGCCGACGCTCAACTGCGCGTAGTGACGGCGGCCGAACGGCGTTTGCACATGTCCATGCTGCGTTACCGCGCTGGCGTCGATGGCCGTCTGGAGTTGCTCGGTGCCCGATGCCAGTTGCAGGCGGCTCGGCAGGCGCTGTTGGACCTGCGAGGCGCGGAAATAGCCAACCGGATGGCGCTCTACAAGTCCCTCGGCGGCGGCCTACATGAACGCGATGCCCCGGAGATGGCCGCTGTTACTGCAGCGCAGTAGCGGCCATCCGATTGGAAGGGTGCTAAGGCCTGCCGGTCACAACGCGGAATGTCATCAGACGTTCAGTCAAGCCGAGCGCGGTGTGCTTGACGCCAATTCATCACCGACGCTAGACGAGGCCGTCTGGCCGGATATGCCAGGGCTGAGCGATCAGCGAAGCACTTCGCAGTGCTCGGCTTGTGCCTATTTACGGTCCAGCAACAAGGGATGGCGTCGCCGGAAGCATGGCGTCAGAGCGCGCGGCAGAGTTCAAGACTGAGTGAGACGTCGTTCAGAACTGAGCGAGAATCGACACTTGGCGGGCGTGTTTTGTCCCATGCAAAAAACTTTCAGGATGCCGACTTGAAATCGGTCAGGGGCGTCCCTATTATTAGCACTCGTCGGCGGTGAGTGCTAACAGACCTTCTGTCGGCCCGCGTGTCCGAAGCGTCAATTGATTTCATGAATGCGGCCGTTGGCCGCAGCAGTCGAACCTGTTCCAAGGAGATAACTCGATGAAGATTCGTCCTTTGCATGATCGTGTGATCGTCAAGCGTGTTGAAGCCGAACGGACCACCGCCAGTGGCATCGTGATTCCGGATTCCGCCGGCGAGAAGCCCGATCAGGGCGAAGTGGTCGCTGTCGGCAACGGCAAGATCCAGGATAACGGCGAAGTGCGCCCGATGGCGGTCAAGGCGGGCGATCGCGTGCTGTTCGGCAAGTACGCCGGTCAGGGCGTGAAGGTCGACGGCGAGGAACTGCTCGTCATGCGTGAAGAAGACATCATGGGTGTGATCGAGGCCTGAGCGGCCCCACCCTGCGCACTTTCAAAGAACCCACGAATTTCAGGAGCAAGAGATGCCCGCAAAAGAAGTCAAGTTTCATGATGCCGCCCGTGCCCGCATGGTCGAAGGCGTCAACATCCTCGCCAACGCCGTCAAGGTGACCCTGGGCCCGAAAGGCCGCAACGTGGTGCTGGAGCGTTCCTTCGGCGCCCCGACCGTGACCAAGGACGGCGTGTCCGTGGCCAAGGAAATCGAACTGAAGGACAAGTTCGAGAACATGGGTGCCCAGATGGTCAAGGAAGTCGCTTCCAAGACCTCCGACGTGGCCGGTGACGGCACCACCACCGCCACCGTGCTGGCCCAGGCCATCGTCCGCGAAGGCATGAAGTTCGTGGCCGCCGGCATGAACCCGATGGATCTGAAGCGCGGTATCGACAAAGCCGTCGCCGCCACCATCGAGCAGCTGCAAGGCCTGTCCAAGCCGTGCTCCACCTCCAAGGAGATCGCCCAGGTCGGTTCCATCTCCGCCAACTCCGATGCCGACATTGGTGAAATCATCGCCAATGCCATGGAGAAGGTCGGCAAGGAAGGCGTGATCACGGTCGAGGACGGCAAGAGCCTGCACAACGAGCTGGACGTCGTCGAAGGCATGCAGTTCGACCGCGGCTACCTGTCCCCGTACTTCATCAACAACCCGGAAAAGCAGGTCGCCGAGCTGGACGACCCGTTCATCCTGCTGTTCGACAAGAAAGTCTCCAACATCCGTGACCTGCTGCCGGTGCTCGAGCAGGTGGCCAAGTCCAGCCGTCCGCTGCTGATCATCGCCGAAGACGTCGAAGGCGAAGCCCTGGCGACCCTGGTGGTCAACAACATGCGCGGCATCCTCAAGACCTGCGCCGTCAAGGCCCCGGGTTTCGGTGACCGTCGCAAGGCCATGCTCGAAGACATCGCCATCCTCACCGGTGGTCAGGTGATCTCCGAAGAGGTCGGCCTGTCCCTCGAGAAAGCCACCCTGGAAGACCTGGGTCAGGCCAAGCGTATCGAGATCGGCAAGGAAAACACCATCATCATCGACGGCGCCGGCGTGACCGACAACATCGAAGCCCGCGTCAAGCAGATCCGCGTCCAGATCGAGGAAGCCACCTCCGACTACGACCGCGAGAAGCTGCAGGAACGTGTGGCCAAGCTGGCTGGCGGCGTGGCCGTCATCAAGGTCGGTGCCGCCACCGAAGTCGAGATGAAGGAGAAGAAGGCCCGCGTCGAGGACGCCCTGCACGCCACCCGCGCTGCCGTGGAAGAAGGCATCGTGGCCGGCGGCGGTGTGGCCCTGCTGCGTGCCCGCGCCAACCTCGAAGGCCTGAAGGGTGACAACCACGACCAGGACGCCGGTGTGACCATCGTGCTGCGTGCCATGGAAGAGCCGCTGCGCCAGATCGTCTCCAATGCCGGCGACGAGCCCTCCGTGGTGGTCAACAAGGTCACCGAAGGCCAGGGCAACTTCGGCTACAACGCCGGCACCGGCGAGTACGGTGATCTGGTCGAGATGGGTGTGCTGGATCCGACCAAGGTGACCCGCACCGCGCTGCAGAACGCCGCCTCCGTGGCCGCGCTGATGCTGACCACCGACTGCATGGTCGGTGAGCTGCCCGAAGAGAAGCCCGCCATGCCCGACATGGGCGGCATGGGTGGTATGGGCGGCATGGGCATGGGCATGTAATCGCCCAGGTCCAGGCCTGCGAAAAAGCCCCGCCACGAGCGGGGCTTTTTTTGTGCACGACGGGGCGCACCGCGGACGGTGAAGCGTGGGATAATCGCTGGAAAAAATCGGCAGGGAGCGACCCGATGCAGGTGCTGGGCGCTCCCCGGAGACTGCACGGGAATCCCGTTCAGGCCTCCCGTAGACCGAGAAAAGGAGAACAGCGAGGGAGAATTTAACGATGCCCGCTTACGTGATACTTACAGAAAAAGACGATGCGGATACTGCTTGCCGAGGATGATGCCGTCATTGCCGATGGCCTCGTGCGAGCCCTGAAGCGTGCCGGTTATGCGATTGATCACGTGGCGACCGGATCCGAGGCGGATACCGCGCTCGTCGGTCAGTCCTATGATCTGGTCATTCTCGATCTCGGTTTGCCGAAACTGCCCGGCATCGACGTGCTCAAGCGCCTGAGGGGGCGCAAGTCGGCCATGCCGGTGCTGATCCTCACGGCGCAGGACGGGGTCGAGGATCGGGTGCGGGGGCTCGATGCGGGGGCCGACGACTACCTGACCAAGCCGTTCGCGCTGCCCGAACTCGAAGCCCGGGTGCGCGCCCTCACGCGGCGCGGCACGGGTCAGCCCAAGTGCATCGAGCTCGGTCAGCTGAGCTACGATCAGGCCGACCGGGTCGTCAAGGTCGGCGGATTGGTGGTCGAATTCTCGGCGCGCGAGATGGGGCTGCTGGAGATCTTCATCCTCAGGGCCGGGCGCCTGGTGAGCAAGGATCAGCTCGTCGACCACCTGTGCGGCTGGGGAGAGGAAGTGTCCAACAATGCCATCGAGGTCTATGTGCATCGCCTGCGCAAGAAGCTCGAATCGAGTGGGGTGCGGATCGTCACCGTGCGTGGCCTGGGGTGCTGCCTGGAAAAACCCGACGGCGACGCGGCGGGTGCCTGATTCGGGCATGTACCTGCGCCGGGCGGAGGGTCGGGCATGATTCCGCGCGCACGCAAGAACAAGGCGCCGGGCAAGGGGCAGCAGAATTCGCTGTTCGGCGAGATCCTCGACTGGATGCTCGCGCCGCTGCTGTTCCTGTGGCCGATCTCCATCATCGTCACCCACAACGTGGCCGACAACATCGCCAACGAGCCCTACGACCGGGCCATGGCCGAAAGCGTGCGGACCCTGGCCCGGCTGGTGAAACTCGACGGGCCTCAGGTCCACGTGGACTTCCCCGCGCCGCCGCGCACCCTGTTCCGGGCCGACCGCGACGACACGGTCTACTACCAGGTGGCTGATCGCCAGGGCGAGGTCGTCGCCGGTGACTGGGAGATTCCGTGGGCGCCGCCGCCGGTGCGGCTGTTGCCCGACGAGGTCTATTACCGCGACGACGTGATTCAGGGCGAGGAGGTGCGCATCGCCTACCAGTTCCTGCGTACCGAGCCCGATCCGACCCGGGCGCCGGTGCTGGTGCAGATCGCCGAAACGCGCAACAAGCGCGCCGAGCTGGCCTCGCAGGTGGTGACCGGGGTGCTGCTGCCCCAGTTCGCCATCATTCCGCTGGCGGTCATCCTGGTGTGGGTGGGCCTGTCGCGCGGCATCTCGCCGCTCAGCCGTCTTCAGACCCTGATCCGGCGCCGCCGTCCGACCGACCTGTCGCCGATTTCCACCACCGGGGTCCCCGAGGAGCTGCGCCCGCTCATCGTCGCTTTCAACGAGATGATGTCGCGCCTGGAAGAGAACCTGCAGGCGCAACAGCGATTCATTGCCGATGCGGCCCACCAGATGCGCACGCCGCTGACCGGTCTGCGCATGCAGACCGAGCTGGCGCTCGACGAGACCGACCCGGAACTGCTGCACGACTCGCTCTCGCGCATCGCCCGCAGCACCGAGCGCGCCAGTCACCTCATCAACCAGCTGCTCACCCTGGCGCGGGCCGAATCCAGTTCAGAGAAGATCTACGCGGTGGAGCAGGTGGACCTGGAAATGCTGGTGCGTGAAGTGGCTCACGACCTGTTCCCGCGCGCCCAGGCCAGGGCCATCGATCTGGGCGTGGAAGACACCGGCTGGCCACTGCTGATCGACGGCAATCCGGTCATGCTCAACGAGATGATCGCCAATCTGGTCGACAACGCCATCAAGTACACGCCCGAGGGCGGCAGTGTCACCATTCGCACCCAGGCTACCGATTTCGCCATCCTCGAGGTCGAGGACACCGGTATCGGCATTCCCGAGGAGGACCGCGAGCGGGTCTTCGAGCGCTTCTACCGGGTGCTCGGCAGCGATGCAGACGGCTCCGGCCTGGGCCTGCCGATCGTGCGCGAGATCGCCGAGATGCATCGGGCCAGCGTGACGCTCAAGCCCAATCCGGCCGGCAAGGGCTCCATCGCGCAAGTGGTGTTCCCGCGCAGTTATGCCCGTCGCCGCCCCCTGGACGATACCTGAGCCCGGAGTGTTTGACGTCGCCGGAGATTCAGCTATAATGCGCGCTCTTCGTGGCCAGTTAGCTCAGTTGGTAGAGCAGCGGATTGAAAATCCGCGTGTCCGTGGTTCGATTCCGCGACTGGCCACCAGAATCCTGCAAGACGCCGGCTCACTTGGGCCGGCGTCTTGTTTTTTGCGCCTCGAATGTGTCGGCGCCGTCAATCGCCATCCCGGAAGCGTCTGATTTTCCTCAAGCTTTGGGGTGGGGTCGGGGTGATATAATTCGCCCTCGAATTTTGCCGGCTTTGTTCTGCTTCATGCCCCTTTTTGCGCTCGGTCTGAATCACCACACGGCACCGCTCGCCATTCGCGAGCGCGTGGCGTTCGGGCCTGAGCGGTTGCTGACGGCGCTCAAGGATCTGACCGCGCGCTGTGCGCAGGAGGCGGCGATCCTGTCCACCTGCAATCGCACCGAGGTCTACTTCTCGACCCAGGAGCCGCAGGCGGCGGCCGACTGGCTGGCGCACTTTCACAGCCTGCCGCTGGCGGATGTCTCCCCGTACCTCTACACGTATCCGGACCGTGAGGCCGTGCGCCATGTGTTTCGCGTGGCCAGCGGGCTCGATTCGATGGTGCTGGGCGAGCCGCAGATCCTCGGGCAGGTCAAGGAGGCCATGCGCCAGGCCGAGGAGGCCGGCACCCTCGGTACGACGCTGCACAAGCTGTTCGAGCGCACCTTCTCGGTGGCCAAGGAAGTGCGCTCGTCCACGGCGATCGGTGCCAACGTGGTGTCCATGGCGGCGGCCTCGGTGCATCTGGCCGAGCGCATCTTCGAGCGGATGAAGGATCAGCGGGTGCTGTTCATCGGCGCCGGCGAGATGATCGAGCTGTGTGCCGCGCACTTCGCGGGGACCGGCCCGAAGCAGATCACCATCGCCAACCGCACGCCGGAGCGCGCCCTGGCCTTGGCCGAGCGTTTCGGCGGCGACACCCTGCGTCTCGAGCTCATCGGGGATCTGCTACACAAGTACGACGTGGTGGTCTCCTGTACGGCGAGCCGCTTGCCGATCGTCGGCCTCGGCATGGTCGAGCGTGCGCTCAAGGCGCGACGCCACCGGCCCATGGTGATGGTCGATCTGGCGGTGCCGCGCGACATCGAGCGCGAGGTGGAGGATCTGGACGACATCTTTCTGTACACCGTCGACGATCTGGCCCAGGTGGTCGCTTCGGGCAGGGAGTCGCGCCAGGCCGCGGTACTGGAAGCCGAGGCGATCATCGACGATCGGGTGCAGGGCTTCTTCCACTGGCTCGAGGGGCGTGGTGCGGTCCCCGTGATCCGGGCCCTGCGCGAGGAGGCCGACCGACTGCGTCAGGCCGAACTGGAGCGCGCCATGCGGCGCCTGGCCAAGGGCGAGAGTGCGGAGAAGGTGCTCGAATCGCTCAGCCACGGCTTGACCAACAAGCTGATTCACGGCCCGTCGCACTACCTGAACCACGCTGAGGGCGAATCGCTGGCCGAGGCCGGCGAGATGGTCAGCCAACTGTTCAAGCTCGGCCAGCGCTAGCGGCCGCCACGTGTGCTACTGGCGCGCGCATCGGATTCCCATGAAAGCAAGCATTCGCGACAAACTCGATCAGCTGGAGGCCCGTCTGGCCGAACTCGACCATCAACTGGCCGACAGTGCCGGCCTGGACGGCGCCGCCCTGGCGAAGATCGGGCGCGAGCGTGCCGAGATCGAGCCGGTGGTGATCGCCTATTCGGCCTACCGGCAGGCCGAGGCCGACCAGGCGGCCGCGCGCGACATGTTGTCGGACCCGGAGATGGCCGAGCTGGCGCGTGAGGAGCTGGGGGCGTCGGAAGTGCAGCTGGAGCGTCTCCAGCAGACCCTGCAGACCGCCTTGCTGCCCAAGGACCCGGACGACCGGCGCAACCTCTTTCTCGAGGTGCGTGCCGGCACCGGTGGGGACGAGGCCGCGCTGTTCGCCGGTGATCTGCTGCGCATGTACCTGCGCTATGCCGAGTCGCGGCGCTGGAAGGTCGACACCGTGTCCCTGTCGGAGTCGGAACTGGGCGGATACAAGGAGGCCATCGTGCGCATCAGCGGCGAGGGGGCCTACGGGCGGCTCAAGTTCGAATCCGGCGGGCATCGCGTGCAGCGCGTGCCGGTGACCGAGACCCAGGGCCGGATCCACACCTCGGCCTGCACCGTGGCGGTGATGCCCGAAGCGGACGAAGTCGAGGAAGTGGCCATCAATCCGGCGGATCTGCGCATCGACACCTTCCGCGCCAGCGGCGCCGGCGGCCAGCACGTGAACAAGACCGATTCGGCGGTGCGCATCACCCACCTGCCCACGGGCATCGTGGTCGAATGCCAGGACGACCGCTCCCAGCACCGCAACAAGGCGCAGGCCATGTCCATTCTCGCCGCGCGCATCAAGGACGTGCAGCAGCGCGCCCAGCGCGAGTCCGAGGCGGCCACGCGCAAGAGCCTGGTGGGCAGCGGTGACCGCTCCGAGCGGATCCGCACCTACAACTTCCCTCAGGGGCGGGTGACCGATCACCGCATCAACCTCACCCTGTACAAGCTCGACGCGGTGCTCGAAGGCGCCCTGGACGAGCTGATCGATGCCTTGCTCGCCGAGCATCAGGCGGAGCAACTGGCGGCGCTGGCCGGCGATGGCGGCTGAGCCTCCGAGTCTCGGCGAGGCGTTGGCGCATGCGTCGGCCCGTATCGGCCGCGTCGATGCGCGCATTCTGCTGGCGCACGTGCTCGACAAGCCGGTCAGCTATCTCGTGGCGTTTCCGGAACGTGCCCTGAGCGATGCGCAGCAGGCGAGCTTGCGCGAGCTGGTCCGGCGTCGCGAGTCCGGCGAGCCGGTGGCATACCTGGTGGGCGAACGGGAATTCTACGGGCGCCGCTTCCACGTCGGTCCGCAGGTGCTGATCCCCCGGCCGGAAACCGAGCTGCTCGTCGATCTGGCCCGCGAAGCGTTCCCGTCCGGCGCCGGCCGGGTACTGGATCTGGGGACCGGCAGCGGCGCGCTGGCGGTCACGCTGGCCTGCGAATGGCCGGCGGCCGAGGTCGTGGCGGTGGATGCCTCCGAGGCGGCGCTGAGCATGGCCGCGAAGAATGCGGCCCGGCTCGGGGCGTCGGTGCGCTGGGTGCGCAGCGACTGGTTCGAGGCCCTGGCGGGCGAGGCGCCTTTCGACCTCATCGTCTCGAACCCGCCCTATGTGGGCGACGCGGACCCGCACCTGAGCCAGGGCGACGTACGCTTCGAGCCCCGCACGGCGCTCGCGGCCGGTGCGGACGGGCTCGACGACATTCGCCGTATCGTCGCCGCGGCGCCGGCTTTCCTGCGTACGGGCGGGTGTCTTCTGGTCGAGCATGGCTACGATCAGGCCGCCGCTGCGCGCGAACTGATGGAGGTCGGTCCCTTCATCGGGGTGCATTCATGGTGCGATCTGGCCGGGATCCAGCGCGTCACCGGTGCTCGGCTTGACGGCGGCGCGGAGCCGGCCTAGAATTTCCCGATCAATTAACTCAACTATTCGGGTCGCAGCATGAGCGTTCAAGAGCAGATCAAGGAGTTCGTCTCCGCCAACCCCATCGTCCTTTTCATGAAAGGGACTCCGCAGTTTCCCCAGTGCGGGTTCTCCGCGACGGTCGCGCAGATCCTGAAGCTGGCCGGTGTGGCGGAATATGCCTCGGTGAACGTGCTGGCCGATGAGAATGTACGCCAGGGCATCAAGGAATACGCCAACTGGCCGACGATTCCTCAGTTGTACATCAACGGCGAGTTCGTGGGCGGCTGTGACATCATCCGCGAGATGTACGAGAACGGCGAACTGCAGGAGATGCTCAAGGAGGCGGGCGCGAACGCCGCTGGCTGAGCCGACTTCAGGACGGAACGCGATGAGGGGCCTTCGGGCCCCTCATTCCATTCGGGCGTCGGTTTTGGGTGACTCGGTCAGATGCATCCAGGCCTTGCGGGCGAGGTGTCGTGTCAGCATCCCCATGGGCATGCGCAGGCGGTGTGCGCGCACGTAGACAAGCTGGCGTGCGATCGCCGTGCCCAGGGGAATGCTACCCTCCGAGGATGGATGGATGGCGCGCATGTACCGTCTCAGCAGCGCGTTGTGTGCACGCTCCCATCGTTTCGCGCCGAATGGCTCCAGTTGTTCCATTGTGCATGCGTCCGGGAAAAACCGGTTGACGAGTCGCAGCGCCAGCGCCACGGGTTCGCTCAGATCATGGTCGGACGCGGCGGCGGCGAGTCGGTGGAGAAAATCGCCCGATCCCGTGTTGGATTCGAGCAGGCATGCAATGTCGTGCATGTCTCTGAGGGCGTTGTCGACCTCGCCTTCGTGCACGAGGTGGCAGCAGCTATGAACGATGAGATCCTCGGGGCTCGGGGTCATCATGCAGCGGTAGCCGGGCAGTGGAATGGCCGCGTCGAAGATGCGCTCGGGATTGGGGCGGTAGCGCGCCGTGAGCGGCAGGATGGTGTGATGGACATCGATGACGGTGCCCCTGCGGACATGCATCATCGGGGGGATCTCATGCATCCACTGGCGATAGTAGCGCTGATCGTAGGCATCCTGCTTGATGGCCGTCCAGCCGCTGACCATCAGGTGCATCTCCACCTGATCCAGCGACGCTCGGGGCACCAGGATGTCAATGTCGCCGAAAAGGCGGCCATCGGCGGATGCGTGCCGGGCCATGGCATAAGCGGCGCCCTTGAGCAGGACGACGGGTATGTTCAGGTCGGCGAGCGCGTCGTCGATTTGAACGGCTTCCCAGGTAACCGACTGGCGTTGTCGTCTGCTGAGCATGAGTGCGCCGACGAGATGTCGCGACGGATTGCCTGGCGGGAGGCGGTTGGCCGCGTCCAGCCTTGCTGCGAGCTTGCCGAGCAGATTGGCGTTGCGCGCGACGGCGATGACACGGCTCCACGCCGCCTCGTCCAGGTGTTCGGCGGTGTCCGGGGCGCTCAGGAGGGCGACGAGCGTAGCGACGTCGGGCGGCATTTACGGGGTGCTCTCGACGATCTGCTGGATTGCGTTCAAGCCGTCTTCTGTCGAGCCATATTCGATGCGATAGCACCGGGACTGCGTCAGCAGAGCGCATAGGGTCTCGAAGCCGACGTCTCCCATGCGTTCCTGATTGAACGACTGCTGCTGAATGAGCATGAAGGCCTCGGCACGGGAAATTTCGTCGACCGAGGCCGGGGCGTCCTGACGGAACGTTGGAAATACGATCCAGCCGGCCTGCGCCGTCGCTTCGGCCTGGGCCACCGATGATTTCGGGGCTGCCGCATGCGCGACGGTGCCCTTTCGGGTGTCGTGAAAAAGCGGTCCGAGGGAGGCCCCGGGAAAGGCCGAAACAAGGTCGATGGACTGATTTTTCAGGCTGATGGGGCGTGGATGCGCCACAAGGCGACCGTCGTCGGGGCGAACGATCGCCAGCTCGTCCGAGAACAGTTGCCAATCACGCAGGTGGCACAGGGAGGCGCATAGTGTGCTTTTCCCGGCGCCCGGGAATCCGGGCAGGATGACGGCCCGGTCATGTCGCGCAAGCACGGCGGCGTGCAGGACCAGATAGCCCAGCGAACGGCTGGCAATTGTCCAGTTGAGCCCCCATTCGAGCAGTGGTGCGGCCTGGTCGGCGGGAAGGGGCAGGAAGGGCGTCTGTGAGTCGACCTGAAACCGGACCTGTTTGCGCCAGAGGCGTCTGACGCCCTTGCCGGGCAGGAGCTGAACGTCGAAATCGACAAACGCATCCGATGACAGGCGCGCAAATCCTTCGTAAAAGCGGTCGAGATGGCTCCGGACTTCCGGAAACGACGATTGAACGCGGACGTTGAACGGGGGGATGCGAATAATCGTGTCGAGCACGGGAGGGGGCTTGAGCCTCAGTTGGCGCTCTTAGTCGCTGGAGTCGCGAAATATATCAAGCTTGATCAGCTGTTTCAAAGCGGTTTCGGCGTCGTCCCGAACCTCCGGGGGCACGGCCTCGATCAGGAATTCGGCCGGGATGGCGTGCGCTGAGTGCATCAGATGCTCGATCCACTGCCGTGCCGTCGGCGCGATGACCCAGTAGTCACCGGAGTTGCGGTCGAACAGGATGCTCGGCTCGTCTTCCTGCCATTCCGGTGACAGCGCCAGCGACCGCCCCGGATGAATGGCCACGCACGCGGCGCGCGCGCCGACAGAGGCCAGTACCGGGTCGGTCATGGGACGATTGTCAGTGTCTTACTTGGACGTGCACCACTGGATGTTGAGATCCGCATTGATGTCGTACATGCCATCGAGATACGCCACGAACGATGACGGCGTGAAGGCGTTGGTGCCGCAGGAACTGGACAGGCTGTCCGGGCACCACGTACCGGTCGTCATCAGGCTCACGCCTGCCTCGACAACCTGTTGCGTCGTCAGGGCATAGTCCGGGAAGGCGAGCGAATTCAGGTAGGCCGCGCACAGGTGCCACAGCAGATGCCCCTCCTGGATGCCCGCGTCTTTCGGGAATGCCAGCACGCCCCACAGACCCCAGTCGGAGGGATTGATGGTGTAGGGGCCTGCCGAGCAACCGATGGTGTTGCCCTTGCGTACGCCCGAGTAGGACGTCAGGAGACTGGTCGCGGCAGAACCGAATACCGAGTCGACGGTCGTGCCCTGCGTGCAGATGTTGTCGGGGCTGATGCCGCCGAGGCCGGTCGGGCACTGGGCGACATTGACCAGCGTCGGCGGGGTGGCGCCGACCCAGGCGTTGAAATGCTGGGGGTTGCGCCAGAAGCCCGGGGAGCGCCCGCCCGAACACGGCGGAGGGGCATCCCGGTTGGGACTCGTGTTGCCGCTGACCATGGCCGACGGGCTCTGGCAGATGTTGGTGCCAAGCGCCGTCTTGGCGCTGACCGCCATGAGAACGCCGACGCCGGCTCCGCCGATCAGGCGACGCCGGGAGTTGCGCGTGACCGCCTCCGCCTGAGTGGGCTGGTTCGCCTCGTCGTGCTCGATGTGCTTGTGCGTGTTCATAGGTATCCCGATGTCGTTCTGACCCTGAGACCTGTGCATGACTGAGTGCCTCCGAGAGCGGGCGCAGGTCTGTTGTCGATGATCTGGTTATTCACTAGCAAAATTCACGCCGGGTTTTTCTTGATCTTCTAACGTGATGATCTGATTATGTTTTTTTTGGCCTTGCGTGATCCTGGAGAAAAGCTGTAAGAAAACTCGACAAGCTCGCTCATGGATGCATTTCAGGTCTCATGCTAGCAAAACACCGTCGCGGCTGTCGGCGGCTCTGGCGTCGACCGTGAATTAGCTCTCGCCCGAGCGCGTTATCGGCAGGCCAGCAGCCAGTCGATCTGCCTGACGGTTTCGCGCAGGTAAGCGTGACCGAACAGGACGACATGGTTGAGCAGATGGTAGCAACGATAGAGACGGTCGCGGATTTCATAGCCGGGGCGTGGCGGCCTGGCGCGGCGGTAGGCGGCATAGAAGCTGCTCGGGAAGCCGCCGAACAGGCCGGTCATGGCCAGATCAAATTCCGGATCCCCACGGAACACGGCCGGATCGAAAACCGTCGGCGTGCCATCCGGTCGGACGCCGATATTGCCGTGCCACAGGTCGCCATGCAGTAGGGAGGCCGGTGTCGCATCGTCGACGAACAGGGCCGGCAGGCGCTCGACCAGCTGTCGCCCCTTGCGTTCGAGTGTGACATGACCGGCAGCGACGGCGGCCGCGAAGAGGGGCGCGAAGCGCGCGGTGGCGAGGAATTGCGGCCAATGCGCCTGCCACCGGTTGTCCAGCGGCGTGCGCCCGAGAAAATTGGATCGGTGCCAACCGAACTGGGCGGAGGTGTCGGCATGCAGTACCGCCAGGGCCTCGCCGGCGCGTTCGCCGTCCGCCGCGGACTGCAAGGGGGCTAGCGTCACATGCTCGAGGATCAGGCAGGCGTGCGTTGCGTCGGCGCGATGACCGACGAGCTCTGGCACATACAGCGGGCTCGCCCCGCGCAAGGCGTCGAGGCCATCCGCTTCGGCCGCGAACATGTCGTTGCAGGTGTGGCCGCCGAGCTTGATGAAATAGGTGTCGCGGTCGCCATGAGCCCGGTAGCAGTCGTGGATGCTGCCACCGTGGACGGGCTGCAGATCGATCAGTCGGAATGCTGCGCCCGTGGCGTCCCGGATCGCGGATTCGACAAACGCGATCCGGTCCCGGTCCTGGGTGTCAGACATTGGCGAAGCGCGCGCTGGTCATGGACAGCCGGGTGGCGAGCACCTCGAGGAAGGCCTTGTAGAAGTGCATCCGGCAGGCGTCCGAGGCGCGCTGGAGGGCGCGGGAGCGCACGGTGATGATCTCGACCTCGGTGCTCGCTTCCACCGAGGCGGTGCGCACCCCGCTGCCGGCAGAAAAGACCGCCATCTCGCCGAAGCAGTCGCCGGGGGTGAGCAGGTGGAGCAGGCGGCCGTGCTTGGAGACGCGCGCTTCACCACGGGCCAGGAAGCAGAAGTGGTCGCCCGGCTCGCCTTCCTTGAGGATGACGGTGCCCGGTTGGGCGAAGCGCCATTCGGAGAAGCGCAGCACTTCCCAGATCTCCACGTCGGAGAATTCGCGGAAGAACGTCAGGCTGCGCAGGGTCTGGAATTTCTGCGTCTCCGACAGGGCGCTCTTGCGTGTGGCCAGGCCGATGTTGCGGAACGCATGGGCCAGATCGTGGGAGAACTCGACCCAGGTCTCGTAGCGTTCGCTCAGGTCCTTCTGCATCGCACGCTGGACGATGGCATCCAGTTCCTCGGGGATCTCCGGGCGGAGCGTGGCCGGGGTGGGAGGCGTCTCGTTGGCGATGCGGTACAGCAGGCTGTAGTTGTTGGTGGCCTCGAAAGGCAGTCGCCCGGTCAGCAGCTGGTACATCACCACGCCGAGCGAGTAGATGTCGGTCTGGTGCGTGAGCGGCATCTCGCGCACCTGCTGGGGCGACATGTAGGCGGGGGAGCCGACGCCGGAGATCTGGGTGGTGTCGGAGGCGGTAAACAGCGCGGCGCCGAAATCGGACAGCTTGATGTCCTGCCCTTCGGGGCTGACCATGAGGATGTTCGCGGGCTTGATGTCGCGATGGGTGATGCCCTGGTGGTAGGCGTAGTCGAGCGCGCGTGTGGCCTTGAAGATGATCTCGATGACCCGGTCGAAGGGCAGCAGTGCGTCAGGGCGGCAGAACTGCTCCAGCGTGCCACCGGGGACGTACTCCATCACCACGTAGCCGTTGTCGTCGTCGACCATGGCGTCGTAGATGTGGGCGATGTGCGGGTGGCACAGGCGACCGGCGAGGGAGGCCTCGTTGATCAGCAGGTGCCGGTACAGGCGCCCGCGGTCCGGATCGCGCAGCACCTCCGGGTAGATCCGCTTGATGGCCACTTCACGCTGGGCGAACGGGTCCCACGCCAGGTAGACCGCACTGGTGGCGCCTTCGCCCAGCAGGCTGCGCAGCTCGTATTTGCCCAGGCGCTCCACGATGCTTACCCCAGCCGTTTTCGGGCGCGCCCGATGGCGGCGCGCACCTGGGCGGGCGCGGTGCCGCCGATGTGGTCGCGGCTGCCGAGCGCCCCTTCGACGGTGAGGACCTGATAGACATCCTCGTCGATGAGTTCGGAGAAGGCGCGCAGGTCGGCCAGCGGCAGGTCGGGCAGATCGCAGCCGCGGGTCTCGGCGGCGCGCACGGCACGGGCGACCACTTCGTGGGCGTCGCGGAAGGGTACGCCCTTCTTGACCAGATAGTCCGCCAGGTCGGTCGCGGTGGCGAAGCCCTGCGACAGCGCGTCGCGCATGGCGTCGGCCTTGACGCGGATGCCCGGGATCATGTCGGTGTAGATGCGCAGGGTGTCGATCACCGTGTCGGCGGTGTCGAACAGCGGTTCCTTGTCTTCCTGGTTGTCCTTGTTGTAGGCCAGGGGCTGACCCTTCATCAGGGTGAGCAGGGTGATGAGGCTGCCATTGACCCGGCCGGTCTTGCCACGCACCAGTTCGGGCACGTCCGGGTTCTTCTTCTGCGGCATGATCGAACTGCCGGTGCAGAAGCGGTCGGCCAGATCGATGAAACCCACACGCGGGCTCATCCACAGGATCAGCTCCTCCGACAGCCGGGACAGGTGCACCATCAGCAGCGAGGACGCGGCGCAGAATTCGATGGCGAAGTCGCGGTCGGAGACGGCGTCGAGGGAGTTCTCGCACACCTCGTCGAAGCCCAGCTCGCGCGCCACGAATTCGCGGTCGATGGGGTAGGAGGTGCCGGCCAGCGCCGCCGAGCCCAGCGGCAGGCGGTTAACCCGCTTGCGGCAGTCGGCGAAGCGTTCGGCGTCGCGGCGGGCCATCTCGCAATAGGCCATGAGGTGATGGCCGAAGGTGACCGGCTGGGCGACCTGCAGGTGGGTGAAGCCCGGCAGCGGGGTGTCGGCATTGGCCTCGGCCAGATCGAGCAGGGCGCGCTGGAAGTGGCCGAGCAGGGCGAGGATCTGGTCGATGGCGTCGCGCAGCCACAGGCGGATGTCGGTGGCCACCTGGTCGTTACGGCTGCGCCCGGTGTGCAGGCGCTTGCCGGCATCGCCGATCAGGGCGGTGAGGCGCTTCTCGATGTTCAGATGCACGTCCTCGTCCTGCAGCGACCACTGGAATTCGCCACGCTCGATTTCGTCGCGCAACTGCGCCATCCCGCGTTCGATGTCCGCCAGATCCTGCGTGCTGATGATGCCCTGGCGGGCTAGCATGGCCGCGTGGGCCAGCGAGCCGCGGATGTCCTGCATGGCCATGCGCTGGTCGAAGAACACGGACGCGGTATAGCGCATCACGAGGTCGGACACGGGCTCGGAAAAGCGGCCGGACCAGGCCTTGCTGTTGTCATCCCGGTTGTTTTGCTGATCTGCCATAATGCGGAAAAAATTTGCCAGGTTGGATGAATGCTGCGGATCGGATCGGGGAGCTTGGCCGTTCCCCGTTTCGCGTCATGAATGAACCGCGACCCGAAGGGTCCTTACCCCGGAAAGAGGCAAAGTATAAGTCAAAAGCTCCGTGCGCTCGCCACCCCCGGCACCCTGCCCGATTTCAGAAATATGGGCGTCATCCTGCGGGTGGTCCTGCTCGTCAACGCGCTTGCCGCATTGACGGTATTCATTCGTGTCGACGCGGTCGACCAGTGGGGCGCCGCCTTGCTTGCGATGGCCGGTGCCGTCGAGCTGCCGCTGTTCATTACCGTGTTGCTGCTCTACATCGGCCGGCCGGTCATGGAGCGGCTCGCGCCGGTCCGGGTGTGGGCCGTGGTCGCCGTGCTCGGGCTGCTCGTATCGCTGGTCACCTATCCGGTCTTCGGTGCGCCTTCGGGTGAGGCGGTGTGGCGCTGGTGCGGTTGGGCCTTGCTGGCTGCGGTGGCGGTCATGGCCTATTTTGACTACTTGGGGCGGCTCTACTCGCCGGCCTTGACCGAAGCGCGGCTGCATGCGCTGACGGCGCGCATTCGCCCGCATTTCCTGTTCAACAGCCTCAACGGGGTGCTGGGTGTGATCCGGGAGGATCCGCGCCGGGCCGAACGGGTGCTGGAGGAGATCGCCGACATGTTCCGCGTCCTCATGAAGGAGCACAAGGAACTCGTGCCGCTGGACGACGAAATCGATCTGTGCACGCGCTATCTGGATGTGGAGCGCCTGCGCCTGGGGGATCGGCTGGTGGTGCGCTGGGACCTGGAGTTTCGGCCGATTGCCGCCCTGGTGCCGCCGCTGCTGCTTCAACCTTTGCTTGAAAATGCCGTCTACCACGGAATAGAACCGTCACCACAGCCCGGGGACATTGCCGTACGGGTCGCGCGCCGGGGCAACGAGGTGCTCCTGGAAGTGAGCAACCCGATTGTCGATACCCCGCGCAACCAGCGCGGCAACCGCATGGCCCAGGCCAACATCCGGGAGCGGTTGGCGCTGTTCTTCGATCTGGAGGCGGACATGTCGATTGACCGGCGTGGCGGACGCTACACGGTCCGGATCCGTTTCCCCTACCGGAGGGTGAAGTCATGACGCAATCCGAGCTTCGCATTCTCGTCGTCGACGACGAGGCGCCTGCGCGCGCGCGGCTGCGGGACCTCCTGGGCGACGTGCGCGGCGAGCAGCCCAACCGCATCGTCGGATTCGCGGCCAACGGGGAAGAGGCCCTGCGCCTTGTCGATGCCGAGACGCCGGACGTGGTGCTGGCGGACATCCGCATGCCGGGCATGGATGGCGTGGCCCTCGCCGAGCACCTGCACGAACGTGACCACCCGCCGGTGGTGATCTTCACCACCGCCTACGAGCAGTACGCGGTGCAAGCCTTCGATCTGGCGGTGGCCGACTATCTGGTCAAACCGGTGCGCGCCGCGCGCCTGACCGACGCCCTCGACAAGGCCCGGCGCCTGTGTCAGCGCGAATCGTCGGCCGATGGTGCGGACAAGCCGCTGAGCGTGACCGAACGCGGTCGCATCCTCCTCGTGCCCATCGCCTCGGTCCTGTACCTGCGTGCGGAACAGAAGTACGTGACCGCCCGAACCGTGGAACGCGAGTATCTGCTCGATGAATCCCTCGTCCATCTGGAAGAGACCTATCCCGGGCGCTTCTTGCGGATCCATCGCAACTGCCTGGTGGCCAGCGACATGATCGCCGGGGTCGAACGGGAGGCGAATCAGGGCGAAGGGCGCTGGCTCGTCGTGCTCAAGGATTTCGACGAGCGCCTGCCGATCAGTCGGCGCCAGTGGCCGACGGTCAAGGATATCCTGGGTCTATAGTCGCGCGACGGCGCCGCTCACAGCCCGTGCGCGACCTGCATTCCGTCGGTCTGCCGGCGGCCGCGACGATGTCGGCGCTCGTCGCCGCCGTGAACGGCGTAGGTATGTGACACGGCACTGTAGGGGTTGCGCCGGTCGCCGTGGCGGCGATCCGCGTGGTGCTCGAAGGTGCATGTGCAGCGGGCGCTATCGCAGCTGACGAGCGGGAGCGTCGGGGCCTCGGCGGAGAGGAAACGGAGGCCCTTGAGGGTTTGGGCGGTGCGGCAGGCGCCATTGCCGGGCACGATGGCGACGCAGTGATAGGGTGAGGCGTGCTTGGCCTCCGGGTCGTCCGCCGACGGTTGGCTCCGGCGCATCCAGAACCACAGCCCCGCCGCGACCAGCGCAAGCAGCAACACCAGGCTTCCAGTAGACATCTTGGCAATCTCCTCCATGACTGCTTCCAGTATGGTTGCTGCATGGACAGAGGTGTTTCATGCGGATACAAATACAAACATCATTTGTATCCGCATGTTTCTCGCTGTGGCAGGCGTGCTCAGCCGCTGTTGCGCAACCCTGCGGCGATACCGTTGATGGCGATGTGGATGCCGCGCCGGATGCGTTCGTCCTCGGCGCCGGCGCGGTGCCGGCGCAAGAGCTCGACCTGCACATGGTTGAGCGGGTCCAGATAGGGAAAGCGATTGCGGATCGAGCGGCGCAGCAAGGGGTTGCCGGCGAGCAGTTCGTCCTGGCCGGTGATGGCGAGCAGGGCCTCGACGGTGGCGGCATGCTCGGCGCAGATGCGCGGGAAGATCGCCGCGCGCAGGGCATCGTCCCTCACCAGCGCCGCGTAGCGGCTGGCGATGGCCAGGTCGCTCTTGGCCAGCACCATGTCCATGTTGGACAGGGTGGTCGAGAAGAAGGACCAGCTGCGGCTCATCTCCTGCAGCAGCGTCATGCCGTCGTCGGGGTGCTCGGCGAGGAAGGCCTTGACCGCGCTGCCGAAGCCGTACCAGCCGGGCAGCATCAGCCGGCACTGGGCCCAGCTGAACACCCACGGAATCGCACGCAGGTCCTCGATCGCGGTGCTCTTCTTGCGCGAGGCCGGGCGGGAGCCGATGTTCAGGTCGGCGATCTCGGTGATCACCGTCGATTCCCAGAAATAGCGCTCGAAGCCGGGGGTCTCGTAGACCAGCGCACGGTAGGCGCGGAAGGCATGGTCGGAGAGCTGCTGCATGGCGTCCATGAACTCCGGCCGTGGGGCCGGCGCGTCGTCGGCACGCAGGGTGGCCTGCAAGGTGGCGGCGACGAGCACTTCCAGATTGCGCCGGCCGACCTCGGGGTTACCGTATTTGGCGCCGATCACCTCACCCTGCTCGGTGAGGCGGATCTGCCCCTGCACGGCGCCGCCGGGCTGCGCCAGGATGGCCTCGTAGCTGGGGCCGCCGCCGCGGCCCACCGAACCACCGCGGCCGTGGAACAGGCGCAGGCGCACATCGTGACGGGCGAACACTTGGACCAGCTCCACCTCGGCCTTGTACAACTCCCAGCCGGAGGTGAGGAAGCCGCCATCCTTGTTGCTGTCCGAGTAGCCGAGCATGACCTCCTGGGCCCGGTCGCGGGACGCGAGCAGCGCCATGTACGCGGGCAGGGCCAGGAGCCGGTCCATGACCCGGCCGGCGGCCTGCAGGTCGCCGATGGTCTCGAACAGGGGAATGATGTTCATCGCCAGGGCCGGCCGGCGCGGATCGAGCAGGCCCGCTTCCTTGAGCAGCAGGGCCACCTCGAGCACGTCGGAGACGCCGTCGGCCTTGGAGATGATGTAGTTGGGCAGCGCTGCGGCGCCGTACTGGTGGTGCGCCCGACGCGCCGCAAACAGGATCGCCAGCTCGCTGGCGGTCTCTTCGCTGTAGTCGACATGAGGGGAGTACAGCGGGCGCACCGTGCCGATCTCCTCGAGCAGGCGCGCGATGCGCGCGTCCTCGTCCAGGGCGAGGTAGTCGACGCCCGGATCGGCGATGCTCAGCAACTCGGCCACCAGGCGTTCGTGCACGTCCGAATTCTGGCGCAGGTCCACCGGTGCCAGATGGAAGCCGAACACCTTGACCGCCCGACGCAGCTGACGCAGCCGGCCCCGGCCCAGCGGGGCGGAGCCGTTGTTGTGCAGCGAGCGATGGATGATGTCGAGATCGGCCTCCAGCGCCGCGGCGTCGGCGTACGGGGGCGCCTCGTGGCCCGCCGCACGCGCCGGTGTCCGGCCGAGCAGGCTGCGGTAGGTGGCGGCGAGGCGGGCATAGATGCCGGACAGGGCACGTCGGTAGGGCTCGTCCGCCCGATGGGGCGAGGTGTCGCCCGAGGCGTCGGACAGGGCGCGCAGCTCGTCCGAAGTAGTCACCAGCCGGTCGGCCAGCGACAGCTGCGAGCCGAGGGTGTGGAGCTCCTCCAGATAGAAGCCGAGCGCGGTCTCCGCCTGCATGGCCAGGGTCTGGGTCAGCACCTCGGCGGTGACGAAGGGGTTGCCGTCGCGGTCGCCGCCGATCCAGCTGCCGATGCGCAGGAAGGCCGGCAGCTCGTGGGTGGTGCGGCTGTCGTCGTGGGCGGCCAGGGTGTCTTCCACCTTGGCGTACAGATGCGGCAGTTCGCGCAGGAAGGTGGTCTGGGAGTAGGACAGGCCGTTGGCCACCTCGTCGATCACCGACAGCTTGGCGGTGCGCAGCATGCGCGTCTGCCACAGGGTGAGCACCGCGCGGCGCAGGGCGGCGTCGCTGGCCTCGGTCTCCTCCGGCGTCATGGCCATGCGGTCGCGGGCGTCGAGCAGCCGGGCGATGGCGTTCTGGCAGTTGAGGATGCTCTTGCGCTGCACCTCGGTCGGGTGGGCGGTCAGCACCGGACTGATCAGCGCAGTGTCGAAGAAGCGGCCCAGGTCGGATGCGCTCGCACCTTCATCGAAGACCCGCTCGATGGCGTGGGCCAGGTTGCCCTCGCGCGGCGCCGAGCCCTTGATCAGGTGGGCGCGGGTGCGGCGGATGTGGTGCTGGTCTTCGGCGATGTTGGCCAGATGGGAGAAGTAGCTGAAGGCGCGCACCACGTCGATGCTCTGGTCGCGCGAGAGGGCGTCGAGCGTGGTGTCCAGCCCCTTGCGCGCGGCCTCGTCCTCGTCGCGGTGAAAGCGCACCGACAGCTGGCGGATGCGCTCGACGATGTCGAACACCGCCGCGCCACGCTGGTCGCGCACCGTGTCGCCCAGCAGGCGGCCGAGGAGGCGGATGTCTTCCTTGAGGGGCAGATCCTTGTCGTGTTCCATGAAGTGGTCCGAGTTGTTGTGAATCCTGTCGTCCCGGACCCGGCGGCCTCAGGGGGCCATGGCCGCCCGCGCCTGCTCGATCGCCTGCTCCAGGTACTGTCCATAAAAATCCGGCAGCGAGACGCCGACGATGGCCGGCGCCAGCGCCTGGCCATCGGGTCCGAACACCACCACCGTGGGGGTGACGGACACGCCGGCCGCCTTGGCGAAACCGCGATGCGTCTGCGCCGTGCCGTCAAAGCCCACCAGGGGGGCGTCCGAGTCCAGATCGATCTGGCGGAACAGCGCCCGGCCCTGCCAGTGCGCGTCGCGGCTCATCGGGCCCAGGTAGTGCGCCCGGGCCTTTTCGCAATAGCTACAGTTGGCCTGGCTGAAGAGCACCAGCATGGGGCGCTTCTCGCGCCGCATCAGCGCCGCCTCCTGCCGCAGATCGACCGGCCGGGTCAAGCCGTCCTGAGCAAAAAGCGCGCCGGGGACCCATGCTAGAATCGCCACCAGCCATGACGCCATCAGTGCGAACCCTGATGTTGCGCTGCGATATCGACGCGGGGCGCCTCTGAATGGCCGTTTCATTGACCGTATCCTTCCTGTCCGAGTGAGCCGCCCATCGTGAGCCAGTCCCAAGCCGCTGCCCAACCGCCCGAGCGTATCGTCATCGCGACCCGAGAAAGTCGCCTTGCCCTGTGGCAGGCCGAACATGTCAAGGCGCGTCTCGAGGCATTGTATCCCGGCTGCACGGTGGAATTGCTGGGCATGACGACCCGCGGCGACCAGATTCTCGACCGGCCGCTGGCCAAGGTGGGTGGCAAGGGACTTTTCGTCAAGGAACTGGAAACGGCACTGCTTGACCGCCGCGCCGACATCGCCGTGCACTCGATGAAGGACGTGCCCATGGAGATGACGGATCCGTTCGCGCTGGTCACCATCTCGGCGCGGGAGGTGCCCCTCGACGCCTTCGTGTCGAACCGGTACGCGTCCCTCGACGACCTGCCGCCGGGCGCCGTGGTCGGCACCTCCAGTCTGCGCCGCGAGTCGCAGCTGCACGCCAATTATCCCTATCTGGCCGTCACCAGCCTGCGCGGCAACCTCGACACCCGTCTGCGCAAGCTCGACGAAGGCCAGTACGACGCCATCATCCTCGCCGCCGCGGGCCTGACCCGGCTGGGGCTGTCCGAACGCATTCGCGGCGTGTTGCCGGCCGAGGTGTCCCTGCCCGCGGCTGGGCAGGGCGCCCTGGGCATCGAGGCCTTGTCGGACCGGCCGGAGGTGGCCGCCTGGATGGCGCCGCTCAACGACGCGACCACCTCCGCCTGCGTGCGCGCCGAGCGTGCCGTGGCGCGTGCCCTGGCCGGCAGCTGCGAGGTGCCGCTGGGCGCCTTCGCCATCGAGGACGATGGGCAGCTGTGGCTGCGCGGATTCGTCGCCCGCCCCGACGGCAGCGAGTTCGTGCGTGCCGAGCGGCGCGGCCCCCTGGATGCGGCCGAGGCGCTCGGTCAGGCGCTGGCCGACGAGCTGCGTGCGGCCGGTGCCGCCGAGATTCTTGCCACGCTCTGAGCCGCCATGCCGATGAGCGGAGCTTCGCCCCTCGCCGGGCGCCGCATCGTGGTGACCCGGCCCCCCAGCCAGGCCGACGGGCTGCGGCGTGCGATCGAGGCGCGTGGCGGCTCCGCCGAATGCATTCCGGTGATGCTGATCGAGGCCATGCCCGCGTCGGCCGAGCGGGACGCGCTCATCGACCGGCTCGACACCTTCTCCCTGGCCTTCTTCGTCAGCGCCAATGCGGTCCGCTTCGGCCTCGAGGCGGTGCATGCGCGCCGGCAATGGCCGGCGACCCTGGCGGTGGCCACGGTCGGGCCGGGCAGCGAACGCGCGCTGCTCGACGCCGGCTTCGATCGGGTCATCGCCCCGCACGCCGGGTTCGACAGCGAAGCGGTGCTGGCGCTGCCGGAATTCGCTGCAGCGGCGGTTCGCGGCAAGGGCGTTGTCATTTTCCGTGGCAACGGCGGGCGCGATCTTCTGGGTGATACACTCACGGAACGTGGTGCCACGGTGGCGTATGCGGCCTGCTACCGGCGTGTCGTGCCCGTGCAGGGCGGGGCGCGACTGGTCGGGCTGGCCGAGTCCATCGATGCGATCGTGCTGACCAGCAGCGAGGGGGTGGACAACCTGGTCCACATGGTCGGCGACCGGCTGGAGCGCTTGCGCGCGATTCCGGTGATCTGCGCTCATCCGCGCATCGCGGCGCGTGCCTCGGCCGCCGGATTCGCCCAGGTGGTGCAGACCGCGCCCGGCGATGCCGGTCTGATCGAAGGCATGGAACATTATTTTCAGGGTTGATGAGCGAGTCCTATGAGTGAAGAGAACAAGCAGGCCAATGCCGTCGAACCAGAGACCGCCGACATCGTGACCGACGCGCCCGCCGCGGGCCCGGCATCGGAGGCTGGAGCTCCGCGACCGGCGACTGACGAGGCCGTCCCCGCACGCAAGAGCGGCAAGCTGGTGCCCGCGCTGCTGGTGCTGTGTCTCGGCGGCCTCGGCTTCCTCGGCTGGCAGTGGTGGCAGATCCGTGGACAACTGGCCGGCGCCCAGACGCAGGTGGCCGAGCGTCTGGCCCGGAGCGACGACGTGGCACGGGAGGCCCGTGCCGGGGTGCATCAGGTGCAGGACACGGTGACCTCGATCCAGGGCAAGGTGGGGCTGCTCGAGGCCAAGATGGCCGAATCGGAAGGTCAGGCGGCCGCCCTCGAGGATCTGTACCAGGAGTTCTCGCGCACCCGCGACGAACGCATGATGGCCGAGATCGAGCAGGCCGTGACCATCGCCAGTCAGCAGTTGCAGCTGGCCGGCAACGTCGAGGCGGCACTCATCGCCCTGCAGGGGGCGGACGCCCGGCTGGCGACCTCGACCCAGGGTCGGCTGGGGCCGCTGCGTCGCGCCCTGTCCCACGACATCGAACGCCTGCGCGCCACCCCGCGGGTGGACGTCACCGGCATCACCCTCAAGCTCGAGCACCTGCTCGAAGTGGCCGATCACCTGCCGCTGACCTTCACCGACCAGCCCGAAGCCAACGCGCCGGCCGAGGCCCAGCCCAAGGGGCGCTTTCTCGACGACCCGCTGGGCTATGCCAAGGCACTGGCGCTGGATGTGTGGGGCGAGATCCGGGCCATGGTGCGGGTCGAGCGTCTCGATGCGGCCGCCGATCCGGTGCTGCTGTCGCCTTCGCAGAGTACCTTCCTGCGCGAGAACCTGAAGATCCGCCTGCTCACCGCGCGCTTGGCGTTGCTGGGACGCGACGCGCGCACCTTCGAGGCGGATGTGTCGCGTGCCGCCGAGTGGGTGTCGCGCTACTTCGACCTGAGCAAGCCGGAGGTGAAGAACGCACTCGAGACCCTCAAGCAGCTCAAGACGATTTCGGTCGCGCCGCAGCAACCCATGCTGACTGAAACCCTGGCGGTCCTGCAGAACATGCAGGGTCGCCCGCCGATCGCACCGGTGGTGCCGATCGAGCCGCACGACGGCGCGGGCAAGGGCGCGGCCGATGCCGCGCCGGCATCGGCGGCTTCGGCCCCGACGGCCGATGGCGAACCGGCGACAGCAGCCGAGGCGCCCCCCACGGTGCGGGCGAGGCGCCGGCCGCTACGGACAAAACGGAGTAACTCGTCATGCGTGGACTGCTCTGGCTCATTGCCCTGTTCGCCCTCGCCGTCGGCGTGGCCATGCTGGCAAGCGTCAACGACGGCTACGCCCTGTTGGTGTTGCCGCCCTATCGCGCCCAGGTGTCGCTCAATTTCCTCGTGCTGGCCATCCTGGCGGTGGTGTTGGCCGTGTACTTCCTGGTCGGTGTTATCTCCCGGGCGCTGCGCCTGCCGGGCAAGGTGGTGGCCTATCGCGACCGGCGCCGCCGCGAGCGCGCCGCCGAGTCGCTGCGCGATGCGGTGCGTCTGCAGCTCGAAGGGCGCTACTCGCAGGCCCTCAAGATGGCGCGCAAATCGTGGGGCGCCGGGGATCCGAGTGGCGTCTCGGCGCTGGTGGCGGCGCGCGCCGCGCATGCCCTGCGCGACGATCAGCGCTATCGCGAGTGGATCGGCCATGCCGCCGAACGTGACGACAAGATCCTCACCGCGCGCCTCATGACCGAGGCCGAGATGGCGGTTGAGGGGCGCCGCTTCGACGAGGCGGCGCGCTGCGTCGACGCCATGAAGACCAACGACAACCGGCCGGTCGCCACCTTGCAGCTGGCGTTGCAGATCGCCGAGGCGAAGGACGACTGGAAAGCGGTGGTGAAGATCGCGCGCCAGCTGCGCAAGCATCACCTGCTCGCGGACGAGCAGGCCCGCCCCCTGGTGCGTCGCGCCCACGTGGCGTCCATGCGTGCGCTCGATGGCCAGGGCGAGGCCATCGTGGCGTACTGGAACGGCATGCCGGCCGAAGAGCAGAATGATCCGAGCCTGGTGGAGAAGGTGGTGCCGCTGATGGTGGCCAACGGGCAGGGGGCCACGGTGCGGCGAGTGCTGGAAAGCCAGCTCGATGCCCAGTGGGACAGCCGCCTGGCCCGACTGTATGGCGAATGTGGCGACCATGAGCCGGTATCGGCCATCGCCCGTGCGGAGAAGTGGCTGCAGGCCCATCCGAAGGACAGCGGCCTGCTGTATGCGCTGGGTCGCCTGTGCGTGGCGGCCGAGTTGTGGGGCAAGGCCCAGAGCTATCTGGAGGCGTCGGTCTCCGCGGCGCCGAGCGTCGATGCCCACCTCACCCTGGCGCAGCTGTCGGAACGCTTCGAGCGTCCGCAGGTGGCGCAAGACCATTACCGGCGTGCGGCGCAGCTGACCGCCCATGCCGCCGGTGGGCAACTGGCGCTGCCGGCGACAGAGGGTGAAACCGCCTGAGAGGCGCCGTCCCGCCATGACAAAGGCCCCGGCATGCCGGGGCCTTTGTCATGTGCGTTGGGTCAGGATCAGACCCAGTCCCGTGGCGGCAGGAAGTCTTCGTAGAGGCGCGCCTCGGGCGTGCCCGGCTGCGGATGCCAGTCATAGCGCCAGCTCACCCGCGGGGGCATGGACATCAGAATGGACTCGGTGCGCCCGCCCGACTGCAGTCCGAACAGGGTGCCGCGGTCGAACACCAGGTTGAATTCCACGTAACGGCCCCGCCGGTAGCTCTGGAACTCGCGCTCGCGCTCGCCATAGGGCAGATCGCGCCGGCGCTCGAGGATGGGCACGTAGGCGTCCACGAAGGCGTCGCCCACGGCGCGGGTGAGCGCGAAGCAGCGATCGAAACCGCCCGTGTTCAGGTCGTCGAAGAACACCCCGCCGACGCCGCGCGCCTCGTTGCGATGCTTGAGGTGGAAGTAGCGGTCGCACCAGGCCTTGTAGTCGGCGTGGACGTTCTCGCCGAAGGGCGCGAGGGCGTCCTTGCAGGTGCGGTGGAAGTGCACCACGTCTTCCTCGAAGGCGTAGTAGGGCGTCAGGTCCATGCCGCCGCCGAACCACCACACCGGCTCCGCGCCGGGCTTGGTGGCGATGAAGCAGCGCACGTTCATGTGCGCCGTCGGGCAGTAAGGGTTGCGCGGGTGCATGACCAGCGACACGCCCATGGCTTCGAAGCCGCGGCCGGCCAGCTCGGGGCGGCTGGCGGTGGCCGAGGCCGGCAGACCTTCGCCCTTCACATGGGAGAAGTTGACGCCGCCGCGTTCGAACAGGTGGCCCTCTTCGAGCACCCGGGTGATGCCGCCGCCGCCCGCCTCGCGGGTCCAGGCGTCTTCCTGGAAGGGCGAGCCGTCGAGCGCTTCGAGGCGCGCGACGATGCGCTGCTGCAGGCCGGTGAAGTAGGCGTAGGTGTCGCTGGTATTCATTTGAGAGTGTATTTCAGTCCTGGAGTTTGATTCCGGCAGCCTTGAATAGCTGAAGCGTTCGGCCGAATTCAGTACCCGCTACGGTTTGACTGAGTGCCCCGGAAACTTCGTGCAGCATTTCCTTGAGAGTGATGACCTTGATGGGATTGCCCTTCATTGAGGAGATGAACTGCGGGTGCATCTCCCAAACTTGGGCGGATCCTTTGAGGTGAGTGACAGCCGTGACATAGGTGAATGTCTGTTCTCCTGTCGCTTCCTTGACGGAGGCGATGAATGCTTCCGACCATTTGGGCACAACCAACTCTCGGAAGCCGCGCCAAGCTTCACGCCCTCTTATCGTCTTGTTCTCTTGGATATTTTTTATTTCCTGTGCTGGATTCAGGCCTGATTGCCAACTCTTGCAGCTGACAGCCCAAACGCGATCCGGGCCGGTGAGCTTGGGGTTGAATCCGATCACGTCAATGTCGCTGTGGTTCGAATCTTGATTTGAAACGAAATCTGGGTGGTCTCGTCGCGGCAGGAACTTGACGTTGTGCCGAACGAAATAATCCCGATGGATCAGGAACTCTTCAACTAGCTGTTCGAGTATGTCTTCCTTTGATGCCACAGGACTTCTCGTGTATCAACGCTTGACCGCCCGATGGCCGATATCGCGGCGGTACTGCTTGCCGGCGAACTGGATGCGGTCGGCAATGTCGTAGGCGCGGCTCTGCGCGGTACGCACGTTGTCGGACAGGGCGGTGACGCACAGTACGCGCCCGCCGCTGGTGACCACCTGGTCGTCCGCCATCGCGGTGCCGGCGTGGAAGACGTGAGCATCCTCGGCGGCGGCGGGCAGGCCGGTGATGACGTCGCCCTTGCGCGGGTCGGCCGGGTAGCCTTCGGCGGCCAGGACCACGCCCAGCGCGATGCGTCGGTCCCACTCCGCCTCGGCGGTGTCGAGCGTGCCCTTGAGCGCGGCGTCGACCAGCTCCACCAGATCGGACTTGAGGCGCATCATGATCGGCTGAGTTTCCGGATCGCCCATGCGGCAGTTGAATTCGACCACGCGTGGGTTGCCGTCGGCGTCGATCATCAGGCCGGCGTAGAGGAAGCCGGTGTAGGGCGCCCCCTCGGCGGCCATGCCGGCCAGGGTCGGCTGGATGATCTCGCGCATGACCTTGGCGTGCACCTGCGGGGTCACCACCGGGGCCGGCGAGTAGGCGCCCATGCCGCCGGTGTTGGGGCCTTCGTCGTTGTCCTTGAGGCGCTTGTGATCCTGGCTGGTGGCCAGGGCAAGGGCATGCTTGCCATCGGCCATGACGATGAAGCTGGCCTCTTCGCCCTGCATGAACGCCTCGATCACCACCCGCGCGCCGGCCGTTCCCATGCCGGCGTCGCGCAGCATCATGTCGATGGCGGCGTGGGCGTCGTCGGCGTTCATCGCCACGACGACCCCCTTGCCGGCGGCGAGACCGTCGGCCTTGATGACGATCGGGGTGCCCTGCGCGTTCACGTAGGCGTGGGCCGCGTCGGCGTCGGTGAAGGTGGCGTAGGCGGCGGTCGGAATCTTGTGGCGGACCAGGAACTGCTTGCAGAAGTCCTTGGACGCTTCGAGCTGGGCAGCCTGTTGCGTCGGGCCGAAGATCGGCAGGCCGGCGGCGCGGAAGGCGTCCACCACGCCGGCGGCGAGCGGGGCCTCGGGGCCGACCACCGTCATGCCCACGTCGTTGTTCCTGACGAAGGCGATCAGTTCGTCGGTGGCGGTCACCGGGATGTTCTCAACCAGCGGCTCCATGGCGGTGCCGGCGTTGCCCGGAGCGACATAGACCCGGTTGACGCGCGGCGACTGGGCCAGCTTCCAGGCCAGGGCATGCTCACGGCCGCCGCCGCCGATAACGAGTACTTTCATGTTCTGCAGATTCCTTCTTGCGAACCGGGGCTCAGTGACGGAAGTGGCGGAAGCCGGTGAATACCATGGCGAGGCCGTGCTCGTTGGCCGCCGCGATCACCTCTTCGTCACGCATCGAGCCGCCCGGCTGGATGACCGCCGTGGCGCCGGCCTCGGCCAGCACGTCGAGGCCGTCGCGGAAGGGGAAGAAGGCGTCCGAGGCGACCACGGTGCCGGCAATCGACAGCTGCGCGTTCTCGGCCTTGATCTTGGCGATGCGGGCCGAATCGACACGGCTCATCTGGCCGGCGCCGACGCCCACGGTCATGCCGTCCTTGCAATAGACGATGGCGTTGGATTTCACGTATTTGGCCACGCGCCAGGCGAACAGCAGGTCGGTCATCTCCTGGGCGGAGGGGGCGCGCTGGGTGACGACCTTGAGATCGGCCACCGCGATGCGGGCGGTGTCGGCCGACTGCACCAGCAGGCCGCCGCCGACGCGTTTGTAGTCGAGCGCGCCTTCGATGGTGCCGAGCGGGCAGGTGAGCACGCGCACGTTTTTCTTGGCGGCGAGCAGGGCCAGTGCCTCGTCGGTGTAGGACGGGGCGATCAGCACCTCGAGGAACTGGGCGCTGACCGCTTCGGCGGCGGCGGCGTCCACCGGACCGTTGAAGGCGATGATGCCGCCGAAGGCCGAGGTGGGGTCGGTGGCGAAGGCTTTCTTGTAGGCGTCCAGCGGGGTGGCGGCGATGGCCACGCCACAGGGGTTGGCATGCTTGACGATCACGCAGGCGGCGCTGCTGTCGTCGAAGGCCTTGACGCATTCCCAGGCGGCGTCGGCATCGGCGATGTTGTTGTAGGACAGCGCCTTGCCCTGCAGCTGGGTGTAGCCGGCGACGCCGCCCGCGGGGGCGCCCGGCTCGCGATAGAACGCGGCGCTCTGATGCGGGTTCTCGCCATAGCGCAGGTCCTGAACCTTGTCGAAGGCCACCTGCAGGCGTTCCGGATAGGCCTGGCGCTCGCCGGATTCGGTGAGCGCCGTCAGGTAGTTGGAAATGGCGCCGTCGTAGCGGGCGGTGTGGGTGAAGGCCTTGACCGCGAGCGCGAAGCGGGTGCGGTAGGTGAGGGTCTTGTCGTTGTGCTTCAGTTCGGCGAGCACCGCCTCGTAGTCGGCCGGATCGGTGACGATGCCCACGCCGCCGTGCTCATCGCCGTGGTTCTTCGCCGCGGCGCGGACCATGGTCGGGCCGCCGATGTCGATGTTCTCGATGGCATCCTCGAGGGTGCACTCGGGCTTGGCCACGGTCTGGCTGAACGGGTAGAGGTTCACCACCACCAGGTCGATGCGCTCGATGCCGTGCTCGGCGATGGTGTCCAGGTGTCCGGCCAGGTCGCGGCGGGCGAGGATGCCGCCATGCACCTTGGGGTGCAGCGTCTTGACGCGGCCGTCGAGCATTTCCGGAAAGCCGGTGTAGTCGGACACGTCGGTCACGGGCAGGCCGGCTTCGCGCAACAGCTTGGCGGTGCCGCCGGTGGACAGCAGCTTGATGCCCAGCTCGTGGAGCTCGCGGGCGAAGGCCTCGATGCCGGATTTGTCGGAAACGCTGAGAAGGGCTTGGGTCGTTTGCATGGGTACACAATGGCGCCTCGCGGCGCGCTCGGGTTTCAAATGAGGTCGTATTCGGACAGCTTGCGGCGCAGGGTATTGCGATTGATGCCGAGCAGCTGGGCGGCCACGGTCTGGTTGCCGTCGGTGTGGGCGAGGATGAATTCGAGCATGGGGCGCTCGGCGCTGCGCATCACCATGTCGTGCAGCGCGGCCGGCTGCTCGCCGTCCAGATCGTCGAAGTATTGCCGAAGGGTGCGCGTCACGGCGCAGGCGATGTCGTTTTGATGGCTCATGCGGCCAGTTCCTCGAAACAGGACGGCTGTCGATGCGGACGGACGCCCTGGCGGTCGAGCTGATCGAAGAAGCGGTCTGTCGCCGCCAGTTGTCCCTCGATCGTCTCCTCGGTGAGCATGGATTGGCGGAACTGTTGGGCACCCGCCAGGCCCTTGGTGTACCAGCCGATGTGCTTGCGCGCGATGCGTACCCCCGACCATGCGCCGTAAAAGGCATACAGGTCGGCCAGGTGGCCGCGGCAGATGTCGCGGATCTCGCCTGCCGACGGGGCCGGCAGTTCCTCGCCCGTGGCCAGGAAGTGCGCGATCTCGCGGAAGATCCACGGGCGCCCCTGGGCCGCACGGCCGATCATGAGGCCGTCGGCGCCGGTGTGGCGCAGCACCGCGGCCGCCTTGCGGGGCGAGTCGATGTCGCCGTTGGCGATCACCGGGATGCGCACCGCCTGCTTGATGGTGGCGATGGTGTCGTACTCGGCGTGCCCCATGTACTTGTCGGCGCGGGTGCGCCCGTGCACCGCCAGTGCGCGGATGCCTGCCTCTTCGGCGATGCGCGCCAGGCGCGGTGCGTTGCGGTTGTCCCGGTCCCAGCCGGTGCGCATCTTGAGGGTCACCGGCAGTTCAGGCACGGCGCCCACGACCGCCTCGAGGATGCGGCCGACGAGCGCTTCGTCGCGCATCAGGGCGGAGCCGGCGGCCTTGTTGCACACCTTCTTGGCGGGGCAGCCCATGTTGATGTCGATGATCTGGGCGCCGTGGTCACGATTGTGCCGGGCCGCCTCGGCCATCATCAGCGGGTCGCCGCCGGCGATCTGCACCGAGATCGGCTCGGTCTCGCCGGTGTGGTCAGTGCGGCGCCGGGTCTTCTCGGTGGCGTACAGGAGGTTGTTGGAGGTCACCATTTCGGAGACCGCCAGGCCCGCGCCCAGACGCTTGCACAGTTGCCGGAACGGGCGGTCGGTCACCCCGGCCATGGGGGCGACAAACAGGTTGTTCCGCAGCGTGAAGCCGGCAAATTCCATGGGTGGGGGCAGAGCAGAGAAAGGGGCACATTCTACCCGATGCAGACCGTCGGGCGAAGCGCGAAATTGTGACGCACTGCCTTGGTGCGACTGACATTCAGCCTCGGGACACGGATTTCCGACGCACGGCCCGCCGGGCGCCGACGGCGGCGCCTATGGCCAGGCGCGGGCGCCGAACATCATGCGCTTGGCGACGAAGTGGCGCAGCGGGGGCGCCAGATCGAGCGCGAGCAGGCCGAGGCCGCGCAGGTGGCGCAGCGGGCCGATGTCGTTGCTGAACAGACGTACCAGCGAATCGGTGAAGCCGATGGTGCCGCGCCGGTCCAGGGCGCGCTGGCGCAGATAGGCGGCGAGCACCGCCGGGCTGCCCGGGTCGTCGGCGCCGCGCAGCTGTTCGCCCAGGGCCCACACGTCGCGCAGGGCGAGGTTGAAGCCCTGGCCGGCGACCGGGTGCAGGGTCTGGGCTGCGTTGCCGAGCCAGACGATGCGATCGGCCACCGGGTGCCGACGGACCCGTAGCTGCAGGGGGAAGCGTTCCCGGCGACTGACGCCGACCAGGCGCAGGCGGGTACCGAAGGCCTGCTGCAGCGTGGCCAGGTAGGCCGCGTCGTCGAGCGCGAGGAGGGTCTCCGCGCGCTCCGGCGGCGCGGTGTGCACGACCGCGAAATCGGTCCCGCACGGCAGCAGCGCGACCGGCCCGCTCGGGGTGAAACGCTCGTAGGCGGTGTGGCCGTGCGCCTGGGCGGGCGTCGCCATGCAGATGACCGCGTGCTGGTCGTAGTCGCGCACCTCGATGTCCGGGTCGTCGGCGCGCATGCCGCCTTCGGCGCAGGCGACGAGGCGGCAGCTCAGGGTGTCGACGGTGTCGCCGCGGGTCAGCCGGACCCGGCCCGGGAGGCCGGGATCGGGTGCCGCCTCGCAGTGGTCGAGCACCGCAATGCCGGCGTGGGCGACCGCGTCGTCGAGGGCGGCGGCCAGATCGCCGGCGCGGATCACATGGCCGAGGCCGTCGATGCCGTACTCGTCTTCCTCGATCACCGTGCGTCCGGCCCCGCCCTGCTGGGAGACGTGGATGCGGCGAATGGGCGTGGCCGGCAACCGGCCCCACACGCCGAGGCGCTCGAGGGTGAGGCGGGTGCCATGGGCGAGGGCGAGCACGCGCGGGTCGCGCCGCGCCGCGCCGCGCTCACGGGCGTCGACCAGGGTGACCCGGTGGGGGCCGCCGTGTACGGCCAGCGCCAGGGCCATGCCGACCGGGCCGGCGCCGACGATGAGGATGTCGGTCGATGTCATGAGCGTGCGTCGCGCATCAGCGCCTCGATGTCGTCGATGGCCTTCGGCGCGTCGGCGCTGATCAGTTCGCAGCCGCTGTCGGTGACCAGGGCGTCGTCCTCGATGCGCACGCCGATGTGCCAGAAGGCCTCGGGCACGTCGTCGGCCGGGCGGATGTAGCAGCCCGGCTCGATGGTGAGCATCATGCCTGCCTCGAGGGGGCGCCAGTCGCCCCGTTGCTTGTAGTCGCCGGCGTCGTGCACGTCGCGGCCGAGCCAGTGGCCGGTGCGGTGCATGTAGAAGCGGCGGTAGTCGCCGTTCTCGATGACCGCGTCCACGCTGCCGCTGAGCAGGCCCAGATCCACCAGGCCCTGGGCGAGCACCGCCACCGCGGCGTCGTGCGGCGCGTTCCAGGGCACGCCGGCGCGGGTCGCCTCGGCGGCGGCGCGCTGGGCGTCGAGCACGAGGCTGTAGACGTCGCGCTGCGGCCCGTTGAAGCGGCCGCTCACGGGGAAGGTGCGGGTGATGTCGGAGGCGTAGCCGTCCAACTCGCAGCCGGCGTCGATGAGCAGGAGGTCGCCCGCCTGCATCCGGCGGTCGTTGCTCACGTAATGGAGCACGCAGGCGTTGGGCCCGCTGGCGACGATGGACGCGTAGGCCGGCGCCTGGGCTCCGGCGCGCCGGAAGGCGTGCAACAGTTCGGCCTCGATCTCGTATTCGAAGCGCCCCGGCGCCGTGGCCCGCATCGCCCGGGCGTGGGCGTCGGCCGAGATGCGGGCGGCGCGGCGCATGATGTCCTGCTCGTGGGCGTCCTTGACGAGGCGCATCTCGTCGAGGACGCTGTGGATGTCCTGGATGGCGCCCGGCGCGGCGATGCCGGTACGGACCTTTTCGCGCACCCGGCCCAGGGTGTCGATGAGGCGCCGGTCCCAGCCGGCGTCCTGGCCCATGGCGAAGAAGACGGTGGGCTGGTCGCCGAGCAGGTCTGTCAGGCGCAGGTCGAACTCCGCGACCGGATGGGCTTCGTCGAAGCCGAAGTGCTCGCAGGCGGCGGGTGGGCCCCAGCGATAGCCGTCCCAGATCTCGCGTTCCTCGTCCTTTTCGCGACAGAACAGGATGCTGCGCGGGGTGTCGCCGGCGATCAGCACGAGCACCGCCTCGGGTTCGTCGAAGCCGGTCAGGTAGTGGAAGTAGCTGTCGGGCCGATACGGGTAGTGGGCGTCGCGGTTGCGGATCACTTCCGGTGCCGTGGGGATGACGGCCACGCCGCCGCCGGCCTGCTGCATGTGGGCGAGGACGCGGCGGCGGCGGTCGATGAAGGCGGCGTAGGGGGGATTCAAGGACGTGCTCCGGGGGATCTGCTCATGGGTGAGACTGTACGCTGCTGACGGCGTTCGCGCGCAGGCTGCGGTCGAGTTCGGCGAGGCGCTCGGGGGTGCCGATGTCCATCCAGCGGCCGTGATGGTGGCTCGCGCCGATCCGGTCGGCGTCCATGGCTTCGCACAGCAGCGGGCCGAGCGCCGCCCGCTGTCCGGGTTCGAGGCCGGCGAACAGGGCCGGGTGGTAGGCGCCCACGCCGGAAAAGGTGAGCCGTGGTTCGCCGCTGCGCCGGGCGCGCCCGCCGTGCAGATGGAAGTCGCCCGCCGGGTGGTGGGGCGGGTTGTCCACCAGCACCAGGTGTGCCAGGTCGCCGTCCGCCGACAGGGTGGTCGCGGTGCGGGCCAGGGCGGCCAGGTCGATGTCGGTGAACACGTCGCCGTTGATGACGATGAAGGGCGCCGCGCCGAGCAGGGGCAGGGCGGTGCGGATGCCGCCGGCGGTCTCCAGCGCTTCGCCTTCGTGGGAATAGTGGATCGAGACTCCGTAGGCGGCGCCGTCGCCGAGGCGCGCTTCGATCAGCGCTCCGAGGTGGGCGAGATTGATGACGACGTCGGTGATCCCGGCCGCCTTGAGCCGCCGCAGGTGGTGACCGACGAGGGGTTCGCCGCCGGCCTCGAGCAGGGGTTTGGGGCAGGTGTCGGTGAGCGGGCGCATGCGCTCGCCACGACCGGCCGCGAGGATCATGGCCCGCATCAGAAGGTGTAACCCACCGTGGTGTTCACCGGATCGGAACGGTCCAGCAGCTTGAGGATGGGCTTGAGTTCGCCATAGCGTTCGCAGGCCTTGCGCAGGTAGTCGAGCACCCGCGGCATGTCGGCCAGGTAGCCGTCCTTGCCGTCGCGGTGGCACAGGCGCGCGAAGATGCCGAGCACCTTGAGGTGGCGCTGCACGCCCATCCATTCGAAGTCGCGGTGGAATTCGGCGAAGTCCTCGCGTACCGGCAGGCCGATCTGGCGTGCCGCCTCCCAGTAGCGGGCGAGCATGTCGAGCACGAAGGCTTCGTCCCAGTCGATGTAGGCGTCCTTGAACAGGGACACCAGGTCGTAGCTGATGGGGCCGTAGACCGCATCCTGGAAATCGAGCACCCCGGCGCCGCGGTCGGTCACCATGAGGTTGCGGCTGTGGAAGTCGCGATGGACGAAGACCGTTGGCTCGGCGAGGTTGATCGCGAGAATCGTCTCGAAAGTCTTGTCGAGCAGCGTGCGCTCGGTGTCGGACAGCTCGAGGTGCTTGTGGCGCCCCAGATACCACTCGGGGAAGAGCTGCATCTCGGCGAGCAGGCGGTCGCGGTCGTAGTCGGGCAGCACGCCGGGAGCGCTGGCTTTCTGAATGCAGATCAGCGCGCCCAGGGCGTCGGCATAGAGTTCATGGGCGTTGTCGGCGTCGAGCGCGGCCAGATAGGTGGTGTCGCCCAGGTCGGTGAGCAGCAGGAAACCGTGCTCGGTGTCGCGGTCGAGCACTTCGGGGACATGGGCGCCGGCGGCGCCGAAGCACTCGGCGACCTGGATGAAGGGGCCGACGTCTTCCTTCTCCGGTGGTGCGTCCATGGCGATCCGCGTGTCGGCCTCGCCGTCGATCCGGACACGGAAGTAGCGGCGGAAGCTCGCGTCGGCCGACGCGGGGGTCAGTTCGATCGATCGGTCGGGAAAGCGGCTTGCCAGCCATGCCTTCAATTGCGCCAGTCTTTGCACTTTGGCCTTTTCGTGTTCGTGTAAAATGCCGGGATTTTAGCAAACAGCACCGTCGGGACGTTGATTCCAGCGTTCGCCCGCGCGACATGCCAAATGGAGATACGCATTGCCGCAACCTGAATGCTGGACGATGAAGATCATCCCTTGCCTGCTGGCCGTGTTTCCGGCCGTGGCGGGGGCTGCCGAGGGCTTGCCTGCCCTGCGGGTCGATCCGGGACTGCTGGCGCCGAATGCGCCGGTGTCGAAGTCTGCCGCGCCGCGCGCTTCGGGCGGAGAAGCCGCCCTCCGATCCAAGGAAGGCACGGCGCCTGTGAAGCCGGCGCCCGGTCCGGGCGCCGATGCCGCGGCAGCGGACGCGGACGTGGGCATGACGGCCGAGGCCGGTTCGACGGTCGTGGTTGCCGATCGCATCGACGGACAGCAGGACGTCGAGCTGTCTGCCGTGGGCAATGCCCAGCTGGTGCGGGACGACACCCACGTGCGTGCCGACCGGATCATCTACCGCGAAGTGCTCGATGAGGTCGAGGCGATTGGCGATGTGCGTCTGAGCCGCGGCGAGGACATCATCCGCAGCGACAAGCTTCGGGTTCGCCTCGACGAGCAGACCGGTGAGGTCGATGCGCCGGAGTACGCGTTCTCCCGCGTGGTCCAGAAGCAGGAGGGCATGACGCCACGCACGGTCATCGGCAGCGGCCATGCGGATGTGCTCAAGCTCAACGGCGAGAATCAGTATGCGCTGAAGAACGCCACGTGGAGTACCTGCAAGCCCGCCGATCCGGACTGGTACCTGAAGGCCGGCGAGCTCGAACTGGACTACGATCGCGAACTCGGCGTCGCCCGCGACAGCACGGTGGTGTTCAAGGACGTACCGATCTTCTACATGCCGTGGGCGGAGTTCCCGCTCGTGGCGCAGCGCAAGTCCGGTTTCCTGCCGCCGACCTTCGGCACTTCGAACAAGACCGGCGTCGACCTGTCGGTGCCGTATTACTGGAACATCGCGCCGA